>JAHHHF010000102.1 GCA_019359495.1 Goleter apudmare HA4340-LM2
TGTTGTATACTGGCTTTCAAACTATAATATTTTCAAGGTTCGGTTCCCTTTGGGCGTCGCTCTTTCGCGCTCCGCTCTCAGGCACTTATTCAATATATCGAACCTCCACTTTCTTGTCAACTCTTTTCTGAAAACTTTTTCGGTGTTTTTACTGTCGCCGTTGAAAGTCTTGTGGAGTAAGGATTTTAGGCTATAGTATTCCTGGCAGTTAGGAAGGAATCAATAAAATTGTGATCAAGTTTGCTGTTTTACCTCCTTGGCTAGTACTAGATCCTCTCTTACATAGCTGGTTGTTGGAGGATATTGGTAGGGGCGATCGCACCACCAATAGCCTAATATCTGAAGATGTCACGCCAGTCACAGCCAAATGGATAGCTAAAGCGCCAGGAATAATTGCGGGCTTACCAGTTGCAGCTAGGGTGTTTCAGCTTTTGAATGACAAAGTGAGCTTTGTGGCTGTCGCTGCTGAAGGTGCAAGATGTGAGCCAGGAGAGGTGATAGCAGAAATTCATGGTTCTCTGGATGCGTTGCTGACGGGGGAACGGGTGGCGCTGAATTTGGCTATGCGGTTGAGTGGGATTGCCACGCTCACTACTATATATGTGGAGCAAATTGCGGATTTACCAGCTCAGTTGGTGGACACGCGCAAAACCACACCAGGGCTGAGACTGCTAGAAAAGTATGCAACTGCTGTGGGTGGGGCGATTAACCACCGCATGGGATTGGATGATGCTGTGATGATTAAGGACAATCATATTGCGGCGGCGGGAGGAATTGGAGAAGCGATTACCCGCATCCGTTCCCGAATTCCTTATCCTCTAACTATAGAAGTAGAGACGGAAAGTCTAGAGCAGGTGAAGGAAGCCTTACAGTGCAGAGCCGATATTATTATGTTGGATAATATGCCTGTGGATATGATGCGTGAAGCAGTGCAGTTGATTCGCCAGCAGGATAGCCGGGTGAAAATTGAGGCTTCAGGGAATGTAACGGTGGAAACTATCCGCGCGGTGGCGGAGACTGGTGTTGACTATATTTCTAGTAGTGCGCCGATTACTCAGTCGAAGTGGTTGGATTTGAGTATGAGGATCTCAGTATAAAAACCAAGCTGATTATCTCACGGCAAAGTCAGTGTAATGTCTGAATTTGGGAGGATCAAATCCCAAAACTATGTTTTGTTTAGGGACACCGAGTTCAAGCAATTTGTTGGCAATGCCAATTTCTGTACCATCCTGCTGAATCCAGATTTTGCCATCAATGATGTCGAGATGAAGGACAGTACCATATACTTGCTTGGAATTACGCCAACCAACGTAGACTAGTTGGTAATTGTCACGTTCAGTATCGAAAATAGTTTGGGCTTGGATGCGTTTATCCCATACAAGTTTGGCGTGTTCGGCTAGCAAGTTTTGGATATGTTCTCGATATTCATTGACGATAGCCATTGTTAAATTACCTCGTCGTCAATGTTGATTGATCATAGAGCAACAAGAAACGAACCAAATTTCAAATTATAAGCCAGCATTATTAAGTATCAATTCTTTCAATAAATCTGGGTAATTACACAGTTTACGGAACTATTAAAACGGAACTATTAAAAATGAATTAAAGTAAAAATTAATTGGTAATAATAATGCATCATCCATCATAAAACAAAAGTAAAAAATATAACTTTAATTGAGGGAAAATAATTATATGTCTAGTAAAGATGCTGCTAAAGCTATTGGCTCACAGATTGCTCTCTCATCATCAAAAATAGCTTTGAGCGCGTTTGAAAGTCACATTGAAGAAAAGCTGAATGAGAAGACAGAGAAACAGGAGTCCACTGAATCTAAGAAGAAGGCTGATGTCAATAAACCCAAATCCTTCTGAGATTCTTCGATTATTTGCTGAGTTACAGGAGCGTTTATATCATGGTGACACTGTAAAAAATGCAATTAATCAAATTTGTAAACATACAAGAGACGCAAGTATTATTAATATTTGTCAAGTAATAGCTGAAATTCTAGAAATAGAATTTGAGATAAAGTTTGAACAGGTTAATATTGATTCGCATTTCCAAGCAGTTCACAAATTGCAAAAGCATCAGAACTGGGTAATGCAAAAGTATCAAGAAATTCAAAAAAAGGTAGGTAGTTATAATCCAAAGTGGCCTAACCCTTTGTTGAAAATCGCAGATACTCAGTTAGCAAGATTATCACAGCTAATTATACTTCTCGACAAAGAACCTGATATTTGTGACAATAACGGAAATTTAATACGTCCTAATGATTTGGTTGTGTATCCTTGCAAAGATGAGAAGAATAGGTCTTATGAACACTATGGTGTTGTAAGAGCGACTCCAAATGGTTATAGGATTGCACACTTTTTCACTGGTGAGACGGTGAAGCCAGAAGGTAAAATTGTGAGTGTAGGAATTGGATATGTTCATTTTGCTCCCTACACACCTTATTGGCTTTTTAAAGAACGTCCTGAAAAGGAATATCCTGAAAAAGTTTCAGATATTCAAATTGAGGAGCGTATTCAGAAGTCGAAAGAAAAAATTCTTACTGCTAAAGATCCTCTCTGGAATATATTGCGCTATAACTGCGAACATTGGGCTAGAGAAATGGTATATGGTGAACCTTCATCTACACAAACTATGCGGTTAAGTCAGTAAGAAGAAAATTTGAACTCACATACACCATAAAGCTGTTGTTCGAGCTAAATTTGAGTCTGGTCAAGCTACGATATGAATTAAGAACAGTTGACCATCACCCTAACAAAATGGACGATAGACGAATACCAGCAGATGATTGCGGCGGATATTCTAGATAACAAGTGTGTGGAGCTACTGAAGGGACAGTCAGTAATAAAAAAAATAAGAAAGCAACCAAGAGCGATGTCTGACGACAAGTCGCTCCGCGTCTACGCTTTTTATCAAACTATTTATGTCTGAGTGTTGATAATTAGGCGATTAGTTGATACTCAACACCCTTAGCAGCAAAGCCTGTCTCTTTTGGCTCAATTTCTTTAGCGTCGCTACTACTAATGATTTGTAGTTGTGTTTCACCACGACGAATGAACAAAGCTCGGTAGGTGCGCCCATCTTTAATTGCAAGATAGCCCTCCCATGCTCTGTTGTCTTTAGGTAATTTTGTCGCTGAAACTGCGCTGATCTCGGTTTTTTCAGTCTGTTTATTGTACACATTCATGTACAGATTTGTGCCTTTTTGATAGACTCTTACCTGCCGCTTGTCAGTCTCAAAATACAGCCGCGTATCATCAGCAGGGGGATTTTGGGGATTTTGGGGAGGCAATAACTTAATCACATCATCCCTTACCCAACCGACTTTTGTGCTATCGTAACTAACTTTGTACCAAGTATGACCGTCACCAGGCTGCTTTTTCTCCAAGATTTTGACGCGAGTACCCACAGGTTTTGTAACAGCACTGGCTGTCAGTGACGGATTGGAACGAATGTTGACTGGGCCTGTACCGCCTTTGTTATGTTTCAGTTCACCGAATTGTTCAGTTGTACTACTCATGATAGATCTTCCTGTTTGATTTTAAGTAACTAGGGCGCAGACAGTATTTAATAAATATAGTAATTTTCCGTAAACCTACACGGTAAAATTTTGAAAACATTGTGAAAATTTTTTCAATATGCTAAGTAAATTCCCCAAAATATATCTATTGATAGAGGCAATATATCTTTAGAAGTAGGCGGACATGGAGTATTTCCACACAACAAGGTACTCCATTCAACAGCTAGAGTTAAAATAACAAAAACGTGGGCGATCGCAAATCGCTCATAAATGCAACTTATTGTATCTCTACAAAGGCTATACCTAAAAAGCTTGCCTGAGCAGCCTTAATTATGTTGCAATGGTGGTTCCTGGGCGCTTGAACAACTGATAAATACTTATGAACCTTACGCAAGAACAATTAAAGATTAAGTTTGAGCAGGCTTTAGTCGCTGCTTTTGGCGCAGAGTACGCCGGAGTTGATCCGATTTTAGTTGCTGCTAGCAATCCTAAATTTGGCGATTATCAGGCGAATGTGGCTTTATCTTTGAGCAAACGCCAAGGATTGCAACCAAGAGCGATCGCCTCTACTATAGTCGAGAAACTAGATGTATCGGCAATCTGTGAGCCGCCAGAAATAGCTGGGCCTGGGTTTATTAACCTGAAACTGAAAACTGCATACCTGGAAGCACAACTTCACGCTATCCAGACAGATTTCAGATTGGGAGTTCCGACGGCGAAAACTCCCCAACGAGAAATTGTGGATTTTTCAAGTCCCAACATTGCCAAGGAAATGCACGTGGGACATCTGCGCTCAACTATCATTGGTGATTGTATTGCTAGAATCCTCGAATTTCGAGGACATGATGTCTTACGGTTAAATCATGTCGGTGATTGGGGTACCCAGTTTGGGATGTTAATCGCCTATCTACGGGAAGTTTACCCGGAAGCCCTCACCACAGCTAATGCTTTAGATATTGGTGATTTAGTCAGCTTTTATCGTCAAGCTAAACAGAGATTTGATGCAGATGAAGTTTTTCAAGAAACAGCACGGCAAGAAGTTGTAAGATTACAAGCAGGAGCAGAAGATACAATCCATGCTTGGAAACTACTGTGTGAACAGTCACGGCGGGAGTTTCAGGTAATTTATGACTTGCTGGATATCAAGTTAACTGAACGAGGTGAATCTTTCTATAATCCCTTACTACCAGGAATTGTGGCAGATTTAGAAAAATCCGGGTTACTGGTAGAAAGCCAAGGGGCGAAGTGTGTTTTCTTGGAAGGGTTTACCAATAGAGAAGGTGAACCTTTACCTCTGATTGTGCAGAAATCTGATGGTGGTTATAACTACGCCACAACAGATTTAGCGTCCTTACGTTACCGAATTCAACAAGATGAAGCCAAGCGGATAATTTATGTAACAGATGCTGGACAAGCTAACCACTTCACCCAATTTATTCAGGTTGCGCGCAAAGCCGGATGGATTCCCGAAGATGTGGAACTTGTGCATGTTCCCTTTGGTTTGGTGTTAGGGGAAGATGGTAAGAAGTTTAAAACTCGTGCTGGTGATACAGTGCGGTTACGGGATTTGCTAGATGAAGCGATTACTCGTGCGCGTACAGACCTAGAAAATAGATTACAAGAATATGAGCGATCGGAAACTGAAGAATTCATTGCCCATGCAGCTGAAGTAATTGGCATTAGTGCGGTTAAATATGCAGACTTAAGTCAAAATCGCACTAGTAATTACGTTTTTAGTTACGACAAAATGTTATCCCTTAAAGGCAACACCGCACCTTACATGCTTTATGCTTACGTTAGAACTCAAGGCATTAGTCGTGAAGGTAATATTGACTTTGAGCAGATGGGATCAGACACCAAAATTGTGCTCAAAGAAGATACAGAATTGACTTTAGCTAAACACCTCTTGCAACTCAGTGAGGTGATTGGTGAAGTCGAACAAGATTTACTGCCAAATCGGTTGTGTGAGTATTTATATCAGTTGAGTGACAAATTTAATAAATTTTACGAAAATTGCCCAGTTCTGCAATCTGAAGAACCTGTGCGGACATCTCGTTTAGCGCTGTGCAATTTGACAGCAAGAACTTTGAAGTTGGGATTATCTTTGCTAGGAATTCCCGTGTTGGAGAGAATGTAGGAGATAAAGTTCGTAGTAAGGACTACCCTGCGAGTTCTGCGAAGCAATAAAGTGGTTACTGCAAATTCTATACGATAGGTTTTTCCACTGACTTAATGGTTTACAAGATGAAATGATTCGACGACGATTTAATGAGTCTGATCGCAGCACCCAAATAGCAAAGCACTCAACAGACTTGAACGCTTTACCTCTGCATGGTCAAATAAATATAATTCCAATATTTTAGATGATTATTCATCCATGAAACAATATACTGCGCTGACAACTACATTCCTTGCTACTTGCACTATATTCCTATCGGCGTGTAATGGCGCTAGCACTGATCCCAATGCCGCTAATAATTCTCCGACGAATACCGCAACCAACGCCGCAGCGACAACTCCTACAGCTAACGCCATTCCAATTGGCATCGCTGTTGCTCAAACCAGCAATGTAGCATTACTTGGTCAAGAGCAAGTTGCTGGAGCTAAAATTGCTGAGAAATATTTTAATGATCAGGGAGGCATCAATGGTACTCCGATTAAATTAGTATTTCAAGATACTAGCGGCGACGAAGCTGGGGCAATTAATGCTTTTCAAACGCTGATTAATAAAAATAAAGTTGTTGGTATTGTAGGGCCTACTTTATCGCAGCAAGCATTTAGTGCTGATCCAGTTGCTGAACGTGTAAAAATACCAGTTATTGGCCCATCAAATACTGCTAAAGGAATTCCTGAAATTGGTGATTATGTGGCTCGTGTATCTGCACCTGTTTCTGTGGTCGCACCTAATTCGGTTAAAGCAGCCTTGAAGCAAAATCCTAATATTAAAAAAGTTGCTGTTTTCTTTGCCCAAAATGATGCTTTCAGTAAGTCAGAAACAGAGATTTTTCAGCAAACTGTTAAGGATCAGAGTTTGGAATTAGTCACTGTACAAAAATTCCAAACTAGTGATACAGATTTTCAAACCCAAGCGACCAATGCTATTAATCTCAAACCAGATTTAATCATTATTTCTGGATTAGCAGCTGATGGTGGTAATTTGGTTAGACAACTACGAGAACTAGGGTATCAAGGTTTAATTGTTGGTGGTAACGGTTTAAACACTTCAAACATATTCCCGGTTTGTAAGGCGCTTTGTGATGGTGTATTGATTGCTCAAGCTTATAGTCCAGAACATCCTGGTGAGATTAATGCTAATTTTCGTAAAGCTTATGTTGACCAATATAAGAAAGAACCACCCCAATTTAGCGCTCAAGCTTTTGCTGCTGTACAGGTATATGTCGAAGCCCTTAAGGATTTAGATAAAAAGAGCAAAGTCAATAAATTACAACTACCACAATTGCGGACAGATTTGAATCAACAGATACTTTCTGGTAAATATAAAACTCCATTAGGTGAAATTGCATTTAGCCCCATAGGCGAGATAATTCAAAAAGATTTTTATGTTGCCCAAATCAAAATAGATAAAGACGGCAGTAATGGCAAATTTACATTTATTAAATAGGTTATAAATGGATTTAAATCTGTTTTTACAGCAATTTTTAAATGGCTTATCCATTGGCAGTGTTTATGCAATTTTTGCCTTGGGATATACCCTAGTTTATTCCATTTTGGGCATCATCAATTTAGCGCATGGTGCGATTTTTACTCTGGGTGCATATTTCACTTATGCACTCATGGGTGGTACATTTGGTTTTAATGGCTTACTCGCTAATGTCACACTACCTGTAAAGTTACCATTTGCGATCGCCTTAATTTTAGGCAGTAGTTTAGCAGGATTAGTAGGGGTAGCAATGGAACGCATTGCTTTCCAACCTCTACGCCGTCAAGGGTCAGATCCTTTATTGACGGTAGTTTCTAGCTTAGGTGTAGCTGTAGTAATTGTGAACTTAATCCAGTATTTAGTGGGTGCAGAAAGTTACACATTCCCCGCAGGAGCTTACGGAAACTTACCATCTGCGATTAACTTTGGTAGTCCAGAAAACCCGATACCTATCCGTAGTGTACAGGTAGTAATATTTGCTGTATCTGTGGTAATTCTGGGAATTTTGACCTATTTTATTAACCGTACTAAATATGGTAAAGCCATGCAAGCGATCGCAGAAGATCCCACAACTGCTAGTTTGTTAGGAATTAACACCGATGGCTTTATTATTTTGACGTTCTTCCTCAGTAGTTTTTTAGCAGGATTAGCAGGAACGTTAGTTGCTTCCAGTGTGAGCATTGCTGGCCCCTATTTTGGTATTGCTTTTGGTTTAAGGGGATTAGCAGTAATTGTTTTGGGTGGCTTGGGTAGTATACCAGGCGCAGTGTTAGGCGGTTTAGTCATTGGACTAGCTGAGGCGTTTGTCCCAGGTGAATATTCTGCTTTTAAAGATGCAGTTGCTTTTGGCATCTTATTTTTTATGCTGTTAGTTAGGCCTCAAGGTTTGCTAGGGCGACGTTTTATTCAAAAGGTATAAAAATGAAAACATACATCAAGCAAAAATTAACTTTTGAACAATTTTTAGAACAGTATCCAGATGAGGGTTTCTATGAACTTATCGACGGAGAAATTGTAGAAGTGCGTCCAACCAGAAACCATGATGATGTAGCTAATTATGTATTGTTTTCTTTCAACGATGAAATTAGACGACTCAATCTGAATTACGTAGTCAAGAATATAGCAATGTTTAGAACCATCACATCTGAAGGAAAAGAACGGGGACGCAAACCTGATGTTAGTGTGATCAACAAAGACGTGTGGCGTTCCAATCGTTCTGATTACTCTGCACCTGTAGAACCTATTCAATTAGCTGTGGAGATAACATCAACGTTTAGGGATTCACGAATATTGGATTATTGATTATTTAGCAATTGGACTCAGAGAATATTTAGGCAATTCAAAAGTTCCATCTGTATTGATTTTTTTATTAGATAATGAGGGAAAATACCAACATACACAGTTTATAGGTGCAGAACGAATTGTGTCGAGAACATTTCCAGATCTGACGCTGACAGCAGAGCAAATACTCACAGCTTAAGAATAAAACAAAATATTTGATAATGACAGATTTTTTTGCTACTTATGGTTCTTTAATTGTCTCTATGGTATTGGGAGCATTACTTGGTTTATCGCTTTATTTACCATTAATGGCTGGGCAATTGTCTTTAGCTAGCCCTGGTTTTTATGCTGTGGGTGGTTATATTTCAGCAATTTTATCAACTACAATTTTTGCAACTCCTCCTAGCAATTTATTTCCCATCTCTTTGGTGTTAATAGAAATGATTATTGCTGGATTTGTGTGTGCTTTGCTGGGTGTAGCAGTAGGAATTCCAGTGCTGCGGTTGCGTGGAATTTATTTAGCGATCGCTACTATTGCTTTTGTAGAAGTTCTCCGTGTAATCTGTCTCAATTTGGAAATTACAGGTGGTGCAATTGGCATTCCTAATATCCCCCAACCTTTCCAAACTCAAATCGAATATTTATGGATTGCACTGCCATTATTAATAATAAGTGCGGTATTATTTTACCGCCTAGAACGTATTCGTGTAGGTAGGGCATTCACCGCTATTAGAGAAGATGAATTAGCCGCAGGTGCGATGGGAATTAACCCAACTTACTACAAAGTTTTGGCGTTTACTTTAGGAGCAATTATTGCCGGATTTGTCGGTGTGATTAGTGCTCATTTTCTCAATACCTGGAATGCTCGTCAAGGTACTTTTGATGCCAGTATCATCTATTTAACTTTTGTGTTAATTGGTGGTTCTAGAACTTTTTTAGGTTCCATAGTTGGGGGTATGGTGTTTACAGCCTTACCAGAAATTTTACGAAACCTGGCTGATACTGGTGGTTTACCTACTTGGTTAGCGCAGTTCTTGCGAGATGGGAGATTGATTATTTTTGGTTTGTTAATAGTGGTGGGGACAATTTTCTTTCCTCAAGGTTTGGTGACACCAGATATTTTTAAAAAACGTAAAGTTAGAGAAAGATAAAATGCTAATGCCTAAAATAGAATGATTGACTTATCTGAATTTATCAAAAAACTTTTCTAACCGAACCGCAAAGTCGCTAAGGACGCGAAACCAGGAAAGAAAGTAAAGAGCGGATGATTGTAGGTGAAGATAAAAATGTTGGATATTTCAACAATAAACAATAATGTTATTTTGGAAGCAAAAGCTTTAACTCGTCGCTTTGGCGGTCTAGTAGCGGTTAATAATGTGTCTTTTGTAGTCACAAAATATGAAATTTTTGGATTAATTGGTCCAAATGGTGCTGGTAAGACAACACTATTTAATTTAATCACGGCTTTAATTCCCCTTTCTAGTGGTAATTTAGTTTATCAAGGTAGGGAAATTTCTCAGCTACGTCCTGATGAAATCGCAGGTTTAGGTATAGCCCGTACTTTTCAAAATATTCGCTTATTTGGGGAACTATCGGCATTAGATAATGTAATCATCGGCAATCATTTACATATAAAAAGTGGTATAATTACAGGGGTTTTAGGATTACCACCAGCACCTCAAGAAGAATCTAAAAGTAGGCAGAAAGCTTTAGAGTTATTAGAACTAGTGGGATTAAGCGATCGCGCCCAAGAAAAAGCCAAAAATTTCGCTTATGGTGATCAACGTCGGTTAGAAATTGCCCGCGCCTTAGCCCTGAAGCCACAGATATTACTCCTTGATGAACCTGCGGCGGGGATGAACCCCAATGAGAAGCAACAACTAAGCGAGTTTATTCGTAGTCTGCGAGCGCAGTTTAACTTGACAATTATCCTGATTGAACATCATGTACCCTTGGTTATGGGTTTGTGCGATCGCATTGCGGTTTTAGATTTTGGTCAATTGATTGCTTTGGGTGAACCATCTGTAGTCAGAAATGATCCGGCTGTAATTGAAGCTTATTTGGGAAATGAATGATATCTAAAACTATCTGCTTAAATCCTAGATTCCGGAGGTAAGTGAAGAGATGGATGATTGGTGTCAGTTATCAAAAATATTCCCTCTGACGTTTAATGAATTGACCCCGCACGCTGTTTGAGAAAGCCTGCACCGTGGTTTGACAACACTGCTTGGATTTCAGCGATAATAGCGATCGCTATTTCTTGGGGTGTATTGGCACCAATATCTAAACCTATGGGTGCATAAAGGCGATCGCTGTTGATATTGATCTCAGTGGCTAATTCTGCAAGTAGCCGCCCTGTGCGATGTTTAGGCCCCAGTACGCCGATATATTGCACAGGTGAGGACAACAAGACTTTGAGAATTGCAAAATCATCTAAATAATTATGGGTCATCACAACTGCAATCATCTGTGCATGGACGGTGATTTGCTCAGATAATTGATTGCGATGGGCAAGACAAACTTGATCAGCTTGACTAAAGCGTTGAATAGTGGCTTCACGGGCGCGACAGTCTACAACGGTGACTTGCCAGCCAATAGCTTTTGCCAACTGCAAAACAGGTAGGGCATCCTGACCAGCACCAAATAGGGTCAAATGGGGTGGTGGTTGTAAGACCTCAAATAATACTTGAATTCGTCCTGTAGCTAAATGATAACTCTGAGTTAAAGGAGATGTTTGCTGCAAAACTAGTTTGGCATCTCTAGAGATCGCCTCAATTAGTGACTGTTCTGTGAGATCAGTAGTGATCGTATAGTCAGGGTGCAGTATGAATCTTTGGGCAACTTTGACGTTAGATACCATCCCCTCCACTGCAAACACCGTAGCCATGACACGCGGTAGGCGATCGCGCAAACAATCAGCTAGGTGAGTTAAGGGATTTATAAGACCCCGATCCAACTGTTCAATCAACACCTGTACCACCCCGTTACAACCCAATCCAAACCCCCACTGGACATCCTCATCAATAGTGGTATCGTAGGTGATAACACGAGCTTCACCAACCTCTGCCACCTGTTTGGTATGTTCCCAAATATCATTTTCTAAACAGCCACCGCTCACCATCCCTACCTGCGCGTTATTGGTCATCAACATCCGCGCCCCTGGACGACGATAGGTAGAACCCTGAGTATTAACAACAGTGGCTAAGAAGGCTGTTCGATGACGTTGCTCAGTGGCTCGGTAAGCGTTGAGAATAGCAAGTAGGTCACTCATAGGTAGGGAAAGTATAGATTTAAATCAATGATTGTCTATTAAAATTCAGATGAAAGCTTATACACAAGAAATGCAACAATTAAGTATTGAAATGTCAGATAAAACCCGATACACAAGAAATGCAACAATCAGCAAAGATGCTGTTTGAGTGTGACATTTAAGCTCACGATTCAGCAGCGCCACCTACCTGTTCATCACAATCAGCCCAACTCAATTGCGGGTGACGAATGGTCAAAGTTTTACATAATATAGTTTATTTTTTCTAGATACAAAACCTATACTCAACAAATAATTCCTGTGTTAGAAGCATTTATATTTGCGACCATATTATGCGGATTTTTTGGCATTGTTCTGAAAAAGAACCTAGTGATGAAAATCATCTCTATGGATGTGATGAGTACAGGGGTGATCGCCTATTACGTGCTGATTGCATCACGAGGAGGTTTGTTTACACCAATTCTATCAAACGTTAAAAAGGGCGCTTATGCCGATCCGGTTCCCCAAGCGGTCATATTGACGGCGATTGTGATCGGCTTTTCGATCCAAGCCTTAATGCTGGTCGGTGTCATGAAGTTGGCACAGGATAATCCCACATTGGAAAGCAACGAGATCGAGAAGAACAATACGCCATGACTACCATTACCATCGCCTGGATTGCACTACCGTTTTTGATGGGGTTCATCATTTATCTGTTCCCCAGAATTGACAAATACCTGTCCCTGGCTGTGGCTGTGGCTTCGGCGGGATATGCATTGCAGTTATTGATCGCTCAGTCGTCCCTTGAACTTAAATTACTAGATAACTTCGGTGTCACCTTAACACTCGATCAATTGACCGGCTACTTTATCTTGACCAATGCCCTAGTAACGGCTGCGGTCGTCCTCTACTGTTGGTCAGGCAATAAGACAGCTTTTTTTTACGCCCAGACCATGATGTTGCATGGCAGCGTTAATGCCGCCTTTGCCTGTACAGATTTTATTAGTTTATACGTGGCATTAGAGGTGAGTGGGATTGCGGCCTTTCTTTTGATTGCCTATCCCCGGACTAATCGTTCAATTTGGGTGGCTTTGCGCTATCTGTTTATTAGCAATGTGGCCATGCTGTTTTATCTAGTGGGTGCAGCGCTAGCCTATCAGACAAATCACTCGTTTGCTTTTTCCGCCTTACGCGGCGCACCACCAGAGGCCTTTGCCTTCATCTTTTTGGGACTATTAGTAAAGGGCGGAGTGTTTGTATCGGGATTATGGCTACCGTTGACCCACTCGGAATCAGAAACACCAGTATCGGCCTTGCTGTCAGGGGTCGTTGTCAAAACCGGAGTCTATCCCCTAGTGCGTTGTGCGCTGATTTTAGAAGAGGTTGATCCCATCATTAGGATCTTCGGAGTAGGGACAGCGCTTCTAGGTGTGTTCTATGCCATCTTTGAAAAAGATACCAAGCGAATGCTGGCGTTTCATACTATTTCCCAGTTAGGCTTTATCCTCGCTGCACCCAAGGTCGGTGGTTTTTATGCCCTAACCCACGGCTTGGTGAAATCGGCGCTATTTTTGATTGCAGGTGTCTTACCCAGCCGTAACTTCAAAGATTTGCAACATAAGCCGATCAATACCGCAGTTTGGATTGCTCTAGTCATAGCCAGCTTCTCCATATCCGGCTTTCCCTTGCTGTCTGGTTTTGGGGCGAAGGTGTTGACCATGAAGAATCTCGCACCTTGGCAAGTGATCGCCATGAACGTTGCGGCCTTAGGAACAGCAATATCCTTTGCCAAATTCATCTTTTTGCCCCGTGGCGGACAAGAGGAGGTCAAGCCCGGTTTCTGGCCTGGGGTAATCCTATTAATCGGTGGGCTGTTTGTCGCCAACGTTGTGTATTATGACGCGTATACTGTCGCCAATGTTATCAAACCACTAGCAACCATCGGCACTGGCTGGCTGGTATATTTGTTGATTATTCAACGATTAGCTGTCAAGCTACCGCGTGTACTTGAGCAATTTGAGCATCTCATCGGTTTTATGAGTCTGATGTTGGTACTACTCTTCTGGATGGTATTGGCATGATTGGATATCTAAATTTTTTATTACGACTGGCTATCTGGTTCCTACTCACTGCTAATTTCAGTGTGGTAAATATCATCATTGGCGTCAGTATCGCCCTGTTATTACCGGGACGCCCCAAAGCTATAGGGTCGTTGAAGGATTGGTTGCGGGCACTGTGGGAAAGCATCGTAGCGATTCCTGTGGCCTATAAGGAGGCATTGGAAATCATTTTCTTTCCCCACACTGAAGAAGAAATAGTCATGGAACGTGTCCCTGCGCGCAGGACACCAGGACTGATATTTCTAGATATATTCATCATTACTTTTACGCCAAAAACCATTGTCGTAAAATACCACGAAGATGGCTGGTATGAAGTACACCGAATTAAACGGAGGAAAAAGCCATGAACTTGTTACTGATCACCATGATTTTGGCTTTGCTCATACCCGTCTACGCAGCTTGGAAAAATGAACATATCTGGCAAAAAATGTTGGCCTTTGCCAGTATCTCATCCAAAACTGCGGTGATGATTTTGGTTGTCTCAGTCTTGCGTGATGACTGGATGATCGGCATTGTCGGAGTGATCGTCCTGAGTGTGGGTAATGCAGGATTAATGTTGCTGGCAAATGTAATTAGGCGGATGAGTGATATATGATCAACGTTTTAAGTTATACCTGCATAGTTGTAGGCATTGCCTTTTGGTTTTGGGGGACATCTTACCTATTGGGCAAGCGATCGCTATTATTCAAACTACATACTCTTTCGGTGTCGGATACTCTTGGTTCTATCCTGATTGTCTTTGGTTTGCTGTTGAAAATACCCAGGGAATGGCCACTACTCATTCTCGGCATTATTTGTTTAGCCATGTGGAACACGATGCTGGGGTATGTATTGGCATACTGTTCAAGTACTGGGGGTAAGGATGAATAATTACGACCTGTTTATCTATGCGATCGCTGCCTTACTACCGTTGTCCGCTTGTATGCTACTACTGCAAGTCAATCCCTACCATGCCTTGGTAATTCGGGGAATACTGGGAGCAGTAGCAGCCTTGGTATATACACTTTTGGGGGCGGCAGATGTAGCTTTGACAGAAGCTTTGGTAGGGACAATGCTGGCGATTACTTTGTATGCGATCGCTGTACGTTCATCTTTGGTCATGCGTCTTGGTATCATTCAAGATGATGCTGCCTCAGAGGGTGATTTTGGGCAGCTTTTCCATGACTTTCGCAGAATTTTTGGTCAACGTCACATGCGTCTGGAGCTAGTTCCCTACACCAATACCCAAGCTTTGGAAAGGGCACTGATGGAAAAAGAAGTCCATGCGACCTGTATTAGGCAGGAACAGGCTTATCATACAGCCGTCAGGGTGGAACGTATCTATAAAATCATGCAAAGCGAACTCACCTCACAAGCAACAGCTTTAACCTATGTAAATATGCCAGATTCAGGGGAGAAGCATCAATGAAATGGATCTACATAGCAGCCGGGATAGCGCTGTTTGTGAAAATGCTGGCTTTGCCGAATCCCGCACCAGAATTACCAGATTTCTCAATTGTCGAATCGATTGTTAAAGATGGCGGGATACCCAATGCGGTGACAGTGATTATTCTCCGGAATCGGTTGTATGACACTATCTTCGAGGTGGTGGTGTTTACGATCGCCATCATGGGTGCTTATTTTTTGCTAGCTAATGAAAGGCCGTCCTGTGCCATTTATCATTTCACAGATCAACCGTCAATTATGCTGGCGCGTCTGGGAGCCACAATCGCCGCCTTGGTGAGTATCGAGCTGGCAATTCGGGGACATCTGACTCCAGGTGGTGGTTTTGCGGCCGGAGTGGCGGGAGGAACTGCGATCGGTCTGGTGGCGATTACCTCATCACCAGAGTGGATGCAAGCAATTTACCAGCGTTGGCACGCCGCCAAATGGGAGAAGGTTTCGGTGCTGGTTTTTATTGTTTTGGCAGTGATCACTTTATCAGGATTTGAATTACCCCACGGCGAGATGGGTAGACTTTTGAGTGGGGGAATTATACCTCTGCTCAACATTCTGGTAGCCATCAAGGTGGCGTTAGGTTCGTGGGCGGTGATTTTGGTGTTTATTCGTTACCGAGGATTGTTGTGAAGGTTGCTCAGTTGAAAGTGCTTCGGCTGAGATTCCATAGACCAGCACTGGGACAATAACCATTAGAGAAATTTTTAACCACTTTCATGCTGATTATAAACTTGAGCAATTTGTTTGATGAGTGCTGCGGTAGTAGAGGAATTATCTAAAACAACATCTGCAAGTTCGGCTTTTTTTTCAATAGATAATTGGCTGTTGATACGTGCTTGTGCTTGCTCTTGCGTTAGGTGATTCCGTTGCATTAATCTTTGTAACTGTTGCGATTCAGAACAATGTACTACCCAAATTTCTGTGACTAAATTAGTCATTTGAGCTTCAAACAGTAAGGGAATGACCAATACTATAGTTGGTGCAGATATTTGTGCGATGGCTTTGAGGAAGCGATCGCCTACCCCAGGATGAATCAAACTATCTAGCCAATGGCGTTCATCTGGGTAATTGAAAATAATTTCACCCAACTTTTGGCGGTTGAGATTACCATCTGATAATAAAATTTCTGTGCCATAACGTTGGGCGATCGCTGCTAAAATTGGTGAACCAAGAGCTACGGCATCCCTAGCATAAATATCTGCATCTAAAATTGGCCAATGGTAAGCACTTGCCAAATAATCAGCGACAGTAGTTTTACCTGTAGCAATACCTCCAGTTAAGCCGATGATGCGTTTTGGCATTTGTGATTTGTCATTTGTTATTTGTTATTTTGTAGAGACTTTGCAATGCAACGTCTCTACATTTCCTCCTGCCCTATGACCATTTGATAATTGCCTGTGTCAGACCTTCTAAAGTATATTCTTCAGCTTCGACATCGACGCGCCCAATTAAATCACGGCAAGTTTTGGAGGTTTGGGGGCCGATGGACGCAATGCAAACTCCTTCTAAGCAAGATGGGATATTACTTGTCAGTTGACAGAAAAATTGTACAGTTTTAGAACTAGCAAAAGTAATGATATCTATTGCTCGATTTTGTAGTGCTAATTCTGCTGCTTCTGGAATAGTATTAGGACAACCAGATTGATATGCTGCAACTTCAATTACTTCTGCTCCCTTCGCTGTGAATTCCTTAACTAAAACTTCTCTACCACCACTTTCGACTCTAGGAAATAACAACTTTTTACCTAATAATGCTTCTGGGAAGTTTGCTACTAAAGAATCAGCGACAAAATTGGGAGGAATAAAATCTGGTTGTAGAGAGTGTTGTTTGAGACTTTGGGCTGTTTTCTCACCGACAACGGCAATTTTCACGCCAGCTAAAGCACGGGAATCTTTACCTTGTGCCTTTAACCTGGCAAAAAAGTAATCTACTCCATTGGTAGATGTGAGAATTAACCAGTGGAAATCAGATAAATTAGCGATCGCATGATCCAATGCTGACCAACTAGAAGGTGGAGTAATTTCTAGGGTAGGCATTTCAATGATTGTGGCACCTAAGGCGGCCAGGCGATCGCTAAAGTGGCTTGATTGTCCAACTGAACGTGTGACAAGAATGGTTTTACCAGCAAGCGGTTGGTGAAGAGAGATCAGGTTACTATCCACGGTTGGCAGGTGAGGAGTTGCAGATACGAGAACATCATTTAATATTTTCTCAGGTTGTAAGTACTTGCGAAGCCTCACAACTTCCCCAATCACAATTACCACTGGTGAGAGGGATAAGCCAGCAGTTTGTGCGAGAATATCTCCTAATTGAGCAGTCCAAACTTGTTGCTCTTGAGTCCCCGCCCACCGGATAATGGCTATGGGCGTGAGCGGCGATCGCTCCTGCCGTAGCAAGCGGTGTATAATCTCCGCTAGATGTTTCCCTCCCATCAAAATTACCAAGGTTTCTAACCGTGACAGCGCCTCCCAGTCTAAAGCATCCGGTTCATGGGCTGTAAATACAGCAAAACAGCGACTCAAAACCGGATCTGTCAGGGGAATTCCTGCTAGTAATGGGGCTGCGAAAGCTGAAGAAATCCCTGGTACTATTTCAAATTCACAGTTAGATGCTTTTAGCGCCTCAATTTCGCAAGTACAACGCCCAAAGATCAACGGATCGCCAGATTTAAGCCTGACAATTTGTTTTCCATGTTGACACTGTTCTACCAATAGGTTGTTAATTTCAGCTTGGGTTGTACTGGGTTTACCACCGCGTTTACCCACATCCAATTTTAAGCAACTAGGTGGTACACACTGCAAGAGTTGGGCATCTACTAGGGCATCATAGACCAGCACCTCAGCTTGTTGCAAAAGATTGTAAGCTTTTACTGTGAGGTATGCTACATCTCCTGGCCCAGCGCCTACCAGATATACTTTCCCTCTTGTTTCACTCATAACTAAGCATGGCAATTTTGACCAGTATGTAGAAATCTAACATCTCATGGAAGTTTTGCTAGTAGTTTACAAGCGATCGCATTTTGCCAGAGAACTTTCTGGATAAATTTCAGCTAGCCATAGCCAAAGGTTGGGGTGCTTTGCTTCTGTGTCGCACCGTCTGTCCTGTAATCAGTTCCACTACATCCATACCATTGCTAATAACACCTGGGGCGCTGGGATAGCCTGCACTTGCACCCACAAAGTAGAAGTTAGACGATTCTCCCAAGCGATTTAAGCCCACTTGTTGGGAGATCAATTTCGCACCATAAATATTGCCCTGCGGTTGCCTAAGTAAAATTTGCTGGTAGTGGGTGTACCATACACTTTCATCCGGGCATAGGTGTCTACATCCGGAATTAAATCCCGTAGACTCGTCATAATCTGCTGATACGCTTCCCACTTTTTGGCTTTATAAGCTTTGGGGTTGTTGGTGTGCAGATGTTCAAATGGTTCATCAGGACAGACAGTAGCAATTTCTTTTCTAAAACTGCTACCCGATATCCTTGTTTACTTAAGCAAGCTGCGGCAGGAAATGTGACCTTATGGGAAAAACTGCGATCGCATCCAACCTATGAAAAGCCAGTCTCAAGACTATCTCATCCTAGCAACTCAAGCTTATTGACATTTCAATCTTTGGTTAGATTCGGATAGTAACTACCCTACTCACATACTAACTATATTACCAACTTTCTTATATGCTGATGAAGCTAATTACCGGGAAAATTTTCCCTCATACCTCATCGAGATGTTGAGTCTCTCACTTACTTGGTAACAAATAATACTAAAGCCCAATCGTCTAGTATGCTGCTGTCCGATTTCCGTTACAATCACCCAAAAGACTAACTGTGTCCAACGGTTTATCCCTGTAACTCTCCTCACATAAATCTTAGTAGTGGCATGGAGTTTTGAAATTAAAGCGAATTTTTTACAACCACGTTGAGAGGATAAAAGATGGGAGGAAAACCGCGACCAAAAGAGAATTTACGCCAGTTGTGGATTATACGTTGTTTTGCCACACTACTGCTCTTTGGTCAAGTTGTGCTACATCTCCTCCAAGGCAAAACCTATTACAAAAAGATTTTGGAACACATGGTGACTGCGGGCCCCGCTTCTATCTCTCCAGTGCTGCTTGTCAGTGGGTTTGCGGGAATGATTTTTACTATTCAAACGGCGAGGGAATTAGTGCAATTTGGTGCTATTAATGCTGTGGGAGGTGCTTTTGCTCTAGCATTTTGCCGAGAATTAGCACCAATTCTTACCGCTAGTATTATTGCTGGACAGGTAGGTTCTGCGTTTGCGGCAGAAATAGGTGCAATGCGAGTGACGGAGCAAATTGATGCACTTTACATGCTCAAAACAGATCCTATTGATTTTCTCGTTATTCCTAGGGTAATTGCTTGCTCTGTGATGACTCCCTTGTTGACTATTTTTGCTTTAGTTACAGGCATTATTGGTGGTATGTTTGCCGGGGCACAATTTTATCGAATTGAGCCGGAGACATTTTTGGATTCAGTCAGAGATTTTTTAGCACCATCAGATTTGTGGATTATTCTGCTGAAAGGTTTTATTTTTGGGGTGCTGGTGGCGGTGAATGGCTGTAGTTGGGGATTAACTACCAAGGGGGGAGCCAAGGAAGTGGGAGAATCGGCAACAACAGCCGTCGTCACAACTTGGGTATCAATTTTTATGATGGATTTTGTCCTGACTTTGCTGTTGTTTGAGAAACCCGCTTTTTGATCAGCACTAAAGTGCTTATTGCTTCTGCATCGGCTACTTCTAACAGGGTCTTCAGCACTGAATCAGGGTTGAGACTAATAGAATCAATTCCCTGTTCGACTAAGAAGCGGGCAAATTCTGGGTAATCGCTAGGTGCTTGACCACAAATACCAATTTTCCGTCCGTGCTGTTTGACTGTGTGGATGGCTTGGGAAATCATCCGTTTTACTGCTTGATTGCGCTCATCAAATAGATGTGCGACTAATTCAGAATCCCTGTCTAGTCCGAGGGTTAATTGTGTCAGGTCATTGGAAGCAATGGAGAAGCCATCAAATATTTCACAAAATTCATCTGCTAGTTGTACTAGTCTGTCAATTTTGTTTTGAGTCTCGCTTACGCGGGCAAGATGCCCGCACTACAGTCCATCATTTTTATCTTGACAGACTAGTGAGCGTCTCGCTTACGCGGGCAAGATGCCCGCACTACAGTCCATCATTTTTATCTTGACAGACTAATACATTACTCGGTAGCTCACACATAACGTAGACTTGCAAGCCGTTTTCTTGACATAATAAACCGTGTTTTGCCATTTCTGCCAGTACAAGCTGACCTTCTTCGGGGATGCGGCAAAACGGGATCATTAAAATCACGTTGGTTAAACCCATATCATCCTGTACCCGCTTCATCGCCTGACACTCTAGGACAAAACCTTCACGATAGCGATCGCTATAATAACGCGAAGCACCACGCCAGCCAATCATCGGGTTTTCTTCTTTGGGTTCAAATTGTCTACCACTGAGGAGATTGGTGTATTCGTTACTCTTAAAGTCGGAGAGGCGGACAATTACGGGTTTAGGGTAAAATGCGGCAGCGATCATCCCGATACCTTGGGCTAGTTTGTTGACGAAGAATTGGGTTTTATCTTGATATTGGGCATGAGTTTGGCTTCTAAACCTGCCGCAGAGATAAAGTACCGATAAGCGTAGGCAGTAGTAGCAAATCCTGTAGGAACTTTCACACCTTGGGGTTGCAATTGCTGAATCATTTCTCCCAAGGAAGCGTTTTTACCACCCACCAAGGCGATGTCTGCAATCCCCACTCGACTTTATCCAAAATTAAGAACTTGGCTTTCCTTATCCGGCAAAAATCCTAGTTTTTTGGCAAATACTTTTTCCATGTCACTGATTTGCACTCAAGTCCAAAAACTAAAACTACTGTCCCATAATGGTTTGAGCGTCGGGTTTTGGTCTTCGTAAAAATGGATAAAGTCGAGCTAAGGACAACACCAAAGCTTGCTCTTTTGAGACTTGGTGAATCTTTTCTTGACTAACAGTTATTTCTTGCATGGTTTAGGTTCCTTTGACAGATACAGATACTCAAAAGGGATGTAGCAGTACTACGTGTTTACAAAACTTCTAAGTCCCATGCTTATGTTTATATGAATACAATTTGAGGATTTTGTGAGGAGGCAGGAGGACTATAACTTTGTTTACCTTTCTTAACTAGCGAAAAGTCAGAGACGCATAGAGGATAAAGAGTTCAAGATTTCAGCACATCAAATTTCATTCCCTGATTCAGCAACGCTGTCTTTTTATGTGCAAATGTAAACAAGCATTACAAAAAGTTTGTTATTTCAACATTCCTCACAAGTTCCTCATATTTCAACATTATTCTCAAACTATAGAACGTAGTTTTTAATTCGATACTTTTGTCAAGCTTTTGTCATAATTCATTACACAGATGGTTAATTAACTAGGATTTCAAAAAATATGATTTACTGTCCTTGTTGTTCTGGGCTACTTCTACCCCATATCCGCAGTTCCCAGATTTACTGGTTTTGTCGCCACTGCTGGCAAGAAATGCCAGTCTTTGCAGGGGAAAAACCCGATTTATTACCAGAAATTCTCTCAGAAGAATTACTTGAGCAACCACGCTACCAAAAAAATATCAGGACTAAAGTTTACACAAGTAAACCGAAACTCAGCAATGAGTGGATCAGAATCCAAGAGATGCCTGCTTGATGTGATCTGCCCCATAACCGCTAATCTAAAGACAAGCTCTAGTACTGCCGGGAAGTCAAAATTCTAAATGAATACAGCATCAGCGCAGCGCTAATTTGTAACGGTTTCTTTATTCCCGCCACATGGTTCTAGCTTCCTTATTGACGACTACTAAAAAGCCTTGATATGCATCAAATTTTTGTGAGAAACTCCTCAAAAATTTGCTTTTGCAACTGCAAATTATTTAGGCTGCTCTAGAAATTTAATCTTGTTCCCAGTCTTCACGTCCCAGCAAGTCAATAATCCGATCTCTGAGTAAGAAGTCGTGATTTTCTAATTCCCGTTCAAAAAATTCCCAATCACGTTCACGCAGGTATTTAAATAAAAAATAAATCGGCTGTTGACGGTTAATTACTCCCTTGTTCACGAGTTGACGTACTTCTTCTTTAATCACTTCAATGTCATATTGGACAGCAGTATCCATAGCTTCTCACCTCCGTTGTGAATGAGTCATGAAAACTTAGACAAGTAATTGTTTTACTTATACTTTAAACTTATCAAAAAAACTGTGGGAAATTATCAATAATATAAGTTTCGATACTTAATGGTGACAAATACTCTAGAGAGATACTTTATCAGTCCGGGGCTAGATGCTAGTGAAATAGATAGTTCCCTCACACACCATCAACCAGGAAATCATCGTGAGTGATGCTGCTGTTAACTCACCTTATAATTGCTTTTCTTTTCCCGGAGTGGCAGAAGATGAATGAGAGTTGTTAGTCATAGGCAGCACCAACCGAAAACCATGTAGCACAGAGATAAAATTTTGTGGGTATCTGATGCGATTCGCAGCACGACAGGCTGATGGTTTATCGCCCCATGAACCACCACGTAGCAAGCGATAAGGAGTGCGATCGCTAATTCTCGCTGCTCCATTTGTCGGTGCTCCATGATAATTATCTAGGTATGTATCTTGACACCATTCCCAAACCAAACCGTGCAGATCATACAAACCAAAGGCATTGGGGGGAAAACTACCGACATTTGTCGTTGTTTGCAGATACTTACCCTGGAGTCCAAAACCATAGGTGAAATTGGCATCATAGTTGGCTAGAGCGCTATTGATCGTCTCACCAAAGTGAAAGGGGGTAGTAGTTCCAGCTCGACAAGCATATTCCCACTGTGCTTCACTTGGCAATTGATAGCTTTTGCCTGTCTGTTGAGATAGTTGGCGACAAAAAGCGATCGCATCATCCCAACTCACCCGTTCTACAGGTCGTCTTCCGCCGATAAATTTAGAGGGATTCTTATTCATCACCGCTTGATATTGCTTTTGGGTGATGACAAACTTACCCATATAAAAGGGTGGAATTGTGACGCTATGTTGTGGGCCTTCATCTAGTTGTCGTTCTTGTTCTGCTAAAGATGAACCCATCACAAATTTACCACCCGGTATTTCCACCATTTCTAGAGTGATACCTTGACCCAAGTCTTCTGTAAAAAACTTTGCTTGTCTGGGGTAACGCTTACTAATTTTTCCCCATTTATCCACCATCACTGTCTCAAATTTAAAGGTTTTGAGAGATGATATTTCTTGAGTTGCAGCTCTGGCTGCGGCTGCTGAAGTTGTCCCTTGGGAATCTGGTGTGGTGAATAGAGGTACTAAAGTTTCTGGTGCAAATACTTGTAGAACTCTTTGCATCAAAACAGATGCAGCCAAGCCAGCACCCACACAACTGATAGTTTTAATAGCTTGACGCCTTGACCAGTCAGGTCTTGATGGTGATTCAGACATTAAACCTTGTATAGCTGCCATTGCATTGGGGTAGCGCATACTGAGGTGAGGGTGTACCATTTTGGTAATTACTGCCGCAATATGCCTACTTATATCTACTTGATCTTTCCAGATTACTTGCCCTGTCTGTATATCTTGTGAGAGTTTGACGGGCTTAATACCAGTTAGGGCTTGAATAGCAGTGATCCCCAAAGCATACACATCACTGCCAAAACAAAGATTACCTTTTTTTTGCTCATGGGGCATATAGCCGGGTGTACCAATCACAGCACTAGAAATAAATTCACCCTGAGCATTTACCATCAATGAAGCAGTTTCTTTGATGATGCCAAAGTCGATCAATAAAATCTTATCGTCCTGATACCGCCGTACAAGATTCCTCGGCTTGATGTCGCCATGAATTACTCCTTGACTGTGTACAAAGCACAAAACTTCTAAGACTTCCAGTAACAGCTCAATAGTGTAATCCTCGCGCGATCGCTTCCCCGGTAAAATTTCGTGACTCAAATCGTGTCCTTGAATAAACTCCTGCACTATGTAGAGGTGCTGATTTTCGCTGAAGTAGTCCCACAATTGCGGAATTTGAGGATGTTTGCCCAGTTCTTCTAGAATGGTAATTTCTTTTTCAAATAAATCTACCATCTGGGGATGGATATGATGGGGACGCAGTTGTTTGACAACACACAGAGGTTCACTTATTTGCCGATTATCTTTTGCTAGGAACGTAATTGCAAAGCCCTTTCCCCCAAGTTGCCCGATTATTTCATAGCGTCCAGCTAATATGGTCACAATGCGTATAACACCCTAATAACCTGACGAATCTGAGTATAGTTCTCACCAAATGCATCTGGCAAGCCGATATTGAGGAGTGGGGATTTAAGCATCAGGTTTCAGAGTCATGTAAATAGCGATCGCTGTAATAGTAAAATCTGGCTTATTGTAGATAATTTAGATAGTATGAAACGCTAAAAACTAATATTGTTAATACAATGGGAACTATTGTGTTAAAGTCTAGTTTCCGTTGCTTGAACATTTCCCAACAAGATATTGGTATCATCAGTGGCCAAAAAATAGTTGTGATCACAACCATCACAAAAGATAAAAATTTATCTTCTGGAGCAGATGTTGGCTGACGCAAAGAAAACCTTAACCAATTGCTTAAAAAATAGCATGATATTAGTATATAACTAATAACAAAAGTTAATTGTATTTGATTCACTCTAAGTACTCCTTATACTATGGGATGATTGAGCAATATTAAAATAAATTGGTACTATAATTTAACTAGGGTAATTCTTAATACTTGCAGAGTAGCTATTGAAATTAGTAATTTTGATAGCAGGCAAGATTTCTCAATAAAATAAATCTTAAACGAAGTCAGAAAACAGTTAAATCAGTAGTTTTACTTAATTTAACATGATATTGAGCAAACTTAAGATATGAGTCGCTCGCTGAAACTATATGTCTCGAAAAAATCAATGTTAAATACTACTGAAATCACATGGATTTAGATCCCCGAATGATTATGGAAACTTGTAGGGTGGTTTCCCCGGAAGGTAGAAGTCGAGGATCGGGAATTTCTATCTCGATTCAAGGTGAGTAAAATACGCAGAGTCATTTCCGAGTTTGAGACTTAACTGCAAAAACTTGTTACAGGTCTGATATTAATCAGTTTAAACACCAGAATTAGACAAGGTACGGTAATTATAGCCAATATTGGTATCTTTTTGGATGTACTTTTTAATGCTATCTAAGTCAATGAAGTAGTCAGCAACATTAATTAAGCTGTCACTTGTCATTGTTCGCAGACTGACAACTTCTACTCTTGCTCCTTTGCTAGTGACAGCATTTACAGCATACGCTAAATCTCCATCTCCACTAACTAAAACAGCAGTGTCATAATAGGGAGATAAAGTGATCATATCAACAGCTATTTCTACATTCAGATTTGGTTTCTTAGAGTTATCAGCAGGTTGGAATTCTTTAGTAAATACACGATAACCATTCCGGCGCATCCAAAATAGAAAACCTTGCTGCTTTTCATGAGAGCGGTTACGCATAGATGGTTGGCGTGATGTATCAACTCCAGTGTAGAAGAAAGCACGCAACAATCTTGAACTTTCAGTTAAACGACAAAGCAATTTGAGATAGTCAATTTCAATACCAAGTTGCAAAGCTGAATGAAATAGGTTTAACCCGTCTATAAAAATAGCTACTCGACCACGATGTAATCCGGGGAAAAGAGAACTGGATGCGGTAGTATCTTGTAGCTTGATGTCTTTGCTTTCGAGATTTTTATTTATGAAGTTTTGTTCTGGCCAATGTGGTTTCTCTTTCAGGGAGTTACCTGCATTTTTTTCTTCGTTAAAGGTAGTAATAGTCATTGATACCTCTGGGATGTTAAATCTAAGAAGGCTTTTGAGTAAATTGGCAATAGCTCATCTGTGCTGATTTGTCAGCATAGCAGGAACTGATATAGCAATCCGCTTTGATTTTTGAACTTATTTGTGTGGTGCGCGCAGCGCCAGCACGAGAGACAATAGGTAATAGGCAACAACAGGAAAGAAGGCTTTTCAATCGTGAATTTTGTCAGAAATCAAATAGGCGTCTAATATTCGGCTACTTAGTGTCAATGATCTTCATTCGTATTGACCGCACAGATTCCCAAATTGACAGCCCTGATCTTTTTAAATCTTATGAGGGCTGATTTAAAGAGACATCCCCACTATTTAGAGACAGGCTACTCTTTACCCAATTCTACTTGCTGTTAACTTTACAAAGAATTAACAAGCTTAAGCTTAACTAGATTCCTGCAAAGGTAGAGGTAGGAGTTAGCCATCGGCATTTATTTTTTTATTCTACCTCTATATTTCATATATCTTCTATTAAAACAATTTGAATATTAATATAAAACAGTATTGGTTTTGTATATATGTTCTTTGTTCTAGTGTTAAAAAGTAAAAATCTCGGCTAAAGATTTTTTGTATAGCCTAGGGACAAAATGAGATGAAAAGTGCTGATAAAAAAGTGATAAGGATGAGAGATAATCATAATGTTTTGGTTGCTAAAATAATTTAGCTTGTGTCTTATTTTTACTACAATGCATCTTAATTTGTTGAGCGAATTGTATTCTAGATAACTGAGATATTTAATCTTGAGTGCTCCTTCAGATGGAGGGAGTTGGTTGAGGCACAACGATAAATTAGTGTCTAGACTAGTCCACAATTTCAATGTCTTTGCTATTAACTTCCAACGGATTCCTTTCCTTGGAAGTTATTTTTTTATACTTATACCAATTCAATTAATGATTGATACACATCCTTGGGTGAAGGGTGAAGACGCGTAGACGCACGGAGTTAAGCCAGTCCGGTGGACGGGTTTTCGAGCCACTGCGTTGCGGAGAGAAGTTGCCGGGGAGATGTTCGGCAAACTTCGGGAGGTTCCCCCCGTTGTGGCAAGTGGCGTGAGAGGCTAACGCCAAGGCTTAGAGCGAGTCATCGAGCGTCGGTACGAGTGTCACCCGTAGGGCTTCTCGTAGAGTAGAATCGCGTCTACAGATGTTCTATTTGTTGCATTCTTTTTTCAAATTGGTATTATTTTTATAATCTTGGCGGCATATAAATAATACCAATTCGTAACAATGTGAGGTATGAATTACGGTCACGGCGAACCAGATTACGGTTCGTACAAAATAATAACGCCTGTAGAGACGTTGCAGTGCAGCGTCTCTACCCACCCATAACGTTAACCGAACCGTATTGGGGGCGAGCCAACGTACTCCTACGGTGATTAACTAAACTTCTGGATATTCTTGAGAGAACTTTTTATGAATGTTTCTAGCTTGTTCTCCGTCAGCAGCAACTGCTGTGAGCAAATATTCAATCAAGCTATCTGAGAAGGGGATGCGTAAATGAAATGTACCATCGGGCTTGAGTTTGATGGTATTTCCTCCAACAGTGACGGTTGTACCTGGCTCAGTTGCTCCGTGAATAATTAGCTCGGTGTCAGCCACAAACCAAAGCCCTGGGTGAGGACGGCTGAAGACACGAATACTAGCAGAACGGGCGATGGATACCCAACGATCGCCATCTACAACATAGCCAATTTCCACAATGTAGTCACGATCAATTGTCGGAATCGCCACAAAGCGATCGCGTGTGATTTCTTCACACTCGTACTGCTGGATAAATTGGGGACTTTGATAACTTAGGTCTATTTCTGTGACATCATATAGCCGTAGTGCCAATTGGTTTACACCAGCATTTTGCAATGCTTGCTTTTGCTGGTCGGAAATTTGCCAAGCTGCATAAGCCCACTTGGGTGTACGGGCGATGAGGACAACACTTGTTTCTGTATTTGCTAGTGAATGACTTTGATCTATGACGGTGGCTGGTTCTTCAGTGACGTAGGGGCGATTGAAGACGCGGACACGTGCTGACCGAGCAATAGATACCCAGCTACCATCTTTAACATAGCCAATTTCTGCGATGTAGTCGCTGTCGCTGGCGGGAACGGCGACAAAGCGATCGCCTGCTGCGGCTGCGACTTCATATTGCTGTACTATCTGGGGAGTTTGATAACTCAAATCAAGCCCTGTGGCATCATACAGTCGCAGTGTTAATTGATTCACACCAGCATTTTGTAATGCTTGCTGCTCAGAGTCAGCAATGTGCCAAGCTGTGTACACCCATTCTGCTGATTGGGCGGTGAGGATGATACTTGCTGGAGTATTTTCATTGAGTACGGGTGTTGCTGGTTCTTTGCTGACGTAGGGGCGGTTGAAGACGCGGACACGTGCTGACCGAGCAATAGATACCCAGCTACCATCTTTAACATAGCCAATTTCTGCGATGTAGTCGCTGTCGCTGGCGGGAACGGCGACAAAGCGATCGCCTGCTGCGGCTGCGACTTCATATTGCTGTACTATCTGGGGAGTTTGATAACTCAAATCAAGCCCTGTGGCATCATACAGTCGCAGTGTTAATTGATTCACACCAGCATTTTGTAATGCTTGCTGCTCAGAGTCAGCAATGTGCCAAGCTGTGTACACCCATTCTGCTGATTGGGCGGTGAGGATGATACTTGCTGGAGTATTTTCATTGAGTACGGGTGTTGCTGGTTCTTTGCTGACGTAGGGGCGGTTGAAGACGCGGACACGTGCTGAACGAGCAATAGATACCCAGCGATCGCCAATTGTAACGTAGCCAATTTCTGTGATGTAGTCGCTGTCGCTGGCGGGAACGGCGACAAAGCGATCGCCTGCTGCGGCTGCGACTTCATATTGCTGTACTATTTGGGGAGTTTGGTAACTTAAATCAAGCTCTGTGACATCATACAGTCGAAGTGTTAATTGATTCACACCAGCATTTTGTAATGCTTGCTGCTCAGAGTCGGGAATTCGCCAAGCTATATAAGCCAATTCTGGCGATTGTGCGGTGAGGATAATATTTGCTTCAGTATTTTCGCTGACAATTGAGGTAACTGATTGGTTTGCTGTCTGAGCATTTGATATGGGAATAGCTCCCCCAATCACGATCTCTGCTGTAAAGTCTGCTTCGTTTGTTAAGACTTCATTTGTCTTTTCTGGGAGATTAGAGACAACTTCAATGGTGTCTTCTTCTGTGAAATCGATTGTGGATTCAGCTGCGTCTGCAACTGCATTTAATTCCACTTCTGGCAGTTCTGGTAATTCAGACACAGTAGTTGATGTTTCTAGTGTGGGTAGTTCTCCATCCAATGTGATTTCGGGTAATTCGGGGACGGTGTTGGAGTTTAATATCGGCTGATTATTTTCTTGTATATCAGACCAGATGGCTTCATCTGTGGGGATAGTATTTTCTATGATGTTGGATGCTTGAATCGGTTCGTCATTCCAAATATCCGTATCTAACGACACTTCTGGAATATCTGTGAGTTGTGGGTTAGATGCAGATATTGCCGATGTTTGCAGTTCTGTTTCCGATGCAGCAATGGGTACATCTGGGAGTTGGGGATATGAAGTGTTGACAACAGTAGCTGGTGCTTCTATTTCCCATGCAGCTTCATCGGAGTTAGAGGTAATGACTACCGCAGGCTGGTTAACAGTATTATCAAACGTGACGCTTTCAGCGTTGGATGCAGGTAAAGTAGTGCCTGCATCTAAGTTAGAACTGGTGTTTTCGGCGGTTGCTTCTCCCGTAGAGAGACTTTTGTCTGTGTCTTCATTGGCTGATGAGTTTCTGCCCAAGAACCACCATAACAAGAATCCCCCCAGGGCAGGCAACAGCAGCCATAAAAATAACGCCGGGTTGATCGCATTAGGATTATTTTCTTCTGGAGTGGTCACTGGCTGCTCATTACGAGCAACATTAGGGTCAGTTGTCACCTCGGTAATCGGCGCAGGAGTTAATGCAGTCGTCGCCTCAGAGATGGGAGAGGTAAATGCATCTGTGGGTAATGCTTGCAATCTGGTGGTAGAGATTGTATTTGCTTCCGCAGTTCTGGCTGCGTCTATGGCTATTTGTCCTGGTGATGCGATCGCAAAACCTAAAAAACCTGCTATGCCTGGATTAGGATTTTGCTTGTAAACGTATACTAAAGGTTGAGAGAACGGATACTTAGAATCATCTGGTGAGAGTTGATCTATATTTAAAATCCGTACACTTTGCAGCTTTGCTAACTGAGATACTTGACTGGCTAAGGCGTAACTAATACCATATTTGCCTAGTTTTTGAATAATTGCTATGGTGTCATCGTTAGTTAATTGGGTAGCATTAGCACCGATGGCAAAGTCGGCAGTTTTAAAGGCTGGGTAGCTGCGTAAATTATTGCGGGTGTCACTTGTTGTTGGGTGATCAATGACGCGGATTTGACCTTTAGTCGCTCCTAGTTCTGACCAATTTGTAATTTCTCCACGAAAAATCCTAGCGAATTCTCTATTAGTCAAACTTCCCTTAAACGGATTGTCACCAGCAACAAAAATAGCGATTTTCTCCCGCCGCAAACGAACTTGTTCTAAGCCTTGGGCTTTTTCTTCTGGAGTCAAGCCACGACTGAGAGCCACTACATCAACGTTTCCATTTAACAAGGCTTGCAGTGCTGCTTCAGTGCCATTAGCGGACACTTCCACCTTTGTATCAGAAAACTGCTGCTCAAAACTTTGCTTGAGTGCTTGGTTGATTCCTCCCAAGCCTTTTGCACCATCAATGCGGACTGTAGTTCCACTTACCACTGATTCCGGTGATGGAAAAGCTGGAATTTCATTTGTAGATTGCGCCAGCGCAGGTGTTGGCACTAAAAGAGTTACTGTCGTGGGGATAGTAGCCAGGGCAAGCAATAATGCCAGACTTACTATCGAACTATCCTTTTTTTCTTGTCGCCACATATGCCCTTTATGTCAGGTAAAAAAACAGAAAGCCGGCCAGTCTTCAAGGTTATCTTTACATGAAGGAGACGGGCTAATTATACATCCCTGTTATTTAGCTTGAAAGTTAATGCAGATATTTGTGTGTATTTATCGAACAGAATTCAGGAGTCAGAGGGCAGAAGGAAAAAAAGGTACAAACCTTGCGCCACTTGCTCCTCTTGTATTCTTTGCGAGATGCGACGCACAAGAAAAGTACAAACGCAATTAATCGCGTCTCTTTTCCCTTTATGGGAGAGGTTTCCCTTCTGCCTCCTGCCTTGCCGCCAAAGGTGGCTTTGATTTTTTTAAAGTGATACAAGCATTGCTGACGCATTGTCTCGCATCACAATAACATTGCTCCGGAATGCGAATACTATCACAGGACTTACGCTCGTCTACCGCGTCTAGATTTTCCCGTTACTGTGTGTAAGTCTTATAACAATGACAATCAGGTTTCTCAATCAATGATTCAACTAAAGCATTAAGAGCAGTTGCAGCTAATAAGCCGCCTCCCAAAGTGCCCTCAATGGTGATATAAGACACATCTTGTTGCATCAGTTGCCGCTTGGCGGCGGGAGCATGGCTAAAGCCAATAGGCATACCAATGACTAATGCTGGTTGAATTTTTTGCTGATCAATAGCAACACAAACTTCCAGCAGTACTGAGGGTGCATAACCAATTACCAACACACACCCATTACTGACTTGTGACAATTTTTCTCGCCATTCTTGGTGTTGCCAAAACTCCATTTCTGCCTCAGCAACGGTGGTAACGTGGGGATTATCAATCAAGGTTGTAACTTGACAACCCAAATGGGCTAATCTAGTTTGGTCTAAAGCAGCTACTACTGTGGGGATATCAACAAAAATCTCGCAACCTAATTTGAGCGCTGCACGACTAGCAGCGATCGCTTGTTGACTGACTCTCACAAAGGATACTAAGCTAACATCACCACAAGCTAAAACCAGTTGGGAAATTAAGTGTTGTTCTACTTCCGAACGCTGGGATAAATCAGGCAAGAGGCGTTGTAGCGATTCGGAAAAAGCTTCTGAGTGTGTATGCACTTCGGCATCTAAACCACTCCAAAGTTGTGTTAATCCTCCCAGTCCAGCTTGAGTTTCCACCTCTAGTAACTTGAGTTGTGCCAGCACTTCTGCTTGCATAATTTGACAATGGCGATCGCGTCCTAGTAAACCTTCTAATGCTGATGCTGTTTGCCGCAGTTGGGTAATTTGCTGTATCACTACCCGATATTGCTGTTGCAGTTGTCCCATGAGATGAACGTTTGTATCTGTTTCTGGTTCCATCTCTAGAATGTGGCGGATGTGGTTGAGTTGAAACCCTTGTTGCTTCAAAGCCACAATCCTTTGCAACCTAATCACATCTTGCTGAGTATACAGGCGATAGTTACTAGGCGATCGCTTTGGTTGCGGTAATAACCCCAGCTGATGATAATGCCGCACCATGCGCGGCGTCAAACCGCCACCAACTGCATCTGTTAGTTCTTTAATAGTTAAGCAAACAAGTTCCTTGCGGGACATGACTTCATTAGGGCGTTGCTAAATCTGGATGCTATGTACGCTTGACATTAACATAAATGTCAAGGTTTAGCGTGAGAGAGACCTTGCAATTTCCAATTCTCATGCTTTATCCCCAGCGTCTTAGCCAATTCACCAAAGAACATCCAGATACCTTAGCAGCCCTTGTTTGTGGATTGTTATTATTTCTCGGCTGGCTTGCCTTGCATTTAGGCGCCTTAGGATGGGCATTTTTACTGTTACCTGCGGCTTATGTCATTGGTGGCTATGAAAGTGCGCGGGAAGGATTAACTACCCTATTTCAAGAAAAAGAACTCGATGTAGACTTGCTAATGATTGTGGCGGCACTTGGTGCTGCTAGCCTGGGATTATGGCGAGGAGAATATCATCTAATTATTGATGGGGCAATCTTAATTCTGATTTTTGCCATTAGCGGCGCATTAGAAGGCTACGCCATAGGGCGCACTGCTAAAAGTATCCGCTCTTTGATGAGTATGACACCTGATACCGCCACGGTTTTGCGTCAGGGAGAGGAAGAAGTAATACCCATTAACCAATTACAAGTAGGGGATGAAATTATCGTCAAACCAGGAGAGCTAATTCCCACTGATGGGATAATTGTCTCTGGTTATAGCACTATCAATCAAGCCGCCATTACAGGGGAATCTTTGCCTGTAGAGAAAACAGTAGGTGCTGAGGTATTTGCCGGGACAATCAACGGTTATGGAGCGTTAAAACTCAAAGTCCATAAACCAGCAGCCAGTAGCTTAATTCAGCGCGTCATTCGCTTAGTAGAACAAGCACAAACAGAAGCACCACCTTCCCAAGAATTTATCGAGCGATTGGAGCGGGGATATGCACGGGTAATTGTGGTAGCGGGGATTTTGCTGGCGACTTTACCACCCTTTCTTTGGGGTTGGGACTGGGAAACCACGATTTATCGCGCCTTGACTTTTTTGGTGGTGGCGTCTCCCTGTGCTTTAATGGCAGCAATCATGCCTACACTGCTTTCAGGAATTGCTAACGGTGCCAGACAGGGGGTTTTGTTTAAAAATGGCGCTCAGTTAGAAAAGATTGGTAAAGTCCGGGCGATCGCTTTTGATAAAACTGGTACTCTGACAATAGGACAAGTAAAAGTCTGCCAAGTAATTGCTCATGGTGAATACTCGCAGGCAAATGTATTAAAAATAGCGGCAGCTTTAGAGTCTAACTCTGAACATCCCATTGGCAAAGCGATTGTCCAAGCAGCTACTGATATAGATTGGGTACGAGCAGACGAAGTACAGGCCATCCCAGGTAAAGGCATTGTGGGCATAGCTGAAGACCAAAAAGTAATTGTGGGAAATGCGGCTTTTGTGCTGGAGTATGTACAGCAGTTACCAACAGCATTGCAGGCATCAGCGCAATCTTTGGAAAAAGAAGGAAACACTGTGGTTTGGGTAGCAGTAAAGAGCAGCGACTCCCCACAAGCGGCAAGGGAGGGGTTCTCTGTAATGGGTGTAATTGCGATCGCAGATATGGTACGACCTGAAGCAGTGGCGACAATGAAGCGGTTGCGAAAGTTGGGAGTTGAGCAAATCGTCATGATTACGGGAGATAATCAGCGCACGGCAGACAGTGTTGCTCAGGCGGTGGGAATTGATCAGGTATACGCAGAACTCTTGCCAGAAGATAAGCTTGATGTTATCCGGAGTTTGCAACAAAAATATCAAACAGTGGCCATGGTAGGGGATGGCATTAATGATGCACCTGCTTTAGCTCAGGCCTCAGTCGGCATTGCTATGGGAGTAGCTGGCAGCGATGTTGCCCTCGAAACCGCAGACATAGTCTTGATGGCAGATAGATTGGCAAAAATTGCCAGCGCGATAGAATTGGGGAGGCGATCGCAAACCATTGTCAAACAAAATATAGTTGTAGCCTTGAGTTTTATTGCATTGCTGTTAGTAGGCAACTTTTTTGGTAATGTGAACTTGCCCTTGGGTGTGATTGGGCATGAAGGTTCAACTGTGTTAGTTACTCTCAGTGGTCTAAGATTATTGAAATAGGGGCGGTTGTTTGTTATTTGTGATTTGTTATTTGGTAGAGACGTTGCAGTGCAACGTTTCTAGAGTCCAGGGTTAAATTTTATTTTGAATTGATTCATTCTCCCCATGCCCAAATTTAAGCTATGACCACCGAACAATTAACTAGAGATAGCGATAATCTAGATTTACAGCAGTTACTAGCGACCTTAGCTGCTGTCAAACAAGGCGACTTTTCTATGCGGATGCCCATAGACCAAACTGGGATGGCGGGGAAAATAGCCGATACCCTCAACGATATTATTGACCAGAATCAGCGCTTGACAGCAGAGCTACAACGGATTGGTAATGTCGTTGGCAAAGATGGCGAAATTGGCGATCGCGCTTCTCTGGGAGATGTGCGCGGTTCTTGGTCAGATTGTGTGACTTCTGTCAACACTCTCATTACAGATTTAGTGCAACCAACAGCTGAAACAGCTCGAGTGATTCGGGCTGTAGCGAATGGCGACCTCTCCCAAACCATTGCACCAGAAATTGCAGGCAGACCCCTCAAAGGTGAATTCTTGCAGACTGCCCAGATGGTGAACACGATGGTAGCCCAACTTAATTCCTTTGCTAGTGAAGTGACGCGGGTCGCTTTAGAAGTAGGGACTGAGGGCAAACTGGGTGTGCAAGCCGAAGTCCGGGGAGTAGCAGGGACGTGGAAAGATTTGACTGATAGCGTTAACTTGATGACCGGTAACTTGACGGCACAGTTACGCAACATTGCTAACGTGACAACGGCGGTGGCTAACGGCGACCTTTCCAAAAAGATTACGGTGGATGTGAAAGGGGAAATCTTGGAGTTGAAAAACACCGTCAACATCATGGTAGATCAACTCAACTCCTTTGCCAGCGAGGTGACGCGGGTAGCGCGTGAGGTCGGAACGGAAGGAAAACTGGGTGTACAAGCCGAAGTCCAGGGAGTGGCGGGGACTTGGAAGGATTTGACCGATAACGTTAACTTGATGGCGGGTAACTTGACAGCACAGTTACGCAACATTGCCGATGTGACGACGGCGGTAGCTAATGGCGACCTTTCCAAAAAGATTACAGTAGATGTGAAAGGGGAAATTTTGGAGTTGAAAAACACCGTGAACATCATGGTAGATCAACTCAACTCCTTTGCCAGCGAGGTGACGCGGGTGGCGCGGGAAGTGGGCGCGGAAGGGAAGCTGGGCGGTCAAGCTCAAGTCAGGGGTATAGCAGGGACTTGGAAGGATTTGACCGACAGTGTTAACTTCATGGCTGGTAGTTTAACTGCCCAGGTACGGAACATTGCCGAAGTCACCACGGCGGTAGCCAATGGCAACCTTTCCAAAAAGATTACGGTGGATGTGAAAGGGGAAATCTTGGAGTTGAAAAACACCATCAACACGATGGTAGACCAACTCAATTCCTTTGCTAGTGAAGTGACGCGGGTGGCGCGGGCTGTGGGTGCGGAAGGTAAGCTGGGTGTACAGGCAGAAGTGCGCGGTGTGGCGGGGACGTGGAAGGATTTAACTGATAGTGTTAACTTCATGGCGGGAAGTTTGACAGCCCAAGTCCGCAACATTGCCGAAGTTACTACCGCAGTCGCCACTGGCGATTTATCCAAGAAAATCACCGTAGATGTCAAAGGGGAAATCTTGGAGTTGAAAAACACGATTAATACAATGGTCGATCAACTCAGTTCTTTTGCCAGTGAAGTGACGCGAGTAGCGCGAGAGGTAGGAACTGAAGGTAAGCTGGGTGTACAAGCAGACGTCAAAGGCGTGGCTGGTACATGGAAGGACTTAACTGATAGCGTCAACTTCATGGCGGGAAGCTTGACAGCCCAAGTCCGCAACATCGCCGACGTCACCACAGCGATCGCTAACGGTGACTTATCAAAGAAAATTACTGTGCAAGTCAAAGGCGAAATTCTGGAACTCAAAAACACCATTAACATTATGGTGGATCAGCTCAACTCCTTTGCTAGCGAAGTAACGCGGGTAGCGCGAGAAGTAGGGACTGAAGGCAAGTTGGGAGGTCAAGCGGAAGTTAAAGGGGTAGCAGGGACTTGGAAAGACCTGACTGATAATGTCAACTCAATGGCGAGTAACTTAACCGCCCAAGTCCGAGGCATTGCCAAGGTGGTAACAGCCGTCGCTAATGGGGACTTGAAGCGGAAACTCATGCTGGACGCCAAGGGAGAAATTGAAACCTTGGCAGAAACAATAAATGAAATGATTGATACCCTAGCAACCTTTGCCAACCAAGTCACCACCGTAGCGCGGGAAGTGGGGATTGAAGGGAAGTTGGGCGGACAAGCTAGAGTCCCTGGGGCGGCGGGAACTTGGCGGGATTTGACCGACAACGTCAATGAACTCGCCGCTACACTCACCACCCAGTTACGGGCGATCGCGGAAGTTGCGACAGCTGTGACTAAGGGTGATTTAACCCGTTCCATTGCCGTAGACGCAGAAGGTGAAGTCGCCATCCTCAAAGACAACATCAACCAAATGATCGCCAACCTGCGGGGGACAACCCAAAAGAACACCGAACAAGATTGGTTGAAAACGAACCTGGCTAAATTTACCCGGATGCTGCAAGGGCAGCGAGACTTAGAAACTGTATCCAAACTCATTCTCTCAGAATTGGCGCCTTTGGTAGGAGCACAACACGGCGTCTTCTACTTGATGGACAACACACACAGTACACCGTACTTACAGTTAATCAGTAGCTATGCTTACCGCGAACGCAAGCATCTCGCTAACCGCTTCTGCTTGGGTGAAGGTCTGGTAGGACAATGCGCTTTAGAAAAACAACCCATTCTGCTGGCAGAAGTACCCAGTGATTACATCAAAATTACCTCTGGGCTAGGAGAAGCCACCCCACTGAATGCCGTAGTTTTACCTGTGCTATTTGAAGGACAGGTGACAGCAGTCATTGAATTAGCCTCCTTCCGCCGCTTTAGCGAGATCCACTTGACATTCTTTGACCAACTCACCGAAAGTATAGCGATCGTCCTCAACACGATCGCCGCTTCGATGCGGACTGAAGAATTACTCAAGCAATCCCAATCTTTAGCAGAGGAACTGCAAACCCAGCAAAACGAACTCAAGGAAACCAACCAGCGCCTAGAACAACAAGCCCAATCCCTGAAAACTTCTGAAGATTTACTTAAAGGGCAGCAGGAAGAATTACAACAAACTAACGCCGAACTAGAAGAAAAGGCAGAGTTGTTAGCCCTGCAAAAGCAAGAAGTCGAGCGCAAAAACTCCGAAATTGAACAAGCCAGAAAGTCGTTGGAAGAGAAAGCAGAACAACTGGCGCTGTCCTCCAAATACAAGTCAGAGTTTCTCGCCAATATGTCCCATGAACTACGGACACCACTCAATAGTTTGTTGATTTTAGCTAAGTTGTTAACAGATAACATCGAAGGCAACTTGACCAACAGGCAAGTAGAATACAGCCAAACGATTTACTCAGCAGGTACTGATTTATTAGCCCTGATTAATGACATTTTAGATTTAGCTAAAATTGAATCGGGAACCATGTCCATTGACATGAACCAAATGCCATTAACAGAGTTGAGTGAACAGATTGAGCGCACCTTTCAACAAATTGCTCACAACAAAGGACTGACCTTTACAATTGCCTTGGCGGCGAATTTACCCAAAACTATTTATACCGATACCAAACGCCTGCAACAAGTCTTGAAAAATCTACTTTCTAACGCCTTTAAATTTACAGAACTGGGAGAAGTAGCTTTACGGATTGAAGTAGCGACACAGGGATGGAACCTCAACAATAAAAGCTTAAATCGTGCCCAGATAGTGATAGCTTTCTCTGTGACAGATACAGGTATTGGCATTGCCCCCGATAAACAGAAAGTAATTTTTGAAGCCTTTCAGCAAGCCGATGGCACCACCAGCCGCAAATATGGCGGTACTGGCTTAGGCTTATCCATTAGTCGAGAAATTGCCCACCTGTTTGGCGGCGAAATTACCCTTGTCAGTCAAGTTGGACAGGGCAGCACATTTACCTTCTATCTACCACAATTTAGTGTAGAGCCAACATCCAAATCATTCATTACTCAGTATTCACCACCAAGTACCCAATACCTCGCACCCCTAGATGACGATCGCTCATCTATTGAAGATGACGACCATGTGTTACTAGTAGTAGAAGATGACATTCACTTTGCGCGTATCCTGCTAGATATTGCCCGACAGCAAGGCTTCAAGGTGATCGCTGCCCAAAACGGCAATACAGGTTTAGAGCTAGCACAGCAATATCATCCTTCAGCTGTGTTGCTAGATATCCGGCTACCAGAAATGGATGGTTGGACAGTCCTGGATCGTTTGAAACATGACCCTAACACCCGTCACATTCCCGTTCATATCATGACAGTTGAAGACGGGCGACAACGCAGTTTACAACTAGGAGCGATCGCGTATGTGCAAAAACCCGTCACGAGCGAGACAATACATGATGCCTTGACTAAAATTAAAAATTTTGTTGAGCGTCGCGTCAGGAATTTATTAGTAGTCGAAGACGATGAAATTCAACAGCACAGCATCGTGGAGTTAATTGGCAACAATGATGTTGCAACTACGGCTGTTAACTCAGGTACCGCCGCCCTCGCCACCATCCGCGCTCAACGTTATGATTGCTTAATCCTCGATTTAGGTCTACCAGATATGTCTGGGTTTGAACTAATCGAGCAGATTCGCCAAGAACCCAATGCTGAAGGTGTGCCAATTATCGTCTACACCAGTTTAGAAATTACCCCAGAGCAAGAAGCAGAACTGAGACGCATCGCCGAGACAATTCTAATTAAAGATGCGCGATCGCCCGAACTTCTCTTCAACGAAACAGCATTATTCCTACATCGCGCCCAGTCCAATTTACCAGAATCCAAGCGCCAACTCGTAGAACAACTCTACGCTCAAGACTACTTACTCGCTGGTAAAAAAGTGCTGATTGTAGACGATGATATCCGTAATATCTTCGCCCTAACTAGTATGTTGGAACGTTATCAAATGCAGGTTTTATATGCTGAAAATGGCAGAGGAGGTATTAATATATTAGAGAGCACACCAGACATTGATGTCGTTTTGATGGATGTCATGATGCCAGATATGGATGGTTACGAAACTACAAACCTCATCCGTCAACATGAACGATTTAAATCTTTACCAATTATTGCGCTGACCGCTAAAGCCATGCAAGGCGATCGTGACAAGTGCATGGAAGCAGGTGCATCAGATTACATCAGCAAACCTGTGGATATTGCACAATTATTATCACTGTTACGCGTTTGGTTAAATCGATGAATTTGTGATTGGTCATTTGTCAAGGGTAATTTTCTGAATCCCCAGCCCTAACTGTGAAAATATCTATCTTGAGATAGTTGCAGGACTATTTGTTCAATGGGAGGTCTACCTTTAGATAGTTACGATTCTGCATCCTCAAATTAGAAAGTCAGTGACTAAGTAATTTGGCGTATATTAAAGTTCACTGGCTAGGGTCGTCTCTGACAAAGTTCTGATCCGAGGAAGCCTCATCTCAGACTTTGTGCTTTGTCATTTGTCAAGAGTTATTCCCCCTGCACCCTAATTTTTAATTGATTTCTCCCTACCCCCTATCCCCCATTCCCCTATGGCATCTGATGCGAAGGCAAATATTTTATTAGTTGATGATCACCCAGAAAATCTACTGGCGCTAGAGGCGGTACTTCAAGACCTTGACCAAAATTTGGTTCAGGCGACATCAGGTGCTCAAGCTTTGAGATGTTTGCTCAAACAAGATTTCGCGGTAATTTTGCTCGACGTACAAATGCCGGATTTGGACGGCTTTGAGACAGCCACCCTGATTCGACAACGAGAGCGATCGCATCATGTGCCGATCATTTTCTTAACGGCATTTAGTACCAGCGAATCGATGGTATTTAAAGGGTATGCTGTGGGGGCAGTAGACTACTTATTTAAGCCAATTGATGCGGAAATCTTAAAATCTAAAGTTGCAGCATTTGTCGAATTAGCTCAAAAAACTGAGGAAATCAAACGACAAGCAGCAGAATTAAAAATTGCTAATACCCAACTGCGAAAAAGCGAAGCCCGATTTCGTTCTTTAAGTGCTTGCTCACCTGTCGGTATTTTTTTAACAGACATCGCCGGACAATGTACTTATACAAATCCCCGCTATCAAAGTATTTTTGGGATCTCAGCAGAGAAAAGCTTAGGGGAAGGATGGTTGCGAGCACTAAATCAAGCAGACCAAAAACAGGTACTCAAAGACTTGATTAATAGCAGTCGTGATGGTACAGAACATACACAGGAGTTTCAGATATTTACTGGCAAAGGCGTAGAGCGATGGATCAATATCCGTTCCTCACCAATGCTTTCTGATACAGGCGAAATCATCGGTTATGTAGGCACTGTCGAAGATATTAGCGATCGCAAAAAAGCTGAAGAAGCACGCGCTCAATACATCCATGAGCAAGCATCATTAAAAGAAGCCGAAGCCACCAACCGCATGAAAGATGAGTTTTTAGCTACCCTCTCTCATGAACTCCGCACCCCTTTAAATTCTATACTTGGTTGGTCTAAACTCCTCCGCAATCGTAAATTAGATGAAAAAGCCATTGCTCGCGCTCTAGAAACCATTGAGCGCAATGCCCACTTACAAGAACAACTAATAGAAGATATTTTAGATGTTTCGCGCATTATTCGCGGCAAACTATTTTTAAATAGTTGCCCCGTCAACCTAGTTACCATTATTGAGACAGCAGTGGATACTGTGCGTCTGCAAGCTGAAGCTAAAAATATTCGTTTTGAGTTTGTCGTCACACCCACCCTAGAACATAATTCGATTTCTCCCTCATCTCCCTTCACCGTCATCGGCGACCCAGACCGCTTGCAGCAAGTTGTGTGGAATTTACTCTCGAATGCAATCAAGTTCACCCCCCAAGATGGTCGAGTAGAAATCAGGCTATCAACAGTCATGGGTGAAGCAAAACCACAACCAGCAGCACAGTACGCTCAAATTCAGGTGAGTGATACAGGTGTTGGTATAAAACCAGACTTTCTCTCCCATGTGTTTGAGCGCTTCCGTCAAGCTGACGGTAGCACCACCAGAAGCCAAACTGGACTAGGATTAGGATTAGCGATCGTCCGTCATTTAGTAGAGTTACACGGCGGGAGTGTTCACGCTGATAGTCCTGGGGAGGGATTAGGGGCGACCTTTACTGTGAAGTTACCCCTGGCAGAAGTAGAGAAGAATCTCTCTGTAGAAGCCGCTAGCGTCAACATAGAAACAGCAGAAACCATAGATATAGATGTCAATTCTTCCCTCTGCCTCAACCAAGCACCTCTAGATAACGTGCAGGTGATAGTCGTAGATGATGACACAGATACACGTGATTTTATTACCATCGCCCTACAGGGTTCTGGGGCGATGGTCAGGGCAGTGGCTTCAGCTAGCGAGGCACTCGCAGAAATTAAACAATACTTGCCAGATGTCTTGATTAGTGATATAGGAATGCCTGAAGAAGATGGCTACACCATGATGCGTAAAGTTAGACTCCTCCCACCAGAACAAGGAGGAGAGATTCCTGCGATCGCCTTAACTGCCTATGCTAGAGAAGAAGATACTCAAGCAGCACTAGCAGCAGGTTTTAATCTCTATGCTGCCAAACCAGTAGAGTTAACCGCATTAATTAATATGGTGGCAAAACTAGCAAGACGCAATTGCTACGTTGAAGATTGTGTCATCTAGCCTTCACTGACGTATAACCTCACAAGATGCTGGGAATAATAAATTTGGGACATCAGTACCAAAATTCCATGAAACAGCAAAAAAATCTATTCACCCATCTCACAGCCATAGAAAGAACTTATCTTTCATTCCCTGCACAGTTTTTATTCAATCAAAACCTACTGCAAGGCAAAGTTTTAGATTTTGGTTGTGGTTTTGGCAATGATGTTAAATTATTACGCCAAAAAGGCTGCGATATTACAGCTTATGATCCTTATTATTTTCCCCAATATCCTCAACAGAAATTTGATACGATAATTTGTTTTTATGTTTTAAATGTTTTATTTCCTGAAGAACAAGCGCAGGCAATCATGGAAATAGCGCACTTATTAAAAGCAGGAGGCAAAGCCTATTATGTTGTCAGAAGAGATATTAAAAAAGAAGGTTTTCGAGAACATTATATATATAAAAAACCTACATATCAATGTATTGTAAAACTTCCCTTTCGTTCAATCTATTTGGATGAAAATCGGGAAGTATATGAGTATATTCATTATAATCATCAGCACCATTCGTCTAATTATTGTATATTTTGCAATCCTCATAAAAGTCTCAATTTATTGACAGAGTCAGCAACCGCGTATGCTATTTTTGATGGTTATCCTATAAATAAAGGACACGTTTTAGTAATTCCTAAGCGCCATGTAAGCAATTATTTTGAGCTACCTTTTAAAGAACAATCAGCTTGCTGGTTGATGGTGAACAAAGTACAAGAGATTCTCAAAACCGAATTTCAACCTGATGGTTTCAATGTAGGGATGAACATCAATCGAGCCGCCGGACAAAATATGATGCACGCCAGTATTCATATTATTCCTCGTTACAAAGGTGATACTGGTAGTGCTAAAAGTGGCATCAGGAATGTTATTTCTCACAGGAAATATTTCTAAAATGAGCATTTATACAACTTTTAATGATTTGACTAAAGTTTGAGGCTCTGGTAGATGAGTATCTACCTCTAAATATAAGATCTATCTCTAGATAGATGTAAAAACTTAATATAATTAAAGTTGTAAAGAATACAACCAGATTCAGCCAGTATTTACGTGTAGCGATCGCCAAATCGGCTAACTTCAGAGAGCAAACCGTATCTGCTTCACCCCTAACAACTCCAGGTAACTCTTAACTATTAATAAATATATAAATGTGTAGGGCTATTCATGGTTTATATTTAGCCAGAGGTGGCGCAAACAGCCACTCATCTTAAAAGTATAGGAGGCAGAGCCAAATCACCTCGGCAACTGATGTTCTCACATCATCACTAAGAGGCGTCAGTTAAAGCTAAGTTGATATTAAAACAAACATTTTTGCTGAATTGCGACGGATAAAGACTAAACTTAAAAGTCTTGTGCAGCAAAACCTGTAGCTTTAAATGAACTAATCATGTCCAAGGTTCTCGTCTCCGATCCTATTGACCAGGCTGGGATTGATATCTTATCCCAAGTTGCTACTGTTGATATTAAGACAGGTTTAAAACCAGCAGAACTAGTAGAAATCATTGGTGACTATGATGCCCTAATGATTCGTTCTGGTACTCGTGTTACCCAAGAAATTATTGAAGCCGGCACCCAGTTAAAAATCATTGGTCGTGCTGGTGTGGGTGTGGATAATGTGGATGTGCCCGCAGCCACGCGCCACGGAATTGTGGTAGTCAATTCTCCAGAGGGTAACACGATCGCTGCTGCCGAACATGCGATCGCCATGATTTTGGCTCTGTCTCGCCATATTCCCGATGCCAATGCTTCTGTTAAACGGGGAGAATGGGATCGCAAAACCTTTGTCGGTGCTGAGGTCTACAAAAAAACTCTCGGCATCGTCGGCTTAGGTAAAATTGGCTCCCATGTGGCAGCTGTCGCTAAAGCAATGGGCATGAAACTGTTAGCTTTTGACCCATTTATCTCTGCGGAACGTGCCGAACAAATTGGCACTCAGCTGGTGGATTTGGATTTGCTGATCCAGCAAGCAGACTATATTACCCTGCACATCCCCAAAACCTCAGAAACTACCCACTTAATCAATGCCAAAACCCTGGCTAAAATGAAACCCACTGCCCGTATTATCAACTGCGCTCGTGGTGGCATCATTGATGAAGCAGCTTTGGCAACAGCGATTAAAGAAGGTACAATCGCGGGTGCGGCTTTAGATGTGTTTGAGTCAGAACCATTAGGCGAATCAGAATTGCGATCGCTAGGTAAAGAAGTCATCCTCACCCCCCATTTAGGCGCTTCCACCGCCGAAGCTCAGGTGAATGTCGCTATTGATGTGGCTGAACAAATCCGCGATGTGCTTTTAGGACTACCAGCACGTTCCGCCGTCAATATCCCCGGACTCGGCCCCGATGTGTTGGAAGAACTCAAACCCTACATGGAATTGGCAGAAACTTTAGGGAACTTGGTCGGGCAACTAGCCGGCGGTCGGGTAGAATTACTCAACGTCCGTCTACAAGGAGAACTGGCAACTAACAAAAGTCAGCCTCTCGTAGTAGCCGCCCTTAAAGGTCTACTATATCAAGCACTGCGGGAGAGGGTAAATTACGTCAACGCCAGCATTGAAGCCAAAGAGCGGGGTATCCGGGTGATTGAAACCCGCGATGCTTCTGCGCGTGACTATGCTGGTTCCCTACACCTAGAAGCCACAGGTACCTTGGGAACTCATTCTGTCACCGGGGCGCTGTTGGGTGAAAAGGAAATCCACCTTACCGACGTGGATGGTTTCCCCATTAACGTCCCACCCAGCAAATATATGCTATTCACCCTGCACCGCGATATGCCAGGGATTATTGGTAAACTTGGTTCTCTTCTGGGCAGTTTTAACGTCAATATTGCCAGTATGCAAGTAGGTCGTAAAATTGTTCGTGGTGATGCAGTGATGGCTCTCAGCATCGATGACCCCTTACCAGAGGGCATTTTAGCTGAGATTACCAAAGTACCAGGCATCCGAGACGCGTATACAGTGACTCTATAGAGTGCTGAGTGCTGAGTGAAGACAAACGTCAATAAACCTCCTAGACTCAGAAAATCTCTTTTTTCTCTCTGCGCCCTCTGCGTTATCTGCGATTAAGAAGTAATTGATTTAACCGCAGAGGCACAGAGAACGCAGAGGAAGAGAAATATGTTCTATGCCCCTTGAAAGGGGTACTCTCCCAGACTTAATTACTCGGCACTCAGCACTGAATTATGGCAAACACCTGGTGGGAACTACAGATTTTATGTGAACCAGACCTAGAAGATTCTATCTTTTGGCGTCTGGAAAGTTTTGGCTGCCGTGGTACAGCGAGTGAAGACAAAGGTGATTCGTCTCTGGTACGGGCTTACTTGCCGAGTTTTCAAACACAGCTACTAGATTTGGCGGCGCTGTCGTTATGGCTGCGCCAAGATGCCCTGTGTGTAGGGCTAGAAATTCCTAGCCTACACTGGCAGTTAATTGATGAAGAAGATTGGGCTAGTAGCTGGAAACAATATTGGACACCACAGGAAATAGGCGATCGCTTTTTGATTAATCCTGCATGGCTACCATTACCAGAAGGTACAACACGGGTGGTAATTCGCCTTGATCCAGGTGTAGCGTTTGGCACAGGCAACCATGCCACAACCCAGTTGTGTTTGGAATCTCTGGAAATGCGGCTGAGTGAATTATCCTATGCAGATGTAGCTAGCCAACGAGAACCTGTAATTATTGCAGATATTGGCTGTGGTTCTGGTATCCTTTCCGTTGGGGCATTACTGCTAGGAGCAGCAAAAGCTTACGCAGTAGACACCGATCCCTTAGCAGTGCAATCCACACTCAGTAATCGTACCCTCAACAACGTTAATCCAGAGCGCTTAATCCCCGCAGAGGGGAGTGTAGAAGTTTTGCAGAAAATGATTGAAAAACCAGTAGATGGTATAGTCTGCAATATTTTAGCTGACGTGATTATTGACTTAGTTCCCCAAATGAGTGCGATCGCTAAACCGACAACTTGGGGAATTTTTAGTGGTATCCTACTGGAACAATCTAAAGCAGTAGCTGATGTTTTAGAGCAAAATGGGTGGGTTGTTGCTACTCTATGGAAACGCAAAGAGTGGTGTTGTTTAAATGTGCGGCGTTCGTAATGTTTCATGACAAGTAGGCGATCGTTTAAGAGACATCTCCGATAATTAATTCTGCGTTGCCCGAAAGCCTTGTTAGGGGAAATCGTGTCAATTCCTAAATATCTAGGTAGACTATTGAGGCTGCTGTTAGGAAGGCACAATAATATGGCTACGTCTTATAACTTCCAGCGAAATAGGAGTGAGCAACCAACAGATGTGCTTGTTGGTTTGGTTACTTCCTTTTTTCTGCACTCTATTCTATTTTTTTGGGGTAATTATTGGCTGACATCTGCTGCACCTAAGCAAAAGCAAAAGTTTTCACAAGCAATTCCCATTGAATACGTTGAAGTTCCTCCTGAGGAGACAAAACCACCTAAGGAAACCTCTAAACGAGCCGTGAATGATTCTGTAGCAGGTGGGAAAATTACCAGACGTCAAGATTCTGTTGTTCCTAAAAATCTATCTGCTCAAAAACAACAGACGACACCAGCAAAAACCGCGAGCGCCCCCACCGAGTCACAGCCAACACCCACACCAACAGAACCGAAAATAGCGAGCGCCCCCACCGAGTCACAGCCAACACCCACACCGACAGAACCGAAAATAGCGAGCGCCCCCACCGAGTCACAGCCAACACCCACACCGACAGAACCGAAAATAGCGAGCGCCCCCACCGAGTCACAGCCAACACCCACACCAACAGAACCGAAAATAGCGAGCGCCCCCACCGAGTCACAGCCAACACCCACACCAACAGAACCGAAAATAGCGAGCGCCCCCACCGAGTCACAACCAACACCCACACCCACAGAACCGAAAATAGCGAGCGCCCCCATCGAGTCACAACCAGCACCCACACCCACAG
>JAHHHF010000103.1 GCA_019359495.1 Goleter apudmare HA4340-LM2
AACCGAAAATAGCGAGCGCCCCCACCGAGTCACAACCAACACCCACACCCACAGAACCGAAAATAGCGAGCGCCCCCACCGAGTCACAACCAACACCCACACCCACAGAACCGAAAATAGCGAGCGCCCCCACCGAGTCACAACCAACACCCACACCCACAGAACCGAAAATAGCGAGCGCTCCCACCAAGACGCAACCAGCACCCACACCAACAGAACCGAAAATAGCGAGCGCACCCACTGAGTCACAACCAGCACCCACACGCACAGATGTTCTACCGCAGAGAAATAGAGTTGCTGCTGCTAAAACACCAGGATTACTAAAAACACCATCTTCACCTCAACCGCCTCTAAAATCTGGTGCAGCCAGCCGTTTAGGAGGCCCGATTAGTTTATCCAGCCGTGATTTCAAAGACAACTATGCAGCCGCCTTACCGAATTCCAGCCGCGACAATCCTAATGTGAATGGCGTTGATGCTCGTCAAGATACAAACTTAGGCCCTTACCTCAAAGAATTACAGCGTAAAGTAAAACAGCAATGGCTACCTACACTCACCCAATCCTCTCGGCGATCAGTGTTGCACTTTACTATTCAGCGTTCAGGTCAAGTGAGCAATCTCCAAATTTCCCAAAGTTCAGGATTTATTGTTACTGATGAAGCAGCCTTGAGCGCTGTCAAGCGAGCTGCACCGTTTCTACCTTTACCTGCAACCTATAGAGAAAATAACATCCAAATTGAATTTACATTTAGTATTAATGTCTACGGGGAACTAGATATCTGGGGTGGTGGTTAATACTGTTTTCCTACCCAATCTCAGCATAATTTGTTCCAGGTCTTACTGCCTAGGAGATTATATAGAAGAGGGAGCCAGCCAGAGGGCTACATTTTGCACATAGACCTTAATATCTTCCAGGGCCTGTGGGTTTTGCTTCATCCCATCACCAGGGGGTTCACTGACAAAGCTAGGAGCACCCATATCCACATCCCAATTGTAGTCAGCAAAATGGTGGAAGCTAGATTCAGCGATCGCCCGTCCTAAAATATTTCCTTGTTCATCCTTGGTATGTTCAAAGGCAACTACCAGGTTAAAAGTTCTACCAGTAATTAAGCTTGTACCTTCGGCAATTACTCTGGCATTCTGCTCATTTGCAGGTACACCTACAGCGCCTTCATGGGGGTGAGATGGAAAGAATTGAATTTCCTGAGCAGGTAATGTTGGATACTTGAATAAATCATGGATTGGTTCCAGGGGCGTAATTTTGCTGTAATTACCATTTAACCCAGAATGGTAGTTAGGCCAAGAAATAGACTTTGTATAAATGTCATCAAGACAGTGGCGTGAGGAATCAGGTTCCGGATTCTGGCTTTGAAAATAATGAGCTGCGCCGACACCAGCCAGATTGCAAACGCAACAACCAAGATCCTGATGATCACGGGTGACTAATAATCCACCACCACGCTGACGGAAGGCACTGATACTCTCACACTCCTGGGGAGTGATACCATCGCCTATATCCACGGCAAACAACCATAGCTCATCAAAATCTGAATCTGCCAACGTGGTTAAAATGCGATCGTCTTCGCCAGCAGGACTTTCTCGATCCCTGGCTGTTACCTGGTAAAGGGGTTCTCCAGTACTACTCTTCAAAGAAGTTAGAAAGTTTTTGAGCAAAGAGAATCTGCCAATATGCCAGTCATCTTCGTTGGTGGGAATTGTTGTCTGTAGCAGAATCTGAATCGGTTTAGCCATGATTGTTGCGCTTTGAGATCAACGTGGTAAAAAATGAGAAAGGCTAGGGGTAGAGTTAAGCCGAACCACAGCTTTTGCTACCGGACGAATTTTAAATCAGAAAACAGTGCGATCGCAATTTTTGGGCGGCATGATCATGATATCGGTAGGGCATTAATGGCAGAAACCTTCACTAACCTAAATGTTGGTCTGATTATCCTTGCGGCTGGAGCTGCAACCCGTATGGGAAAACCAAAACAACTACTTGTCTACCAAGGACAAAGCTTGATACTCCATACAGTTAATGTTGCCTTAGCTTCTCTTTGCCAACCTGTCATAGTAGTACTGGGAGCTTATATTGAACAAATTCAGCCAGAACTGATTACCAAGCCAGTGCAAGTTGTGGAAAACTCCCAATGGCAACAGGGAATGTCTTCTTCTATCCGCACTGGGATGACTGCGTTACTCAAAACTAACTCTAACTTTGATGCTGTTATCATCTCACTTGCAGATCAGCCACTAATTCCACCCCACGTTTTCCATCAACTGATTCACTCTTACCAAGAGACGCAAAAAATCATCATTGCCTGTCAGTACGACAATACCGTAGGTGTACCTGCCCTATTCAGCCGCACTCTGTTTCCAGAACTCATGCAGCTTGCAGGTGATCAAGGCGCAAAGGCCTTAATCCAAAAATATAGGGATACAGTACTGATGGTTTCCCTCCCCGCAGCCGCAATTGATATTGATACGCCAGATGACTATCAGCAGTTGCTATTGCAGGAGCAGACAGGAGAGACGTGATATAGCAATCCTAAATGATTTGCAAAATCTTACATGTAGGGTTGTTGACTGTTGACTGTCAACGGTTAACAGTCAACAGTCAAAACCGATATTTTTCACAACTGAAATAGGATTGCTATAGACAGGTTAATAGTTAAAATAAACTTTTGTAACACTTATTGAAGATATGCCCTTAACAGTTGATGGCTGTGTAATGATAGGAAGTGAGAATTAATTCGGCGATTAGCGTTTGTTTTTTGCAGTGATGGGCTTTTTCCTTTCGGTATTTACAGACTTTTCTCCGAAATCTAAATCTCTACACTCTTCCGATTTTGGAGACATTGCATGTCAGTTTACGTAGGCAACCTTTCTTACGAAGTTACACAAGATGCTCTGAGCGCTGTTTTCGCAGAATACGGTTCTGTAAAGCGTGTTCAGATACCTACTGACCGTGAAACAGGCCGCCTACGCGGTTTTGCTTTTGTGGAAATGGGTACAGAAGCTGAAGAAGCTGCTGCTATCGAAGCACTTGATGGTGCAGAGTGGATGGGGCGCGATCTTAAAGTTAATAAAGCCAAGCCCAAAGAAGACAGAGGCGGCTCCTTTGGTGGAAACAGAGGCGGCGGTGGCTACAACCGCAACCGCTACTAAGTCTAGCTTTTTAGTCTTAGTAAATTAATTTAATCTAAAAAAGACTCAGGTATAAATACTTGAGTCTTTTTTAGTGTTCTTAAACTAGTTGACATACCTCCTCGTCCTAAAGGATCGAGGATTCCTTAACGCTTCATTGGGTTGTGCGTGACCGTTGTAGTCTTACCATCCCTCGACGTTCGTTTAAAGTCTCCCAATGCCCTATGGCGACTTCTCTGAATATTAACATAAAGCCGTCCTAGAAGGACGGGGCTTGTATCCCATTATTTTTGGTCAAAAATCCAAGCAAAGATGCAGAGATTATGCTTTTTCCTTGACCAAATTAGTTAAACAATAGTCCCGATTGACTATTCTAGAAGGTAGAGGCGCGCTCTATCTTCTATCTCTAAGTCCTTGTCTGGGGCAAGCTAGATTGATGGAGGCACAAATACCTGTATAAATAAGTACTGTCAATACTGCTGTCTTGACTGCTGGAAATATCTAGTTTTAGGACAATGTAATGCAAACAAATTGGAAAATTGGCTCTTTATTTGGAATTCCCCTATTTTTAGATCCTTTGTGGTTTGTAATTTTAGGGCTAGCAACCCTCAACTTTGGGGTAGCTTATCAGGAATGGGGAACTACCATTGCTTGGAGTGCGGGTTTGGTGATGGCCCTGCTGCTCTTTGCTTCAGTGTTGTTACACGAGTTGGGTCACAGTTTAGCAGCGCGATCGCAAGGCATTAAAGTTAACTCAATTACCCTATTTTTGTTTGGTGGGATTGCGGCTATTGAAGAAGAGTCTAAAACTCCGGCCAAAGCATTCCAAGTAGCGATCGCCGGGCCTTTAGTGAGTATTGCCCTATTTATGCTGCTGCGTCTAGTAGCTTACGTAATTCCTGATACTAGTGTATACAGGATGATGGTGGGGGATTTAGCGAGAATTAACTTGGTTGTAGCACTATTTAACCTGATTCCTGGCTTACCTCTAGATGGGGGACAAGTGTTAAAAGCAGCACTATGGCAAATCACAGGCGATCGCTTTCAAGCGGTACACTGGGCAGCTAAAGCAGGTCAAATTTTGGGTTATAGTGCGATCGCTTTAGGATTTGTTGTCGATTTTGTCACCAGAGAGTTAGTGATGGGTTTGTGGATTGCACTATTGGGTTGGTTTGCTGTCCGCAACGCTAACAGCTATGACCAGGTGACAACACTACAAGAAACCTTATTAAAAGTGCTAGCTACTGATGCAATGACCCGCGAATTTCGCGTAGTTGATGCTAACCAAACCTTGCGTGACTTTGCCGACTTATATCTATTGGAAACCACCCCACAAGTTTATTTTGCGGCATCTGATGGCCGTTATCGGGGTAAAGTAGCGATCGACGATTTGCGTTTAGTAGAAAGAAGTGAATGGGAAAGCCAAACTCTGCAAAGCATTGTCCATCCACTGACAGAAATACCCACAGTTACAGAATCAACTCCCCTAGCAGAAGTCATTAACAAGCTAGAAAATGAACAGTTACCTTTGATTACCGTGCTTTCGCCGGCGGGTGCAGTAGCTGGTGTCATTGACAGGGGAGATATTGTCAAGACATTGGCACAAAAGTTAAATTTGCGAATCTCCGATGGGGAAATTAAGCGGATTAAAGAAGATGGTAGCTATCCGCCTGGGTTGCAACTGGCGGTAATTGCCAAGTCAACTCTAAATTAGATTTACAACTGCTGATAGATGCAGATGTGTGGGGATGATTGTTCTCAATCATTGGCGTGTATCAGCAGTGAATAATTTTTCTAAAATATAGTGACTAATGTGGGTTTGATGCAGATAATAGCGCGATCGCTACATCCTCACGAGTTCCCCCAACAGCCAAAATTGTCCGAATTATTAAATCTAGCGAAACTGAAGAATCGCCCGCTTCCATCTTTGCCACTCGTGACTGACTAGAGTGAATTCTTTTCGCCAAAGTTGCTTGAGAAAGCTGATTTTTTAGGCGAAGTTCCTTTAAATATCTACTCAAGGATAGCTTCATCTCAATCAAAGCTACTTCTTCCGGTGATAGTTCCAAGAAGTCTGCTGCATCTCCTACACGCCAACCTACGGCTTCCAGGCGTTGACGTTTGATTATATCCATATATATTTTTAGGCTAAATTAATTCTCCTGAGAAAATTTGTCATACAATTTGGGTCTTCTTTGACAGTTTTGAATTACACCTTTAGGTGTTTTCTGAGTAGTTTTTTGAAACACATCTGCTATCACAATTGCATCTGTGTCAATTCGATAAATAATTCGCCACTGTTTATCTGCATCATTAATACGCAATTCATGGCAACCCTTCCCTATACTTGGCATTGGTCGGGAGATGGGCATTGAAAGAATTTCACCCTCTTGTAGTTGCCGTAATAAAAACCCTGCTTCAATACGCGCTGATGCTGAGAAGGGTGGTGTTGTTACCTCGCCACTAAGCCAAACAACAACCTTACTCTGTTCCTGATCATCCATAAGTTAAAAAGTTGATATTCCATAAGTCTCCTACAAGATTGATTTATGTCAAATCTGACATAACTACATTATAATCATAAAAATGGTGTTTATCTTGCTATTCGCAGAGGATTATGTTGCTACTGAGTAATCTCTAAAATTTCAAGTTGTGCCAAAATTGCCTGCCATTCCTCCTCAGATAGAGGTTGCACAACTAGCTGCATATTAAAGCGATCGCTAGCAGCAGTCATCAAAGCTGCAATAATCTTTTCAGTATCTAAATTTGGCGGAAGTTGCACATCTGTAAAATATTCTCCACCAAATACCTGAGCGAATAATTCTGCATCGGGTTGTAAACGCATAGAACCGTGTTGCAGAATTGCCCCGCCACGTCGCAATTGGGCGCTACCAATGAATTTAGCTCCATTTGCTAAAATTAAATCTGCACCTGTAGCAGTACCAAAACAGTTGGGATTGTGGATGTAGCCTCGCCCATCTGTACCATAGTGTAATTCCACACCCAGCGATCGCCAACCTTGAATCAAAAACTCACAAATTTTTTGGTAAGCCTGGATACGACTACCAGTAAATTCCGAGCTAATAACAGAGTAAGTTAAATCACCTTGGTGTAAAACTGCCCTACCGCCAGTAGGACGCCGCACCAAATCTAGTTTTTCACCTTGCCATGTAAGACTTTGCCAATGTTTTGGGTATTGGCGTTGATGATAACCGAGAGAAATAGTCGGTGGCGACCATGTATAAAACCGCAGTGTTGGGGGATGTTGTCCAGACTGGTGCTGTGCTAGCAACCAACGATCAATTGCCATCTGCACATTGCCAGCTGCTTTTAAAACAGGAATCAGTCGCCAAACCGGGGAATTAGCAGTTGCAAAAGTCAAGCCGCACCAAATTGAGATTGTAATGCTTCGTCGTTATTATCGGCGATCGTGGCCACGATGGTAATCAGTCGGGAGACTTCGCTAGGAGATAACTCTTCTAGTGTACGAGTTGAGATTACAACCACTTGGTTATCAATAATACCAAAACGGGATTCATAGGTGCTAGAACAGTTCAACTCTAAAAGATGACGCAGTAACTTGGGTTCATCTTTAGCAGGTAACTTCAGCACCACAGACCAAACTGTAATAGTATCTTCGTCGCTTGTCCCGGTGAGTTGGACAAACACTTCTACACTACCGTACTTAAACTTCCAAAGATAACCACCTTCTGGAGAGTGGCTAACCATGGCACTGTCATCTTGTTCTAGGGAGTCAATGACATTTTCAATTACTTCCACATGATTGATACTTGTCGTCTGTGCCATAAAAGCGTTGAGGGTTTCGTCGTTAAGGGCTTCTTGGTAGTTTGTCATACAGATTTTTAGCTCAAAATAATTACTGTTTCATCTACACATACTTTATAGCTTCTCGGCAAGGTTGTTTTAGCTCCTGAAGTGATAGTCTGACAATAGGGCATTGGGCATCAAAAATGGATTGTAAGTTTTCCTCGACCCTGCGGGAAGCTAAAGCTAAATTTCCCTTATCTTCATCATCCCTGACAATAAAAAGTCTAATGGCGAAAAGGATTTGATAACTTATGACCTCTATCTCCCAAGCTGTGCAAAGTCTTGATGTCCGTCAGTTGGGTATTAACCCCAATCACTGGTACGTGGTTGCACGTAGTAAGGAAGTCACAAATAAACCTATAAGTGTGACACTGTGGCAACAAGCGATCGCACTCTACCGAGATAGTACAGGAACAGTCTACGCCTTGGAAGACCGTTGTCCCCACCGTCAAGTTAAACTCAGTCACGGACAAGTAATTGCCAATCAACTGGAATGCGCTTATCACGGTTGGCGCTTTGATTCTACGGGTGAATGTGTGGCGGTTCCTTATTTAGCGGCAAATCAGAAACTACCTAGCTGTAAGATTCGCCATTACCCAGTCAAAGAACAACATGGTTTTATCTGGTTGTTTCCGGGAGATGTAGAAATGTTACATGTAAAATCTCCTATGGGTTTACCAGAATGGGATCATCTCAATTACATTGCCTCAGTGGCAGTGATTAATTGTAACGCCCATTATTCTTATTTAATTGAAAACTTGATGGATATGTATCATGGGCATTTGCATCAAGATTTACAAGCTTGGGCAGAAGCTTCCCTACAAGATATTGACGAAGATGCTAACCGTGTAGACGCTCACTATACAGCACTGAGTTTTTATAAAATAGACAGAATTTGGTCAATATCACAATTATTTTTTCCGGCTTTACGGCAGTTACACCCTGAACCATTGGATGTGAGTTATATTTATCCCCATTGGGTTTCAAAATTAGGCAATGACTTTAAAATTTATTGTTTATTATGCCCAGTGAATGAGACACAAACCAAAGCTTATTTAATTCATTTCACCTCATTGAATGCCTTTGATAAATTGCACAAATTACCTATATGGTTCCGCCGATTTGTGAAAGATAGTTTATTTGATGCTGCGAAAAAGTTACTTGATGGTTTAGTAGTGCAAGATGTGAAGATGATTGAGGAGGAACAGCAAGCATATTTACAGAATCCAGATAGGCGGAATTATGAGTTAAATCGGGCGTTGGTGAGCGTGCAAAGGTTGATGAGGAGTCAGATTGAGAACTTGGGCTGAAGTTTGAACCACTCCAGAAGCAGAGTATGCATGTAGGGTTTAAGGTTATCGAGATCAGGTTATTTTTGCGTTTGAGTCTCTACATCCCAGTATTGCATTCGTGGCAGAAGGATCAGTTATTAAAGTATTTCTTGATCAGCAAGTTTCTAGAGTCAAATCACGACAAGCAGATTCAGAAGCGGCAAATGCATTAGCACAAGCAGCATTAGAGGATTTTCAGCTATCACGAGACTCAATAATTGGGTTACAGCTTGAAACTTGATAATTGGCGTATATAAAAGTTAACTATTCATACTTAAAATAATTACCCTTTTGCCTAGGTCAGGGCACAATAAAGACATACGAAAGCGATCGCCTTATAATGAGCTACTGTCTTAATCCCCGTTGTTCCAAGCCGGAAAACTCCCATGATGGCAAATTTTGCCTGAGTTGTGGTGCTAAATTACACCTTAAAGAACGCTACCGTGCTATCAAACCGATAGGACAAGGTGGTTTTGGTAGAACCTTCTTAGCCGTGGATGAGGACAAACCCTCAAAACCGCGCTGTGTAATTAAACAATTTTATCCCCAAGCTCAAGGCACTAACACTGTGCAAAAAGCCGTAGAATTATTTACGCAAGAAGCAATTCAATTAGATGAATTGGGCAAACATCCCCAAATTCCCGAACTCATGGCGTATTTTACCCAAGATGATCGGCAGTATCTCGTTCAAGAATTTATCGATGGGCAAAATTTAGCCGACGAATTGGCGCAAAAGGGCGCTTTTAACGAAATACAGATACGGCAGTTGCTACATGATTTATTAACCGTACTGCAATTTTGTCACGCCAGACAAGTAATTCACCGGGATATTAAACCAGAAAATATTATTTTACGTGGCAGAGATCACAAATTAGTATTAGTAGATTTTGGTGCGTCTAAATCTGTCTCTAGCACGGCTGTAAATCAAACTGGTACAAGTATTGGTAGTCCTGAATATGTTGCCCCAGAACAAATGAGAGGCAAGGCGATTTTTGCCAGTGATATCTATAGTTTGGGGGCTACTTGTATTCGGTTATTAACTGAGCGATCGCCCTTTGAATCTTATGACATTAATAACGATACTTGGATTTGGCAACAATATTTAAAAACTCCTATTAGTAATGAGTTGAGTCGCATTCTCAACAAAATGCTAGAAAGTATCCCTATGCGGCGCTATCAAACCACAGATGAAGTCCTCAAAGATTTAAATTTACAGTCACCAGTAGCCGCCACACTACCGACATCAACAAAACCTGTAACACAAACACCATCTATATCTACACCTACAGTTGTCAAACAAACTACCAATCAAATTGACTTGGAATTAGAAGAAATGAAAACTCAATTTCTCATCGGTGGTAAACCTCAAAAAAGTACTCAACCACCACCACAAACCCCAAAATCTCAACCAACCAGCAAAACCCAAATAGATATAGAACTAGAAGAATTAAAAGCTAAATATTTAGGCAATGCTGAATAACGCCTGATGTGAATTAAGCTCGACTTAATCCATTTTTGATTTACTCAGGCAGCGTAAACAGCAATATCCCTCAAACGCTCAAATAAAAGACGAGGGACTTTTATCATTCCATCGTAACTGGCAATGATGCCTGATTGTGAAGCAGTGGTGTTGAGTTGGTTGTTGTTGATTGATCTGTGAACAAAAAGTTAGCATGAATTGACTAGTTTTCTTTTGAGGTTTGGTTCAAGATGCACACTTGGCATTGGCACAATTGGGAAGAAATGCCCTATCTGACTTGTAGTCTCCTAGAACTTTGGCCTCATGGCTTCTTTACCCAGCAGTTTTGGCCGCGATCGCCAGTAGAGTTAACAGAGGTGCTACAACCAGAAGCTGCGGTTTATCGCTTGAAACAGGTTCATGGCAATACTGTTCTTAGCCCCAAAGAACTTGGAGATGATTTAGCCTCAGCAGATGGTTTAATTAGTGAGCAACCTCTGCAAGCAGTTTGGGTAGCTAGCGCTGATTGCACACCTGTATTAATTGGGGATGTCAAAACTAAACAAGTAGCTGCACTTCATGCAGGGTGGCGGGGTACGGCAAAAAAAATTATCCCCCAAGCGATCGCTCGATTACAAACCCAAGGTACCAAGCTAGAAGATTTACGTATTGCTCTAGGCCCGGCGATCGCTGGTGAGGTTTACCAAGTCTCTGTGGAAGTAGCAGCAGAAATTGGCTCTAGCATTATACCACATGAAGACGAAAAATATATTGTTAAGGCATTACATGATTTGCCCAACTCACCTTTACTAGCAGATCCACAACCTGGTAAAGTACGCGTAGACGTGCGGCGAGTGAATGTTTTACAAATAGAAAGTTTAGGAATTAGTCAAGAACAAATAGCGATCGCACCTTATTGTACATACCAAACCCCTGAGCATTTCTTTTCCTATCGTCGAGAGCAAGAGAAAAAAGTCCAGTGGTCAGGTATTGTTAGTGGAAAATAGGAAATGGGCTGCTTGAATCTGGTAGTGGACTGTCTAGGCTAAAATGTTGCATTAATGCAATCAAATGAACCACCCATAAAAGACAATCTCGTTCAGTTGCTCTCGTAGAGGCACGGCATCCTCAATCTTTTCGGCAAGCCGATAATCTTACTAGTGCCGTGCCCGTACAATGTATTTTTGGTTAACGCACAAATTTAGGTTTGCCACGCCACTACTGGCGTGTCTAAGCTAATTTTGTGTATTAGCAATCTTTTGTAGTACGGGCATCTTGCCCGTTCTAATTAGCGGGCAAGATGCCCGCACCACAAGAAAATTTTTTGCACCATTTTAGGCTTGTCAGTCCACTACAACGAGATTTGGGATGATTAAATCACTTGTGTATACACGGTAGATATTGATCCGTGGCGTATTTAATTTTGAATTTTGAATTTTGAATTCGGAGCGAAGCGACGTGACAAATTCCCTAAATCAGGTTTACCCAGTTATTTGGCACAATAACGCAGTGTCATTAATTGACCAAACCCGCTTGCCTAATGAGTATACTTTTGTAGAAATCAGCCGCAGTGAAGATATGGCACGGGCGATTAAAACTATGATTGTGCGGGGTGCGCCAGCGATTGGTGTGGCGGCGGCATACGGCATATACTTAGGGGCGAGGGAAATTGAGACAACCAACCGCGAGGAGTTTTTGGCACAATTAGAAAAAGTTGCCCAGTTGTTAAGTGAGACTCGTCCCACGGCCGTGAATTTGTTTTGGGCAATTAGCCGGATGATGAAAACTGCTTATGGAAGTCTAGGGACAGTAGAAGAACTCAAGCAAACTCTCTGGCAAACAGCCCAAAATATTAACTCTGAAGACTTACAAACCTGTCAGGCGATCGGTGACAATGGCTTGCAAGCCCTACCTTCTAGCCCAGACAAGCTGACACTACTTACCCACTGTAACGCCGGGGCTTTAGCTACTGCTGGTTATGGTACCGCCCTGGGTGTTGTGCGTTCTGCTTGGCGATCAGGGCGCTTAGAAAGAGTGTTTGCCGACGAAACCCGTCCCCGCTTACAAGGTGCAAAACTCACCACTTGGGAGTGCGTGCAAGAAGGTATTCCCGTTACCTTAATTACTGATAACATGGCAGCCCATTGCATGAAACAGGGTTTGATTCATGTTGTAGTTGTGGGCGCAGATCGCATTGCGGCTAACGGTGACACCGCCAACAAAATTGGTACATATAGTGTAGCGATCGCTGCCAAAGCTCATCAAATTCCTTTCTTTGTGGCTGCTCCCCTTTCTACCATTGATTTTGCCTTATCTGATGGCAGCATGATACTCATTGAAGAGCGTCATCCAGAGGAAATATATCAAGTAGGCGAGACAATTCTCGCACCTACAGGCGTAGAGTTTTACAATCCAGCATTTGATGTTACCCCGGCCGAGCTAATTACAGCCATAATTACAGAAAATGGTGTATTTGCTCCTAGTGATTTAGTCAAATCTCAGGTTAAACAAGTAGCTTAAAGTACATCATCAATGCCACAGGATTTCTCCATCACCCTCAATGATGTCCAAGTAGCCCAAAGGCGTCTGGCTGGGGTTGCTCATCGGACACCAGTGCTGACTTCCGCAACTGTGAATCAACAGCCTGAGAATTAATTGAAGAAGTGGGAGAATTAGACTTGCTACTAGTCTGTTGTGGTGGTGGAGGATTAATTTCCGGTTGTGCGATCGCTACTAAAGCATTTTTACCAAATTGCCGGGTAATTCAGATTTGTGTCACAATCTTACGTACTTATTTATTGTTCAGAGAATAAAAACTGGGATGCACCCATACACAAGTATCTGCGTGAGAATATTAACCTTTTTAATACCAGGTAGAGAAGTCTTTGGCAAACTGCGAGAGAGATATTAACTGAATATGGAGATCATTTTGGGCTGCTTTTCTTTCTAGTTGGGTATTATAGCCCCAATCTGCCAAGAAAAGTTTCACATCCTCCAGGTCTGGTTGCTGTTGAACTAAATGTAATGTTTTTAGTCTATCTTCAACAAACCATAAACTCACAGGCTTAATATCTGCTTTCTGCTTTAACTCTCGCAAAATTTCGTATTTGGGACGCTTTTCTTCTTTGCCAAAAATCGCTGATGGTGGTAAATCAACTCCTTCTTGTTGTAATAACTGCTGTACAAACCGCCCTTCTTTCGTAGTGACAATATATAGCTGGACTGCACTAGCAAGAGTGGCTTTGATTTTTTCCACCACACCCGGATAAAATCTATGCAGACTTAGCCAACCTGCCAAATCAGTTGCAATCCATTCATCTCTGATGTTGTCTAGTTTTGCACCAATTTCTCTAGCTTGTAGCTGATGGTCTAACAAAATCTGTGGCGTAATAGTCACCCATGATTGCAAAATTTTTTCGTCGGGAATTCCATCTACCAACGCTTTAATTAAAACGGGCATTTCCCAACCAGTTTCAATTACAGGTCTTAAGCGATAGAATCTCAAAGCTAAATCATCTGGTGGTGTATCGTTAGCAGACGACCAAACTTGACGGTAGGTACGCCACGCCACCTCAAAATATTCAATTAGTCCATCGCAAATCACTCCATCAAAGTCTAGGGCTAAAATTGTGGGATTACTTGCGGTCATGGTTTTGAGGATGAAAACTGCTGTTGTCAGCTTACCCGACAACTTGAGATTATGCAGTAATTTTTGCTAGTATTTTTTGATTTAAAACTGAATTTCGTTAACAACGTGCAGAACGCGGTAACATGAATTTTTCCGACTCAGCAGCAAACACACCACGAACCATTAGTACCCCACCATCGAAAAAGTAAGGTAATACTTCGATATCTCCTACATCCAGCAATTCTGGACTAAAGTAAATCACTACTTCTGTAATGTTTTGAGGTATTCTAGAGAGAATTTCTTGGAGTGGGTATATTTGCGTTGTCACTAAGTCAAAAAGATGCAGTTGGTGATTTTTTATGGACATGCAAGTAATTAAATCCAAATCTTCTGCATAATGTAAAATATTCCTACCTTCATTGAAGCAAAACAAAGATTTTTCATTGACAACTCCAACAATATTAGAAATAGGAACTCTTGTTTCTAATAGCCTATGCAACAGTCTTATATGCTGATGTTCGGCAAAATTTAAAACTTGAAACCCATTACTATCATTTATGGAATTACACTGAATTTTGAACAAGTGTTCTGGGATAATACGAAAACCAAAAGGCGTATAAAATTCTGGATTGGATGTTGTTAGCAACAGTGTTTGATAGCGTTGGTCACAATATCTTAAAACCTCCTCCATTACCTCACGATAATAGCCACGTCTGCGAAATTCTGGATGAGTAGCAACTGCATGAATGCCTCCTACTGTCACAGTATTATTCATGATTTGCATGGGAATTTCTAAAACTCCCACGTGAGTAACAGCCTTGTCATCATGAAAACGGATAAATGGAGTAGAAGCAGCTTCCCAAGTTATGCCTAGTTTTTGAATTTGTGTGATTGCATTGCTGATTCCAGGGAATACAACTTCTAATAAGTTAAATAACTGATAGCTTAAATTGGCATCATTTGAGAATGAGCGTTTAAAGCGATACTGGATCATGATTTATCTGACAATTCACTTGCGTATTACATATACTACAATAAAAGCCGATGAATTCCTTTAAACAAGTACGGAGTAAAATTATCTAGTGTGGGTAAAATACCTAACCCACAGAAGTTTAACTTTATATGCGATCGCAAAATGAAATACAGGTTTTTTCAGCAGTAACTAAAAGTCAATAGCGAGTCAACAGCGATCGCACTTTGGCACTACGATATTCAACGAAGTTAGAACTTCAAAATAAGTTTTTACTCAAAAATATGTATTGTTGTTGCGTTGTCTATAAATTTTGCAGAAGATGCGATTACAAATTTTTTTTAACCCAGATAAGAAACGATAACTTTTGCGAACAGCATCTAGCAAAAAGGAAGGAATCCTCAGCCGCAATGGTGAGAAAATGGGGCGATATAACCAATAGTATGCTCTTTTAAGGTTGTTCCATTTAGAACATTTGTCTTCATGGAGAAAGTCTGAAATATCTACAACTAATCCCCTACCTTGATACATCATGACATTACGCCCATGCACATCATGGGGATATAGTCCCTGCATACGTGCATAGTCTAGGGCTTGGTCAATGTCTTTTATAACCTGCTTAGGGATACGCAGACCAAGTTGGATACAGTCGTAAAGGGTAACTCCATGCAAGCGCTTCAGAATTAAAAAGCCCTCTGTAGCATATAGACATTCAGAAAAAGCAGGGTGAGAACCCAAGCGACGGTAAACTTCCACTTCTTCCTCAAAACCCGGCCGTCCCGGTGCGTAAATCTTGACTACCCAATTGGGGTAGTCTGGATGGTGGACTACTGCGGCGTAATTTCCTGTTCCCAGTTTTTCCCAAGGTTGGGGAAGATAGCTGATTTTTACTGGGTCATTGGGAGCTATACTCTCAATTTGTAATTTGGGAATTAATTCTTGGTGAACAATCTCTATCAGCTGATCTATGAGTGATATTTCCATACTCAATCCCGCGAGAGTAATAGAACTGTCCGGGATTATACATTATATTGCCTGAAAATTTCCAACTCACTGGCACGGAAGTTTATATCAAAAAAATTGGTAACGCTATTATTCTCATTGCCAAATATAACCCTTGGCAATCTCTCATCGAGAATCTAGACAATTTCTCGGTTGATTTCATGACTACTAGAGATCGGGAGCATCCCATTTTTTATTTAGCGAGCAAAGATTAATCCGTTGAGATAGGCACAACGATGAGCTAAGACTTGAGGAACGTTATCAAATTTCCATTGTGCGCCGGAAATTTTAGTGCGACGGTC
>JAHHHF010000104.1 GCA_019359495.1 Goleter apudmare HA4340-LM2
ACTTTAATCATTTCGTTTTTTACGTTGAGTTACCCACGCTCTGGACGTATTTTGATGACGTATCAATTAAATTATCCTAAATCTAGCTAATCCAAGTGTTTTTTCCTCACTTGTGAGAAATGCGGGGGTTAGCATCTTTGAATGCAGTGATGTGAATAAAGACTTCTTGACTACCATCGCTAGGTTGTATGAAACCAAACCCTCGATTGTCTTTCCATCTGATTATTTGACCGCTTAAAACAGGTTTCATGAATAAGTCTTATGTCTATATCTGCTTTATAGTGTGCCCATTTCTCAACGAAGAGACGATAACTTTAGTACTAAGAAGATTTCCTTCAAAAAAAATTACCATGCAATTGTCAGTGAACCATAAGGGCAAACGGTTGTTTGCCCTCCAATTGGTAAGCTGGAGTTTAGCAACCACCTGAACGTTAATTAATACCGAATTCTTGGATCAACGTAAGCATTCAAAATATCAATTAAAATGCTTGCACCGACAACGATCGCCCCAAAAAACACTAGTACTCCCTGTACAGTCGGATAATCGCGTTCAGAAATCGCTTGGTATAGTCGATTTGCTAACCCAGGCCAAGAAAATGTCACTTCAGTCAAAACCGCCCCACCCAGTAGAGATGCAAAGGTTAATCCCAAGACTGTAATCACTGGAATCAGCGCATTTTTTAAAGCATGAGACACTAAAATTTTATTTTCCTTAATCCCTCTCGCTCTCGCTGCTTCTACATAATCCGCTTGCAGAGTTTGCTTTAAATTAACTCTCACAATCCGCTCAAAAATGCCACTGAGCAAAATTCCCAAGGTGAGGCTTGGTAGAGCTAGATGATGTAAAGAGGTGAAAAACTGAGTGAAGTTACCACCAAGCAAGCTATCAACAGTATATAACCCAGTGATGCCAGCAGGAGCAGGCAGATTAGGCGGAAAGCGGTTGGAATTGGGAAACCAACCCAGTTGGACTGCAAAAATCAGTTGTAACAGCATTCCCGCCCAAAACATCGGCAGTGCGTAAGTGAAAATACCAAATAACCGCCCACTCAGATCAAAAACTGTCCCCGGACGAGAAGCCGAAAGCGTCCCAACTAAAATGCCAACAATGAGCGCAACTGCCATACTAAACACGGCTAACTCTACCGTAGCCGGGAAATATTGACCGATGATGTTCCAAACATTTTGACCCCTACTTGTGAGAGAACTCCCCAAATCAAAACGCAGTAATTGACCTAAATAATTCAGGTATTGTAGCCACAAAGGCAAGTTTAAACCTAATTCTTTTCGTAATTCTTCTTTAGCACTTTCTGAAGCCCGTCCACCGAGAATTGCATCTGCGGCATCTCCTGGAGTGGCTCTGAGTAACAGAAATACAATGGTGATAATGGTGAACAGTTGTAGCGGTGCGAACAGGGCACGGGAAACTATGTAATATTGTAAGGCTTTGGAGCGAGACATGTTTTGTTATTTGTTATTTGTTATTGCCACTACATACAGTCATGCTGTACAAATATCTCTCATCGGCTTTTTGCTTCTCACACTTTAAACACCCACTTAACTAAGCAACTTGCAAGGGTTTTGTTGGCAGCATTCTGGGTTCTGGTAGTGGTTTGTTCTCTTCTTTCAACATCTCAACAAAATTCTCAATTACTTCCTGAGCATTTTTGGCGGCTTCTTCATAAGTCCTACCATGCGTATGAAACTGTTGTTCAAAGGTGAAAACTTTTGAATCTTGACTCTTACCTACTTTTTAATTAACTTGTAAACCAAATTCTGAGTAGGATCAAGTTGTACATTACTCACACCTTTCCGGGCAAAGACAAAGTCTTTATTCTGCCATAAAGGCACATAAGGAACATCTTGTGCCACTTGGGTTTGAATGTCTATAAATATTTGCTTACGTTTTTCGGGGTTTTGTTCTTGGCGTTGCTGATCAATTAGCTTATTGACAACTTCACTGTAGTAAAACGACCCTTGAGTTTGGCTACCACCTTCTTCACATCCCTTAGCCACTGAACCTTTTTGACAAGCTAAGAACGGTTGTACGTAATTATCAGGATCTAAAAAGTCTGGATACCAATCAAGTAAGGCAGCTGGATATAAACCCTTGGAGATTTGTTTAAAGAAAGTAGCACCTTCTACGGTGGTGATGTCAAATTGCAAGATACCATCCAACCTTTCATCGGTCAGTGATTTCAGTGTCTGTGCTGCCAAACTGCGAGTAGGTGAACTAGAAGGATACCAAATTTGTACCTTTGCTGGTTTTTCTTTGGAGAAACCTGCTTTAGTTAATAATTGTTTAGCCTGTTCAAAGTTAGCATCGCCATATTTATCTTTAAATAATGGCTGGGAAACATTAAATGTAGTGGGAACCATACTATAAAGCGGATCAGCTTGACCAAACAAAACACGCTGATTTAATAATGGACGGTCAATGATTGAGGCGATCGCACTTCTAACTTCTGCTTGATCCAACGGCTTCTGATTACGGTTCAACACCAGATAACTGACTACACTACCCTGAGCGCTAATCGTTTGCCAATCCCCTTTTTTACTCCCTGCTTCTAAGTTGCGGATTTGCTCTGGTTGCAAAGACAAGTAAGCTACATCTACAGATCCGGTACGAAAAGCATTAAACAAATTTACCGGACTAGTTTGAATTTGAACATTAATTCCCTTGTTAGCTGGTTTTTCTCCCCAATATTGATCAAACACATCCAACCGTAGTGAATCAGTCCCAAATTGGGCTAATTTGTAAGGGCCAGTACCCACAAATATCTCTGGCTTAAACTTCCCTGTACCCAATTCATAGGCCTTCGGGGATACCGGACACACTCCAGAAAAGGCTAGTAGTGAAGGAAAGGCTGCAAAGGGTTTTTTCAGCTTGATGGTTAACTCATACTCTCCCGTGGCTTTAACTGAGTCTACGGTATCAGCTAACAAGAAGGATGGTTTACCCTTGTTTTCGATAAAACGCCTGATGCTAAAAGCCATCGCCTCCCCATTAAAGGGAGTACCGTCATGAAACACCACTCCCTGACGCAAGGGGATAGTATAAGTCAAACCATCTGGACTCACCTTTGGTAACGCTGTCGCCAGTTGCGGTTGAATTTCTGTGCTTCCTGGTTCATAAGTGTAAAGGCGATCGCTCATATTAAACACCAAACCCAAAGCCGCCAACTCATAAGCATCTGCTGGATCTAGGGTTCTAGGTTTTGCTGTCGTCCCCACAGTAATCCGACCATCACCTGTAGAGGTATTTGCAGCACCTGAGGCTGGTGTAGTGGTTTGGGGACGAGGAGCGCAGCTAATCACCAAAAATAAACATAAACAGAACAAAGAGCAGAATTGCGTAATCCTACCCCATTTCTTCACCGATAAATTAAACCAGGTCATAGCACTCAGATTGTTGAGAACGGCGGTCAGTCATTTTACTATTATGTTGGTTAATTGACCACATGAACCAAGCAGCCTTGATGACAAAGATAGTTAAGAAAATACACATTTTGCAATCAAATTTGTTGGTGATTCAAAATTTAATATTTAATTAAAATTAAAAAAGTAAGCGAACTTGTCGTAAATTAATAGTAGCCAGGGAATAGCTTAGTTAAGCTTTTAGCATCATCCAAGCAGCATTAATCAATCGTTCATGAGTTGGCGCTTGGATAAAATACTGCATAGCTTTGATGAAAAATAGCAATGTTTATACAACCGCAATTGAGGCGATCGCGGTATTGTAAACAGCAGCATAACAGTCTAAGAGTGAGACTAAAAACGTGAAGTATTTTTTTCTATCTGAAGGATGGGCTGTTGCCAGAGTGTGGGCATCTGATGGGCTGTGGCAAATTACTGCCTGGCGACGCCAACCAGATATTCAACGACTGAATATTTGTCTAGTGGAAAACAATGAATTGCTGTGGCTTTATCGAGTTGAAGATGCTGTTTTAACAGTGGAAGTCAAGCCAATCACACCAATAATCGCTAATGATACCATCGGGCAAGTCGTACTCAAACGCCTAATGACCGCAGAACAAGTCATTGAACGTTTAGGTACAGCCGAAGCCAAGTGTCAATTGCAAAATATCCAATCGGTAGTGCAGTAGAACACGTAGAGACGTAGCATTGCTACGTCTCCCTGCTAGGTTTCCCTACAAACGCCCCATACCTGATTCCCCAATTTCCATAAAACAAACAAATCATCGTGTGCGACAAGGATTTGTAGCCAAATGCCTCAGCAATGCTACCTGGTTGCAGATATTTTCACGCTTGCAAACAAGTCCACGAATAGTTACACTTTTTAAAACATTCTCATTTTTGCTTGGTGATTGCGTAGCACACTTTACTGCCAAAATGTCATCTAGACTGAGCCTCACTTTCTGAGAGGTGGTGTTTTTCCCATAAAGAAAATCATCAGCAGTTACACGGGCGATCGCTACCCTACGGGGTAAAGCTCCCAAAGCGTCTAAGCATTGCCAAACCGCCACTTTGTGGTAAAACTCTGAACCTTGGCAATAACAAAAACTGAGAGAAGTCCCAGTGCCGGCTACCGCCGCGCATAACTTCCGTAAGAAAATTACTTTGTAAACTAACTCATCGAGGAGGAGCGTAGTCGATGGGACTACCCTGGTACCGAGTACATACAGTCGTTCTGAATGATCCAGGGCGACTTATTTCTGTACACTTGATGCACACAGCCCTAGTAGCAGGCTGGGCTGGTTCAATGGCACTGTATGAACTGGCTATTTATGATCCCAGTGATCCAGTTCTCAACCCCATGTGGCGTCAAGGCATGTTCGTGATGCCCTTCTTAGCACGTCTAGGTGTCACTGAATCTTGGGGTGGTTGGAGCGTCACTGGCGGCCCAGCTACTGATCCTGGTTTCTGGTCATTTGAAGGTGTTGCTGCTGCTCATATTGTGCTTTCTGGTCTGCTATTCTTAGCAGCCGTTTGGCACTGGGTTTACTGGGATTTGGAACTCTTTAGAGATCCCCGTACCGGTGAACCCGCCCTGGATTTGCCAAAAATGTTTGGCATTCACCTGTTCTTATCTGGTCTACTCTGTTTTGGTTTCGGAGCTTTCCACCTCACCGGGCTATTTGGCCCTGGGATGTGGGTTTCTGACCCCTATGGTGTAACTGGTAGCATCCAGGCAGTAGCACCGGAGTGGGGGCCTGATGGATTCAACCCCTTTAACCCTGGTGGTATTGTGGCTCACCACATTGCTGCTGGTATTGTCGGCATTATCGCAGGCTTATTCCACCTCACAGTCAGACCCCCCGAACGGCTCTACAAAGCCTTGCGGATGGGTAACATTGAAACCGTACTTTCTAGCAGTATTGCGGCGGTGTTCTTCGCGGCTTTCGTGGTAGCAGGTACGATGTGGTATGGTAACGCCACCACCCCAATTGAACTGTTTGGGCCTACCCGTTACCAGTGGGATCAAGGCTACTTCCATCAAGAAATTGACCGCCGTGTGCAAACTAGTCTTGCCCAAGGTGCAACTCTTTCGGAAGCTTGGTCACAAATTCCGGAAAAACTGGCCTTCTACGATTACGTCGGTAATAGCCCCGCTAAAGGTGGTCTATTCCGTACAGGGCCAATGGTTAAGGGCGATGGTATTGCCCAATCTTGGCAAGGTCACGCGGTATTCAAGGATTCTGAAGGACGGGAATTGACCGTGCGTCGTCTCCCTAACTTCTTTGAAACCTTCCCAGTTGTCTTAGTTGACAAAGATGGAGTTGTCCGCGCTGATATCCCCTTCCGTCGAGCAGAATCCAAATATAGCTTTGAGCAATCTGGTGTTACCGTTAGCTTCTATGGCGGCGACCTCAACGGCAAGACTTTTTCAGACCCTGCGGAAGTGAAAAAGTATGCCCGTAAGGCTCAAGGCGGCGAAATATTTGAATTTGACCGGGAAACCTTGAACTCTGACGGCGTATTCCGTACCAGCCCCAGAGGTTGGTTTACCTTCGGACACGCTGTCTTTGCTCTGTTGTTCTTCTTCGGCCACATCTGGCACGGTGCTCGGACAATTTACCGAGATGTGTTTGCTGGGGTAGAAGCAGACCTCGAAGAGCAAGTCGAATGGGGCTTATTCCAAAAAGTGGGTGACAAGACAACCCGCCGGAAAGAAGCTCTCTAAATTCATTGCTGAGTTATGAGTAATGAGTGCTGAGATTTATTCTCAGTACTAAAGACTCAGTACTCAGCACCCAGCACTCAGCACTTCAAATTACTGGCAGGAGCTTTTGACATGGAAAGCGTTGCGTACATCTTAATTTTCACATTGTGTATAGGTGTTCTCTTTTTTGCGATCGCATTTCGTGAACCTCCCCGCATCGAAAAAAAAGAGAAATAAATTGCTGTTACTAGATTTTTAAGGTCACAAAAACCTTGAATCCACTGCTACTATCTCTGGTAGCAGTGGATTTTTAAGTTTAAACCCGCATCACTGTGAAAGCAGTAATGCACTTTAACAAGGAAGAGGTCATACTTTGGTGTAAGCTAGATGCGGGGTCAGATAGCTTGAATTACGAGCAGGTTGTCAAACTTGATATCACTCTGAGGGTGAAAACCCCTGTAAAACACCATAGACTCATGAAGAATGACTTATCACTAAACCTCTGACTAGAGTTAGGGAAATACCAAAGGGTGAAAAGAAAAAGAAAATTCTCTTCCTTGGCCTTTCCTCACTGCCGCCAGAAGTCCATTGGATATGTGATATAATTTTCTATCTGGAAGTTGATATGTGTTACTACTAGCTTTTCTGCGCTAGGATGAAAAAAGCTGTAAGTGTAGAGGCCCTTAAAGCGCTTACATATACAGAATATTGCTTGTCGCAAAAACTTTACGGAGACTAAAACCAGGAACAAATCAGCATGGTCAATCAGAATTTAACCGCTACAGAAATTGGATTTACTCACGAAGATTTCGCTGCTCTACTTGATAAGTACGATTATCACTTCAGCCCTGGTGATGTTGTACCAGGTACAGTTTTCAGTATAGAGCCGCGCGGCGCTCTGATTGACATAGGTGCTAAAACAGCAGCATACATACCTATACAAGAAATGTCTATTAACCGGGTCGATGCCCCGGAAGAAGTCTTACAGTCAAACGAAACGCGGGAATTTTTTATTCTGACTGACGAAAACGAAGATGGTCAGCTGACCCTTTCAATTCGTCGTATTGAATACATGCGGGCATGGGAACGTGTGCGTCAGTTGCAAGCTGAAGACGCCACTGTCCGTTCTGGTGTGTTTGCTACTAACCGTGGTGGTGCATTAGTCCGGATTGAGGGATTGCGTGGCTTTATCCCTGGATCTCATATTAGTACTCGCAAACCCAAAGAAGAATTGGTAGGTGAAGAACTACCCCTGAAATTCCTCGAAGTAGACGAAGAGCGTAACCGCCTTGTCCTATCTCACCGTCGGGCGCTGGTTGAGCGTAAGATGAACCGCCTCGAAGTTGGTGAAGTCGTGATTGGTACAGTTCGCGGTATTAAACCTTACGGTGCCTTCATTGATATTGGTGGTGTCAGTGGTCTACTGCACATCTCTGAGATTTCCCATGAGCATATTGATACTCCCCACAGTGTCTTTAATGTCAATGATGAAGTCAAGGTCATGATCATTGACTTGGACGCAGAAAGAGGTCGGATTTCCCTGTCTACTAAGCAGTTGGAACCTGAACCCGGTGATATGATTAAGAACCGCGATTTAGTCTACGATAAGGCAGAAGAAATGGCGGCTAAGTATAGGGAACAGATGTTAGCTAAACAACAAGGTGTCACAATTGCGCCTGCTGATCCTTTAGCTGAAGAAGAGATTCCTCCAGCAGTTGAAGAAGAGATTCCTCCAGCCATTGTTGCAGAAGAGACACCAGCAGCTATTGAAGAAGAGATTCCTCCAGCAGTTGAAGAAGAGATTCCTCCAGCCATTGTTGCAGAAGAGACACCAGCAGCTATTGAAGAAGAGATTCCTCCAGCAGTTGAAGAAGAGATTCCTCCAGCCATTGTTGCAGAAGAGACACCAGCGGCTATTGAAGAAGAGATTCCAGCAGCTATTGAGGAATAATAGACTTGTAGTTCTATATCTAAATAAGAACATCAAAGTATTGTAAAAGAGGGACAACCCCCCTCTTTTTTTATGCATACAGTCATAGAGAACTGGTAATAAACTAGCACGCATTTAAATTGTATATTTCGCGCTCACCGTCAACCCTGGATAACCCAGAAGGGAAAATATTAGATTTAGGCGCATATCAGCTTAACAAATGACCAATGACAAATAACAAATGACAAAAACTATTAAATGTAGAAACATAACTTTTCCCGATATCCAAGCGATTTTATTTGATAAGAATGGTACTTTAGAAGACTCCGAAGTCTATTTGCGATCGCTTGGACAAAAAGCAGCACGGCTGATAGATGCTCAAATTCCGGGAACTGGCGAACCCCTATTAATGGCATTTGGCATTAATGGCAATACCCTCGATCCTGCCGGTTTAATCTCAGTGGCGAGTCGCCGTGAAACCGAAGTTGCAGCCGCAGCCTATATTGCGGAAACTGGTAGGGGGTGGTTTGAGTCGCTAAAAATAGCCAGTCAAGCTTTAGATGAAGCGGAAAAATACATTAATCAAACGCCTTCACCCTTGTTTGTGGGTAGTTTAGAGGTGTTGAAATCACTCTGGGAAGGGGGATTAAAACTTGGTATTCTCTCAGCCGCCACAACTCAAGAAGTGCATGAGTTTGTCGCTAATCACCAGCTAAGTGATTACATTCAGTTGCAAATGGGCGTGGATGAGGGGCCGAGTAAACCAGATCCAATACTATTTTTACAAGCTTGTAGCGCCTTGGGAGTGGAACCTGGCGCTACATTGATGGTGGGGGATTCTGTTGGTGATATGCAAATGGCCCGTGATGCCAAAGCCGCAGGTAGTATTGGCATTACTTGGATAGGAAAATCAGATCATGTCCGAGGTGCAGATGTGGTAATCAATCAGCTTGATGAAATCCAGATTGTGGCAGCTTAACAGTAAATTGATTTTGAGGAGAATCAATCTATTTCCTAAAAATCTTGATATTCACCCTAAAAGCCAAGTAGCAGCAAGCATCATTAGCTATGAAGAACAAATGCGGGGATGGTTAAGTTACATTGCCAAAGCTCAAAGCATTGAACAGCAAGTTGAGACTTATAAGCTGCCAGCAGTAGGCCAATTCCCTTCAAGCAGACTGTTTACTTTTGCCTGATTTAATTTACCACTTGGCTACCATGACTACGAGGGTCGTCTTGACTAGCTGTTGGTGCTACTGGTGCAGAGAATTTGGACACTTTTCCGCTAGCTTGAGCATAAGGAAGCGAGTCACCGACAATCAAAGCTTCTAAGTTGCTGGCCATAATCGTGCGGGGTTGATCACCAATTGCTTGGGCTGTAGATTCTCCATCCTTACCCAAAAACACAAAATGGGGAATCCCATCTACCCGATATTTCAGCATCTCTGGTAGCCACTTGGTGTTATCTACGTTTAGCATGACAAAATTTACCTTGTCAGCGTACTGCTGTTCCAGTTGGGCCATATCTGGCGCCATTTTTTGACAGACGGTACACCAGTCAGCGTAGAACTCTATTAATGATGGCTTACCGTTGCTGAGAGCTACTTCTAGGGCTGTAGAAGCTTCATTTAACTTCACAAGAGAGGCAGAGGTAGTTTCGGTTCGTAATCCCAAAAATAAAGCCACACTAAGAGCGATCGCTACGATCGCAATTAAAAAATTTCTCAAACGTCTCCCAGTTGTTGCGTCTGGCTTGGCTGGAGAATTAACTGGTGAATCGGTATTCATAACAGAATTATTAAAACTTATTAAGCACTGTTATTTTTAGTTTAACTGAACTTGGGCAGGGGAAGAGGTGGGGAGATGGGGAGAATAACTCCTGACCCTTGACCCTGGACAAATAACAAATGACAAACAACCAATAACCAACAACAATAGAGAAAAAGCTCTGCGAAACCTGTGAAAAAAAGAGTTACCCTCACCTTTCCTAGACGTGCTATCCAAATGCCAGTTACCTACAGATTGGCTAAAGAATTTAACGTAGCTGCTAATATTATCCGCGCTCAAGTTGCCCCAAATCAAATTGGCAAACTGGTAGTAGAACTATTGGGAGATATTGATCAGTTAGATGCAGCCATCGAGTGGATGCGATCGCAAAATATCAATGTTTCCCATACCTTGGGTGAAATTGTCATTGATGAAGATATTTGTGTCCACTGTGGTTTGTGTACTGGGGTGTGTCCTACTGAAGCCCTCACCCTCAATCCAGAGACATACAAGCTGACATTTACGCGATCGCGTTGTATTGTCTGTGAACAGTGTATTCCTACTTGCCCAGTGCAAGCAATATCAACTAATCTTTAGGGTCAAGAGTTATTAACCTCATTCATGATTCCCAGCGTAAATACATCCGCCACCACGCTACTATCCCCTACCAACCTAGTTGCTGAAGGTGAATCATAAACTATTAACAATGCAGGTGTGCCAGATACATCATGAAAAAGCGTCATTCCTTCAGCATGATCTTCCCTGTGTCCGTAGGGGATATTTTGTAGCAAGTCTGGGTAATTCAGAACATTTTCTAAACTATTAACAGCATTTTTCCAGTGATAAACCTGCACCGGGCCATCTAAATCCATTGTCGGCCCGGCTAAAATCAATAAGTTTTCACCATCCATAAATAAATCTCTAATTCCCAACCCATTCAACCAAAGAAAATGTTTCTTATATTTCTGATTCCCTTCACCAATTTGTTGCAGTGCCATCACTCCTAGGTTAGAATCTTCTAATTCTATTTCCAACATTACAGCCCAACCCCGCAATACTGGGCCGCGCAAACCCAAAAAAATCTGATTTTTGTGAATGGCTATCCCTTCAATATCAAAACCATTATCCTTTCCTGGAATTGCTGCCTTCACACAATAGCCTAAATGAGGATCATCAACTAAAGCTGACATCAGTAAATTACCTTCGTTCGTCACCTCTAGTTTTGCAGCATTCAACTGCAAGTCTGGATTTTGGGGGTGTGAACAATGTTGAAATAACTGGCCATCAACCAAGGGAATTCGCCCTAGGATGTAGCGGTTGGGTTCTGTTACCACTGTCGCCAGTCTTTGAATGTTTTTGATATCTGTCTTATCAACTTTAGGTTTCTTACGCTTGTAGCTATGAGAACCTACAAACCATAAGTAATAATCTGCATAAGCAAGTCCTTCGATATCAAGTTCCTCTGATTCTGGTGCTGGTAAATCGATCAACTCTGATACCCGAAATTGTTGATGTTCTGTAAATTTATCAGTATCAATTAAAGAGAGTCGTTCAATAGTCGAGGTTTCGTCTGATCCTAGCCACAAATACTTTTGAGACGTCAGCAGTAATGCTGATAAGTCTTTCCGGTGTTCTTGAAAAATATTGGCAAACTGTAAGACAACTTGATGGCTCAAATACGAGTTAGACATTAGACATTGGCACTAAATAGCTGATTTTGATGTTTTGAACTTATGTTATTAATATTACTTGATATATTAATTTACTTCAAAACTCTTAACCTCTGCACATATCAGAAGGTAGAGTTTAAGATTTGCGATCGCTGACAATATTGACACCTATGGTGTATTTACAGACGTAAATAACTCCCTAGAGTTACAATAATCTTTACAAATGAGGAAATACATTAAAAAAAAACCTCAATTGATAGATGCAAATTTTTAACTAGTGCTATCATGCTAAAACATGATTAAGTATGTCATTGCTATAAACTATGAAATTAGCTACAAAAACTACAGTACAAACTCTTGGTGACTACGCTTACCAGGCAATTGAAAAACACTTTAAGAAAACCTTGAAGTGGGAAAAATCAGTAAAAAAAGATGAAGATCCAGAAGCTCTACACCAAATGCGTGTGGGGATGCGTCGCTTACGTACTGCTGTTAGTAGGTTTGGGCTAGCACTAAATTTCCCTCAGCCTGTTAGTGATAAAAATATCGGTAAAATAGCTCGTCGCCTTGGTAATCTCCGCGATTTAGATGTACTCAAAGAAACCTTAGAAACGGATTACAAACCACACTTATCATCCAAAGAACAGAAATATTTGCAAACAGCATTCGATGCCTTAGCGAAACAGCGTGAACATGCACTTTCCACAACACAGAAAACATTAAAGGATGAGTCTTACAAATCTCTCAAACAATCATTAGACGAGTGGTTGGCAGCACCAAGTTATCAACCCTTAGCAGCTGTTGCGATTCAGCAAGTTCTACCAGATTTACTGCTACCAGAAGTGAGTAGTTTTTTACTACATCCTGGTTGGCTGATGGGTACTCGATTTGCAGAGTTAGAATTGACAATCTGTAAAGACTGGGAAGCAGAAAAGATAGAACAAAAATTGGCTACTGAAGGTGAAATATTACATGGTTTACGAAAACAAGCCAAACGTGTCCGCTATCAAATGGAGTTGTTTACTGACTTATACGGTGAGTCCTACGCGGCTTATATTGCAGATGTCAAAAATATCCAAGATATTTTAGGTAAGCTACAAGATAGCGCGGTTTTAACTGAGTGGCTTGAGGATGTATTGAAGTCAGAAATGCAAAGTCATCTGCGTGGGCTGACTAAGTTGTTAGCAGAAAATCGTTATCAAATGTGGCAGCAATGGCAACCCTTGCAAGAACGATATCTGAAAGTTGACAGTAGGCACGGCTTTCATTTAACAATACTGCACCCCTTGGAATTAGCCTCTGGAGGTGAAACTAGGGAGCAGATAACAGAATAACAGAGCGGTTAATACGTGTATAATTTGATATTACTTGCCTCCTCCAACTGGAATTGATGAGGTAAGTAATTTTGACTATTTGGTTGAACTCATGCAATACCCTCTGCAACTAACATTCAAGTTTTGGGCCTTAGCACCGCAAATATCTGTAGTTGATCATCAAAGCAACTTGGTTTGCTACGTTAAACAAAAACTCTTCAAACTCAAAGAAGCGATCGCTGTTTTTGCAGATGTTGAGCAAACCCGTCCTCTGTACTACATCAAAGCCGATCGCATTATTGATTTTTCCGCCCGCTATGACTTTACTGATAGTCAAGGAAATTATATCGGTGCAGTCAAACGGCAGGGATTGCGATCGCTTTGGCGGGCACGCTATGACGTATTTGATGGCGAAGTTAGTACTTTCAGCATCCAAGAAAAAAAACCGTGGGTGAAAGTTGCAGATGCTTTATTTGCAGAAATTCCCATTGTGGGTATATTTACTGGTTACATATTTAATCCAGTGTATCTAGTCAGCCGTGCTGATGGCACATTTGTCATGCGACTGGAAAAAATGGCTTCTTTTTTCTCCAGAAGTTTTACGATTAAAGCCGTCGATCAAATTAGCGATCGCGAAGAACAACAGCTATTGTTAAGTCTAGTGATGATGCTGTTGCTAGAACGCAATCGTGGTTAGACTTCAAAGCCGAGATAACTATTTCAATGCATCTGTGCAATATATCCATGATGAGTCAGGGCAAACAACTGTTTGCCCCTACTAGATATCTATTGCTATTTCCCTTGTTAATAGTTGTTAGTTGCCCTCACTAACCAATTAATTTCTGCCAAGAAGCAGGCCCGACAATCCCGTCGTCAACTAAGCCATTTTGCTTTTGAAATCTCTTCATTGCTACCTCTGATTGTGGCCCATAGACACCATCAACTGAAACGCCTATACGATGTTGCAAGTATCTGACAACTGGGCCACCAGCATGGTTTAGTCTGATGACGCGTTTGGCTAAAATCAGATTGATTGCATCCCATGTGGTTTTGTCAGCAGTCCCATTTGCTGGAACCCCAGCAATAGTCTGGAGTTTTTGTGTTGCAGATCTAGTAGCGTTACCAGTTATGTTGTCTTCGACTAAGGTTCTGCTATTGCTATCGGTTATTTTGAGTCTATTTAAAGTTTTTTGCAATCTTAGTACTGTAGTGTCTGCATTATTTTCTTCATCTGGAACAGAGTTAACAGCGATAGTTGGTACTTGACCAGTTAAACCTTTGACGATCGCATTGGCGAGATTTTCTTCATTCAGAATGCTAATGTCTTTTTGGGAATCAATAAAACAACCTTCAATTAGAATTGCAGGCATATTAGTGTTTCTCAAAACAAATAAGTGAGTACCACTCTTCACACCACGATTAAAAAATCCTAACTTGACAATTTCATCGAGTACAGGTCTAGCAATTCTTCTGCCAGTGTCGCTGGCAGCAAATACTTCTGCACCATTAGCTTGCCCATTAAAAGCATTAAAATGGATGGAGACAAAGACTTCAACTCTAGCAGCATTAGCTATTTGACATCTTCTCGAAAGTGATTCAGTTACACTACTAGCTCTATCTGGTTTACACAAGACAACCTCATGCCCTAAAGCCCTTAATTTCGCTGTAACTCTGTTACCCACATCTAAAGTTAAATTATCTTCGTATTTAAGACCTCTGGCTCCGGTATCTGGGGGGGTGTTATGCCCAATATCAATTCCAAATTTCATGTTTTTATCCTCCAATTATTTTCATAATAGTTGAAAAATTGACTGAGATTGTTATGGTAGGTAAACGCCTTTATTAGGAGGAGGTAAATAGACCCTTTTCATTTGGCAAAAGCAGTTTTGTATCCCTCTCCTGGGAGACAAGCGTTAAGGAAAGTGATTAGTGAATTGATTAATTGTTTGTTTGATCATATCTACCTGACTTTGTCTTGATGTACGCACTTCATGATAACCATTTGTTAACTACAGTTTGGTAACTGCTTATTCATGAAAGTTAATAGATTATTAAGCTGGATGCGTGTCTGAATTACATCAACACTCTTTATGGTCGTTAAGACTTCGACTGCGCTCAGTGTTAACAGTCATCAATCATCAGGTAAATGTAAAAGTTAATTGCGTAACAGCTTAGTTATATATCTATTAACCATTTTTGAATTGGCGAACAATACAAGTGCATTTAAGCGAACCAGAATAGCAAATTGACCATGATAAACTTTAGTAGTATAAAATAAAACTTAAAATTACGGTAAAAATAATTGATAAAAATCTTATATTAATCAGCTAGACTGGCTTATCTCAGCATTGTTCCTTTTTTGGCATGGGGCGGGGAGATGTAGACGCGATACCCTACGAGAACGCTTACCCTATGGAGGGCTGCGCCCAACAGCGAACCCGCAAGGTGGGAGAAATTAGGTAATTATCTATTTGCCTATTGCCTACTCTAGATAGATGTTTAGTCAATTAACCAGCAAGCGCGTTTAAGATCAAAGTAAAGAAATATTGCGTAGCTTACGGGCATGAAACGGATCGTCTTGATTGCTGGATTTGAATCGTTCAACGCTGACTTGTACAGAAAAGCAGCTTTTTTGGCTAACTCTCGCTGTTCTGAGTTGGATATTCGGGTATTTAGCGATCGCAATATTACCACTGACCGAGAGGCAGTAGCAGCTGCACTAGATGGAGCGGATGTATTCTTTGGCAGCTTGCTATTTGATTATGACCAAGTTTTGTGGTTGCGCGATCGTATTGCCCAAATCCCCATCCGTCTGGTGTTCGAGTCAGCCTTGGAACTGATGAGTTTAACCAAACTGGGTGACTTTGCCATTGGCGATAAACCCAAAGGAATGCCCAAACCAGTTAAATTCATCCTCGACAAATTCAGCAATGGACGCGAAGAAGACAAACTTGCTGGTTATATTAGCTTTTTAAAAATTGGCCCGAAACTCCTCAAATATGTGCCAGTGCAAAAAGTCCAAGACTTACGCAACTGGTTAATTATCTATGGTTACTGGAACGCCGGAGGGCCAGAAAACGTTGCGGCTTTATTCTGGACACTGGCAGAAAAATATTTAGATTTAAAAGTCGGTGATATTCCCCAACCCATTGAAACCCCCAACATGGGTTTACTCCATCCCGACTACCCAGGGTTTTTTACATCACCGAAAGCATATCTGGAATGGTATCAAAATAGGCAACACTACTCTGCGGGAACGACTACCCTTCTCCTGAGGTCGCCGCTACGCGAACGGGAACGTCTGCGACGAACGTCGAACGACAGGCTCAGCGCGCCGCAGGGAACAGGGAACAGGCAACAGGTAAACTTCCCCTCATCCACCCCTCCTCGTGGACTGAGCGAAGTCGAAGTCCACTCCCCTGTTATCGGCATTCTCCTCTACCGCAAACACGTCATTACAAAACAACCATACATTCCCCAATTAATTCGCCGTTTTGAGGAAGCAGGGTTAATTCCTTTGCCTATTTTCATCAACGGTGTAGAAGGGCACGTAGCAGTCAGAGATTGGATGACCACTGACTACGAATCCCAACAACGCCAACAAGGCAACATTGCCACTCCCTCACTTTCCCAGGAAGCCGTGAAAGTCGATGCCATAGTTTCTACCATTGGCTTTCCCTTGGTGGGTGGCCCGGCTGGTTCCATGGAAGCAGGGCGACAGGTAGAAGTCGCTAAACGCATCCTCACCGCTAAGAATGTACCCTACTTCGTCGCCGCACCACTGCTAATTCAAGATATCCACTCTTGGACACGCCAAGGTATCGGCGGACTGCAAAGTGTGGTGTTATACGCCTTACCAGAACTAGATGGGGCAATTGATACAGTTCCCCTCGGTGGCTTGGTCGGTGAAGATATTTATTTGGTTCCAGAACGGGTACAGCGATTAATTGGTAGGGTAAAAAGCTGGGTGGCTTTGCGGCAAAAACCAGCCTCTGAACGCAAAATAGCGATTATTTTATATGGCTTTCCGCCTGGTTATGGTGCTGTGGGTACGGCTGCTTTGTTGAATGTACCCCGCAGTCTGATTAAATTACTGCAAGCCCTTAAAGACCAAGGTTATGACGTTGGCGATATCCCTGAAGATGGGGAAGAATTAATTCGTCTGGTGAAAGAGGCGGATGAATCATCACCAACCAATGTAGAGACGCGAGATTTCGCGTCTCTACACAAAGAAAATACTGTCAACGCCCGTAAATTAGAAAAATGGCTGGGATATCTGGGCACTTCCCGCATTGAAAAACAATGGAAATCTCTCACAGGAAGTGGGATTAAAACCTACGGTGATGAATTCCAAATTGGTGGTGTGCAATTAGGAAATGTGTGGATAGGTGTGCAACCACCTTTGGGGATTCAAGGCGACCCGATGCGGTTAATGTTTGAACGCGATTTAACTCCTCATCCCCAATATGCTGCTTTTTATAAGTGGCTACAAAATGAATTTCAAGCTGATGCTGTAGTTCATTTTGGAATGCACGGTACTGTGGAATGGTTGCCTGGTTCTCCACTGGGGAATACTGGCTATTCTTGGTCGGATATTTTGTTAGGAGATTTGCCTAATCTATATATATATGCGGCGAATAATCCTTCGGAGTCAATTTTGGCGAAGCGTCGCGGTTATGGAGTGTTAATTTCTCACAATGTGCCGCCTTATGGACGTGCGGGTTTATATAAGGAATTGGTGGCTTTGCGCGATTTGATTTCGGAGTATCGGGAAGATCCACAAAAGAATTATGTGCTGAAGGAAGGGATTTGTAAAAAGATTTTGGATACTGGTTTGGAGGCTGATTGTCCTTTTTTAGAGGCGCGAAAGTTGGGTATTGCTTTTAGTCCAGAAAATATCAGGATGTTTAGTGCCCATGCTTTTGATGATTATCTGGTGAGGTTGTATGAGTATTTGCAGGTGTTAGAAAATCGGTTGTTTTCTTCTGGGTTGCATGTTTTGGGGGAAAGTCCGAGTGAGGAGGAGTTGGCGGGGTATTTGGAGGCTTATTTTGGGAACGAACCGCAGAAGCGCCGAGAAAGCAGAGAAGAGGAGGAAGATATTACGAGTTTGTTAATGCAAAGTACGGATGAGTTAACAAATCTTTTGCGGGGGTTGAATGGGGAGTTTATTCCGCCTGCGCCTGGTGGTGATTTGTTGCGGGATGGGCCTGGTGTGTTACCTACGGGGAGAAATATTCATGCTTTAGATCCCTATAGAATGCCTTCGGCGGGGGCTTATGAACGGGGGAGAGAAATTGCTCAAAAAATTATCGCCCAGCATTTACAGGAACATGGTAGTTATCCGGAAACTGTGGCGGTGATGTTATGGGGTTTGGATGCGATTAAAACCAAGGGAGAATCATTAGGAATTCTCTTGGAATTGGTGGGGGCTGCACCTGTGAAGGAGGGGACGGGAAGAATTGTCCGTTATGAGTTAAAACCCTTGGCTGAGGTGGGACATCCGCGCATTGATGTGCTGGGTAATTTGTCAGGGATTTTTCGGGATAGTTTTGTGAATATCATTGAATTGTTGGATGATTTGTTTCAACGGGCAACTGAGGTTGAGGAACCGGAAGACCAGAATTTTATTAGGAAACATGCTTTGGCTTTAAAGGCGCAAGGGGTGGAAAATGTATCGGCGAGATTGTTCTCAAATCCGGCGGGTGATTTTGGTTCTTTGGTGAATGATAGAGTTGTTGATGGTAATTGGGAATCGGGTGAGGAGTTGGGCAATACTTGGCAAAGCCGAAATGTGTTTAGCTATGGTAGACAAGATAAGGGTCAAGCTAGACCAGAGGTTTTAAATACATTATTGAAAACGAGCGATCGCATAATTCAAGAAATCGATTCGGTAGAATATGGTTTAACTGATATTCAGGAATATTACGCTAATACTGGTGGTTTGAAAAAGGCAGCAGAAAAGCAAAGCAATAAAAAGGTAACTACCAGCTTTGTCGAAAGTTTTTCTAAGGACACCACACCCCGCAATTTAGACGATTTGCTGCGAATGGAGTACCGCACTAAATTAGTTAATCCCAAATGGGCGGATGCAATGGCGAGTCAAGGTTCTGGCGGCGCTTTTGAAATTTCTCAACGCATGACAGCCTTAATTGGGTGGGGCGGTACTGCTGATTTTCAAGATGATTGGGTGTACGATCAAGCCGCAGATACTTATGCTTTAGATCCAGAGATGGCAGAAAAATTACGGAAGGCCAATCCAGAAGCTTTTCGTAATATTGTCGGCAGAATGTTAGAGGCACATGGACGCGGTTTCTGGCAAGCTGATCAAGATAAAATAGATAAGTTGCGGCAATTATATGAGTTAACAGATGAAGAATTGGAAGGCGTGACAGTTTAACTCAGTAGAAACTTTTAAGTATTGGATTGTGCTAGGATGATTTACGTGTTTTATTGTAAATATCATTACTGCGAGTGAAGAGTAAATTTTATCTGAGTACCGCTTGCTTGTAGCACAACCAACCTTCTCAATTCAATAATGACCACCATAGGACTCATATTTGATTTTTGAACAGATACGTAGGGTGCGTTACGCTGTCGCTAACACACCCCCCCAAAGCTTTCGGTGCGTTACGGCTTGCGCCTAACACACCCTACACATACTGAGATTTTTTCAGATATCAAATCGGATTCCTATATAACTACAGAAATTACTACACGTCTTGACGATTTCTCACGCCAGCTATGGCAAGTTTTCGGTACTTATGAATCTTGGAAATCTGGCTAGGGAGAAATTATGAAGTTTCTAATTACTATTTCTCAAGATGAAGATGGCATTTTCATTGCTGAATGTCTTTCTATTCCTGGTTGCGTCAGTCAAGGAAAGACTGAACAAGAAGCTGAACAAAATATTCAAGAAGCAATCAAGGAATGTTTAGTGGTGAGGGCTGAAAAAGGAATGCCTTTGACTGTGGATATTCGTGAAGTCGAAGTGTCTGTTTGATGGCTGCAATACCAATATTAAAGCCTTCAGAGGTGATTAAAACATTTGAGAACCTGGACTGAGAAGTTGTTCGTCAGCGTGGTAGCCATATTATTCTTACAAAAGAAGGACACCCAGCTACACTTTCAATACCAAATCATAACGAAGTGGCTCGTGGTACTTTGCGAAGTTTAATTGCTAAAGCAGGAATAACTGTAGATGAATTTTTGCAGGCGTTAGCAAATTGATTTGCTTTATTAACTATTTTTTGGTCGTCTTAGTTGCTGAGAATTAATCGGTCCTAAAATTTGATTCAAGCTACGCAATTGTTCAGCTGTACCCATGCAAATTAGTGTATCCCTCGGCATTAATACAGTGTCACCAGTCGGCCCACCGATTAAGTTACCATCGGTGCGGCGGATGGCGAGAACTAATGCGCCAGTTTGTGATCGCAATTTGGCTTTCTGTAATGTTTGACCGACGAAGGGACAAAAAGCTGGGTCAAGCAAAAATTCTTCCATGTACAATTGTCTATCTGAACCTGTGAGGATACCATCCACAAAATCCAATACTTGGGGTCTGAGAGCCGCCGCGGCCATGCGTTTACCACCTGTAATGTAGGGGGAGATGACAGCGTCAGCACCGCCCCGTTGGAGCTTTTGTAGGGCTTCTTCTGTACTGGCTCTGGCGATCGCCCGAATTTCTGAATTCAGGGTTTTTGCTGATAATACTGTGTATAAATTCTCAGCATCTGAAGGGAGCGCCGCAACGATACAAATTGCTCTTTCTACGCCAACTCGCAAGAGTGTTTCATCTAAGGTCGCATCACCTTGGTACACTATGTAATTTTCTGCCTGTGCCCGTTGCACAGATTCTAACTCAGAATCGATCACTACAAAAGGTACACCCTCTGCCCGAAATTCCTTGGCAATTTGCCGCCCAGTCCGGCTAAATCCACAGATGATGTAATGCTCCGACAAGGATTCCATTAACCGCCTCTGTTGTCGTAATCGAATACCTTCTTGAAAGTAGCCCTGAATCACAGCCTCTGTAAATCTATTGACAATGTAACCGATATTTACCACGCCCAACACAATCAGGGCAATGGTAAATATCCGCCCCCGGCTACCTAGGGGGTGGGTTTCACCATATCCGACAGTAGCTAAGGTAATTACAGTCATGTAAGCTGCATCTTCCCAAGACCAGCCCTCCACTAACCTGTACCACAAAGTACCAATAAGAAACACACCGCCAAGAGCGATCGCCCCAGCCATTAACTCTCTTTGGATACGTTGGTATTTTTGCTCAAAATTGGAATACAAAGTATTTTTTCACTACTACTCTGGCATTGCGGAGATATAATCGTTAGTCCTAGAGAAAATATGAGATTCAATAAATAAAAATAAATTTTGAGGAATTTCTAGGAAACTAGTAAGTAAGTATACGATTAAATATTTTCAGGAGGAGCGGTAGTGAGCCTACAAAGTCTACTTGAGCAAGCCACAAACCCCCTAGAACCTGGTTCTACAGTATCTAACCCCTTTAGTACTGATAGTTTTGACGCAGCTGTCATGTCCACCTACACCCGGTTTCCCCTAGCCCTAGAACGGGGTGCAGGATGCCGAGTTTGGGACACACAAGGCAAAGAATACCTGGACTTTGTGGCAGGAATTGCTACTTGTACTTTAGGACACGCCCACCCAGCTATGGTAGAAGCAGTAACACGCCAAATCCAGAAGCTGCACCACGTTTCTAATTTGTACTACATTCCTGAACAAGGTGAATTAGCCCAATGGATTATTCAACACTCCTGTGCTGAACGCGTGTTTTTCTGCAACTCTGGCGCTGAGGCTAACGAAGCAGCTATTAAACTGGCACGGAAATATGCCCATACAGTTATGGACATTGAAAAGCCAATTATTGTGACAGCTAATGCCAGCTTCCACGGGCGTACTTTGGCAACCATTACCGCCACAGGACAACCCAAGTATCAAAAATACTTTGATCCCTTAGTACCCGGCTTCCACTACGTACCTTACAACGATATCGGTGCTGTGGAAAGTGCAATTAGTGAATTAGATGAAGGTGATTATCGTGTAGCGGCGATTCTCATTGAACCTTTGCAGGGAGAAGGGGGCGTGCGCCCAGGGGATACTACCTATTTCCGCAGGTTGCGGGAAATTTGCGATGAAACTGGCGTGCTGCTGATCTTCGATGAAGTGCAAGTGGGAATGGGACGCAGTGGTAAATTATGGGGTTACGAACATCTGGGCGTGGAGCCGGATATTTTCACCAGTGCTAAGGGACTTGGTGGCGGCATCCCTATCGGTGCGATGATGAGCAAGAAATTCTGTGACGTTTTCCAGCCAGGGGAACATGCTAGCACCTTTGGCGGTAATCCCTTTGTGTGCGGCGTGGCGCTGGCTGTGTGCCAAACATTAGAAAAAGAGAATATTTTACAGAACGTCCAAGAGCGCGGCGAACAGTTGCGGGAGGGATTAAGAGCGATCGCACTTAAATATCCTCATCATATTACCGAAGTCCGGGGATGGGGTTTAATTAACGGTCTAGAGTTACAAGCAGATATTCAGCTAACCGCAGCTGATATTGTAAAAGCCGCCATTCAACAAGGCTTACTGCTCGTACCCGCCGGGGCAAAAGTCCTCCGGTTTGTCCCTCCACTGATTGTGACTGAGGCAGAAATTAACACTGCCTTGCAAGCTGTGGATCAGGTACTTTCTACTGTCACTCAGTAATCACCAATAGTTCGTAGTGCCATGAGGGCTAAAGCCCTCACTACGAATTTAGATGGCTAAACTAAGAACGGACGAGCCAGCAGGAAGCTAGAAAGGGATTTAGCATCTATGGGTGCGCCCTCTGAAATTGCTTTCTCTAATTCATCGGGAGTAAAAAAGACGGTTTCAATATCTTCATCATCGTCTTGGGCGGGTGGTTTATCTGACTTTGATAACTCTCGCGCTAGAAAGGCATAGATAATTTCGTCAGAATAGCCAGGAGCCAAGAAAAACTCTCCTAGTTTTTCCCACTTTTCGGCGCGATAGCCAGTTTCTTCTTCAATTTCACGTTGTACTGTCTCTAAGGGATCTTCATTTGCTTCTACAGTACCTGCGGGAAATTCTAGTATCCTTCCCTGAACTGCAAAGCGATACTGGCGTACTAGTATCAGCTTACCCTCTGCTGTCACAGGCACAGCTAGAGCGCCACCTGGATGACGAATACACTCCCATTCTCCTTCTGCTTTGTTCGGTAAACGCAAGCGATTAACTTCAAAATTAAACTTGCGTCCTTTATAGAACAAGCGTTGTTTCAGCAGCTGCGGTAATTCTCTACCTAATGGCATAGTCAAATTATGTTGTCTCTAAATACACAGACATACACTGATGTCGGTTGTCAAACCGAAAGTTTTTTGCGTTTATGGTTGGTAATTTTAATTGCCCAACAATAAATGTACATCAGAACAGTCTACCTGTTTAACCAAATCTTTAATAACACACCCAGTCACAGGGTCTACCCAGTTTGGGGCAATTTCTGCTAGTGGTACTAAGACAAAAGCCCGCTCTCGCATACGCGGATGGGGAATTTCCAAGGTTGGTGTATTTAAAATTAAGTCATCACATAGCAACAAATCTAAGTCCAAGGTGCGTGGCCCCCAACGTTCTTGGCGAACACGCCCGAACTTTTGTTCAATTTTTAATAAAGTTTCTAATAACGGCTGCGGTAGCATAGACATTTCTAGGATGACACAACCATTCAAATAATCTGGCTGTGCTGGGCCTACGGCTTTGGTTTTATACCAACTAGATTTTGCCGTTAAAACAATACCTGGTGTGTGCGATAAAGTGGCGATCGCTGCTTCTAATATGGCACGGGAATCACCCATATTACTGCCAAGGGCAATTGCACAAGCCCTAACCAGGTCGCTATTTTGGTTACTCAGCCCAACTTTCACGGCATCTACTTCAGATACTTTAAACAGTCTTTTTACTCCGAATAGTTAAATAAAAAAATGTATTAATATTTACTAAATTAGGTTAACAAGTCCTAAAAAAAAACATTGTTTGTTAATGAATTTAGTGAATTGTTTATGGGATATTATAACAACACAAACATGGTACGCTAAATCCACAGTTTTTTATGGCAGCTAAGTAGAAACTACTGTCATCCAGGAACTCCTGGTGCAACCAAAAAACAATCAACTTAAGTGACTCTGTCAAGGAGAAACCACGATTGCCACCCGGTGATGATCATGAGTAATGAAGAATCCACAAACGAGGACTTACCGCCAACAAATTCGGTGAGGGCGAGACAGTTACTCAACCACATGCAACGTGTCTCATCTGGATTGATTGGCAGGTTGTCCAGTAGCGATAAACCGTTTTATCGCCGCCTTTGGTTTTGGGCAGGTTTGAGTGTAGGTGGTGGAATCGTCGCCATTAACTACGGCATCTGGTCAATAGATCGGACTTTGCCAGATAAGGCCGAGTTGAGTGCCGTTGTGCGAGAGCAAACATTGACCATTAAAGCTGTCGATGGCACAATCTTACAACAGCAAGGAGAAGCCGCTAGAGAAGAAATCAGGTTAGAGGAAATTCCAGATCAACTCAAACAAGCTTTTATCGCTTCAGAAGATCGAAGATTTCACCAACACAGTGGAGTTGATACCCAGGGAATTGCTAGGGCAGCTTGGAATAATTTGCGATCGCAAAACGTAGTCGAAGGTGGTAGTACTATCACCCAACAGCTAGCCCGGATTCTCTTCCTCAAACAAGAACGGACAATCTGGCGCAAGCTCAAAGAATTCCGTTTAGCCCAAAAAATGGAACAGGAATTGAGCAAAGACCAGATTTTGGAGCGTTACTTGAATCTGGTTTATTTGGGATCTGGAGCTTATGGTGTGGCAGATGCCGCTTGGGTGTACTTTAGTAAGACGGTAGACCAACTCACCTTATCAGAAATTGCCACCATTGCTGGATTAGCACCCGCCCCCAGTATTTACGCCCCAGATAAGAATCCCCAAGCAGCTAGACAACGGCGAAATCTGGTATTGCAAAGGATGCAGGAAGATGGAATAATCACTCCCGCCGCCAGACAAGCAGCGAGTCAAGAAGCGGTAGTAATTAAAAGTAGTTTTCCGAAACGGCTACAAGTCGAATTTCCTTACTTTACTTCCTACATCCACAAAGAATTACCGAAATATGTAACTCCTGATGTGCTGGCTGGAGGGGGTCTAGTAGTGGAAACTACCCTAAACCCGACTTGGCAAAAGCTAGCAGAGGAAGCAGTCGCCAAAACTTTAAGAAATCAAGGTCGTTGGGAAAACTTTAAACAAGCAGCTTTAGTCGCCATTGATCCCCGCAATGGGGAGATTCAGGCAATGGTGGGGGGAAAAGACTTTGATACCAACCAGTTTAATCGCGTCACCCAAGCCCAACGTCAGCCAGGATCGACATTTAAAGGCTTTGTCTATGCTACAGCGATCGCTACTGGTAAAAGCCCCTACGACAGCTACCTAGATGCACCCTTGGTAGTGGATGGTTATGAACCGAAAAACTACAGTGAAAGTTTTCGGGGTTGGATGAATATGCGTGATGCCCTCACCCGTTCTACAAATATAGTTGCGGTCAAGGTATTGATTGATGTGGGATTTAAACCAACCATCAAAGTTGCCAATGATATGGGCATTAAATCAGCACTCAAGCCCACCTATTCCTTGGCTCTCGGTTCCAATGAGGTGAATCTGCTAGAGTTAACGAGCGCTTACGGTAGCTTTGCCACCCAAGGACTGCACACAGAACCACATGGGATTCGCCGCATCCTCAACCGTCGGGGTGATGTGATTTGGTCAGCTGATTTTCGGTCGAACCGGGCCCTGGATGCTGACAGTGCTGCCATCATGACTTGGATGTTACGTAACGTTGTCGAAAGTGGTACTGGTGCTGCGGCTCGGTTAGGCAATAGGCCTGTAGCTGGCAAAACAGGTACATCAGATGAAGCCCGTGACTTGTGGTTTATTGGTTATATTCCCCAACTGGTGACAGGGGTTTGGCTAGGTAACGATGATAACCGCCCCACTTGGGGGAGTAGTGGTAGCGCCGCCTACACCTGGCATGAATTTATGACCAAAGCGGTCAAGGAAATGCCCATAGAGAAGTTTCCCTCACGACCGAAATTAGAAGGTCGCAAAGGCACTATTAAGGCTGAAGCAGTTAAACCCAAACGAATTTTAAATAAAGCTGCTACTTTGAACAATGACGAGCAGCAACAAGAAGATAACACCCCAAGACGCAGAAGGCGTTCTCGACAAGAAAATGCTGAACCCTCCTCATCTAGAATACGACGGCGATCGCGCAACCAAGAATCAACTAGTGGTAATGATTCCTCCTCAGAATCTCGTTCACGTCGGCGTAGAAGGCAGTTAAATTCAGGTTCCTCGTCATCTCCCGAAAGTAATAGATCTTCCGGTTCTTCCCCAAGACAGCCTTCTTGGCGGGAGAGACTTAAACCAACTCCATCTTCTTCAGAATGATTGAGGTATGAGACCATTCGTGAGATTTTAGAATAAAGCGCCTTTTGTCAATCAGCTAAAATACTCAAAATAGTCTGATAGCCGCAGTATTAGCGATCGCACTTTTTTCTCTCACTAGTCATTGACCAATTGAAAATAAAAAACTCCATACTACTTACAGGATGGAGTTTTTGGACAGAATCTCTAATCATGCCTTTTCTATCAAAGAGTCATACACAGCCAATTTTTAGAAAGTCAGGGTAGAGCGGAGTACACCTACAGTTGTTGTCTCATTTCTACTATCACCTTCGGGATTAAATAGCACAAATGCCCCTGGAGTAATGCTGAGATTGTCACTCACCTTAATTCGGTAGTAAGCTTCTAAATGGTATGGAACGGCTCGATTGACACCCGCAGCCGCGAGTGTAGCTGCACCACCAGCAGAGGTGCGATATAGCGGCTGTCCAAAAATTATCCCGGCGTTATTTCCTGCTAAGAATAAATCTTTGAAGTGGAGTCCTACCATCCAACTGGTGAAAGTGGTAGAAGCATCAACGCTAGTAGAAGAATCATCCAGAAATAGTGCAGCACCATAACCAGCTAAAGACATTTTTGGTGAAAAACGCCAATTTACAGTACCGCCAAAGGAGTTAAGTTTGACTGGTGTTCCCAGTGGTACATTTGCTAAAGCACCAATATCGCTGCTGGCTAATCCCGTACCCAGGAGGTTGATTTGGTGATAACTGTTGGCATAGTTTAAACCAATATCTAGGGAATTACTGGGTTTAAAGGTTAATTGTGCTGCCACAACTCTACTACCCCCAAATATACCCGCTCCTAAAGGCGTACCAGGAACTCCCGGTTGAATATCTGCCGCCGTTTGCGGAATGTTGGCATTGGTACTACCATACAAAGCTCTCAAATCCAGTTGTTTTGAGATGTTAAAAATAAATCCCGCCGCCGAAGCTAAACCAGAACCAGAAGTACCGCCAGAAACGCGGACTACAGGATTCAAATTGGCAAAACGGGAAATTGCCTCTTGTCCTTCACCATAAAAGGGTGTGATGGCGGGAAAAGCATCGGAAGTTTCTGCCGCCGTCCCAGCAAATAGCGTTAATTTATTAGCGACGGGAAAGATATACAGCAGTTTGTAGAGTTGTAGAGAATTGGCGTCGATATTCGATAAAGTACTGACATTAATACCAGGAAACTGCGGTTCAAAGCCAGTACGCGCACTACTAGCGCTGAGTATGGGTGAAGTTAATCCCAATGCGCCCTGAACGCTACCACTACCATCCAAACCACCCAAAAAGTTATGCGCTTGCAAACCAGTGATTAGCAAGTCTTTACCAGTAAAACTAGTGGTGAGATTCAATCTGACTCTAGTTGCCAAGATAGCATTAGGGTCACTGGTTCCAGGTGCGCCGCCTGTAGCCCCAATACCGGCAATAATCACTTCTCCATTTAGCTTCGTAGTCGTGGAAAACTGATTGGCTTCCAGTTTGGCTGTGCGAGTTTCTAGTGCATCTACTCGACCTCGCAACGTTGCTAGTTCGGCGGCGAATTCTTCTTGCAACTTCTGTAAGGTGTTTAACTCATTCTGACTGACTAAATCAGTAGTTGCTGTAGCAATCAGTTCATTGACTCGATCGAGACAGGCATTTAAGCCAGCTGCAAATTCATAGCGAGTCAGCGCGCGATCGCCTCTATAAGTACCATTTGGGTATCCAGCAATACAGCCATACCGCTCAACTAGAGATTGCAGTGCTTGAAAAGCCCAATCATTAGGCTGCACATCAGACAATTGTGATACAGATGTGACCTGTGTCATTGACTCTGAAGGCAGCGCAGAAATAATACTTAAATTACCAGTAGATAAATCTGGTTTTTCAATACTCGTATCATTTCTTGGTTCTGCTTTTTCCTCAGTAAATGAAACTCTAAAATTTATCTGATTATTGTTGTTCTTTATACTAATGCTAGTATTTTCTAATACTGAGTACTCGTTTTCATAACTTGTATTATCTACTACGCCCAGATTAGGCATTGCTTGCACAGGTAACAATCCAAAGAATAAGCAGAAAAAGCTTGTTCCACCAGCACAAGCCATCAGATATCTATCCATCACAACTCCTCAAAAGATTTGACCGTTATACCCAAACTAATAAGTAAAAATCAGCATGTTTTGTCACAGAATATTGCCTGCGAGTCTTAAATTTTTATTAGTAAGACTGATTTATTTTATTGAAAATAACTACCTTGTGCATTAGTGAATACCGCAAGTATATATTTATATACATTAAAGACTAATTAAGGCAATAATTAACACAAGCTTTCATTTGCGAGGTCAATAGTTACCATTTAAACAAGACTAATATTTCTGATAATAAAAATCAGCTATGTACTTTAATTTATGGAAATAAGCAGTTCATGAACATAGGCAATTGCAAATGATTTTTATCAAACACCGCCTAATCTGGGCTGTTTTGCTGCTGGTTATAGCATTGGTTGTGACTCTGGGATTATCTCTGTCGCAAGGAGCAGTACCCTTGAGTTTTGACGAATTGTGGCAAGCAATTCTCCATCGAGGCGATCGCATTCAACAAACAATTATTTGGGATTTGCGTCTCCCGCGAATTATTGCAGCTCTGATCGTTGGTGCGGCATTGGGTATGTCAGGAGCGCTGTTGCAGGGAATGTTACGCAACAGTCTAGCTGATCCCTTTATTTTGGGGATTTCGGCCGGTGCAGGACTAGTCGTCATAGTCTTGGTAGTGTTGCAAGTCTTTGCGGCGGCGATTCCGTTGGCGGCGTGGCTTGGTGCAATTTTCACTTCCGTGCTCGTGATTTTTTTAGGTCGTAGAGGTTCAGGAATTGCCGTTGAGCGATTAATCTTAGGGGGTGTAGCGGTAAGTTCGTTATTTGGTGCGGTGCAAAGTACATTGCTTCTGTTAGCTGAAGATGGACAAATTCAAATTGCACTCAATTGGTTGGTGGGAAGCCTCAACGGACGGGGTTGGCGGGAAATTACCACGGCTGGGCCTTATATTCTCGTAGCCTTACTTGCAGGATGTTTGTTGGCGCGATCGGTCAACGTGCTGGCCTTGGGTGATGATATGGCTGTGGGGCTGGGAGTTTCCTTAACGCGATCGCGTCTTTTAATTGGTGGTGTCGCCACTTTGTTAGCCGCAGGTGCTGTTAGTATCGGCGGCTTAATCGGTTTTGTTGGTCTTGTTGTCCCTCACGGTGTCCGCCTCATTGTCGGTACAGATCACCGCTTTGTTTTACCCCTCTCAGCCCTAGCCGGTGCTTGGCTGCTTACCTTTGCTGATTTACTCTCCAGACTAGGAGCTATAGAATTACCAGTAGGTTCTGTGACTGCTCTCCTTGGTTCACCATTATTTATCTGGTTACTTTATCGTCGTTCTGCCGGATATTAGGGAATGGGGCATTGGGGAGCCAGTTGCGTGGGCGGGTTTCCCGACTTAAGCAAACTGGCGTCATTGAGCATGGGAGAATAGCTTTTGACTCTTCACAAATAACAAATGACAAATAACAAATAACTCTTTTAAAGAATATGCCACTAGAATTACAAAACCTGACTGGCGGTTACACCACAGTACCAATTGTTCAAAAGGTTAACTTGACTCTGCAAACCGGAGAATGGTTAAGTTTAGTAGGTGCGAATGGTTCTGGTAAGTCTACATTACTCAAATTACTCAGTCGTATTCTCTCACCGCAGCAGGGAATAGTATTACTTGATGGCAAAGCAATTCATTCACAACCACCAAATTTAGTTGCCCAAAAACTAGCATTATTACCCCAACAACAAACTTTACCAGTGGGTTTAACAGTGCGACAATTAGTCAGTTTAGGACGCACACCCCATCAACCTTGGTGGCAATGGGAATTAAACACGGAAGATAGGCAGAAAGTAGCAACAGCAATTCAAAAAACACAACTAGAAAAATTAAGCGATCGCCTAGTTGAACAACTCTCTGGTGGTGAACGACAAAGAGCTTTTTTAGCTTTAGCACTGGCACAAGAACCAAAGGTATTACTATTAGATGAACCTACTACCTATTTAGATATCAACTATCAACTGCAACTTTTAGAATTATTGAAAAACTTGAATCAACAACAAGAATTAACCATTGTCACCGTTTTACACGAACTAAATTTAGCCGCCCGCTATAGTTCCCGGATTGCCCTATTAAAACAGGGTCAGCTTTGGGACATTGGCACGCCAGAAGCAGTCCTCACAGCCAATGCGATCGCCCAAGTATTTGGCGTAGAATCTGTAATCATTCACACACCAGTTGGTTTACAAGTTTGTGCGATCGCTGCTGTTTAAAAGGGAATTAGGTTTATGATGATTGAACAGTGCGGTTGATGGTTTGCCGATCGCTTTTGTGACAATAGCAATAACCTTTTTGTGATGTGGCGATCGCCATACAGTTGGAGCTAATTTTGTGGAGACTCATTCAGTTGCTGCTGAAGTTGTTGAACTTTCTCAATCGATAAGTCTGTTACACGGAATGGAATATTGTTCTTGGGAAGTGTTTGGAACTCGATATGCAAAACAGATTCGTCTGAGTGCTTGCTATGAAATTTCCAGACTCTGGCTGGAAACTAGTTTTGGTAACTGAACCACACTGTATTAAAAGCGTGATACTTCATGTTCAGTTTCTGGAGAAGGGGAAATACTATCCCCATCCGAATGCATGGAATCTGTAGGCGGTTGTTGATGCCGATTCGATTTGAACAAACGCTCAGTAATTGACTTAATCACGATATATAAAACTGGCACGACAAACAAACTCAAAAAAGTAGCGATCAGCATACCACCAAAGACTGCCGTTCCTAAAGATTGGCGACTCCCAGCCCCTGCACCCGTGGCAATAGTCAGGGGAAATATCCCTAAAAGAGTAGAAAAAGCAGTCATTAAAATTGGTCGTAAACGCTGTTCTGAAGCCTCAATTGCTGCTTTCGCAATTGTCAGCCCTTGCTCTCGTAATTGGTTGGCAAATTCCACAATCAAAATCGCATTCTTACTAGCCAAACCAATCAACATCACTAGACCGATTTGACAGTAAACATCATTAGAAAAACCTCGCATTGATTGTGCTATCAGTGCCCCAAAAATCGCCAAGGGAACTGCAAGCAAGATAATGATCGGGTCAATATAGTTTTCGTATTGAGCAGCTAGTACCAAAAATACGAATACCAAACCTAAACCAAAAATCAATGGTGCTAAACCGCCAGAATCGATTTCTTCTAAAGCAGTCCCTGACCATTCATAACCATAACCTGGTGGTAAAGATTCTTGAGCCAACCGTTCCATTGCTTTAATTGCTTCTCCAGAACTAGAACCAGGAGCCGCAGAACCATTAATTTCAATTGAGCGGAACAGATTATAGTGATTGATGGTTTGCGCTCCCACCGTAGGAGTAATCTTCACTAAGTTACTCAAAGCAATCATTTGATTTTTTTGAGAGCGGACAAATAGCTGACCAATATCTTTAGGATTAGAGCGAAATTGCTCATCAGCTTGGACATACACCCGGTAATTACGCTGCTGAAGATTAAAATCATTCACATATCTAGAACCCAAAGCAGTTTGTAGAGTACCGAAGATATCATCTATGGGAACTTGTAAGGCCTTGGCTTTGTTGCGGTCTACTTCTACTAATAGTTGTGGTGTATTGGCAGCAAAGGTGGTGAAAACAGCTTGTAATCCTGGTGTTTGATTGGCGCGACCCAACAATTGACCCATTGACTGCACCAGATTGTCTAAACCACCAGTACCTCTGCGGTCTTGCAGTTGAAATACAAAGCCGCCAAAGTTGCCTAAGCCTTGAATGGGTGGTGGATTCACCGGAAAGACCCTAGCTTCTGGGATGGCTAGTAATTTTGGGCGTAACTTACCAATAATCCCTTGTGCTGACTGGTCTGGTCGGGAGCGTTCCTTCCAGGGCTTTAAAGTGGTAAATATAATACCACTATTAGCAGTACTACCACTGAAACCAAAACCGCCTACAGCAAAAGTCCCCAAAACCTCCGGAAGTTGGAGGATTTCTTTTTCTACCTTAGCCATAACATCGCTGGTATATTGCAGCGAAACCCCTTGTGGCCCTCCCACAAGTGTGATGAAATAACCTTCATCCTCCTCCGGGAGAAAGGCGGTAGGTACTGATATATATAGCCAAGCGGTCATTCCTAAAGAGACAATAAATAGCCCAATCACAATGCTTTTAAAGCGTGTGATCCAAGCGAGCGATCGCTCATATCCCCTCGTTACCCAATCCAGGAAGCGATTAATCAAGTTAAACACTCCACCCATCCATCTGGGAGGTTCTTGTCCTTGACGTAGTAACAACCCGCACAACGAAGGTGTGAGAGTCAGAGCTAAAAAAGTAGAAATGGTGATCGAAAAGGCAATGGTGAGTGCAAATTGCCGATAAAGTGCCCCAGTAGTTCCGGGAAAGAAAGCGACCGGCACAAACACCGCCATCAATACCAGTGAAGTAGCAATTACCGCCCCAAAAAGTTCCGCCATTGATTCACTAGCTGCCCGGCGGGGATTCATCCCTTTATCCTGGATAAAGCGGCTGATCTGTTCCACCACCACGATTGCATCGTCTACCACCATCCCCGATGCCAAGGTCAGACCAAACAAGGTCAAACTATTAATAGAAAAGTTAAAAGCTTTGATGAAAACAAAAGTCCCAATCAAGGAAAGCGGAATGGTCAGTGCAGGGATTAAAGTAGTGCGCCAGTCTTGGAGGAACACAAAAATCACAATTACCACCAGCACCACCGCTTGCATCAAGGTGATAAAAACTTCTGTCAAGGACTCTTCCACAAAGGAAGTTGTGTCAAAGGCTACTTGATATTTCAAACCTGGGGGAAAACCCGGAGCTAGTCGCGCCATTTCTTCCTTGACACCCTTGGCTACATCCAAGGCATTACTGCCAGGAACCTGATAAATCCCCAAACCTACAGCCTCATTACCACGAAATCGCAGAAATGTATTATAGTTCTCTGCCCCTAGTTCCGCTCTACCGACATCTTTTAACTTAACTAAAGTGCCATCATTCTCAGTTTTCAAAACAATGTCTTCAAATTCTTTTGCTTGTGTCAATCGACTAGAAGCACGCACATCTATTTGATAGCTTTGTCCCTTTGGTGCAGGTTCCTGACCGATTCTCCCAGCCCCAACTTGCAAGTTTTGTTCCGAAAGGGCGTTAGTCACATCATCAGTTGTTAGCCCCCGGCTGGCCAGGCGATTGGGATCTAACCACAGACGCATGGCATAGCGGCGCTCACCAAAAATCCGCACGTCGCTCACACCTTTGACTCTCTTTAAGGCATCTGCGATGTAGAGGTCGGCATAGTTGCTTAAGAATATATTGTCGTACTGATTATTATCAGCAAACAAACCAATCCCTAAAAGAATACTACTAGACTGCTTAGAAACTCTCACACCCGTGCGTTGTACAGCATCGGGTAATTGCGGTTGCACCACAGAAACACGATTCTGGACATCGACGGCAGCAATATCCTTATTACGTGAGGAATCAAAGGTAGCAGTGATGTTTGTAGAACCATCATTACTACTACTAGAGGTCATGTATCTCAGACCCTCTACTCCGTTAATTTGCCGCTCTAGGATGTTCGTCACCCCGCTTTCTACAACCTCCGCACTAGCACCGCTATAGTTAGCAGTCACAGTTATTTGAGTAGGTGTGATTTCCGGGAATCGAGCGATCGGCAGTGTAGGAATACTAATTAATCCTAGTAGTAGGATAACCACACCACAGACAGTAGCAAAGATTGGTCGTTTAATAAAAAAATCAACAAACATAAAGAATGGGTACTAGGGAATAAGGAATAGACGCCCGAAATACTGCCTCGCGCAGGATAGACCCAAAGAAGAACACAAGAGTATACTCTCAACAAGTAAACTTAAAAAACTCTGCGTACCTCTGCGCTCAACTCCGCGCCCCTCTGCGTTAAAAAACTCCATACTTTTACACACAGCCAGCAGTAATTAAGGCTTCTGCCCGCCCTTTACATCAGACTCAGGCATAATAGGTGCGCCATTAGTCAGGTTGAGAATACCGGAAACAACAATTTTTTCACCAGCTTTCAATCCTTCTATCACTTGATAATTACCGCCCTCAATGTCTCCCAACTTCACAGGCTTTTGCACAGCTACCAAGGCTGGCATTCCAGATTGGGGTTTTTCTGCTGGTTGGGCGATGAACACAAAATTTTCCCCACCCAAGGGAGATACTGCTGTCACAGGAATTAAAATTCCTGGGCGTTCTTGCCAAATCACTTTGGCTCGCACGATTTGCTGATTAAGCAGTTGTCCACCATTATTGCTAAAGGTAGCTTTAGCCAAAACTGTTTGTGAATCTGCGTTGGTATTGGGGGAGATAAAACTCACCTTACCTGTGGTAGTAGCTTTGCCTTGAGCATCCAGGATTTGTACTGGTAGTCCCAAACGCAACTGTTTGGCTTGATTGACAGGGATGGATAAATTCAGTTCTAAAGCATCATTTTTAGTCAGTGTGGTGAGTTCGTCGCCTTTATCCATAAAGTCCCCTACTTTGACCGGAATATCACCAACAATGCCGGTGAAAGGAGCGAGGACATTTGTGTATTGCAGTCTGACTTGGTTGGCGCGAACTTCAGCAGCAGCCTGATTTACTTGCGATCGCGCTTGGGCAATCTCTTCTTGGCGGGGGCCATTCTCTAATTGCCTCAGGTTTTGTCTTTCTTGTTCCACAGCCGCCGCTAACTCATTAATATCCGAGTTGCGGCTTTTGCGGAGTTGCTCTAGTCTTCGCTGGGCTTCTCGTAGTCTCGCTTCTGCACTGCGCTGTTCTCTGAGGTATCCTTCTAACTGGTCTTGAGATACTGCTCCTTCTGTTCTTAAACTTGCGTAGCGCTTGGCTCGTGACTGTGCCAGTTCCAGGTCAGATTTGGCGGCTTCAATTTGGGCTTGGGCTTGGGCGATTTCTTCAGGACGTGCTCCCGCTTGGGCATCTGTGAGGCGCGCTTGGGCTTGAACTAACCTAGCTCTAGCTTGAGCAATTTCTTCTTGACGAGTCCCGGCTTTGAGTTCAGCCAACCGGGCACGGGCATTTTCTAGTGTGGCTTTGGCTTGTGATAGTTGGGCTTGGGCGTCATCACTTTGCAGACGAATCATTACTTGTCCTTGCTGGATGCGATCGCCTTCTTTGACCACAACCTCGGTTATTCTTCCTTCAATCTGTGGTTTGAGTACCACTGAGCGTGGCGCCTCTAAAGTGCCCACAAATTCCCCAGCTTCCTGCACACTTTCAGTCTCTAAGGTGGCTAGTTTGACCGGAATTCCCATCGGTTGACCAGCCATTGCGCCAGTACCTGAAATTCCATTACCAGCAAGACTACTTTGCCACCAGCGCCAGCCAAAACCCAGACCTCCAATTAACAGAATTATTCCTAAAATCAGCCGCCAATTTCTCTGGGGCTTGGGTGTTGGTATTTTTTCTTTCTCAAGCTGGGAATTTTCTGGTTGCGCCTGACTGGTATCAGTCACAGTAGGCTGTTCTGTTTCTATGGAAACTGGGTACTCAGGGAACTCAGAATGGGACATTTTCGTTTTCTCGCTTTTTGGAATCAAACTCCGACAATCTATCTTTTGGCTGATGTTATGCAGCCATTTCTCTGTTTTGTATGATGTTTTTCTTATTTTTCCTGATATGTATTTTTTAAAACTCTTTGGTAGCGTATAAACCCTAGTTTTAAAACAGAGAGAAAACGTAACTTTATGCCCTCATTACTCTTTTAAAAAGGTATTATTTGTCTTTGTGGGGCAAGTACTAATCCCGCGCACAAACATATCAACACAAGTTTTAATGTATTCTTCGCTACAATAACCCAGAGCGTCAGGGGTATCGCTCAACCGCAACATCCCATGCAGCAACATGCCACAGAAACTATCTACAGCAGCTTTTAAATTGACATCTCGGCGCACTGTACCCTTCTCTTGACCCTTTTTGAAGTATGTGACCAGTTGTTCACGCAACGTCTTGTTAGTCTGATATACAACTAAACGGGCAGCTTCAGGATGTCGCTTTGCTTCTCCAATAAATGTCCTAATTAAGGCTTCATGCTCAACCATCATTTGACTGCAAAGCTTGGCATAATGCATCAGGTCGATGTGTAGGTTTTGAGTCCACTCATCCTGATTAGCTAAAGCTTCTGCCTGCAAAGATGTAGCTTGTTGGATGACAGCTGCCAATAGTTGCTCTTTACTATGAAAATGACGAAACAGCGTAACTTCGTTGACCCCCGCAACACGAGCAATCTCCCGCGTTGTGGCTCCAGATAAACCTGCGGTGGAAAATACCTCAGTAGCCGCCTCTATTAATCGTGCTCGTGTCTGTGCTGTTCTTGAAACAAATTTCTCCATGCGAGGTAATGTTCATGCAAGCGCTTACTTGCATGTGTAAGTACTTGCTTGCATTATAAGCATATGTTTAAGAAATTTGTATATTGCTGCAAATACAACAGAAAAAAGGACTCTTAACCCAGACGCAATTTTTCTTTCTTCACCTGAGTTAGACAATCATCAGCCCGGAAATACATTTCCGACAACTAGGGAACACCGATGAAATACAGCGTTGTGCAGGTAAATGAAGTACACGTGTAGGAGCATAGCTTGCTTCTCCGTCAGGAGTACGTTTGCTCACCCCTAGAGTAATCTGCTGTGTATGTATTATCGAAAGTCTCTGGTATTTCCCTACCTGTATAGTATTTTTTTAATTGGGAGTCCCTAAGTCCACGATCATCAATAAAAAAAATAACATAGTCAAAACAATTACCTAATATTAATTTTGAGTTGCTGAACTGACCTCACTTTTTTCTTGCAGGAGCGATCGCCAATCGCCAATTGCTTTTTCTGTCCACAGCCAATTCTTACTTAATTTATCTACCTGGAAATTTACGGGATCATGACTAATGATCATTTGGCGTAATTTGACCGCCTCATTAATATATTGAGATTGCTTCCCAGATGGTTGTTTATTTGCAGATTTATACAGTCCCAAGGCTAGCCCAGCATAAGGAGTTAGAGCTTCCTTAGGCACTTCCTCGTTTGTGGATACTATCGAAGCAACTTGATTTGGCTGTTTTAGCGCCAAATTTAAAGCCTGGAACCAATAATCATTGGCTTTGAGTAGATTGTTTTCTGCGTAGTAGGCAAATCCTAATGCATTTGTATATAGCAATGAATCGGGTTGAGACTTAACAGCACTTTCCCAGTAACGGCGGGCATCATCAATACTAAATTTTTTATTGCCAATTTGGACAGACTGCCAGGCTAATCGACCTTTAAAAAAGTTGACAGCCGGATTTTCGGCTTCCTTTTGAGAAACAAGATTTAGAGCAACTTCAGCAGATGGTAGTACACCCCGGTTGAGTAGTTCTTCCACAGCTGCTAGCCCCCCTTGTAAATCGCCTTGATTTAATTTTTCTGTCGCAATGGCGGTAACAATTCCAGTTGCAGCCGTCTTTAAATCGACAGGGGCTTGATTTTGGGTGGTGACAGACTGCTGAGGAATTGGTGGTATGTCAGGTAACGCTGATATCTGACGATTTTGCCACCAACTCCAACCGATTAAGAATGCGATCGCACTTACTCCCAAAGCACTCATAATCTGCCACATTGGGCTTTGATTGCGTGTTCTCAATGCTGTGGGTCGTGAAGGGGGAATTGTTGGATTGTTCCAATCTTCTGCAAAATTCTCAGGTGTTTTAGTTGTTTCTCCTGAGATTTCTCCCCATAAGCTTGCTTCCTCATCTAAGGCAGCTATTTCCCCTGAAAGATGTCTGGATGATAGATTATTTTCTGTAACTTGTTGCACAAGTTCGGCAGTCATCGGAGCTTGTTCCGAAATGGCTTTTTGGGTATCAAGCTGACGAAATAAATCAGAAACAAGTGCCGAATCTTCCGCATAGGTTGGATCATCATATTCAATTTCATCTGCCAGATCGCCCCAAGTATCCTCACCCAGCCAATCCAATCCAGAAGAGTCTCTTGCCAAGCCACTAGGGAGCATTTCATTAATTGCTAAAGGCAGCTCTGTTTCATCTGCCACACCAGAATACATCCCACCAGGAGTTGCTCTCAAAGATGGATGATAATCACTTAACAATTCTGGACTTTCAATTATTTCTGGATTGAGAAAACCGTCAAATTCTGGTTGCAGATACAAAATCGGTAACGCCCAGTACATATGGTGTGAACCATAGGCAGAGATTAACCCCTGGCGTACCCGACTTACACACAAATCTACAGGATATCCCTGATTCAGGTTGCGATAAAACAATTGGGTGAGTGTCAGCGCTACTTCATCAGGGATGCGTTCTGACATTGCCAAAATACTTCTTATACCACGCTTAACAAGGCTTTCTGTGAGGTTACGTTCGCCTGTTTCCCCAGCAGTATCGGCGTTAGCTCTATACGCCCCCAAACAGGAGTTAAATACCACCATTTGAATATTATTATTGACGAGCAAGCCTGCTAAGTCATCTCCACTCAGGGTTTCTGTTAAGCCTGTTCGCCTACTAACAAGATAAATTTCGCCGCCGTTAGGGCCTAAGTTACTATGACCAGAGTAATGTAAGACGTGATACCGTCCTTGTTCCAGGGCTTGTGTCAATTCTTCTCGTCCTGGTTGGTCTAGTAGGGTCAGTTCAATATCTGGCAGATAATTACCGTTTTCACCAGTTCTTGGTGCATTACGGTGCAGTTCTGCTTGTAGTTTAATAGCTTCTTGTTTAAGTAGGTCAAGACGCACTTGATCCGTGGGGGAAGCAATCACCATCAAGACTTTGACACCACCTTCTTCTGGTGGTTTGGGGATATTTGTCGTTGGCAAACGAGATCCTGTCAAAATTCCATTTTGGTAGCGAGAAAAAGCAATATAAGGCCCCGTAGCTAGAGGGCGATCGCCCGCGTGCATTACTTCCCAAGGCAGACGAGCTAACCTAGTATCTTTTAATCCCAAGCGTAAGCGCAATACCTGTTGATGGTTCTGAGCAATCCCTTGCGCCGTAATCCAACTATCCCTGAGAGTGCCTTGAAACAGTGCGTTATAAAATTGTTGACCCAGTGCTACCAAGTTTACAGAGTTTCTGGCGATGTCGCTTTCACGTCCGCCCAAGGCAAAAGCATCACCCTGCAACACTGATTTCAACGGATCATTCATCAAATGCCCAGCAGCCGCCAACCAATCAGCTACGGGCCAAGTCACCAGTTCTTCTGCCAACGGCACCCCAGGCGCGACTTGTTCCGTCCGCACCAAGTAGTCATTTTGCCCTACTGGGGTTACGGAAATGTGAAATTCCTGGGTCACAACTTCTCCTGTTCGCCTCCTAAATCTGGGTTGAAACGCGAAAGTTTCAAGTCGATTTTTCGCTCCTTCTGATACCTTAGATGCATCCCATCACTGAATGTTTCTGAAGCAAGTTTTTTTGCCCTTCCCGCTTTGACAAGTTTATCCGGATCGGCTCGCATCTATCCAGAACACTTTATTGGTAGATGCACCTTGATCTTCGACTCCCCTAGTTGGTTAACGCCCTCCAGGGGATTTTCTTATCTTAGTAAATACCAACAACCTTTAATAAATGAATTCCTGACTTTAAGTAGCACAGTGTAAATAATTAAAGGTTTGTGGTTAGGAATTTAGTCCTCTCTTCCCTTTCCTAAAAAATGCTTTTAGCGAATAAGACGGTACGCATAGCTTGTTTCCCGCCAGAGTTACGAAAGGGAGCTAGAAACGTTTACTGGGAAATGATTGTTTTACATTACTTAAACATATGTGAATTTAATTACGCCAACTATAAAATAGTATCTATAACTTGACAATTTACTAACTATATGCAGTGGTTGGCTTGGACTCAACTCCTTTGGCTGGTATCTACTAGGTTTTTTTTAGCACATAAACATCAATGTTTGAGGAAAATTATCCGGAGGATAGCCAGGAATCATAGAACAGTTAAATGGTAGATGCACCCTGATAACTAACTCCCCGGTAGGACAACTTCCTGCTGGGGGATTTTTTTTTGGCATGGTAGTGGTGCCAAATTTGTCCGGAGGATAGGCAGGAATCATAGAACAGTTAAATGGTAGATGCACCCTGATAACTAACTCCCCGGTAGGACAACTTCCTACTGGGGGATTTTTTTTGGCATGGTAGTGGTGACGAATTTATCCGGAGGATAGCCAGGAATCATAGAACAGTTAAATGGTAGATGCACCCTGATAACTAACTCCCCGGTAGGACAACTTCCTACTGGGGGATTTTTTTTGGCATGGTAGTGGTGACGAATTTATCCGGAGGATAGCCAGGAATCATAGAACAGTTAAATGGTAGATGCACCCTGATAACTAACTCCCTGGTAGGACAACTTCCTGCTGGGGGATTTTTTTTGGCATGGTAGTGGTGACGAATTTATCCGGAGGATAGCCAGGAATCATAGAACAGTTAAATGGTAGATGCACCCTGATAACTAACTCCCCGGTAGGACAACTTCCTACTGGGGGATTTTTTTTGGCATGGTAGTGGTGTCAAATTTATCCGGAGGATAGCCAGGAATCATAGAACAGTTAAATGGTAGATGCACCCTGATAACTAACTCCCCGGTAGGACAACTTCCTACTGGGGGATTTTTTTTGGCATGGTAGTGGTGTCAAATTTATCCGGAGGATAGCCAGGAATCATAGAACAGTTAAATGGTAGATGCACCCTGATAACTAACTCCCCGGTAGGACAACTTCCTGCTGGGGGATTTTTTTTGGCATGGTAGTGGTGCCAAATTTATCCGGAGGATAGCCAGGAATCATAGAACAGTTAAATGGTAGATGCACCCTGATAACTAACTCCCCGGTAGGACAACTTCCTGCTGGGGGTTTTTTAATCTAAAAATCTAATTCCTTCTA
>JAHHHF010000105.1 GCA_019359495.1 Goleter apudmare HA4340-LM2
CAAATTTATCCGGAGGATAGCCAGGAATCATAGAACAGTTAAATGGTAGATGCACCCTGATAACTAACTCCCCGGTAGGACAACTTCCTGCTGGGGGTTTTTTAATCTAAAAATCTAATTCCTTCTATACGGATTTGTCCGGAAGTGTCTACTTAACCATAGAACAGTTAAATGGTAGATGCACCCTGATAACTAACTCCCCTGGCAGACTAACTTCTGTTAGGGGGTTTTTTTGAATACTAACTAAATATAGTCCAACCCTGAATACTGTCTACAGGCAAGCACCTAGAGTATTTATGTAGCTTAGAGATTGTCTTGCAAATGCTATGAGTTTAGCAAGTATACTCTGATTTGATTTAGTTTTCCAGCTAATCTTTGTGCGTATAGAAAGAAAAACTTGCAGATGTTGCAGATATAGCATAGCTTTTCTGCAAAGCATCTCTGTCAATTGCTTAGTGATGCTAGCGTCGGTCTTTTGTCCTGTCTACCAATGTTACACAAAATAAATTAATCCTGCCACATTGGCGCACCCATTTATAGAAAACTAGTTAGTTATTTTGGGGCAATTTTGCTTCCCATCTGGCTTTTCGTGGACAGGGTAGTTTTTGTTCACTACCTCTGAACGGTTTAGTTTTTCTACATTCTACGTCTTTGGGCGGATAACAACTCAGTCTTTGAGGTACTGTTTGGCGATCGCCTAATTACGCTACAGAAGCTACCCTGTCTAATAACTTTATCATAAATCTATCCTATCATTGTTTTTGGTATGACTCTATGTGATTCCCTGACATAGTTTTAGTGCCTAATTAGCTGGATACCGCAGCCAAAATTAATTCCTTTCCAGATTTGGACAAATTCTTCATTATTTTTCTATAATTTTTCCGGGTTAATGCCTAATGACAATGTGTTCCCCATTTAGCAATATCCTCAGACTCAGCAAATAATGCTAAAATAGGTTGCCTAATATTCAGAGAGTCACAAAGCCACATGACTTTAGCTGTAATTAAGTTCTCTTCAGAAGAATGCGGCATCTGCCATAAAATGTCTTTTTACGACGAAAAAGTGGCTGAGGAACTGGGCTTGCAGTTTATCAACGTGAAAATGCAAGATACAGCCACTTACCGCAAGTATCGTCAAATTTTATTGACTCAATATCCCGATAAATCAGAAATGGGATGGCCTACTTATATTGTCTGTGATGCTCCTGAAGGAGAATTTCAGATTATTGGTGAAGTCAAAGGCGGTCATCCCAAAGGAGAATTCAGAAGCCGACTACAAGGTGTTCTCGACTCAGTAGCTAGTCAGAGCTGATCAACTCAAAAGATTGTACTTCCAGGACAGGGCCAATCATGGCAAAAGTCATCACATCTTTGCGGACTTCTCCTGTAACTTCTGCTTGAATACCAGATTTACGTAGTTCTGGCGCAGCGTCTTTGAGTTCGTAGGTTTCGCCTGATGTTGTGACTAAAGCCCAAGTTCCAGGGCCAAAACCCTTACGTTCAATGATGCCTGTGACTGTGATACTCATATTATTTTTAGGGAATGGGGCATAGGAAATTGGGCATAGGGAATGGCTGAAAATACCCGATACCCAATTTTCCATCTAAGCTACTTGGCTTTCATTCTTTAATGCTAGACGAGCCAGTCCATAACAGAGTAAGGCATTGATGATCAAGAAGATGCGGGACAAGTTACCGCTTCCTAACCCCCAAACTGCTGGTTCGTAAACTGCACTCACTGTCAAGCAAGCTGCTACACCTAAGGTTGTACCAATCGCAAACCATTTCCAACTGGGATGTCCCAACAGCAAAGCTACTAAAACAATGGGAATCAACACGCTGGCAAATAGGGGATTTAACGCATGGGTTCCTTGTAAGGTGTTTCCTAGTTCGGGAATAGAACTACCCAAAACCCGCAAAGGCCACTGGGGAAGGTCAAAGATATAGATTCCCTTGAGGAAGAATAATCCTGAACTACCAGCAACTAAGCCACTTGATAAAGACCAACTCCAAGAGAAGGGGAAGTAAACCCGTAAAAACCAAGCCAGTAAGTAAGAACCTACCACCATTAAAATCTTGGGTACTAGTGCTACAGCACCGCCATCAATCCAAAAGCCGGGGTTGAGATAGCCGTTATCCCGCAACCACCGGAAGAAATCAGGGAAACTGATTTCCCCTTCGGCTGCAAGTGTGACTGCGGCCTCGGCGTTAAGTTGTCCAGCGCCGTAATAGTTCAAACCATCATCTTGGATGACTCGTGCTGACTGTTTGAGGACTTTTAAAACTTGATCAGGCTCTTTGATGCCTTTAGCTTTGATTAATGCTGCTACACCTGCAACGTGGGGAGAAGCCATACTTGTACCTTGGAAGCCAAGAAACACGCCTTCGCCGTTTTCGTTGATTGTCTCTTGGAGAATCGTACCTGCATCACTACCACCAGGGGCTGAGATATCAACTCCCGCACCAAAGTTAGAATAGGGGGCCTTTTCGCCGTCGGGGCCAATGGCGGAAACACCGATAACGCGGGGATAACGGGCTGGATAGCTTGCACCGTTGGCGTTTTCATTACCGGCCGCAGCAATAATAACTACACCTTTATTGTGGGCATAATCAATTGCTTGCTTCATTAATTGGCTTTCACCGCCACCACCCAAACTCATATTAATTACATCTGCGCCGTGGTCAGCAGCAAATTTAATCGCTTCGGCAATATCAGCGACTGTACCACCACCGTAGGCACTTAAGACCTTTAACGGCATGAGTTTGGCTTCGTAGGCAATTCCCGCTACACCATATTTGTTATTGGTGGCTTGGGCTATTGTTCCTGCAACATGAGTACCATGTCCGTTGTCATCGCTAGCTTCTTCACGGTCGTTAACAAAGTCGTAGCCTTTGACGAACTTGGTTTCATGCAAGTCCCGCACTTTAGTAATACCAGTGTCAATTACCGCAACTGTTACGCCACTGCCTTTAGTACGAGTCCATGCACCTTCAACACCGATTTTATGTAGGTTCCACTGTTTGCTGTAGTATTGGTCGTTGGGGCCAGTTAATGAAGGGTTTGCCTCTTCATCATCTTGGGGACGTAAAAATTCTCCCAACCAAGCAGGTTGACCTTCAGGAACTGTTCTGTAAACGTAGTTTGGCTCAATTACCTCTGTGGCTGACTTAAATCGAGACTTTTGTAGTTCTTTGAGTCTTTGACGATCGCCCTTGATAATATAAACGTTATCCCTTGCGGAAAATTGATTATCCAGTTTGGGTGTAACTTTGTATAGTTTAGCGATCGCTTCTAGATCCTGCTGCACCACTTCCGTGGGAATATCTTCCCGAAAGTCCAGCAAAATCGTCTCAAACTCGCCTTTAGCTGCCAGCCCCTGAAAATTCAGGAAACCAAACAAAGCAGCTCCCAACCCAATGACAAACAAGCAAAATAATATAAGTCTTTTCATATAAACTAGTCACCGCTTTTTGCCAGTTTGCTCACTACCATAACTTATCTAAGTCACTGATTGGGATATTTTGCACTTTAGTTACATAACACTTGCTCTAATTTTCACTCAAGATTCAGGACTGTTTACACAATGGAACGTGGTCTTTTTTGGTTGCCTCTACTAGCAATTTTTTTCTGGTTGGCTTGGCAAGGTTCACAGGAATATCAAAAAGTTGAGGCTTACCGGGCTTGGGCAGAGCAATTTGATCGGTCTAAGTATGATATCTATGCAGTATTAGGTCAAAAAGATAACAACATAACCTGGGGTAAACCTACTACCAAAGGGCCGATTAAACTAGAAACTTTTTCTTTACTTGATGTCAAAAATATCAATCTTTTGATAGATGAAAAAATAGTAGAAATTGAAAATCTACCAGATAGGGGACGAATTATTGAGTTAGAATTTCTATTTACTGAACCTCGTAACTCGGTACGCATTCCATTTACCGAAATCTCTTTAGCCGCAGAATGGGGCAAGTATTTACAGGGAGTATTGCAAAGTTTTCATTCACAGTCTTGATGAAAATAACTTTTGACTAATAACAAACAACAAATGATACATGACAAAATCAACAGTACCTGTTGCTTTAACCATTGCCGGTTCAGATAGTGGCGGTGGTGCTGGTATTCAAACTGATTTACGTACCTTTGCCTTTCACTGTGTCCACGGTACTAGCGCTATTACTTGCATTACAGCCCAAAATACTTTGGGGGTAATGCGGGTTGATGCTTTACCGCCAGAGGCAGTTGTGGCTCAAATACAGGCAGTAGTGACAGATATTGGTGTGCAAGCGGCAAAAACGGGAATGTTGCTCAACCGGGAAATTATTTTGGCTGTCGCCCAGCAAGTAGAAGCTTGGCAAATTAATAACTTGGTAGTTGATCCTGTGATGGTGTCCCGAACAGGGGTGCAATTAATTGATAATGATGCTGTGCAGACCCTTTGTCAAGCTCTCATCCCTAAGGCAGCAATTGTTACACCCAACCGCTACGAGGCTCAAATTATGAGTGGGTTACAAATTCATTCTCTGGAGGATATGCAAGCCGCAGCTAAAATCATTTATGGGAAATTGGGGGCAAAGGCTGTTTTAGTAAAAGGTGGTGGAATGCAGGGCAGTGGGCGTGGTGTGGATATCTGGTTTAATGGCGACAAGCTGCAAACCTTGACAACTCAGGTAGTAGAGACTAAAAATACCCACGGTACTGGTTGTACACTATCGGCGGCGATCGCTGCTAATTTAGCTCAAGGCAAGGACTTATTAACAGCAGTACAGCAGGCTAAGGAATATGTCACAACTGCACTGACTTACTCGTTAGACATTGGCAAAGGTCAAGGGCCTGTGGGACACTTTTTTCCTTTGTTAGGGCATGGGTGAGCCACTGCGTTGCCCGGGTTTCCAAGGCAGCTTTTGGGGGGAAGTTTCCCCCCAAAACGTGCCGCCGCGTTGTAGCAAGTGGCGTCATGGGGCATAGGAAAAATACTTTGACTCTTGACCCATATATTTACTTAATCCCCTATGTAAATAAAAAATCTTTGCTCTCTGGGCATTTTTCCATTATTCTTGGGCATAGTTTCAACATTAACTATCTTTGATAGTATTTCCAGATAATCTGAATAATTTATTTTTTGATACCAAGTTACCAATGCGAACACCTACAAGTTCAGTTCACAGTAATCCACCGAAACCAAGTACTCCAGCCTACCCGCCTCCCTCTGTGCCACTCTCTGTATACCGGGAATTGGCGGCAGAGTTGCAAACAGCAGAGGCAAGGTTAGATCTACTCACTGCTAAAAATCAGCAATTATCACAAGAGAATCAACTACTACGGCAGGAAATTACTAAGGTAGTTCAGTCTTTTTTACACCTGCAAAAACTGGTAGATACCCAGGTTGTACCTGCTGCATCTTCTACATCTAGCGATCGCCCAGCCCCCCATTCTGCTCCTGATGCCAAAGCTACAACTAAGCATCCAGTGGCGGCGGCGTCTCCACGTCAGCAGGCTCCTCGTCCGCCGCAGCCACCCACTGTTCCCAAAGTTGTCAAGGGCAAAAAACCCCCTGTTGAATTCTCTGTGCCTGTAGTGGAAATGGTTTCGCCGATGCCTGAACCAGTCTTTATTGAAGAGCAGGAAGTCAGATATTATTCTCCTACCGAGCCAGAGTCTAAAGAAATTAGTGGCTGGTGGTTAGTTATCTCTATTTTGCTCATTATGATTACCGCTTTTGGTGCTGGGTACTTGGTTGTGCGTCCCCTGTTTGAACACCAAAATCGCTAGTGGAAAGCTTGACTGTTTCTGCCTCTTGGTTGATGTGTTTTGAGTCTATTCTTTCGGAAAATCTCTCAGTAGATTTGCTTAAACAGCAAATTTGGTTATTTTCTGTCATAAAGACTACAATGCCAAACTACTATCGCAATGCAATTTCATTCCTGATCTGAGTGGTAAAAAAACGGAAGAAGAAAGCAGGAAGGTAAAAAAGTATGTCGTTTTTCCACAAATCAACTAGGAATCCGATAGTTTAAGGACACATTTCTCTTATCATGTTTTCAATGATTATTTAATTAGTCATTCTTGCCACAGTGAATGCGGTGACTGTTGCGGCATGGCATCTATCCCTGTGGAAAAGTTGAAATTATTACATATGCTTTTGAAATAATGCTACTAGTTAAAACTTCAGCCAGTTGATCTGGTTAGATAGATAAACGAAGCTAGTAGAAGTAAGGAGTTTCAAAAATGAAAAAAGTAGAAGCAATTATCCGCCCATTTAAACTGGATGAAGTGAAAATTGCCTTGGTCAATGCCGGCATTGTTGGTATGACTGTTTCTGAAGTCCGGGGTTTCGGAAGACAGAAGGGTCAAACGGAACGCTATCGCGGGTCTGAGTACACTGTTGAATTTCTGCAAAAATTAAAAGTGGAAATTGTCGTTGACGACAGTCAAGTTGATATGGTGGTGGACAAAATCATCGCTGCTGCCCGTACTGGTGAGATTGGTGATGGTAAGATTTTCATCTCACCTGTTGAGCAAGTTGTGCGGATTAGGACTGGAGAAAAGAACACAGAAGCGGTTTAACTAATTCGTAATTTGTAATTCGTAATTCGTAATGCCCTGCGGGAATCTACTGTCAGAGTGTCTATGTAATTTTGGGGTTTCTCCTTGTCTGTGGGATGCTACCTCTATACGTAGTCACTCGGAGTCTAAATAAGCTTCTGTAGGGGAAACTATCACACGTAGTAGCTCTATTTCGTTACGATTGAAGTGGACTGAGTTTGCAGGATAGTTCTGTTCGCTGTCAGCGTCTATGAGAGAAGGCTAGAGTAGCTTTCCCGAAGGGCAGTATTAATTACGAATTATTTTAATGCTTCTAGTTGGGGGAGTAAGGCTGTGAAAGCTTTGCCCCTATGACTAAGTGACCTCTTTAACTCTGGCGTCATTTCAGCGAAAGTTAATTGCTTTTCTGGAACGTAAAAAATGGGGTCATAGCCAAAACCACCATCACCACGGGATGCAGAAAGAATTTCACCACGACAAATACCTTCAGATTGAAGAACGATCGCCCCATTGGGAGTAGCGATCGCTACTACACACACAAATTGAGCTTGGCGATTTATTTCGTCGCCTAATTCATGCAGTAACCTCGCAATGCGATCGCTGTCGGTTTTGCCGTAACGTGCAGAATACACCCCCGGTGCGCCATGCAAAGCATCTACTTGCAAGCCAGAATCATCAGCAATTGTCCAGTTTCCTGTAGCTTGGGCAACTTGAGAAGCTTTGAGACAAGCATTGGCTGCAAAGGTGTCGCCTGTCTCTTCAATTTCTAATTCTTCTGGTTTGAGAATTAATTCCCAACCAGAATCAGCCAGGTAAGCCTGCATTTCCTGCAACTTACCTGGATTTCCTGTAGCTACCATGAGTATTTTAGTCATTGGTCATTGCATTGGTCATTGGTCATTAGTCATTGGTCATTGGTCAAAAGACGAAGGACAAATGACTAATAACTAATTATTCATATTACTCTGCCCAGTGTTTCGCCCAAGCTAGAGTTTTATGTACTTGATCGAGTGTAGCGGCTTCGCAATAAAGGCGTAAAACTGGTTCTGTGCCACTGAACCGAATCATTAACCAGCTATGATCTGCTAGACGGAATTTATAGCCGTCAATTGTTTGGGTATGAATTACTGCTTTACCAGCAATTTCAGTTAGGGGTTGGGTTTGCAGTTGTTTTAATAGACGCGATCGCACTTCCATGTTAGCTAGGGGTAAATCAATGCGATCGTATGCTGAGTGGAAATCTGCTTGCTTTTGCAAGTGGCGGTAATATGCGCTCAAATCTAGACCCGATTCCACGATCGCTTCTAGGACATACAATGCCGATAACAGGGCATCTCGTTCGGGGATATGGCTACCATAACCAATACCTCCCGACTCTTCACCCCCTAACAATACCTCTGCGGCTAACATTCTGTCGGCGATATATTTATAACCAACTGCGGTTTCAAATACTGACAAGTTATGTAGTGCAGCCACACGGGGAATTAAGTCAGAACCACTGACAGTTTTGACGATTTCACCTCTAAAACCGCGTCTTAAAGTCAAGTGGTCAATCAATATGGGGATTAACACTTGGGAACTTAAGAAGTTAGCTTCTGCATCTACTGCGGCGATGCGATCGCAGTCTCCGTCAAAAACTAACCCTACAGTTAAACTTGTAGTATTGGCGTCTCTGTGAGTTCTGATCAGGTCTAATAGCCGTGGAATGTATTTTGGCAAAGGTTCCGGCGCACCACCACCAAAGAGGGGATCACGTCCGCTATTGATTTCTCTAACCTGTTCACCCAATAATCTGGATAATCCTCCTGCGGCTGCACCATGCATGACATCGGCAAATACTGTCAGCTTTAGGGAACTGATGGCATCTCGAATTTTAGCAATATTAACTTTACCTTCTAAGGCTTCGGTGTAATTAGGCCAGGGATTAAAATACTCTATTTTGCCAGGAGTATTAACGGGTGATAATCCTACTGACAATAGTGCTTCTATCTCTTTTGTCACTTCTGGCGGTACAGAACCACCAAAAGCCCCTTTGACTTTTAATCCTAAATAAGATCCAGGATTATGACTGGCTGTAATTACTAGGGCACCCAAGGCATTGAGCTGTTTTGCTGCCCAGCTATAGGCTGGGGTGGGAGCATAGGTATCGCTGAGTAGGACATCGAATCCGATCGCCGTTACAGAATCAGCTACCACACGGGCAAAGTCTTCTGCCATAAATCGGCGATCGTAACCAACAATTACTGTGCGACTACCCGTCGTAGAATAATATGTATCAGATAATACTTTTGCAGCAATTGGCGCGACTAGGGCTAGACGTTCAAAGGTGAACTCTTCACCAATAACGCCCCGCCAGCCGTCTGTACCAAACTTGATGGAGTTAGCTACAACTGGCATTTCGGTATCCTAACTTTTTTCCCTGCGATTCTATCATTTATACAGTATGCTTTGTAAAAAAAGAATTCAGTAAGATACTCTCTAATTGCTACACAGTTATGTCAACATACTTATGAGTAAATCTGTGTCTAGAAATGCGATCGCCTAGTAGAGAAAACAGCAGTAGCTTGTTCATCCATAATTGCTATTACAAGTCTCTACTGTTTTTGTTTATAAAATCTTAAAAAGCAGGCGCTATTTTTGTAGACTTATGGTTAACTTTTGCAGCTTTTTAACACTCAGTTAGCAATCTTTTATTAGTAGTTGTATTTAACTTGTAAAATTTCTCGTAGTAGTTGGCAAGAGGCAATAGTATAACATCGTCATAATCCTTAAGGCACAAAAATAGGTGATTTTAGCGGCACTCAAACCTAACTACTACAGTATACTCAAATATTTGTAAAATATTAGAATAAAGTTATTCCTAAAAGCAAGATCACAGCTAAAGTCTATATAAAAACAATTTAGGAAAATATTTTCACAAGGAAAATTAATATAGCAGTTTCTGTGGATCAACAACTTAACTATTCAGATCAAAATTTATGACAGAATTATGGACAAATTTTTTTAGCTCAGGTCCGTTTATCCCACATGGACACTGTTATCTATGGAAAACGGATTTAGTTTGGTTACATATAATATCCGACGGAGTCATTGCCCTAGCTTATTATTCGATTCCCTCGGCATTATTCTATTTTGTCCACAAGCGGCGGGATTTACCTTTTTATTGGATTTTTCTACTTTTTAGCGCTTTTATTGTTGCTTGTGGTACTACTCACATCATGGAGATTTGGACACTTTGGTATCCATCTTATTGGCTATCAGGGTCAATCAAAGCTGTAACGGCAGTCATATCTTTATCTACAGCCATAATACTTGTACCTTTAGTTCCACAAGCTTTGGCACTTCCTAGCCCTGCTCAACTAAAACAAGCAAACCAAGACTTACAAACACAAATAGCCGAGCGTTTGCGGGTAGAGGCAGAACTGAGAAAATATCAGAATCATCTAGAAGAATTGGTTGCTGTACGTACCAATGAGATTACCAAAAGTAATGAGCAATTAGCGCAAGAAATTACTGAGCGTCAACGTATTTTAGAAGTTCTCAGGCAAAGTGAAGAGCGCTACCGCTATCTGGCTGAGGCAATTCCCCAACTCGTATGGACAACTGACGCCCACGGTCAATGTAACTATTTTAATCAAAATTGGTGTGACTACACCGGGTTAACATTAGAGCAATCTTTAGGTTCTGGTTGGTTAGCAGCATTGCATCCAGATGATGTTAAAAGTGCTCATCAAGTATGGCTAGCTTCTGTAAATGCCGGCACTTTATATGAAAATGAATACCGTTTTAAACGAGCTGTTGATGGTGCTTATCGCTGGCAGCTGGCGCGTGGTTTACCACTCAAAGACGAGCGAGGCGTTGTAGTTAAGTGGTTTGGAACTTTTACAGATATCCATGAACAAAAACAAATACAACAAGAACGTGCCCACTTACTGGAGTTAGAACAAGCAGCAAGAGCGAAAGCAGAAACAGCCAATCGCATTAAAGATGAATTTATTGCTGTACTCTCCCACGAACTCCGGACTCCACTTAATGCCATTCTCGGCTGGTCTAAACTCTTACAAAAGCACAGCTTTGATCAAGCACAAATATCTCAAGCCTTAGCAACAATCGAGCGCAATGCCAAATTACAGGTGCAATTAGTTGAAGACTTACTGGATATTTCCAGAATTTTGCAGGGTAAATTGACACTAAAAATTACGAATGTCAACTTAGAATCAATCATCTTGTCCGCACTAGAGACAATACATTTAGCAGCAGAAAGCAAGTCTATTGAGGTCAACACAATATTTGCACCCAATTTAGGTCAAGTTATGGGCGACTCTACTCGCTTGCAGCAAGTCGTCTGGAATCTCCTTTCTAACGCTGTCAAATTTACACCTAGGAGCGGAAAAATAGAAGTACGACTAGAACAGGCTGATGGCTGCGCTCAAATCATCGTCAGCGATACAGGTAAGGGAATTAGCCCGGAGTTTTTGCCCTATGCCTTTGATTACTTCCGGCAAGCAGATAGCAGTTCTACGAGAAAATTTGGTGGATTAGGACTGGGATTAGCAATTGTACGTAACATCATCGAAATGCATGGAGGCGCGATCGCCGCAGCAAGTGCTGGTGAGGGTGAAGGGGCAACATTTACTGTGCAATTACCGCTCATCCAAAATCAAACTCCCAGCATCATCCAAGTACAAGATCAGCCCACACTTCTGGATGCTGACTCTTTACCCCTGGATGGGATCAAGGTTTTAGTTGTCGATGATGATCCCGATTCACGAGATTTTGTCACTTTTGTTCTAGAGCAAGATGGAGCGAATGTCATTGCCGTAACTTCAGCATTGGCAGCATTACAAGTCTTGGCAGGAGACAAGCCAGACGTTTTAGTCAGCGATATTGGGATGCCTAATATCGATGGCTATATGCTCATGCGTCAAATTAGAACTTGGACACCAGAACAAGGGGGACAAATCCCAGCGATCGCTTTGACGGCCTTTGCTAGCAAACTTGATCAGCAACAGGCGATCGCCGCCGGATTTCAGATGCATTTACCCAAGCCTCTCAATACAGAAACACTAGTTCAAGCAATTGTCAGACTTGTGAAAACAGGTGCATCAAAATAATGGTGATTTTGTCTTTATATGAAACAGTTCCATTGCTTGGTTAAATATATAAATATTAATAATCCTTAATAGTGTTCACTATTAAGGATTGCGACTCAGAGCAAACAACGCTCAACACCCTGATTATTCCTTAAAAATCATCGAGATACTGACTAAGTCGGCTGATTACAGGGTCAACCTCTTGAGGATGGGCAGGAGGTACATAAGTAGTATTTGCTACTTCTACTACTGATGCGCTTGGAGGCTGAACGAATGACCGATCATTACTGATAATCGCCAGTTGCGCTACTTGTTGAGTAAGTTGCATGATTTGGCGTTCTATCGCCTCCAAGCGATGAGATTCCTTGGCAAAAAAACGTCCCTCAAGGTCAGCTATTTGACGTTGCAGTTCACCGATTTGTTGTTCAACCGATCCTGTTGCTGCCGTTTTCGGACTAGGTTTGACCGCTTCCGGCACACATAAAGATTGCCATAGGGCTTCTTTACAAAGGTCACTGAAAGTTTTGTCGGGTTGTTTCTCCAAATAGCTTTCTACAAGCGCCAACAAACTCTCATCAGCGACCCCTGGGTTGAACGTGACCGATTTAACTACCTTTTTTGACCATTGGAACATCAGTTTTAAGCCCTAGGAGCGCGAACGGCAGATAATTGCGCCTCTCCATAAATATACTGCCCCAAAGCATTAGCTTGTCGAGAAGGAGCAGCTAAATGGGCGTTAATTTTGGCATCCTTGAGCAGACGTTGCACGTCTTCCCAGAAGAACTCACCACCCCCACCAGTCAAGATTACGTCCGTAACCCGCTCTGGTAGCCACGCTAGTACACGGCTAGAAATTTCTCGAGAAAATTGCTCTATGAGGTTGGGAAGGAAGTCATCTAAGTTGGTGGGTTTACTCACACCTCTGGGACGGTAAAAACGTTCACCCTTGGGTTTGTTAACAGCAGAAATCAATGCCAGAGATTGACTATCAGCGCTCTCAATTTCAGCAGCTACTAGTTCATAAAACTTATTCATCCCGAAATCTTCACTCTTAGAAGCACCTCGGGCAAAACGGAAGTTATCAACCATCAGAAAATCAATGGTTTGATGACCAATATCGACGATCGCCACTGATATTTTTGTAAAGTCGGGGCTACTAACGCCTTTTTTGGGTTGAGCTTCAGACCAGAGCAAACTACCATATCCTTCTGGCATCACCCAAACTTTACTCACAGTTAGGCTTACAGATTCGCCTCGGAAGTTAAACACATGGGGGCCAGTTACCTGACTAATCAACTGTGCTTTTTCCTGTTCAAATTGCTCTAAGGAAAGAAAAGGCAAACCCAACACGACTGAAATTTCGTCTTTGAGTTTAAAGTAGCCAGCACTTGCCAAAACTTTTACTAGTGCATCCTCTACCTTAGATTGACCTACTCCTAGATTTGCGCCAAAATCTGCTGCTAGTTGACCAATGGCGTAGCCTTTCCCTTGATATTCCAGCCACAGATCCATTAAAGGGTCAGTAGCCCGCGCTTCAAAAACGCCCTTATTTACCTGTTCCAAGGTCAGTTGTTTGACATTGGCAGGTACAAATATTACATTACCTGGTTCCCGGCTCACACAAGTTTTTGTGGAAGTTCTGCCTAAATCCACACTGAGTATGCCTTTGCCCCCAGAAACGTTATTTGTCTTATTCACAGCAGCATTAATGGGTGTGGATGCCGACACCCGATTCATGGGTATAGCTGCGGCATTTATTGGAGTAGCGGCGGATGGTTGGTCTGTCATGAAAGCTCCTAGTCCTAACTTAACTGTAAAAATTTATCATGCTCATCTTACAAAAATGTGAGCCACCAGAAATTCCCGGTTGCGTCAAGTGTAGCTAGAAATACGCAAAAAATTGATTTAGGCGATACCTCCAGTGGGTTTTGCCAACGCGCATTTAGCATTATTTGCCATAGTGTAGGCGAATTTTGAGTATATTCAACACCTGTCTTCACATCTAAAGCCTGTGTATTTTATTTTCTAGTGGTTTTGCGCTTATGCCTAAACACCCAGACAGCAAATGCTAAGACCAAAAACCCAAGAACAATTTTGGATACAGGAGCAAGGTACTCGCCCACAAGTTTATACTGACTACCCAACAAATATCCTGAATATGTTAGCAAACCTACCCAGGCAGCGCTACCCAGGGTTGTGTAAAAAAGAAATGGTAACAGATGCATGTTGTTCATACCTGCGGGCACAGAAATTAACGTTCTGACTCCCGGCACTAGGCGACCAATCAATACAGCTTTACCACCTTGTCTATCAAGCCAGCGTCTGGCCTGATCAATATCTTGATTCGATATAGCTAGCCATTTGCCATATTTGTTAGTTAAAGCTTTTAAGCGCGTTTCACTCAAAAATTTACCTGGGTAATACCAGATTAATGCACCGACTACAGAACCCAAAAGTCCAGAAACAAACACGTATATTATATTCAGCTTTGCGCCTCCTGGTTGATATGGACTTGCTGTAAATCCTGCCAGTGGCATAATTAGTTCTGAAGGAATGGGGGGGAAGAGGTTCTCTAGGAACCTCAGCAAAGCGATTCCCCAATACCCCAGAGAGTTGATAGTGTTAGTGATCCATTCAAGCATCGAGTCAGCTATTCAAATTTTTCCACCAATTTACTTGCTCAATTCAACGATAGCTTTTGCAAAAGTTATTTGTCTGCGCCTGTTGAAGTCACAATAACTTGGTTGGTTAGAATTGGCAATTTTTCTGGGTAACAAATACTGAGCGAAGATATAGGAGCGCGGATAGAGAAGACAAAAATCTCAGCGCTGCGTGCGGGCTGAGAAAATTCCGACTCATTGCTACCGTACCCCTACAGATCAGAAAGCTACGGGCGGTGGCGACTTACAAGCAGGAAATGGGGATGAAGGGCAATGGGTAATTTTTTAGCCCCTAATCCCTATTACCAATCACCTTGTTAAACTGTCGGGGTCAATGATTGCACTCTTGGTTCTGATTGCCAGTCTAATGGGTTCCAAACCCGTTCTTCCAGAGCCATTTGCTCAATTAAACTTGCCAATCTGAGAGCTTTGAGAGCTTGTTCACCACCAACCGAAGGTTGATTGCCACCATGTACACAGTTGACAAAATGCTCTAACTCTGCACTCAGGGGTTGAATGTTAGTTGTGTAAACTTTTTCAATAACACCATCTTGCCTGTAAAGTACTTGCCGATGATCATTGAGAGCGTTGGGATTTGTTTGCCGATGAATTAAAATTTCATTCTTGAGAAAATCTGCCTCAGTGAATGAATTTTTGCAATGGGCAACGATGCGACGGATTTTGCGATGAGTAACCTTGCTGGCAGTGAGAGTAGCTACAATGCCATTAGCAAATCCCAAGGTAGCGGTCACATAATCTAAGTAACCAGAGTCTAGGGCACGAGTACCGCTAGCGGTCAACTTGACTACTGGAGAGGCTGCTAACTCTAATAGTAGGTCAATATCGTGGATCATTAAATCCAGCACCACCGAAACATCATTCGCCCGGTCAGAGTAAGGACTCATGCGGTGAGCTTCTAGTGCCAGTAGTTCCTCAGTTTTCAGTACTTTACTCAGTTCTCTGAATGCAGGATTGAAGCGCTCAATGTGACCTACTTGCAAGATACACTGAGATTCTGCTGCCGCATTGACTAGAGATTCTGCTTCAGAAATACTGGCAGCGATCGGCTTTTCAATCAGTACATGAATTCCTGCTAACAGACAGTTGATACCCACTGCATAATGTAAGCGTGTGGGCACAGCAATGCAAACTGCCTCCACATGGGGTAGCAAGTCGCAATAGTCTTCAAAAAATTTGACCTTGTATTTACTAGCGGTTTCTAAACCCCGCTCAACATTAATATCTGACACGCCGACTAGTTCAACATCTTTCATTGAACTCAGCACACGAGCGTGATGTTGTCCCATGTTACCCACTCCGATGACGCCTATGCGAATCGGTCGTGGCTGGTTGCGTTGTGTAAATGGATTCGGTTCTGCCACTGACATGCTATTTTGCACTCTTATTATCTCCTCAACCACCAAATTTAGAGACGCTACGGTCGTTGGCCTTTATACTTGAGAGCCAGTTACGATCCGTCTAAAACCATCCAGATGGTAACATAGAGGTTCTATTTATGAAGAATTTCAAAGTTTATTGTGGGTTCCCGCAATCTGGGTATCTTTTGTATATTTAGATCAGAATTGATCAATTTTTTGCACTTTACACAAAATCCAAGATGTCTTTTTATTAACTTAAAAAACTAAGTAAGACGTAAGTGGAAATTATCAGATGGTACTTAGGCAAATAATTACCGGGATCAATATCTAAATTGATACAATTGAAACCTAAAAATTTATTGTCAGGAAAATTACAAAAAACTGAAAATGTCACACTTAGAGAGTAGTCTCTTAAAAAAATCTATTTGGCATTGCCACCACTGATACACTTAAACAATTTTTGCATAATTATTTGCCACACCTACAGGTTTTGCCAAGCAATTTTGCAAGCGCACTGGTGTAGATGATATCCTGCGGTTGTTTATGGTTGATAAATCGCTATTACCAACAGGAGTGTAGGGAATTTGGAGGTAAGATTTAGCAATTTGAAATCTCAAATTTAAAACGGAGATGAAAGCTGTAATTCTGTTATCTGGGGGATTAGACTCTTCCACAATTCTGTACCAAGCCAAGGCTGATGGTTGTGAGTGTCATGCTATTTCTTTTGATTACCAACAGCGACATCGGCGAGAGTTACAGTCAGCACTGCTGGTGGCGCGAACAGCTGGGGTGAGCAAACATCAGGTAGTTAATTTTGACTTGCGGCAATGGGGTGGTTCAGCACTCACAGACGATGCGATCGCTCTACCTGAAGAGCGTTCTTTGGCTGAAATGTCTCAAAATATTCCTGTGACCTATGTACCTGCCCGTAATACCATCTTTTTAAGCTTTGCCCTTGCCTATGCGGAAACCATCACCGCCGAATGTGTCTACATCGGCGTTAATGCTTTAGATTATTCTGGATATCCTGATTGTCGCCCCGACTATATTCAAGCAATGCAAGAAGTTTTCCGTTTAGGAACTAAACAAGGGCGTGAGGGCGAACCCATCACCATTGTCGCCCCCTTGATTAATTTGAAAAAAACTGAAATTATCCAACTTGGCAATCAGTTAGGAGTTCCTTGGGATCTGACCTGGTCTTGCTATGCTGGTGGTGATGTTGCTTGTGGTGTCTGTGATTCTTGCCGCTTGCGGCTAGCAGCTTTTGCTGAATTAGGCTTGGAAGATGCTCTTCCCTATGCTCAGTAGGTGGAAGATGAGGAGGATGAGAAAGACAAAGAGGGTGAGGGGATAAGCAGTATTTTGCTCTCCTACTCCCTGATCTCCCCCATCTCTTTCTGCTGCTCTGGCTCCCCTTCCTCCTGCAAGCGTCGTAGCTGGATTTGGTTTAGTCGTGGCCCAACGATTGAGACGACGGTGAATTCAAGATTTTGATAAGAGAAGGTTTCCCCTAAGCCAGGAATTTTTTGTAATTGGTACAGTACAAAGCCCCCTAGGGTCTGATATTCCTTCATCAATGGCAAATTGATATCCAAGACTTCGTTGAGGTCTTCTAGGTTGATTTGTGCCTGTACTAGAAATCTTTGCTCATCTAGCATCTGGATGAGCAAGTCTTCGGTGCTGTCAAGTACGCCTGCGTCACCAATGATTTCGGCAACCACATCTTGAAGCGTTACCAGCCCTACAATGCCACCAAATTCATTGACAACCATGACCATAGCTGGTTTGTCTTGCTGCATCATGGGCAATAGTTCACTCAAGAGCGTATGTTCTGGTACAAATCGGGCAGGACGCATCCAAGCGTGAATCGGTGTTTCTAAAGTCAGCTTTCCTACAGCTAAGGGTTGAGCTAAATCTTTGAAGTAAACAATGCCACGAATGTCGTCTAGAGACTCACCAATGATGGGATAGCGTGAGTGACCAGTAGAAGCCATTTCTTTGAGTATTCTCTGGAAGGTGGCATCTTTGGGTAACGCGACGATACTGGTACGGGGAATCATCACGTCTTGGGCTGTGACATCCCCAAACTCAAAGACGTTGTTGAGTAGTTCTCGTTCTGAAAGCTGTAAACCAGTGGATTCTCGTTCTGTGGAGATAATTAGCTGCAACTCTTCTGGAGTCACAGGTGGTCTCCAGCCTTGACCAGTGTATTCAATCCCAAATAGTCGCAACAGCCAGTAATTGGATTGGTTGAGAATCCAAATAAAGGGGCTAAAAAAGCGGACGATCGCTTTTACTGATGGCCCCAAAAATCTGGCTAGCTGTTCTGAATACAGCATCGCTACTGATTTCGGACATAGTTCCCCTAAAACAATTTGCAGATAGGCGATCAAAAAGAAGGCGACAGGGATTGACAGGGAATGAGCTAGGAAATTACCCATGCCATTGGGTAAAGGCCAATATCTCAGCCATGCTTTCACCAACACGACAATGGAATTTTCGCCAATCCACCCCAGAGCCAAACTAGAGAGAGTAATACCTAATTGGGTGGTAGATAGCAATCGATCAATACTACGTTGCAACATTTCGACGGCGATCGCTGGGATGTCACCAGCCTGCACCAACTGATGAATACGCGATCGCCGCACTGTCACCATCGAAAATTCGGCCGTGACAAAAAAGGCATTAATGGCAATCAGTAGTAATACTGATAACAATCGCAAACCCACATCTGCCCAAAGAACACTAGGAAAACCACTCACCGCTACAGCTCGTGTACAACTTACGCCCCCACTTTTGGAACTAATGACTCAGAAATAATCGGGGAGTAGGGAAAAAATCCTTACTTCCATTTCCTATGTCTTAATTCCCTAATCCCTATTTCCCATTCTCTATCTATCTTTGCACAGGAATATTTCCTATCTCCAGCTTCAATTTTTGATCAGGATAATCAGTCAATGCCAGTGATACGTTCTTGACATCATCAAGCAAAGCTGTAGGAATGTTCACTAATCCTGAAAAAGCTGGCCCATTAGCTGGTAGTTCTGTTGGCAGACCTTCAGTGCTAGCACTTAGGGTCCGGCCTTTATCATCCGTGACATCTAAAAAACTGTACAAGAACCGCACAGAATCAGCACCTTTGTTCTGCATTTTGACTTTTAGTAATAGATCACCGCCAGAGTAACGCACAGATTGCACAGACAGAGTTACACCTTGATTTTCCGAGGTGATCGGAAAACCTGGCTGGAGTTTTTCTTCAGCTACTTCCTGAGGTTTCTCTTCTGGCTTCTGCTTGCTGCTATTGGTCTCTTCATCATCTTCCTCTAGCTTTTCCGATTTAGCAGCCTTGGTCTTACCCTCAATTCTGGCCTTGACAACTTTGAGGATCTCTTCCTCTTTCAGTAATGTTAAACCTCCCTGCTGTGGGTTGGGTGCTTTGTTGTTAGCAAATTTGTTTGTGGGACGACCATCTGGTGTTGTCACCCCTGTGAGCGCTGAACTCCCAAGAGTAAAACCCCAAAACCCACTTAGAGAACCTGCTCCCAACATCAGGACTAACAAAATTAACGTCAGAAGTACAGTGGAATTTAATTTCATCGCTACAAGCTATTACACAAGAATGCTGGTCTATATTAAACGTAGTCAAGGGGACTGGGGATTGGGAACTGGGCGAATATTTCAAAATATGTCTGATTTGCCTGTGGCAATCCCATCCCTAGTCTTTTCTATAATTTATGCTCTATCCCTGAATAAGCGGGGTAATTTCATACCTCAGCCTTCAGTTGGCTGCAATCCTTAAAAAGAACTTAATCAATATTAGTCCGCACGATCGCACTGTCAAATTATCTAGTATAAAAATCTAATAATCTGTTTGCAGTAGCACACAAGTTGGTAAACTGGAGCTACAATTGGATCTGACCAGGGTTGGCCGAGCGGTTGAGGCAACGAACTCATAATTCGTGCAAGGCAGGTTCAACTCCTGCACCCTGGATTTCGTCAGTCTTGAGTATTGCCTACTCAGTCATGAGCCAAAGATAATCAGTGCTATTTAACTTTAAACTCCTTTGGGGATTAAAACTTAAGTCTAACCCGACTCCGGATTTTTAGTTATCCTGTTAAAACTGACGCAGAACTCTGAACGAAGGAAGTCTCCGCTCAGAAGTTCAGTGAACCGTGATTCAATGCTCTTAGCGTGGTGATGCAGTCTCAAACCGGAATTCAGTTCCCACTTTGAGTTGATTGGCATTTAAGCGAGGTGACATCAGCAGTGATGAACCGTAAGGGTTTGGTAAGTCGGGAGTGCGAATATAAGGATCGTTACCAACTTGCTGGGTGAGAACATCTCGATAGAGAGTGTTCACTAATTCAGCATCGCGGGCGATTTCATTTTCTGGGAAGGGCCCCAATAGGGAATTTATTTGACGGTTATAGCTGGTGTTTTCGTAGAAATTGCGATCGTGCCGAAAAAAAGCTCTCTCAAATGCATCATTAGCTGTTTCATAATTAGGTGCTTCCGTCTGGGCGGCGACAACAGACGGAAAAGCCACACTAGCAGTTAACAATACTAGTAAACCACCCCAGGTTTTAGATTTTATACCCATGTTCATGACTCCTCAATTTTTGGGCGCATCTTAACTTATGCTTAAATGCAGAACTCTCATGAGTTCAACCTTTGGTGTAGCACAACTTTTAATGTTTTGTAATGACGTATCCTACTGAAACCCTCACCAATTCAGAGATTTGGTCTACTAATGCTGATTTGACTACTGTGCGCTACAAGTTATTAGATTTATTTTGTCAACTTGCTTATCAAGAGGGTGATTTTGTTCTCTCTTCTGGACAACGCAGTACCTATTACATCAATGGAAAACAAGTCACACTCCATCCCCAAGGCGCTTTAGCAATTGGTCGCATTCTTTTAACCCTAGTTCCTACAAATTCTCAGGCGGTAGCAGGTTTAACACTGGGGGCTGACCCAATGGTCACAGCAGTGAGTGTGGTTTCTGCCTACGAAAACCGACCGATTCCGGCGCTGATTATTCGCAAAGAAGCTAAGGGACATGGCACTAGAGCGTACATAGAAGGCCCCAATTTGCCAGAAGGATCTGAAGTAGTGGTGTTGGAAGATGTAGTTACTACTGGACAATCGGCACTCAAAGCAGTCAACCGATTACGAGATGCAGGATATGTGGTTAATCAAGTTCTGGCGCTAGTAGATAGGTTGCAAGGTGGAGCAGAGTTATATCAATCTGCGGGGTTGAAGTTTGAGGCTCTATTCTCGATTAAGGAGATTCAGCAAAGGTATCGGGAATTAGGGAATTAGTGCTTAAATTTAGGGATGCGATCCCCGCATTTCTCACAAGTGAGGAAAAAACACTTGGATTAGCTAGATTTAGGATAATTTAATTGATACGTCATCAAAATACGTCCAGAGCGTGGGTAACTCAACGTAAAAAACGAAATAAT
>JAHHHF010000106.1 GCA_019359495.1 Goleter apudmare HA4340-LM2
GTATGTGTCAGAAAATCAGTTATGTTCACTGGTTTGAGGAGATTATGTTTTGTTGACTAATTTCAGCTTTTTAGGCTTAGTCTTAATAAAAATGTAAAGTTTTATATCAGCATTCAACATTTGTGGTTCAAAGCCTATTGTTGACAGGCACATTTGCCGTGTTAGTAATCACTCCCGCCCTCAGCCAAGAGGTACAAGATCCAGATGTATCATTACCTTTGTTGCATTCAGGAAAGATTCCAAGAACTAATCCACTGAAGCGTTCGTTGATCAATACCCAAAAACTAGTACAGTCACCAACACCAAACTCTCCACCAGCAAATGAAATCATAGAAGTTACGGGAATCAAAGTTAATCCCACCGATAAAGGTGTAGAAGTAACTTTAGAGACACTCAAAGGCGAACAGTTGCAAGTTGTGCCAAAAAGCCAAAACAATACCTACATTGCAGACATTCCCAATGTGCAATTACGCTTACCTAACGGCGATACATTTCGCCAAGACAACCCAGTTACGGGTATTACAGAAGTAACAGTGACTAACTTTGATGCCAGTACTATCCGCATCACAGTTACAGGTGCGGCGAGTGTGCCAACAGTCGAGTTGTTTGATAGCGATCAAGGTTTGATTTTTAGTTTTATCCCCACTGCATCCACCCCACAACCACAATCAGAAGCTCCTCCAATACCAGAAAATCAACCTATTGAACTAACAGTGACTGGTGAGCGAGATGGATACAGTGTCCCAGATGCAACAACTGCAACCAGAACTGATACACCCCTGCGCGATATTCCCCAATCTATTCAAATCATTCCCCAGCAGGTGTTAAAAGATCAACAAGCTACTCGCCTCACAGATGCGCTGCGTAACGTGAGCGGGATCACTGAGGGAAATACCTTCGGGGGTTCAAAAGATGTCTTTGTGATTCGAGGTTTTGAGCAAGAAAACATCTTCCGAGATGGCTTTAGGGGAACTCGCAATCTCGTGATTAGAGAAACAGCGAATCTAGAGAGAATCGAAGTCTTGAAAGGCCCAGCTTCAGTACTGTTTGGCGCACTAGAGCCGGGTGGAGTGGTTAACTTAGTGACAAAGAAACCCTTATCGACACCTTTTTATGCAGCAGAACTACAAGTAGGAAACTTTGGTTTAGTTCGACCTAGTATTGACTTTTCTGGGCCGTTGAGTGCTGATGGCAGTCTACTTTATCGGCTGAATGCAGTGTACGAGAGTGCTGATGGATTTCGTGGACTGGATCAAGGCATTGATCGGGTCTTTATTTCACCCGTACTCAGCTGGAAAATTAGCGATCGCACCGACTTCACCTTAGCATTTGAATATTTAGATGACTCACGACCACGCGATCGCGGTATTGTTGCTATTGATAATGGTGTTGCCAATATTCCATACAATCGGTTTTTGGGTGAACCAGGGGATTTCAATAGCAGTCAAGAATTTAATATCAGTTACCAATTAGAACACCGTTTCAACGACAACTGGAAACTCCGCAATGCTTTCCGATTCTCGACAACCGATGAAAGCCGCGTTGGTGCAGAACCTAGCAGCTTTGATGCTGCCACTGGTGAACTGACTAGGGAGTGGTATGATGGTAGAGCTAGTATCCAAAGTTATGCACTTCAAACTAATCTAGTTGGTAATTTCACCACTGGCTCTATCAAACATCAGCTGTTATTCGGTATTGATCTCAATCGTGATGTTAGCAGTGTTGGTGATTTTTTTGACTTTGCAAACGCTCCTAGTATCAATATTTTTAATCCTGTTTACGGTCTTGCTCCTAGACCAAGACGAAATGAACTGCCAGATCAGTTTTTCTTTGATGACAGAATCGACATCTTAGGTATTTATTTGCAAGATCAAATAGAGCTAGCCGATAATTTCAAGCTTCTAGTAGGTGGAAGATTAGACATTGTTAATCAAGAAAACCGTTTTCGAGATGTTAGTGGGACTGATATAACTAGTACACAGCAGGTTGACGCATTTACGCCCCGAATCGGTATAGTTTATCAACCCATCAAGCCCCTATCTCTCTACGCCAGCTACAGCCAATCATTTGTACCTAATTCTGGCACAACTGCTAGTGGTAGCCTCCTAGAACCACAGCGAGGCACTCAATACGAAGTTGGTATCCGAGGGGAATTTTTGGATAATAAACTGTCTTTTAACCTCGCTGCTTATCACCTAACTAAAAGTAACATTGCCACCAGTGACCTCGATCCCAGCAATATCGGCTTTAGTGTGGCTATTGGAGAACAAACAAGTCAGGGTATTGAGTTGGATGTTTCTGGAGAAATTCTCCCTGGTTGGAATGTTATTGCCTCTTATGCTTATACCGATGCCAAAATCACTCAAGACAATGACTTAACAGTAGGAAATATACTTGTCGGCGTACCTCAAAATGCAGCTAGTTTGTGGACGACATATCAAATTCAACAAGGTAGTTTGCAAGGTTTAGGTTTGGGAATGGGAGTATTTTTTGTTGACGAACGCCAAGGAGATTTAAGCAACTCTTTTCAAGTGCCTAGTTATGTGCGTACCGATGCCAGCCTTTTTTACAAAAAGGACAACTGGCGGGCTGGGATCAATATTAAAAATCTCTTCGATGTGGACTATATAGAGTCTGCTTCTCGGAACACTCGAATTAACCCAGGCGCACCGTTCACCATCATCGGCACTGTATCAATAGAGTTTTAACCGCCTTTTTGTTGATACTTGCTTGGTGAACACACTCTTGACTCCAAATACAATGTTTCTTACAGCTAAAACTCTGTTGGCTCATCCTTTAGGCTGGCAGAAACAATTAAGAAGATTTTTGCTTTTTCTATTCAGCATCATATTTATGTTGGTGGTGAGTAGCCAAAGTATCAGTTCTGTAACTAAAAATACAGAAATTCTGTGGGATACTTACGGCATTCCCCATATTTACGGTAATAACGCCCAAGGTGCTTTTCACGCCTTTGGTTGGGCACAAATGCAAAGTCATGGTAACTTGCTCTTGCGCCTCTACGGACAAGCACGGGGGCGGGCTGCTGAATATTGGGGAGAAAAATATTTAGAATCAGACCGTTGGGTACTGACTACGGGTGTTCCAGAACGCGCTCGTTCTTGGTACAAGTTACAAAGTCCAGCTTTTCGTAATTATCTTGATGCCTTTGCTGCCAGTATTAACACATATGCTCAGGAGCATAGTGACTTAATAGATGATGCAGTAGAAGTAGTCTTACCAGTTAAAGCAGAAGATGTGCTGGCTCATCTCCATCGAGTGCTACATTTTACTTTTATAGTGAACCCAAGACAAGTTGCAGGTGTAAGTCAGCAAGAATCAAAAGCGGGTTCTAATGGTTGGGCGATCGCACCATCACATTCTGAAAACGGTCATGCGATGCTGCTGGCTAACCCACACCTACCTTGGTCTGATTTATTCTTGTGGTACGAAGCCCAGATAAATGCACCAGGAATTGATGCTTACGGAGCAACACTGGTGGGTATTCCTGTTTTAGCGATCGCCTTTAATAATAACTTGGGTTGGACTCATACAGTTAACACCTTTGATGGGTGGGATGCTTACGAGTTAAAACTGGCTGATGGTGGTTATCGTTTCGATGGTCAAATCCGTCCCTTCCAGACAAAAACCCTGGCGTTGAAAGTTAAACAACAAGACGGTAAAGTGCGATCGCAAAAAATAAGAGTGCAAAGTTCTATTCACGGGCCCGTGATACCGCGCAAAGACGGTAAAACTCTAGCACTGCGTGTTGTCGGTCTTGACCAGCCAGGAGTGCTAGAACAATGGTGGGATATGGCACGCTCTCAAAACCTCAGCCAGTTTCAAGCTGTACTGCAACGGTTACAACTGCCGATGTTCACAGTCATGTATGCAGACCGAGAAGGACACATCATGCACCTGTTCAACGGTCAAGTGCCAATTCGGCAACAAGGTGATTTTCAATACTGGCAAGGTTTAATTCCTGGAGATACATCTCAAACCTTATGGACAAAAACTCATCCATATCGAGATTTACCACGAGTAGTTGACCCCAAAAGCGGCTGGTTACAAAATACCAATGACCCACCTTGGACAACAACCTTTCCACAAGTTCTCAATCCCAATAATTATCCCCCTTACATAGCACCGCGCGGATTTACGAATTTCAGGACGCAACGTTCGGTAAGGATGCTAGCAGAGGATGACAAAATTTCTTTTGCAGAGATGATTACTTACAAGCATTCAACAAGGATGGAACTAGCAGATCGAATTTTGGATGACTTGATTCCATCTGTACGCAAATATGGAGGTGAATTAGCTCAACGTGCAGCAGACGTACTGTCAGCTTGGGATCGCCAAGCAAATGCAGATAGTAAAGGTGCGGTACTATTTGCCAATTGGGTAGAAGCAATAGATATCGATAGTGTATTCAGGAACCCTTGGAGTGAAAAGTTTCCCCACACTACACCTAATGGTTTGGCTAATCCTCAAAGTGCACTCACAACCTTAGAAACTGTTGCGGCTCAAGTAGAAAAGGCTTATGGAAAATTAGATGTAGCATGGGGAGAGGTTTTCCGACTACAGTCTGGTGATGTTGATTTACCTGCAAATGGTGGTGATAGCGGACTTGGTATCTTCCGCGTTCTTGATTTTGCGCCAATAGCAGATGGACGCTTCCAGTCTGTTGGCGGTGATTCGTATGTTGCTGCGGTTGAATTTTCTCAACCTGTAAAAGCGATGGCGCTTACCAGTTATGGTAATGCCACTCAACCACATTCATCCCATGTGGGCGACCAGTTACATTTGTTAACCCGTAAGCAGTTGCGGCAAGTTTGGCGCTCACGCCAGGATATCCTATCTCATCTGGCTGAACACAAGGTATTTTGAAATCTTTGTAGTTGTTAGATTTCCTACTTATTGTCTCAACTACCTCATCGGTTATCCTCTCGTGGTTTGGCTTTATTGACTCTGAGTTGACGACCCATCCATTCTGCACCATCTAATTCGGTGATAGCAGCGTCTTCTTGGGCGTCTTCATTCATATCTACGAAAGCAAAGCCGCGCAGCCTACCGGTTTCACGGTCAGTAGGTAAAACTACTCGTTTAACTTCGCCATAGTCTGCAAATACTGCTTTTAGGTCTGCTTCGGTGGCGCGGTAGGAGAGATTTCCAACGTAAATAGTCATGTGGGATCACGTAAGTTTCAACAAAAAGCGATTTAGTTCAGCTGGAAAACAGAACCGACAATTTGCAACTCTTGCATAGTATCTTCTGATTCACCGTTGGTGAATGTTGTAGACTGACTAATCACAATAGCGATAGTCTCTACAACTAAACTGGCCGTATGGCTGAACCTACGCATACGCTCATATAATACCTGATTGCGATATTTTTCAAAGTATGAGATTTTACAAATGCCATTAATATAAAATTAGTTGCGCTTATATGTCTGCTATGGCAATACTCTAGAACTGGGGATTGGGGACTAGAGACTGGGAAAGAATTTTTTCACAAGCCCAATTTCTAATCCCCAGTTTCCTGCATGAGGATTAATATATGGAAAATTTACTCAATTGAAATCTGCTGGGGCCCAGAAGCTTTACCGTTGTGGCCTTGATTTGTGGCGCTGGTGTAACTTGATGTGCTGAGATTTTTATCCAGCCAACTTTTAACGGGATCATCTGCAAGGCTGAGTCGAAATACGCCAGAGAATAACCCACCCAGAAATGAGACTGGGTGTTGGGTAAATTCTTTAAATATTGGTGACAGTTCATCAATGAACATATTCAGAGTCTCCTGGTGCTAGCTGACAAAATTATTATTTGTGAATTGATCGTAACCTGGAAAGTTCAGATAATTCAGGAGAGCAGGGTGCAGGGTGAGAAAAAGACGTTTTGATTTACTTAGGACTTATGCAAGTGTCATATTTTTTTCGTATAGCTTGTCGAAAGTTGATCCTTCGCTTTCAGTAGCAGTAACGATCGCCATGGCAAACCCGTCGTATCCTTTGCTACCTACTGTTTGAATTGCTGTAGCACTCACCCTTGGTTCAGCAGCTAGCATCTCGTTAAAGCGGCGTATCCCTTGGACGTTAGGATCTTCACTGGTAGCGTCAATCACCGCACCCTGACGCACAACATTATCGGCAATAATTAGGGTACCAGGGCGGGAAAGCTTCAGCGCCCACAGGAAGTAATCTGGATTGCTGGGCTTATCAGCATCAATAAATATCAGGTCAAATGGGCCGTGACCCTCGGCGGCGAGTTGGGGTAAGGTATCCAGTGCTCGACCGAGGCGCAACTTAACGACATCGGCTAGACCAGCGCGGGCGATGTTAGCAAGAGCGACTTCGGCATGTTTTGGGTTAGCTTCCAGGGTAATTATACAGCCGTCAGATGGGAGCGATCGCGCCAACCAAATAGTACTGTAGCCGCCCAGTGTACCAATTTCCAAAATGGTGCGTGCCTGATGAATTTGCGCCAACAATAGCAGTAGCTTACCTTGATTGGGTGAAACGTTGTGAGGTGGTAGTCCAGCCGCATCGCTAGCTGTAAGCGCCCCATCCAAGACTGGGTCGGGTGGTACAAGCAAATCTGTGATGTAGCGGTCAACTGCCGTCCATTGCTGTTGGGTCATAGTTGCTCACACCAGAAGTAGATTATATTGTGACAGTGGGTTAGCCCTTTGACAAGGTGCCCAATAAGCGATCGCTTATTTCTCATCAGTTTGTGCTTTCTCTGAATCGAGGGCTTCCAGCCAACCAAGACTGCGCCAATTGAATCCTCAGCTTATGAGGATATCAATCTCATCTGCTGTTGCTGGAAATTGATTCTTGACTTTCTCAAGTGTCATAAGGCAAATTAAATCCCGTGACTTTTACCAATCACCCAATTACGCCTAAAAAACCGCGCTAAAGCCGACTCTTCCAAGGATAAATAAATAGGGCGTCCGTGAGGACAGGTGCGGGGGTTGCGAGTGCGTTGCCATTGATCTAATAATGTCTGCATTTCTTGCAGGTTCATGGGAGTACCGTTACGAATGGCGCTGCGACAGGCGACGGCGACTTGCGCTGTTTGTAAGTCTCCCCCCCAACTGAGTTCTAACATGGCTTCGGCACAGTCTTCTCGCTGCTGCAACATTGCAGGTATACTGCGGACTGCCCAAAGTTGTTCACCGAAGGGTTCGATATCTAAACCGATGCGTTGCAGTTGGGAGACTTGCGCTGCTGATAATTGATAGAGAATAATTGCAGGTTCAACGGGGATGAGTTGCCAATCGTCGCACAATTGCTCATATAATACCCGCTCATGGGCGATGTGTTGTTCTACTAACCACATTCCCCCTGGATATTCTACCACAATATAGGTATTGCTAACTTGAGCGATCGCCTTTAGGGAATGTTGAGTATTATCGTCTTCATTTGAGTTTTGAGGACGGAAAATATAACCACCTTTGGCTTCGGCGGCTTTGAGTAATTTACTAACTCGTGTTGTATGAACTGCTTCTTTAATGCTGTCAGCATTGATGCGGAGTGCTTGATTAATAGCTTGGGTAATTTGTTCTTGCCAATAACTGACTTCGTTGAGGTAAATTTCTGTTTTGGCGGGGTGGCGATTCCAGTTAATTTGATCTGGGGATATTGTCAGATGTAAGAAACAAACTGGATAGCGATCGCGTGGTAATGTTCTGTGAAATGCTGATAATATTGCTTGTTCTAGTTCTGGGCATTTGACTACGCGGCCGTTAATCGCTACCTTTACCCAATCTGGACGGTGGCGATGGCAACGATCAGGTAATCCTACCACTATGTTAAGTGCTAAGTCAGTGGTGAGTTCTGAGTTCGGGGAGCTGGGTAGTTGTAGTTTGACTTCTTGGAAATCATCGGGGCGCACTTGGGGAATGATTTGTGGTAGCAGTTGACTGATGGAAGTAGCAGGACAGATGGTGAAGTATTCCCGGTCATTGTGCCAAACTTGCCAGGTAACATGAGGATGACACAGGGCAATTTGTTGAATTGTCGCTTGTACTGCTTTGATTTGCTGTGCAGCTGTGGGTAAACCCTGACGACGAGATAAGCAATTACCAAAAAGATTCGAGACTGTAACTACAGTACCAGGAGCGATCGCTTTTATTTCTACTTCATGAGCTTCGCCACCATCGCCATAAACCACCCGCCATCCCAAGTTCTCATCGGCTGGACGGCTGAAAATCTCCAAATCTGCCAGGGTCGTTAAACTGTGCAATGCTTCACCACGAAACCCCAGACTGTGAATTTTCCACAAATCTGCACAATTGCGAATTTTACTAGTGCTGTGGGCTGTTGCTGCTTGCTGCAAATCATCTAGGTTCATCCCACAACCATTATCTGCCACTCGTACCCGCCATTGCTGCGGCCAAAGAGCAACCACAATTCGCGTTGCACCTGCGTCCAAAGAATTTTCTACCAATTCCCGCACCACAGCAGTTAAAGAGTCGATTACCTCTCCTGCTGTAATCAGATATACAACTTCCGTTGGTAAAGCTTGAATAATAGATGCCATAAATTCTAGTTTATAGCTTCTGGGGCATTGGGGAGCCAGTTGCGTGGGCGGGTTTCCCGACTTAAGCAAACTGGCGTCATTGGGCATGGGAAAATAAGAGAGATGGGCATAACAACTCTTGACCCTTGAGTACGCGATTAATCGCGTCTCCTGACCCTTGACAAATCAAATTCTTATTAATTGTAAAGAAAGCTCAATTAAAATAAAAATCTTTGATAGATTGCTGTTGAGGTTATAAGCGGGAAAAGCTTATGAGTAGCAATTTAGCAGTTGATGTACACGATTTAAAGTCTCGATTGGAATGGGGTCAACCAGGATTTACAATTCTTGATGTGCGCGATCGCCACACTTACAATCATGGTCGGATCTCTGGAGCAATTCAAATCCCATTAGATGAGTTGGCACAACGAGCCAAATCTGCTTTACATACAGAACGCCACATTTATGTTTATGGTGCAGATGATGCCCAGTCCGCTCATGCTGTCCAAATACTGCAAAATGCTGGATTTACTGAAGTTGCTCTAGTTCCAGGTGGTCTGACTGCTTGGAAAACCGTTGGCGGTGCGACAGAAGGTGTTGGCGTTTGACCTCACTCAATTGAAGTGCAGTACTCCTCACTATGAACGGCGACTTAGAGACTGTAAAAAGGAATCGACTTGTTGAACTTTTGCCGTTTCTCCTTTTAGGCTAAAAAGTTGCTTTGCTTGTTCTAAAATCGGTTTTGCTTCGTCATGTCGGTTAAACGCATACAAAGCAAAACCATACTCATAGTAAACTTCAGGATCATTGGCATTGCTCATCAATTTTGCCTTAGTTGTGCTGATTTAGTTTCCCGTATTTCCTGATTCATTAATACCAACATTGCCACATCCAGCAATTTAGAAAATACTTCTTGTAAGGAGTGACCTTGTTCAAGTCCTGGGATAGATTCTAAATTAAGAAACTAGCAAATGCGAGCGGCTATTTGTGGGAGCATCCCAAATGTGTAAATTTATTTTTTTGTAGTGATGGCTCTCTAGCCCGCTTTCTGGACATTAGGGAGCAAGATGCTCCCACTACAAATTTTATTTTTGCAAAATTGGGATGCTCCCCTATTTGTTGATGGTTCTGAAATTCCGTACTAGTAAGAAGTGAAAGGAATGCTTTCTCCAGAATGCAGGATGAGAGTGACGCTAGAAGTTGGCTTACCTTTACTGCTAAATGACTTTTCAACGGTTACTCCACGCAGATCACGGATAAGGTATGCTGTGAGCGTGAGTAAATAAGCCTCGATGTTCCAAGGTTTTGTCTACCTTGCTGTTAATCAAAGTTTTAGAGTTAATTCTACTTTTGACCGGAATATATTTTTTTGGAAAAAATATCATATTTGTTAGCGGTGTAAAATCAACTTTTAAAATAAATAATAATCCTAGGTTTTAGCAATTATTAGTAATGACACATATTGCAACCGTTACTAACATATATTATAGTTAGCAAAATTTGATGACTTGATTTCTCCATCATCTCTACCCAGGCTGGGAATAGGTTACAGCACTAGCATGGAATTGTTATGTGAGTGCCAATTTCAGGGTAAAGCAGCCAATCTAGTCCATCTCAACCAAACAAATCACCTCTTTTCTTATCTTCTAGGCTAGGGGTGTTTTGCTAAGGCTGGGGCTACTATTACAATAGAAACTGATTGACCATAAGGATACAGGAAGAATGACCCAAGTAGTTTTAGGAGAAAACGAAGGAATAGACTCAGCATTGCGTCGGTTTAAACGCCAGGTCTCTAAAGCTGGTATATTAGCCGACGTTAAGTATCATCGGCACTTTGAAACCCCGATAGAAAAACGTAAACGTAAGGCAGTAGCAGCTAGACGCAAACGACGTTTTAAATAAACCTATTCTGGTAGTGGTGTTGCCTAAAAGCGTAGTCTTAAACAAGCACCAAGAAACTGCCATCATTCTTAAAAAAAAATTAAGCAAAATACACTACACCCTGAACCAGGGTGTGAGTTAACTCCTGAAGCTAACGGAATAACGCACCGTTAATTAAGTTCGGTGCGTTATCACTAGTAGCCTGTCAATTTTGTTTTGAGGGATTTTTGGTAGTGTGAGCGTCTCGCTCACGCGGGCAAGATGCCCGCACTACAGTCCATCATTTTTATCTTGACAGACTACTAGGTAGTGTGAGCGTCTCGCTCACGCGGGCAAGATGCCCGCACTACAGTCCATCATTAATATCAATAGTGCGGCTATTGCAAAGATTCATCGCTTTTTCTACTCCCTGTTTGAGGCTGAACTCTACACACTCAACCACAAACTGAAGTACAAGAGACATCAGCTGAGTTTCAGCCGCAGAAAAACGCCCTAAAACATGGGAAACAGTACCGGAGTCATCAAAATTAGCTGCACCTTTGGGTTTGCCAATACCGATTCGCAACCGGGGAAAATCTTGGGTGCTTAAATGTGCAATCGCACTTTTCATCCCATTGTGTCCTCCAGCCGAACCAGACAACCGGAGGCGAGTTTTTCCCAAAGGCAAATCCATGTCATCATAAATGATTAGCACCGACTCTGGCGGCAATTTATACCAGCTTGTCACTGCTTGGATTGCTTGTCCTGAGCGATTCATATAAGTCAATGGCTTTAACAAGCGGATTTTACCGCCAATTGGTGCGACGCCTTCGCCGAACTCCCCCTGAAACTTACGATTTTCGGCGAGGGGAATTTGCCAAGCACGGGAAAGCGCATCCACAGCAGCAAAGCCGATATTGTGGCGCGTTTGGTCATACTTAGGTTCGGGATTCCCCAACCCGACAATTAGCTGGGGAATCACCAAAGCTGGTTTTGTAACCGCTTCTGTCATTTTGCCTTTAGTCAATCAATATGCAGCCATCATAGGACTTATACCAATTCAAAATTCAGAATGAAGAAAGACAGATGAGACCTCGGTGTGCAGATGTGCATCTGTTACTTGATTTGGGAGAATTTGGTGTTAAGTCAGAATTGAGGCTCGTAGTAGCCGCTTCAGTGCTTTATTCCTAACCAGTTGGGGAAGATTTAGCAGTATCATGCTCCGATGGAGATGCCTCAAGTTGCTTAGGTTCTAGTTCAGCAGTAGTCTTCACAGATTGTTCTAGTTGTTCAGCTTCCCGCTTAAACTCACTTTGAAATTCATTAGAAGCTTCTTGAAAGCTACGTAGTGTTTTACCCAAAGTCCGGCCAATCTCTGGTAGCTTCTTGGGGCCAAAGATTAACAGCGCTACTACGAAAATTAGACCCATTTCCGGCAGACCAATACCAAATATATTCATGCGGTTTCTCCTCGTAAATGTAAGCGTTGACACAAAAGAAAGAAGATTGGCACTCTCTACATCTATATATTTACTTGATTTAGACCCAAGTTTTCAGTATAAAACCCACAAAAAAACCCGGACAAGCCGGGCATAGGTTTACTTAATACACAAGCGTAATAGCTTTGTATAAATTAGTTACCTAAACTCCGCCAATCAACAAGTACATCCTGAACCAGGATAGTCTTGTTATAGAGTTGTAGAATAATCAGCAAAAACACGAAAAATAACAGGATAAAAACTGCCATTACAGGTGTAGTACCCCAACCCGGAGCTACCTTACCATACTCAGAATTCAAGGGTCTCAAGATATCCCCCAACCTAGTCCTTTGTGCCATAGTTCACCTAAGATTAGTTGCCAAAGCTTTTTTTAATCTTCTGTAATATTCTATAAGAATAGCACTCATAATCTATCGCTTACTTATGGAACCCGCAATAGTTCTTAGCATTTCTGTCTGTGCCGTAGTCATCGCCATCACTGGGTGGGGTATCTATATATCTTTTGGCCCTCCTAGTAAAGAGTTGGCAGATCCGTTTGATGATCATGAAGACTAGTAGTCTGTCAAGATAAAAATGATGGACTGTAGTGCGGGCATCTTGCCCGCGTGAGCGAGACGCTCAAAACAAAATTGACAGACTACTAGTAGCGCAAAGCGGAATTCAAAATTCAAAATTCGTCTTGAAAAGTTGAGCCACTCTGTTGCGGAGAGAAGTTGCCGGGGAGATGTTCTTTCCGGCAAACTTCGGGGGGTTCCCCCGTTGTAGGAAGTGGCGTTCCTAGGTTGGGAAACCAGCCTACAAAACTTTCCGCAAAATTCAAAATGAATACAGCGTAAGCGTTCCGTTCATTTGGAATGGTTTGTTTATTTCCGCCAACCTGCACTAGGGAACAGGGAATGGGGAGTATTGACCCCATTGGTGTCAACTTAAGGTGAAATCCATATCCAGCAAGGAAATTAATTTCCTTGCTAATAGCTTATGTCATCTGAAAATGGCTATAATATCCCCCAAAATCCTGAGTCTACTTCAGTAGACTTTCGCTATTAGGCAGAGAATTCATTCTCTGTCGGGTGAGGAGGGCAAGTGTGAAGCTATTTTTTTAAGTTGACACTAATGTATTGACCCTTGACCCTACTCCCTCGCTATGATTTTAAGTGTTGTGATTTTCCAAGGCTGAATCGTCAAGATTTGTTGCCCAGATGAGAATTTGCTCCCGACTGTGGAACGCTCTAACAAATCTACGGTATCTCCTAGACTTAACCCTAAATCACTCTGTAAAGTTAACTCGGCTGTGTCACCGTGACATTCATAACACCGCAGAATTAATTGTTTTGGGTTGTCCTCGGCTGGCTTGAGTGCCATTAAGATGAGATTTTCAGCAGCTAAATTCAAAAAACTCACTGCCTCAGGTGTACTATTTTGTGAGTTGTGAGTACTGGGTTGATTCAATACCACTTGTAGAGGGATGTTTAATTCATAGCCGCGTCTGACTGTGTGGGCTGATTCCCAGCTACCAGCATGGGGGTACAAAGCATAGCTAAACTCATGAATACTCCGGTCAGCTTCAGGATCAGGCCAGTTGGGACTGCGTAACAGTGTTAGGCGTAGTTGATTGAGCTGACTATCATAACCATATTTACAATCATTTAGCAGACTAGCACCGTAAGTATCCCCAGTCAAATCAGCCCAACGTAATGCAGAGACTTCCCATTTTGCTTGTTCTGCGGGAGTCTGGGGTTTAGTGGGGCGACGAATTGCACCACAGGGAATTTCATAGGTAGCAAAATCTGCTGCGATGTTGAGAGGAAAAGCAGCTTTGACTAACACCTGATTTTCTTGCCAATTAACAGTGGTTTTAATTTTGAGGACAGCAGATCCTTGTTCAAGTATGTAGTCTTGGGAAAATGCAGATTGACCAATGGTTCGTACCACATGTACACAACTTCGTAAGACTCCCCGTTCTAAGTATTCAATAGCTGATAGTGTCGCTGATGGTAAAGGATGCTGGGCATAATTGGGGTCAATGTTCCACGCATCCCAGTACTGTCCGCTATCGTGGAAGGCTTGTAGTTGATTACCAGCACCACTGAGAACTTCCCGTTGATGAGTTTTATCAAAGACGCTGGATAAATCGCCTGTGACTGGGTCAACTTTAACTTTGAGAAACTCGTTTTCTAAAACAAACTCTTCTACAACAGGTTCATGGGACTGTAAAGAAGGCTGACAAGGACATAACCAAAAGATCCGATAACCACAAGCCGGGATATCTTTTGCCAAAAAATAAATTGAGGTGATGCTGTCTTGAGACAACATCTGATTTCCCTGGAAGTCGCAAATTTGCCAGTCCACATTGGGTTCGAGCTCTGCTAAGAGAATTTCCACTACTTGCGATCGCATCCAATTGAGAGAATTAAAAATGAAGATGGCCTTGGCTTCAGGGTGCGGGGGTGGAGGTAAAATAACTTGGGAAGCGATCGCTAACAGTGATTCTCGTAATATTTCCGTTCCTACCTGCTCTACTTGTTGCCAATCAGACAATGCATCTCGATAAACTTGGGTAATTGAAGAACCAGGTAAAATATCATGAAACTGTTGAAATAATATCTGCTTCCAAGCTGTTTCGATTTTGGCTTGGGGATATGTCACCCCACAACTGATAGTTGCCAAGGTAGCAAATAATTCGGCCTCGTACAATAAATTTTCACAACGACGATTCCAACGTTTTTGGTCTGCGTGGGTGGTGTAGCAACCACGATGGAATTCTAAGTAGAGTTCATCATCCCAGATGGGGAGTTGAGACGAGGAATTGTCTTTAATTTGCTGTAAATACTTTTCGGCGGTGGTGAATTCTAATTCCGGGAAGACAGGCGAAGTTTGCCAGCGTTGGGCAACTTCCAACATATCACGGGTAGGGCCGCCGCCGTGGTCGCCCACACCGGGAAGCCAGAGAGCATCTGGTAAACCAGTTTTGTTGTACCATTCACAAGCGTAAGCAGCCATTTTCACCGGGTCGATAGCTTCACCGATGAGTGCAGACATATAACTAAATACTTCACTACCATCAGGCGATCGCCACCAAAAAGCATCATACTCAAACTTAGTAGTATCATTCCAACGTAACTTTTGGGTGACAAAAAACTCAATTCCCGCATTCACAAAAAACTGCGGTAAAGTCGCACAGAAACCAAAAGAATCAGGAACCCAGACCACCGTCGCCAACTTACCAAACTTTGCTTGGACATAGCGCTGACCATACAATAGCTGACGCACAATAGATTCACCCGCAATCAAATTTAGTTCCGGTTCCACCCAAAAACCGCCAACCACTTCCCAACGTCCAGCAACCACCGCCTTTTGAATTTGCTCAAACAAATCCGGGCGATTTTCCTCAATCCAAGCATAAAGCGCAGGCGTCGAATGACAGAAAATCAACTCTGGGAAATCTTGTTGTAACTTAAGTACCGACTCAAAAGTACTTTGTGCAGCCTGCCAAGTTTCACTCACAGGCCATAGCCATGCTAAATCTAAATGAGCGTGACCCAAAAGATAAATTTTCGCTTTTCTAACATTAAACAACCCCAGGTATTGACGCAAAGCCAAAAGTATATTTTCCCACTCCCCCCTCTCTGCTTCCTCTGCGACGGACACTTTGCTCAAGTCGAGAAACCCGTCCACGCAAGTGTCCTCGCCTCGGCGGTTGATAATCTCCCTCACCCCTGACGCCAAACCAGCCAAATCCATCCCCAAAAGTTGCAACACAGCCAACTCATCAGCCACAAAACCGGGATCAGGACGATTATAATCAGTAGATTCATAAACAAGGAGCGATCGCACCAAAGCACCATCATCATGTCCCGGACTCACCAGCCGCAAAGCCACCATAAAATCCTCCCCTGGCGTTACCTCCCGGCTTAACAGCACTCTAGGTGAGCAATCAAACAAATCCCCCACCAAAACCAACTCCCCATTCACATACACTTCAGCCCCATCAGCCCACCACAGTAGTGGTAGCCGTAAAGACAACCCTGCTAAGGGATACCCCTGCAAATCTTGGGGAACTACCAATTTTTGCACCAGCCATAGGGTGTTTTTCCCCTTTGTCCAAGCAATATGTCCTTTAGCGTTGAGCACTACAGGTGTCCATAGAGACAAATCATCTGCGATAACATCAGTAATATTCCAGTCAGCTTCTCGGTAAAGCCAGCCAGACTGAATATTAATTTGACAACAAGCACGCAGTTTTTCAATTGCTTCTAAGATGAATTTATTCTGAGATAGAGATACAGGAAGGGTCATATTTTCGGTAAGATTAGGGCACTAACGATAATTAATAGTTTGTCGTTTTGATGATTGGGTGGGAGTCTCGCAGCTAAACAAATTTCTAACTAAACAAATCACTACAATGTCTTCTGGTTCCTCTGGTCGCTATCAAAGCAAGCTATTTAACTTTGTCCACCAGCAATCGCGGCGGTTGACAACACAGTTGGAACATACTTTCCACCATGTGCAAGTTGCCACTAAATGGGGTGTTGAGTTACTACTTTACCCTGTGTACCTGCTGTTGCAGCCAAGCCAATCCACTACTAAAAAGCTGCACACCAAAGAGCCACAATCTAGGTTACAGTTAGAATCGCAAAATTTGCCGACTGCTGACGCCCCCATTCAGCAAGTACTAGAGACTGTCAAAAATCTACCATCTGAAGTATCTACTGACCCACCCTTAAAGACATCGCCAAGTTTCAGTCCCTTCCAGTTCTTAGGGTCTTTATGGCAGAGATTTTCCCATCATCACCCCAGCATTAACCCTACTTCGTCTCCAACCTTAACTATTCCAGAGGCGCAAGCAAAAAATCTTCACACCTCACAAACAGAAAACTCTCTCAAATTTAATCATTTAGTGGTGCAGGGAATTGCTACAAGTTTGGCGAACCGTCATTTAGTACTCGTCACCCCAGATAATGTCATTTTGGACATTTTGACATCCCAGCAGCAAGCACAATTAGAAGATAGAATAATTACTGAAATTGCTAAGTATTGGCAGGCTTTGAGAGTATTTAAAGTTAAACAACAAGCTGCACTCTTACCAGAAATTAACCACTTATTAGCAAAGCTGACTGGTAGTAATCCACGGCATGTAGCGGCTCTATCTATGGGAAAAGAAACAGCAGAGCTAGATTCTAAATATTTACTAAAATCTGACAAATTATTAGTATTACTAGATGCAGTTGTGGCGAAGTTGGAAGCCAGTGCTTTAGTCCCAGTACAACAACGCAGTCAAGAAATCATCGAAGTTGTCCAAACTCAATTTAGCATCTTTCTTTATGGTAAAGAAGAGTTAGCGGCTAGAGGACAAATTTCAGTCACAAATGATGAATTAGAAAGCCATACACTAAATATTCAGGAATTAATTACAGCAGCGCTCAATTATTTTTTTGGTGTTAGCGCTGACAAAAACCTAGAGTCAAGCAATTCTGATCAAAAAGTGACAGGAAAAAGGTTATCTCATCGTAACTCTCAAGCTTTACCTAAAAGTAGGCGTTCACAAGATAAAGACTTAGCAGCAGAACCGTGGTTGTCTTGGAGTGATTTATTTGGTAATTCTCATAAATCTGATGAAGAACCAGTTGCATCTGTAGAAAAGAAACAGCCAGCTTTAGTTTCCAGTTCCTCAGCATCAGATGCTCTACCAAAAAATTTGACGGGAAGTTATCAAAACATTTTACAATTACCACAGTCAGAATCTGAGTCAGTACAAAAGAAAAAACCAACCCGCAACCATACACCCAAACAAAAAATCTCCAGAAAAGCCTCAAATGCTAAGGGAAGTACACCCCGGATTTCCCAATCTGGAAGTAAGAGTAAGAAAGGGGAAATCTCTCAACAGCGACGCCAAAGCACCCAAATGGAACCACAGCCAGACTGGATAGAAGTCGAAGCCATACACATGGGGTATGAGAAGCATATCTTAGAGCAAATTCTAGAATTGCTGGATGCTGCTATGCTTTGGGTAGAAAAAATTCTGTTGAAGATTTTTCAGTGGTTACAACAACTATGGCGGGGTAAGTAATTTGGTATATCTTAAGCGTTAAATTAGAATAGAATTCTTATTAATTGTTCAGCACTATTGGTGGTTTCCTGAGTGAAAATTCTGATTTACTGCAAATACTTCAATTTCAAAAATCCTCTAGACAAGCCGAAGATGGAGAATTTTGTAGTGGATTTACCTCAAATTCCCAGAATAGGTGACACAGTTGTTGTCGAAAGAATGTCACCGACTAAACAGTTTGTGATTATTTTTGAATACATCGTCACAGCCGTGCAATTTAATGCATCTAATGAATCGACTGAATTGGCTGAAGTACCACATGCTAGAGTCAATGCGTGTTTAAATCACTGCTGGGAAGGAACATCAAATTTTAAAATTGCAAACTTTTTAGAGAAATAATACCGTTTCTTTGTTGCAGTTTGTAATTACAAATTATGTAGCTTTCTGCTCACTGGAGGCGAGTATCACGAATTACCACAACATGTGGTTGAGAAAATTACGTAATAGTTTTGGTTCGTCCGCTTCTTGATAATTCGCTGGTAGTATAGCTAACATTGCCTTCTGTAATTTCAACAATACTGCCTCTATCTCCTGTCGCTTTGGTATTGCGGTAGGAGAAAAGCTTAATGGATGACCAAACCGAATCGTTAACTCTTTTCTCAAATACAAGTCGTGCGTTCCAATCAGCGCTACTGGTAGTATTGGGACTCCAGCCCGGAGAGCGTAAATCACAGTACCGCGTTTCAGGGGAACGTGCAACTTACCCTCAGCAGTTCCCAGCCTTCCTTCCGGGAAAACAATTATGCTATCTCCGCGAGTGAGAATTCCCAGAACAATGCGGTCTATTTGTCTAAGTGTTTGCACATCCCCGCCCTTGGGTACGTGCTGTGCTACTGCGGTAGCCAAAGCAATTAGATCATGTTGTCCGGCTTTTGCTGCTTCCATTACAGCAACTTCTTCTTTCCACACACGTTCCAAAGGAATGATACCCCCTGTTAATCTCATAATTAGGCGTTTCCACCACTTGTTATAGAGGGTGCGAGCATCACCCAAAATATAGTAATAGGGTTGGGTAGGGAGTTCGGACAGTAGAAGTAGGGGGTCGATGTGATGGAGATGATTAACAGCCAAGACCGCAGCTGAGTCAGGAATCCTTTCTGGGTATTCGACCCGTACCCGGAACAGAGAACGAATGAGCGATCGCAATCCTAAACGACGCAATGTACTATTAATTCTAGGTTCCGGATACTCTGGATTAATTGTTGCTAACCGCTCAAAAGTTTCTGTAATTGCATGACGGACAGCAGGGTTAACCGCCGCAGCTATACCCTCCTGTACTCGCTTAATCGTTGCAGCATTCAAGGGTGGATTTTCCTCACATACCGGGGAAGTCAACCCAGCAGCACGACCTAGCGGAACAAAGTTACCAGAATCAGTATTGATAAAATCCTCTCTGAATTCATGAACAAATCGTAGTTTTTGATGCCATATTATTCACCAATCTATGGTTAGAAATTATCGGTTGTAATTCTCAACAATCTCATCTCCAGAAATCAAAAAATATCTAGCTTAAATAGCCTGTATTTCTGCTTACAGATAGATGCTCTTTTCTCTACAATGTACGTTGATAAGCTACTAGATTACTTGGGCAAAGACGTAAAAAAGTGACGATGATCTACCACAGTGAAGGCAAATTTCAGGGTGTTGAAGGACTTGAACTGTACTATCAAAGCTGGCATCCAGAAGGTAAGGTGAGGGCAACATTAGCTATTGTGCATGGACTCGGAGCACATGGCGGACGCTATGGTAATGTAGTTGAGCATTTAATATCTAAACAGTATGCTGTTTACGCTTTGGACTTGCGCGGTCATGGACAATCGCTAGGACAGCGAGGCCATATCAATGGTTGGGCTGAGTTTCGTGAAGACCTGCAAGCCTTTCTACAATTGATTCAAATCCAGCAGCCACAATGCCCAATTTTCCTTTTGGGTCATAGTTTAGGTGCGGTAGTGGTCTTAGACTATGTTTTGCGCTGTCCCCAAAAAGCATCTGTACTGCAAGGCGTGATTGCTTTAGCACCAACTTTAGGAAAAGTCGGGGTGTCAAAAATCCGGCTACTCATAGGTAATTTACTCTCTAGGGTATGGCCCCGGTTCACACTAAGTACTGGTATTGACCTTTCTGCTGGTTCACGGGATGAAAAAGTTTTAGCCGCTTATGCTCAAGATCCTTTGCGACATACAAGGGGTAGTGCGCGTTTAGCTACAGAATTCTTTGCTACTGTTGCTTGGATTAATGCCCATGCTGCTGATTGGCAATTACCTCTGTTGATTCTTCACGGTAGTGCCGATAGAGTAGCTTTACCAGAAGGAGGAAACATTTTTTACCAGAGAGTTGCTTGTGAAGATAAGACGCGGGTAGAGTATCCGGGGGCTTATCATGAACTTCATAATGATCTTAATTACCAAGAAGTGTTAGCTGATTTAGCAGATTGGTTAGAGCAACACTTACCTCGTGTAGAAATGGTAATGGGGAATAGGGAATAGGGCATGGGAAGATGTACAGGTGTTGTAGTGCAAATTCTGCAATCTTATCTTCTTGCCTATTTTTTTCGGCGTTGCTGATTGAAAATATCAATTTATCTCACGCAGAGTCGCAGAGAGTGAGAGTTTGAGAAATCAAGATTTTGATTTTTATATCCTGATTAAGCAACGCCTTTGTTTTTTGTCTATGAGATTGCTAATCAATTTGAGAGCGATCGCATATTCGTTGCACTGCTATATCAACATCTGGAAATGCTAGTGGTTGGATGGTTCCTTTTTTTAATATCTGTTTTGTGGCATATTCTCCATCTAAGATGTCTCGAAACACCACTAGGTGTAACTTTTTAAGATTGACAACCCAGTATTCTACAATCCCTGCGGCGGCGTAAATTTTGCTTTTGATTTCTAAATCTTTTTCTAAGCTGGTATTAGCGTACTCAATTAACCAGAATATATTTTCTGGATAGGGATGATGCTGTCGATATTCGCTTCCTAACCGTTGGACAACAGCTATATCTGGTTCGGGTTCTGAGTCGTTGGATAAGGTGATTGGCTTGGCTTGGCGGATTTTGGCGCGATCGCTCAATAACTTTGCTAGATACTCACCTGCTTCATCGCTACAATAGGCGTGGGGTTCCCCTTCTGGGGACATTTCGACGATTTCTCCTTGCAGTAGTTCAACCTGGCGATCGCACAAAATGCCAGCCTCAATCATGCGGTGATATTCGTCAATCGTCCACTTAGCAACAATTACGCTCATGACGATTGATTCCTCCCAATGATGCTTGATATGTTCCCATTTTAAAATGCCCTTTCATCAATCACCCACACTAAATAAATAACAAAAGACAGATGCGCTACTTTTGTACTCAGCAAGTGATTTTATAGTTAAAGTCAGATTGCGGAGAATATAAATGGTTGCCCAAATTCAACGTGCAGTTGTAATTACAGGCGCATCAACTGGAATTGGTGAGGCTTGTGCTTTGCTTTTAGACAAGTTGGGATTTTTGGTTTTTGCTGGCGTGCGTAGAGATATTGATGCTCAAGCGCTGCAACAAAAAGCATCACCAAGACTTGTCCCGATTTTTTTAGATGTTACTGATGCTGAGTCTATTGCAGCTGCGGTGGAAACTGTCACAAATGCTGTCGGTGATGGGGGAATTTGGGGTTTAGTGAATAATGCCGGGATTGCTGTTCCTGGCCCATTAGAACTATTACCCGTCCCAGAGTTTCGTCGGCAATTGGAAGTAAATGTCACCGGACAACTAGCAGTCACACAAGGGTTTCTCGGTTTATTACGCCAGGGAAAAGGTCGAATTGTCAATATGGGTTCGATTAGTGGTCGGAGTGCAGCGCCATTTTTGGGTGCTTACAATGCTTCAAAATTTGCTCTGGAAGCACTCACCGATGTCATGCGTATGGAGTTAAGACCTTGGAAAATCTCTGTTTCTATTATTGAACCGGGTGCGATCGCAACACCAATTTGGGGAAAATCTTTTAGTCAAGCTGACACAGCCCAAGCCAATCTACCCCAATCAGCGCTCAATCTCTATGGTCAGACTATGAAAGCTGTACGCAAAAGCATTGGGATTATCGCCTCTAATGGAATTTCTCCCAATATTGTTGCTGAGGCTGTGGTTCATGCGTTAACTGCAAAACATCCCAAGACACGCTATCTCATTGGACAAGATGCCAAAATTGGGGCTTTACTCAAGCGTCTTTTACCAGATAAACTTTATGACCGTTTAGTTTTATATTCAATGGGTTTGTAAATATTGAATAAGTCATCATTAGTTATTTGTCAGGGTTTTAGTTATGCGGACAGTTTGTAACATAGTTCGGTTTGTTAGCACCAACTTATTTAGAGTTTACTGAGTTTGAAAAATATTTTGCACCATTTTTTTGTCTGTACTAGCAGCTGCTTGATCAAGTGCAGTTATCTCGCTAGAGTCTAATTGCCAACCTAAAGCGCCAATATTCTCCTGTGCTTGCTCAACACTCTTAGCGCCAGGGATGGGAATAGTGCCTTTACAAATACACCAATTAATTGCTACCTGTGACATAGTTTTATTTCTAGACTGGGCGATTTCTTGTAAACATGCTGAGAGTGGTCTGATTTTTGGTAGCAATTGTCTAAACAATAAACCGCGAATACCTTGAGGAAAAGGGCCTCTCTCTGAGTATTTTCCAGTTAATAATCCCAATGCTAGCGGACTGTAGGCAATCAGTTTAATCCCTAAGCGATCGCAAACCTCTTTTAGCCCTAGTTCTGTGACGGGATATGTAGATAACAGAGAGTATTGCACTTGCAATGTAGTAATAGGTACTCCCCTTTCAGCAAACTTTTGATGTACGTGTTGCAGCCGTTTGGGGCCGTAATTAGATAGTCCTACGCCCTTGACCAAACCTTGCTCGTAAAGGTCAGCCAGACCATCTAACAGCCGCTCTTCTTGCCAAGGTGCATAGTTCGCTGTAGACCAGTGCATCTGCACCAAATCGACATTTCTGCCTAGACGTTGGGCGGAAGCTTTACCAGCTAAAACCATTGATTGGCGTGTCCATCGCCATGGGTAAGCAGCCAGTTTAGTGGCGATGCAAATATGTTCTTTGTTTATACCTTGATATTCCCGCGCAAATCGTCCTAAAAGTAGTTCACTGCGTCCGTTTAATCTGCCGGTGCCATAGGAATCACCCGTATCAAACAACGTCACACCGTTACTCACACACAGGTTAAAAACTGCTTGCAACTGGTCATCCATACTTTCGTTGTATCCCCAGAGCAGTTGATTCCCCCATGCCCAAGTTCCACAGCCCATAGCTGGCAACAGGGATAATGCTTGGCTAATCTGCATATTTACTCGCTGTAGATGTCTGACATACTTTTAGATTAAGACGATGTGCGATCGCATAGCATACGTTACTCAAGCGATCGCTCACAAATTCTATAAGTTTTTGGTCAGTACTTTATTGTCTCATCGCCGCTTGTACTGGCGTAATTGCTCAATAATGTAGTCTTCCAGTTCTTGCCGTTCTCTGCTACTGGCATTCCGTTGATAAGTCCTGCCTGTTTCTTGAATAAACTTGCGTTTCTGACTTTGTTGCCCCTTCATGCCTTTTTGCAATTCCTCCCACGTCTTTTCACCCACTCTTTCACCTAGTTGCACCAGTGCCTTTGGTAGTAAGTGTTTTGCCTCTCTTTGAAAATCATCTTCTGTTTCTAGGGAAGCTAAATCTACATTACTGAAGTCGATTTCGATTTCAAACTTACTCATTGAATTATATTTGCTCCATCAATAACTGATTGTGCAGATGTAGTCATGTTTTTAATGTCTCTCTTGTTACATCTGTAAAAGCCGATGGTACTGAGAGATTACTAGAACACATAAGACGTTTCTTTAGCCGAAATTGTTACCTACTATCACATCATGTCCTATTGTGTCAGCATTTTGGTGGTATTTTTCATTCGGCAAATATCGCCAGGAGTCATAGATTAGATATACAATTTATGATTTTGAACAAAATTTACATCTGCTACAAGTAAGATGATGGCAGTTGCAGTGTGCGATCGCCTAGTATTAAGTAGCTAAACAAAATTAATTACATAGTTTTTACCAAATTATCGGAGAATATTTTCCACAGATGCTACAAAAGTTTGCCAATTTTGGTAGGCATCAATTTCAATCCATTGGGGAGCATCCCAATTTTGCAAAAATAAAATTTGTAGTGGGAGCATCTTGCTCCCTAATGTCCAGGAAGCGGGCTAGAAGCCCGCACTACAAAAAAATAAATTTACACATTTGGGATGCTCCCAATCCATTGTTACTTAATGAAGCGCCACAAAATTTCAATCAAATTTAACTCAGGTGAATAGGAGGGTAGTTGAAAGATGGTAATACCGCGTTCTAACCATTCTTCAATTTTATCAATATTGAAGAAGAATACACAAGTATTAGATAGACAATAAATGTATAAGAACTCTTACCAAGGCAAGCATAAGGCATGGTGCGCTTAAAACTTTGGCAGTGGCTTGTATTAGCAACCCCGATCGCTTTCATCGTCACTTTCTTATTAATCTCCGCAGGAGTGCAAATTCATACATGGGGGATTAATTGGATCTGGGCTGTGTTAACCGTGGTACTTGTAGGCTGGCGTTGGTTGCTGGTACGCTGGACTCGACCTGTGGTGAAAGAGCTAGAAGCTGTCTTAGCAGAAGTGAATGCAGAATTGGCAGATATTGCCGATGATACCCCGCCATCCACAGGCAATAACGCCACCACCCAAGCAGAAATCGCCCTACAAAAAATTATCCAAGCAGCGCAAAGCGATCGCCCAATTTGGGAAGACTGGCAAACTTTTTGGACACGCTGCCAAGATTTAGTAGTGGCGATCGCTCACATTTACAATCCCCAAGTACAATACCCGTTACTGAATATTTACGTCCCTCAAGCTTACGGCTTAATTCGGGGCACAATGGATGGACTAGATGAGTGGATGCAAAAGTTATCCCCTGCCTTAAATCAAGTAACAGTCGGGCAAGCATACCAAGCATACGAAGTCTACCGCAAACTAGAACCATCCGCCCGTAAACTCTGGCGAGTCTGGAACTGGGCACAGTGGGTGTTAAATCCAGTCGCAGCGATCGCAAAACGAGCCAGCCAAGGTTATAGTAACCGTGCTACTCAAGAACTACTGGTGAACTTGAGCCAGTTAATCCGAGAAGCCGCACTGAGAAACTTATGTCGCCAAGCGATCGCTCTTTATAGCAACACTACACCACCAGTTTTAACATCCACCCCATCTACACCAACCCTACCCCCAGCCAAAACCCAAACCCTGCGAGAAATTTTAGAGCAAGCCGAACCAGTCGCCGCCGTTGAGCAAAAATCCGTCAATATTTTGTTAGTAGGGCGCACAGGATCGGGAAAAAGTAGCCTGATTAACACCTTGTTTCCAGCTGATTTAGCTGCCGTTGACGTCTTACCCAGCACTGATAAAATCCAAAATTATCAATGGCAAACTCAAAGCAGCGAAACCCTAAACCTTTGGGATACGCCAGGATATGAACAAGTGAACCGTGGAGAACTGCGATCGCAAGTACTAGATTATGCCAACAACGCAGACTTGCTACTATTAGTCACTCCCGCCCTTGATCCGGCGCTACAAATGGATGTGGACTTTTTACAAGACATGCAAGCAGATGTCGCCGATTTACCTACGATTACCATAGTCACCCAGGTGGATCGTCTGCGTCCTATCCGTGAGTGGGAACCACCATTAGATTGGGAATGGGGCGATCGCCCAAAGGAAATTGCCATTCGAGAAGCTACTGAATATCGCGCCAAGTTGTTGGGCAAATTCTCTAATTTAGTTCTCCCCATCGTTACCAGCGATCGCCAAACCGGGCGTGTATCTTGGGGAATAGAAAAACTATCATTAGGATTAATAGAAGCGATCGCCCCCGCCAAACAACTGCGACTAGCTCGCTTTTTGCGTAATCTCGAAGCCCGCACCGTCGCCGCCGCCAAAATCATCGACCACTACACCTTCCAAATGGCGACAACCCAAGGACTCACCGCCCTGCTCAAAAGTCCTGTACTGCAATTTATCGCCACCCTCTCAACGGGCGCACCCACTTTAGCGTACCTACTCGCAGAGCAAATCCCTGTAGAACAGTTACCCATAGTAATCGGCAAACTCCAGATGGCTTATGAGTTATTTTCCCTCTTGAATCCAACTAACTCATCAGCACTCAACTTTGATTTGCTCTCCCTCTGGCCATTACTACTAGAAAACCCTGCCCCGCCAGACCGTAACGCCTGGGCATTTGGTCATGCTTTAGTAGAATACTGGACGCAAAATCTCACAGTTGACCAACTGCGCGATCGGTTTAATTACTATCTCCAGCAAGTTTGACTGTATACTCATATTTTCAACGTTGGCAGCGCAAAGGTATATGGCAAAAAAGACCGTGACGGAGCAAAACTGGTACTAAATATTCAATACTCATTCCCCAAACTGCATTTAATTTGGGCAGATACCGGATATGCTGGAAAACTAGTTGATTGGGTCAGGTATTTTTTTGGCTGTGCAATCGAATTGTTAAACGCTCCGATAATACTTCAGGCTTTAAAGTATGGCCTCGACGTTGGGTTGTGGAACGTACACTTGCATGGTTAGATCGCTATCGTCGTCTCAGTAAAGACTACGAATATCATCTGCAAACAAGTGAAACAATTATATACGCCCCTATGACGCATCTAATGTTACGTCGATTAGCCCATAATCATAGTCGCTCAACCGCTTAAGAATTATTTTATAAACACCCTCTCAGTAATTTTTCTCAAAACTCTAGATTTTATTTTTAAAAAGGAAATTTATTTCGGAATTCTTCAACTTGAATTTGTGAATTTACCTAGTCGCTGAATTCAAAATAATCCACAGATAGAAAGATTGTTTTCTGCCACTTGCTCTAACTATAGTGAGAATACTCAAACTTAATTGCAATTATAAATTCTAGCGATCGCATGAGGACATAATTCTGAAATTTGAGATAATTAAGTGTAGAAGTTAAATAGTTAATGCTTTTTAAAAACGTCAGAGGTATACAGATATGAAACCAATATTGATGACAGCCGCAGCTTTACTCAGCACCATATCTCTGGCTGCTCCTATTCCTGCTCAAGCTGAAAACTCCGCCTCTGTGCAGCGCTTACTAGAAACTAGAGAATGTTTTGGATGCAATTTAACAGGTGCGAACCTCAAAGGCGCTCACTTGATAGGTGCGGATTTAAGAAATGCCAATTTAAAAGGTGCCAACTTAGAAAATGCGAACTTAGAAGGCGCTGATTTAGAAGGCGCGAACTTAGAAGGTGCTAATTTGACAGCAGTCTTTGCAAGTGGTACAAGCTTCAATAACACGAATCTTACTGATGCTAATTTAAGTGATGCTCAGTTATATAATGCCCAAGCAGATGGTGCTGTGATGGTAGGCGCTAATGTCAATGGTGCTGATGGGTTCGATATTCAACTTGGTATTGGCGGGGAAGAATAAGAGTTAGAAGTTATGAGTTTCAACCAGAAAACCTTTAACTCCTAACTCTCAAACCTTATTCGCCAGTAATCGACAATTCATCAACCCAGATTCTGGGTGCAACTCCACCAGGTGTTAACTCCACCTCTTTTTCTACATAACTGATTGACTTCAGCAGTTCCAAGAAATCGCCAGCCACAGTTGCTGACTCAATACTTGTTTTCACACCTTTGTTAATTAGCCAACCATCAAACGGTAGAGAAAAGGAACCTTGTAAAGCTTTGACTCCTGCATGGAGAGCTTGCAAATCATCAATCAAAATCACATTCTCCACCGTTTCTAAGCTAAATTCTTGCTCAGGCTGTGCGGCTCGAAAGACATGATAAAAATTGGGACTCACGCTGACTTTAGCGCCAATACTAGCATTACCTGTAGGTTGAGCGTTTAACCGTTTGGCAGTTCCCGCACTATGGAGAAAGCCCTTTAAAATCCCCTTTTCAATCAGCACTACCTGACGGGTGGGAGTACCTTCACCATCAAAACTTTCAGCCCCAATGTTAGCAGGGTGTAATGCATCATCATATACCGAAAGCAGGGGCGAAGCAATTTCCTTGCCGATATCATCAGGTTTAGATAGGCTTTGGTTGTCGAGAATGCTTTGAGCATTGAACAAATTAGAAAAAGCACCCAACAGACTTAAAAAAGCTTCGGCTGAGAACACAACCCGATATTTCCCAGACTTGATTTTTTCATAATTCAAGTGGCTGATAGTTTTCTCAGCAGTTTCTTGGATGCAACCATTCACATCAAGATTATCTAAACTGCGGTTGATTCTAAAAGCACCAGCACTGCGCGGTTTTTTGCCTTCTTCTTCAGTTTTGCTGTAAAGATAAACCGACGCCAAAGAGTGAGATTCAGTTCTCACCGCACCATCACTGTTGAGATAGAATCTGTCAATATCCCTCTGTGCTAAACCGTTATAAGGTACACCTTGAATTGCCGGGTGAGCGGAGAGTAATTCTTTTTCAGCTACCAATAGTCTTTCGATGAGTTCAGCTACCGGGGCTTGGGGTGCTTTGTCGTGGGGTTTATCGGCGATGGGAACAGTCGCCTCTGGGCTAAAATCAGGGACATTTTCTTTTACACCAAAAAAACTAGCTTCATAGGCTGTTTTGAGAGCTAATTCCAATCCCTTGGGATCTACATCTGTGGTGCTGGTGACACCCATTGTATTCTCTTCATTCCAGACACGCACGGTAACACCAGAACGATTTGAGGCTTTAACTTGTTTTGCCTCACCTTGATCTACTTGGACACTGGTTTCATCTACCGTTGAGCCATAAATGTCAAATTTTTTGATGCCAAGTTTCTCTGCATTATCCTTGGCGTAGGTGGCAATTTCGTTGATATTTGGCATAGTCAATTTGGGATTTTGGATGTGTGCTTTTGAACCACAGATGAATGCAGCAAAAAGTAATTTTGTAGTGGCGTGTCTAAGCTAATTTTGTGTATTAGCAATCTCTTGTAGTACGGGCATCTTGCCCGTTCTAATTAGCGGGCAAGATGCCCGCACCACAAGAAAATTTTTTGCACCATTTTAGCCTTGACACGCCAGTAGGGTGTGTTATGGCGTCAGGCGTAGGTTGGGTTGAGCAACGCGAAACCCAACATTGATCAGGGGGTTGGGTTTCACTACCTTGCGGTAAGCCGCCTCCGGCGTCTACGTTCAACCCAACCTACATTTTTTTTGCTAATACTGATGGGTAGGTTTCAACAATTAGCGTCCACCGACGGTAATAGAATCAACTTTGATGTGGGGTTGTCCGACTGTGGTGTAAATACTGCCACTAACGGAACCACAAAAACCAGGTGCAAGTTCCAAATCTTGGGAACACATGGAAATCTTATTCATAATTTCCTTAGCTTCACCAATCAAAATTGCACCTTTTAATGGTTTGGTGATTTTGCCATTTTCAATCAAATAAGCTTCATCAACACCAAAGTTAAATTGACCTGTAGCACCAACACTACCGCCACCCATCTTTTTACAGTAAATGCCTTTATCAACAGAGGCGAATAAATCATTAACACTGTAATCGCCAGTATCAATATATGTATTCCGCATCCGGCTAGCAGCTGCAAAGGTATAATTTTGGCGGCGTCCACTTCCCGTTCTGGGATGTCCGGTACGCACTGAGCCAGTTCTATCGGCTAAGAAGTTCTTGAGAACGCCTTTTTCAATTAACAAAGTTCTTTGAGCCGGCATACCTTCGTCATCCATGTCAATTGTACCGAAGGCATTGTCAGAACGCCCTTCATCCCACGCTGTGAGACTTTCGTGGGCAATTTTTTCACCTTTTTTGTCGGCGAAAGGTGTGGTTTTGCGTTCGATTTGTGTGGTTTCTAACAGGTGTCCACAAGCTTCGTGGAAGATCACCCCACCAAAGTGATTCGCCATGATAATGGGGTAAGTGCCTGACTCTACGTAATCTGCGTAGAGCATTTTGCCGGCTGATTCGGCGATTTGTTCGGCGGCTTGTTGATAATCCCAGGTTCTTAAAAAGTTGGCGTCGCTAGTATTTCCAGCACGTTCACCGATGGAGGCGCGATTAGCACCATCTGCACACAGTAGGTTAAAGCCTACCGACTGGGTGAGGCGTATGTCACGGGCAAATGTCCCATCACTGGCGGCGACTAATACTTCTTGCCAGTCTCGGAAGTAGGTAGCGCGGCGGGATTGCACATGGCTAGCTTTTTTTTGCAACTGGGCAGTACCATCAAGGAGGACTTCGCCCATTTCGCGGATGGAACTACACAAAGGTAGCCAGCCATCTTTACCTCGTTTTGTAGCGTAGTCTCGCAGTAATTCGAGGTTGATTTCTGGGATGAAGGCGGTAGGCGCAGGTAGTTGTAGTCCCAGGATGGAAAGTCCTTTTTCTAAGGCGGCTTTCAAGCCTGAAAACGACAGGTTATTAGTGCTGACGTAGCAGTCGGCTTTGCCACGAAATACTCTGACTCCCGCACCTGTAGCTAAACTGGGTGAAATACTGGTGATGGCGTCTTCTTCTGCAAGACAACTAATATAGTTGCGTCGCTCTAAGAACAATTCAATGAAGTCAGCGCCTGCGGCGCGTCCCAGTCCGAGGAGGGTAGCCAAAGGGGCTTCCCAAGTATCATCAAATCGCTCCGTTGTGGAGGAATATTGGAGGGTAGGAAGTTGATTTGAGAGAAGTAGCGTATTTGTAAGCATGGATAGCCTCGTCTGCCAGCGTACTCAGAGATTTGACTGAAAAATCCTGGTGTGTTCACTCTAACAAATTTCCCTGTTGACGAGTTCTGCGATGACACAATCAATCTTTTTCAACGCAGAGGGGCGCAGAGTCAAACGCAAAGGTACGCAGAGGTTTTACCAATTTTATTAGCGACTTCCTTCGTAACCTCAGCAGATGAGGAAACGCTATAAGATGATTTATGAGGTGTCGGTTATTCAGTGTGGCTGCTGTTTTGCTAGAGTAGAAGCGATCGCTGGCACGCAACTCTACAAAAAAACTATGTTTTGGGTGTGATTGCGCGGATGGGTAGGTGTACAAAATTAGGCTTGAAGAAAAATGGCTGGATTCCGGACAGCACACGCATTTACAGAAAGTTTTAATTAAAATCATCCGCGCACCTTGCTGTATATAGGTTTCAGGGGTTATCAGTTAATCGATTTATATTTTCTCGTGTTATACTCTGTTCATTCGCGCAACCGTACCTTGAAAACTACATAGTGACTAGCTTTGCGGCTCCCGCTATTGCAATTTCACCTAATCCCTATTAGGGATTGAAACCTAAATCCACGTAATAACCGTTTATGGGTAGCTGATTGCAATTTCACCTAATCCCTATTAGGGATTGAAACCGCAATTTTTCTTTTGCTAAAGCTTCTATTTCTGATTGCAATTTCACCTAATCCCTATTAGGGATTGAAACTACTTTCTAATTACGTGCTGCCGAAATTAAAAGTATTGCAATTTCACCTAATCCCTATTAGGGATTGAAACGCCAAAGCTGCGGCTTTAGGGGCGGCGATATTGGGTGTATTGCAATTTCACCTAATCCCTATTAGGGATTGAAACTACATTATTCATTCTCATCGTCATCATCATCAATAATTGCAATTTCACCTAATCCCTATTAGGGATTGAAACTTTATGCTTTTAGAGATAGATTATTCCCATCATATTGCAATTTCACCTAATCCCTATTAGGGATTGAAACAACATTACTTCCTAGCTGTAAAGAAGTTTTAATACATTGCAATTTCACCTAATCCCTATTAGGGATTGAAACTATTATCTCGCCTATCACAGTGACGGGCTGTTAGAATTGCAATTTCACCTAATCCCTATTAGGGATTGAAACGTGCGAACGTATTAGGTCTGTAGTAATCTCTAAATTGCAATTTCACCTAATCCCTATTAGGGATTGAAACGATTCTTTTGAAAATACGATTTTAGAATCACTAAAATTGCAATTTCACCTAATCCCTATTAGGGATTGAAACATTAAATACGGGTTACTAGATGAAAAAGGTAATAATTATTGCAATTTCACCTAATCCCTATTAGGGATTGAAACTATTCACTTTTGTTTATACAGATTTTTAACATAAAAAATTGCAATTTCACCTAATCCCTATTAGGGATTGAAACAGGCGATACTGGGAGGGGGGAATACTAAAATTTAATTGCAATTTCACCTAATCCCTATTAGGGATTGAAACTTACCGACTCCCCCCCCACCGATTAATGCAAACCCATTGCAATTTCACCTAATCCCTATTAGGGATTGAAACTTTATGTCTTTGAGGGGGGACAGTATAGCACTAGATTGCAATTTCACCTAATCCCTATTAGGGATTGAAACAGCATAGATAGCACCTTGCAAAATTAAACCCGCACATTGCAATTTCACCTAATCCCTATTAGGGATTGAAACTCGCTCCTCCTGCATGGCTGACTCCGCAGCATTGATTGCAATTTCACCTAATCCCTATTAGGGATTGAAACGACCAAGCAATGTACAAGGAAACAACCAGAATTATTGCAATTTCACCTAATCCCTATTAGGGATTGAAACTGGATAGCCGTACTTTTGAAACACTGCTACTATCTGTGATTGCAATTTCACCTAATCCCTATTAGGGATTGAAACTTGAGTTTGGAATATTAGAAGCCACCGCCAGATATTGCAATTTCACCTAATCCCTATTAGGGATTGAAACTTTCAACTATACAATGACAAAGATTCTTCCTTTACATTGCAATTTCACCTAATCCCTATTAGGGATTGAAACAATCGAGATGGTAGCTTGTGGATATCTCATTTGTATTGCAATTTCACCTAATCCCTATTAGGGATTGAAACGAACCCAGCAACCGTTCAACCACTTGCGGACTGGGTTAAATTGCAATTTCACCTAATCCCTATTAGGGATTGAAACTTGTTTTCCTTATCTTGGCTCATGTGCTATCTGACACTATATTGCAATTTCACCTAATCCCTATTAGGGATTGAAACAGATACAGCAACAGCTATCTAACTTGGGGATTAATGAATTGCAATTTCACCTAATCCCTATTAGGGATTGAAACAAGAATTGCGTTGAGGTTGTAAACCGAGTTGTCTGGATTGCAATTTCACCTAATCCCTATTAGGGATTGAAACTACGCTAACGTAAGCTAACTCTGGAAAAATAGCCTCTAATTGCAATTTCACCTAATCCCTATTAGGGATTGAAACAAAAAATTAATAGCAACTCTGTTTATCTCGCTAAAATTGCAATTTCACCTAATCCCTATTAGGGATTGAAACTAACGCAGGTATGGGTACGTATCAGGGGGAATAATTGCAATTTCACCTAATCCCTATTAGGGATTGAAACCAATCTCTTGGGCAAACTGGATTCTATTTTCTGGGAATTGCAATTTCACCTAATCCCTATTAGGGATTGAAACGGGAAGATTTCGGGCTACCGCTAACTTAGATAATATTGCAATTTCACCTAATCCCTATTAGGGATTGAAACATGTCTGTAAGGATTCTTCCATTACAGAAACAGTAGATTGCAATTTCACCTAATCCCTATTAGGGATTGAAACCGGCAGAAAGGGAGAGAGTGATGGTTTCGCCTTATTGCAATTTCACCTAATCCCTATTAGGGATTGAAACGGAAAGCCAGGCGCTTCACGATCTTACTATCTCAAATTGCAATTTCACCTAATCCCTATTAGGGATTGAAACAAACCGACTACTGCAATAAGTGAATCAGCCTTCAAGATTGCAATTTCACCTAATCCCTATTAGGGATTGAAACGGGATGGGCCCATTTGTGCATCCCCCAGGAAATTGCAATTTCACCTAATCCCTATTAGGGATTGAAACGTTTCAGGCACCAGTTATGGATTTTAACCAAATATTGCAATTTCACCTAATCCCTATTAGGGATTGAAACCTTCAACCCACTGGCCACAAAAAATTGCTTCCGGTAGCATTGCAATTTCACCTAATCCCTATTAGGGATTGAAACAACAAGGGTACAGAAGCACCAGAACCAGACAAGCTAAAGGATTGCAATTTCACCTAATCCCTATTAGGGATTGAAACAGGACATACTGCCACAGACTAATTCGGCATAGTGATTGCAATTTCACCTAATCCCTATTAGGGATTGAAACTGCTGATTAATTCGTTAACAGACTTCTGGAAAGCATTGCAATTTCACCTAATCCCTATTAGGGATTGAAACCGTTCTCGTTATGCCGTTGGTGCTTCCACCCCAATATTGCAATTTCACCTAATCCCTATTAGGGATTGAAACATTTATGGGATTCTTAGCTCGTATTACCAGCGCTGGCAAAATTGCAATTTCACCTAATCCCTATTAGGGATTGAAACAGACTCTCGCTGGAATTTATCCCTGATGAACCAATTGCAATTTCACCTAATCCCTATTAGGGATTGAAACCCAGTGGTACTTGCACCACAAATTTTGGAATATGCCAAATTGCAATTTCACCTAATCCCTATTAGGGATTGAAACAGGTGATGGGTACTGTTGAGCTAACCCGTCCAGATAATATTGCAATTTCACCTAATCCCTATTAGGGATTGAAACCTTTGGGGATGGCTAGCGAACGAGCGAAAAAGTAATTGCAATTTCACCTAATCCCTATTAGGGATTGAAACTAATTTTTTTAAGAATCTAATTGCCCCCTCAGCCAATTGCAATTTCACCTAATCCCTATTAGGGATTGAAACTCTTAATCTCTACTCCCCCTTCATACTGAGAGAGTAGAATTGCAATTTCACCTAATCCCTATTAGGGATTGAAACGCGATCGCCAACCATGACCAACCATGACTATCATTGTTAGGGCGATCGCTACTGCACATCATAGGCTAGACTTTGCTAGTCTCGATGCCAAAGCCGAGAAGCCGACTAGACAGGAGCACAAACCCACAACCCAACCCCGACGGACTGTGAGGAGGTTCACTGAAGCTGCGGCCGGAAAATGACCGAGGGGAGCGCTGGAAGAGAAAGTGAGGTCAGAATAGAATAACCAATAATGATTTTGACGCCAGCCGATGCGATCGCAAAATTCACACCAGGTTTGATAATCAGCATCAGCAATACCACCAATACTTTCCCAAATGCGCTTTTGGATGCTGAAACCGAAGCGGCCGTTGCTGTATTTAACCCAAAGTTGATCGATGGTAGCAAGGTCAGTGTTAGGAAATTTGTTAATGGATTCGATATCTAGCCAGCCTTGTTTGGTTCGTGCTGCTACTTTTAGCATCAGGGTGAGAGTTTCTCTGTCAGCTGCTCGCCACTGACCAGCTGCGAGTAAATCTTGCAGATGTGTGTAGTCTACTCCTGGTTCGGAACTCAGACAAGCGATCGCATCTGCGGATATTGGATTGGTTTGTGTTTCACTAGTTCCGACCCATAATTCAGAAATTTGTGGTGCTACTTTCACAACTGTATGCACATCTGAACGAGTAGCTACAACTTTTGCATTCATGACAAGTGGTTCCACTATTTCCAGATTTTGGTTAACTTCTGGAGGGAAAGTGTTGATTTGCTGTTGGGCAATATCATCTAAATTTGCATATTGCGGCACAAGAATGAGGTCAGGTTTAGTTGCTGTAATCTCAGGTGTTTGTTGCGGATACTTGTAATGCTGAACCAGTTCTGAGACTCGAAAACGCAGATATTGCTGCAATCGTTTAACTGTGGCACATTGCCCCTGAATCCCTAAGCCTTCTAAGAGTGCGTGGGTAAAGGCTCCTGTTTGCAGGGCATCGATTTCTCCAGAGGATTCCTGAGGAGTGCAAGATAAAATGCTGATAACTCCAGTTTGATTTGCTATTTGTTGTGCTTGTCGTCCAATTCCTTCGCTAATTTGCTTTTGTTGGTGACGACAAGCATCTAAAATCATCACTATATTTTTAGTGCCACAACAACCGAAGCATTCGGTTAAGTAGCTAAGAGAAATTCCTGTGTTTTCTATATCATTAGGATCGCCATCTAAAGGCATTAGGTAATCGTGGTCAGCGTGTCTGATCCCATGACCACTGAAGAAAAACCAAAAGTTGTCTTCTTCTGTCATGAAGGGGTTGTTAAAGAGTTGTCGCAAACATTGCAGCAAGTTAGCACGGTAAGGACGAGTTGATTCGCCACCGATATCTGGTGAGTCATCGGAAAATAAGAAAACTCGCTCGAAACCTACTTCGTTACAGAGTAACTGCTGCATTAACTGTGCATCCCGCTTGGCATATTTCAGGGGTTGCAGGAAGTCGTAATGATTAATACCGATTACCAGCGCCCAGTTTTTTACCATCTCACTTTTGTTGTTGCCGTTGTGATTTGAGTTTGATTGCTCCTGCCTAAATCTTTCTGGTTGTGAACTTTTGCCTACTAGCCTGCGGTTTTTGCTTGAGAGTAGGGTTGATGAAAAATTACACATTCACAATCAGAATTCCCTAAATCTTAGGAGTTGGAAGCAGGATACGTTGTATCTAACGATACATGAATTAATGCTAACAAATCTTTCTACGGCTACCAAGAGAGTATTTCCGGACTAAAAATTAAGTCAGGAATCCAGATTTAGGTAATGGGCAGGCTAAATCAGTAATTATGCGTATAAGCTTGAGACAGATGTCATGTAAGTTACGCAAATATTTATTGATCATAGGCGATATCGCTTGAGTGCTGGTTATTTGAGATTGTTGCGTTCTATGTAATAGGAACCGAGAACCAAAGCATCCATCTGAGTTCTTAAAAAACACAAAATCGCTTCTGTGGGAGTGCGTACAATCGGTTCATTTTCGTTGAGGGAAGTATTTAAAAGCAGGGGAACGCCTGTGTGTTGAGCAAAGGTATTAATCAATTCCCAATAGAGGGGATTAGTGCGGCGACTAACAGTTTGTAAGCGACCACTACCATCTACATGGGTAACAGCTGGAATTTGCGCTCTTTTTTCAGGACGTACTTGCAAGACTTTTTCCATAAATGGGGCGGGCGTATCCATCTCAAAGTATTCCCCTACCCGTTCTTCTAAAATACTAGGAGCAAAAGGGCGAAACTTTTCTCGGAATTTAATTTTGAGGTTAATAATATCGCGCATGTCAACGCGACGCGGATCAGCCAGCAAGGATCTGTTACCTAAAGCCCTAGCTGCAAATTCCATTCTACCTTGGAACCAGCCAACGACTTTGCCGGCACATAGGGCATCAACAACTTGATTTAGCAGTGCTTGACGTTCTAAATATAGTGGTTGTAAATTATGAAACTGGAATGCTAACAAATATTCTTCATTAGAGAATTCACAACCCCAATAGGCATGATCTAAAACAAATTGACGTGGTTGTTTTAGTACTTGATGCCAAACAAAAAAAGCGGCTCCAATAGATGTGCCATTGTCAGCTGCACCCACGGGAATATAGACATTTTTAAAGGGTGTATTTTGGGTAATTTTGCCATTGGCGACGGAATTCATCGCCACACCACCCGCTAAACAAAGATGATCACTCGGATAGCGATCGCTTAATCGGTTGAGTAAATGAAATATAATTTCTTCTGTCACTGCTTGCACGGAAGCTGCAATATTTTGATGTTTAGCAGTAATTTCTGCCTTGGGTTTTCGTGCTGGGCCCAATAATTTTTCTAGCTGTTGACTGTGGAAAGGTTCAACTAGTGGTACTCCATCTTCCCACCTCATGGCAATGCCTTGCTCATGGTGAGTAAAGTAATCTAAGTTCAACTCAAAACCATCACCTTGAGGATAAATAATCCGTCGGAAAGCTGCCAAATATTCCGGTTCTCCATATGGTGCTAATCCCATTACCTTGTATTCATCCCCATAGGCGGGAAAACCGAGGTAAAGGGTAATGGCATTGTAAAGATAACCAATGGAATGTGGATAATAAATGCGAGAGAAATACTCTAAATTATTGCTTTTACCTGCGGCTGTTAAGGTACTGACAAAATCTCCCATGCCGTCAACAGATAAGATAGCCGCTTTTTCAAAGGGAGAAATCAAGAAGGCGCTGGCTAGATGAGTTGTGTGGTGTTCTAGTGTATGAATCGGAGCATGAATATCCTCTACTTGACAGTAGCAAGCCATAGCTAACTGTTGTTTGAGACTGGTAGTTTTAGTTTGTTTGTTAAATCTATCTAGCAGTGAAGATAGAGCCGGACGTTGTTTTAAGGTAAATAAAAGTTTACGGTTGAGGTTAGCCTTAGGGTTAAAAGATACTGCTATGTGATCTAAATCTACGGCACTAATACCACCAACTTTGAGACAATAGCGGATAGATTCTACTGGAAACCCTGCCCAATGTTTGACTCGATTAAATCTTTCTTCTTCAACTACTGCTACTAACTGACCATTTTGAATTAAGCAAGCTGAAGCATCACCGTGGTAGGCGTTGATTCCTAGAATATGCATAGGTTTAATATTCCTTAATTAGTATATTTCATGCATCTATGTTCTGCATTTTTTCGTATTCAAATAATCGAATTGAGAGGAGAATTTCTGCCATGACACGCTGAAATGTGTAATACCAGCCACGCCAGCCGTCGAGAACCCCACCTTTGACGATGAGGCAATAAACTAAAATAATTAATGGTGCGAGAATTTTGTGTTTGCGAATGCGATCGCTAAAATTAAGTTCGCTTTCAGGTGTTGTTAATATCTTTTTCGCTTCTATGATCATGTAGCGGTCTTGTGCCCACAGCCAATGACTGAGGGGTTTATGATCATCATGATAAATGTAGCTAGATAGCATAGATGACTTCCCCTTAATTTGTAGGAGTTGGGTATGTCCATCATCGATATAAATTGCTTGAGATTTTCTAAACAGAATCTGTCGGGGAGGTAGGATATTGCTCCGCAATGGTTTACTGAAGATACAATATTTAAATCTGGCAAAGTATCCATCTATTTGTGATTGTGGAATTAAGTCTTTGATTTCATAAATCAGTTCATCAGAGACGATATAGTCGGCATCTAGAGAGAGCACCCACTCAGAATTAACTTGTTGTAGTCCATAATTCCATTGGGTAGCATGGGTATCAAATTTGCGTTGAAATAGTTTTATTTGAGGATATGAGTTTAAAATTTCTAGAGTCGCATCGTTACTGTAACTGTCAACGACTACAATATTTTGTGCCCAAGTGAGATGTTGCAGAGCACGCTGAATATTAGGAGCTTCGTTGTAAGTCAGGATCAGAGGAGTGACATTTTTTAGCATATTCAATGAAGGGGAAATTAAGCAAAAGCCGAAAAAGATTTTTTATTAACAATGGAGGAATAATAGACAATTAACTCAGAAGATATTTTGTCCCAAGTGTAGTTTTTGAGAATAAATTGACGAGCGCGATCGCCTACATTTTTAACTCCTGGAAGATGACTGAGAAAGTTTTCAACAGCAGCAGCGATCTCTAACACCTCCAGTTGTGTCACATAACCAAATTGATGTTGTTGAACCACAGCAGCTAAAGCCACACCAGGAGTAATCAAAACAGGTAGACCGACCGCCAAAGCCTCTAAAACTGCTATACCAAAGTTTTCTGCATGAGATGTCAGCGCGAATAAATCAGACCCCTGTATGAAGAGGTTTTTGAGATCTCCGGTAACAAAACCGGCCATATAAGTGCGATCGCGCATACCATTTGCATCAAGTAGAAACTCAATTTCTGCTTCATATTCCTTGTCGCCACTACCAGCTAAAACAAAGGTGAAATGGTGATGAGTGAGTTTACCTAAAGCTGGGATGAGATAATCTAATCCTTTTTTGGGATGTAGACGAGATAAAAATAAAATGATTGGTTGATCTACTGGGAGATTTAGCAATTGGCGGAGTTTATAACGAGCATCAGGGATAGGAAGAGGAATAGATAATCCGTGGGGTAGGATAAAGCTGGGTGCATCGAAATTTAAACAAGCAACTTCTTCCTGTTCTTGTTGAGAAGTGAGGTGAATTGCCCAACTGCGATTGATGTTAGCCCGTTCTATTAAATTTAGATAAATCTGCTTTTTATGAGCACTTTGTTGCAGTGACCATTTACTAAGTTGTCCTAAGGGGCGAACAATATAAGGAATCCCTTGCAGTCGAGCGATCGCCATTGCTACTGTAGAAGTATAGGAAAAAATAGCATGGATATGCAGCAAGTCATATTGAGAAATATTTTGCCATAACCATATACTTAGCTGACCAGAAAAACCAAATTCTCGGATAGAGTTAACCCAAGGAGAAAAGCGGGGGAAAAACTGAATTGGTACTTGCTCATACTCTATACGCTTGTAGAGAGGCACATCAAGTAAATCACTGCCATTATCATTAGTAGTAATAATTTCCACCTCTACATCTAAATTTCGTAATGCTCTAACAGTTTCTAATACAGCTTGACTAGGGCCGCCTCGTACTGATGCTACTGAAGGGATGATATGAAGTATTTTCATGACGAGCCAAAACTTTGACGTTATACCCTATGCAAAAATGTCTTCAATTGGAAATTTTTCAGATGTTATTTGTTCCCACCAATAATTGAGAATTGCCAAACTCCAACGGCGATACCATAGTTTCATGTCAATGTCTTTATCCAGTCCATGAATTGGAAAATAATCACTCCACTCTTTCTCTATCCATTGCTGAAACGGAAAAAAGAACCCTCTTTTAGGGCGATTAACTACCCAATTAGGTAACTCAGGTACTGCCTGAATTAATAGTTGTTTATTCAGTGCAAGTCGCATTTTGCTAGGAATAGTAGAAATGGTTTCAAGTAGCACTTGATCAACTAAAGGTACGCGTAATTCTAATCCCCATGCCATACTCATCACATCGCTATCTCGTAATAACTGATTACGCAAATAACAACTCAATTCTAGTAAACTCACTTCATCTTCTACAGAAGCAAGATTTGTAGCTAGGCTGATTCCCTGTAAATAACGATGTTCCTGACTGTAAAAAAAGTCTTTCAAGTAATGCCGAGTAATTTTCCAGGCTTCTCTATGGGAGAAAATACCTCTAAAGCTGTGATAAGCAGCTGTAGTTGTGGGTTTTTGCTGTAAAAAATCTCCTAAACGCTTCCACTTTGGTGATTTTCCCCAAGTAGATAACCCCTCACCAAGATAAGTACTAAGTCCGGTAATTTTGTGTAATGTTTGCCCCCAACGTACCATATTTGGTACTTGCTGGAATGTTTTATAACCGCCAAAAAGCTCATCTCCTCCTAGTCCAGACAGAACTACTTTCATGCCATGTTGATGAGCAATTCTAGACACACAAAAAGTATTGAAGCCATCAATACTAGGTTGGTCAATACTTGCTAAAAATTGCGGTAATAGTTCTCTACCCAATGAGGCTGTAACTTGATATTCTGTATGATTAGTGTCAAATTCTGCTGCCACCTTTTGAGCAATTTTCCCTTCGTTCCATTCATTTTCTGCAAAAGTAATTGAGTAGGTATTTAATTTACCTTTTTGGCTTTGACGTGCTAAGGCAACAACGGCAGTTGAGTCAATACCGCCACTGAGGAATATTCCTATAGGAACATCACTAATTAAATGATGTTCAATAGAATCAACCAAAGCATCACGGACTTTTACTTTTGCTTCTGGTAAAGATATATTTTGAGGAATAAAGTTAATTTGCCAGTATTGCTTCTGGATAACTTTGTCTACTTGCCAATGTAGATAGTGACCGGCTGGTAAACAATTAATCCCTGCAATTAAGGTATAAGGTTCTGGAACTGTTCCACTAATGAGATAGCCATATAAACCCTCTGGACTTAAGCAAATTGTCGGTAGTTGAGAAGCCAGAACTGCTCTAATTTCAGAAGCAAATACAAAAAATGAATTAGACTGCCAATAATAGAGTGGTTTAATTCCTAAAGGATCACGAGCAATAAAGCAAGTTTGTTCTTGATTATCCCAAATAGCGAAAGCAAACATACCTCGCAATTTGTTTACACATTTGGCTCCTTGATGCTGATAAAGTTTGAGGATAACTTCAGTATCTGTTTGCGAATAAAACTGTTCTCCTTTCGCTTCTAAATTACTTCGCAATTGTTGAAAATTATAAATTTCTCCATTAAAAGTAATCCAGTAGCGTCCATCAGGTGTAGACATGGGCTGATGTCCGGCGGTGGTGAGGTCGAGAATAGAAAGGCGAGTATGAGTTAAAGCAATTTGTTGATTAGGAGCAAGATAAATTCCTTCGTCATCAGGGCCACGGTGTTTTAAAGACTTTTGCATCCTCTGGATTAAGGTTTGCAAATTATATTTGGTTTCAGTTTGAGCTAAGATTCCAGCAATTCCACACATAGAAAGTAATTATAAAAATGCTTGATGGGAATTTTTCGGCGATATCCTTGAGGATTTTCCATAATGATTTGCCAGGATAGTTTGATAAATATCAACTATTCTGGTAGCTATTTTTTGCCAATTGTATTGTTCGATAATCATTTGACGAGCGCGATCGCCCATAGCTTGAGCTAGTTGAGGATGCATGAGATAGTGTTCAATAGCAGATGCGATCGCTGACACATCTAATTGGGTAACGTAACCCAGTTGGTATTCTTGAACCACTGAAGCCAAAGCCACACCAGGGGTAAGCAGAACCGGAAGACCACTAGCTAAGGTTTCTAAAACCACTATGCCGAAGTTTTCGGAGTGGGATGTTAAGGTAAATAGATCGGCTCCTTGAATGAATAAGTTTTTGATCTCTCCGGTAACAAATCCAGCTAGATGGGTGCGATCGCTAATACCATGAGAGAAGAGAAGCGACTCAATTACTGCTTCGTAGGCTTGAGAACCACTACCTGCTAAAACAAAGGTAAAACGGTGATGAGTGAGTTTGCCTAAAGCCGGAATTAAATAATCTAGTCCTTTTTTAGGATGTAGACGGGACAAAAATAAAATAACAGGTTCATCAACTGGGAGATTCAGCAGTTGGCGGAGTTGATAACGAGCATGAGGAATTAAGCTAGGGATGGGTAGTCCGAGAGGTAGAACAAAACTAGGTACATTCAATCCTAAGTTAATAAATTCCTGCTGTTCTTGTTGGGAAGTGAAATGGATAGCCTGACTGTGTTTGAGATTTTTTTGCTCTATTAAACTGAGATAAATTTGCTTTTTACAAATGCTTTGCTGTAAAGACCATGTGCTTAGTAACCCATGTGGAATCACGATATAAGGAATGTTTTTACAACGGGCGATCGCCATTGCTACTGTAGATGCATAAGAGAAAATGGCATGAACATGCAACAGGTCGTAGTCAGAAATATTTTGCCATAACCATACAGTTAACTGCCAAGAAAAAGCATACTCTCTAACAGCTTTGAAACCTGGTGAAAAGCGAGAGAAAAACCAAATAGGGACTTGCTGATACTCAAGGCGTTGTTGTAAAGAAACATTTAGTAAATCATCACCATCATCATTTGTGGTGACGATTTCGGCATCGACGTTATTATTTCGTAATGCCTTAACCATATTCAAAACAGCTAAACTAGTACCACCCCGCACCTGAGTAATTGAGGGAATAACGTGGAGAACTCTCATAACAGAGACCCACTATAGCAGTCATAAATTATTCGTAAAAATTGAGACCCTCGACTTCTTGTAGACATGCCAATAAGGCATCATTTCCACGGGGTTGATCGTTATGACTTTAGTCTAACGTACCCTAAAAATACTTAATTTTTTTCAAAAATTAAGTATGATTCCTATATATTAATTCCCCAAACTCTGCTCTCTATACTCTTATTTACGTGTTTTTCGGCAATAGCTTGATGATAAAGTGCAATATATTGGTTAATCATTGTTTTAGCTTTAAATCTTTGTGAATTCACAAATCCTTTCGATCTAATTGTTTCTAATACAGGTAGGTGATTAATAATCGTTTTTGCTGCTGCTTGAAGCTCATGTGGTTCTATGTATATAGCTGCTTCTCCTCCCACATCATTCATCGGAGGACGGTTGGACGTAAATACAGGACAACCGCAAGCTTGAGCTTCAATAATCGGCCAGCCAAACCCTTCATAAAAAGAAGGGAAGATCAGAGCAGTTGCAGTAGAATATAAAGCGCGTAAGCTTTCGTGATCAATTTCTACTAACTCTATTACCTTTTGACTCAGGTTATGGGTTTCGATAAATTGGCGCATGTCATCAGTCATGGGTTTTCCTACCATAACTAAGTGAAATTCTGGTTGTTTTAATTGCTGTGTCAGATGCTCAAAAATAGCTAAAACTCCCAGACGATTTTTATACCAATGATTAGCTCCAACATGGAGGATAAATTGGCTATCTCCAGGAATTTCTAAAGCCTTTAAATATTGCTGAGATTCCCGGTTTTGCATGGGAATATAAGGATAGTTTAAACCCATAGCAATCACAGATACAGCATTCTCTGTCAGAGAACTCAAACGTAACACATCACTCTTCGTCTGCTCTGAGACACAGGCGACTTTTTGTGCTTGATTAAGTCCCTTTAAAATCATCTGCTGCAATTGTTTACCAGTCCAGCCAGTGCGATGTTCTGGAAACTCTCCTAAACCAGAACGAATAGGTAGTAAGTCATGACAAGTAACAACATGGGGAATATTGTGCAAATACTTTGTATATATTGCATTACCATGATCACATATATGCACAACATCAGCCCAAGATAAGGCTATACGTAATTGTGCAGGAAAAAAAAATAATTTATCAATATAACCAAACCATTTACTAAATAAATTTGGGGATAAAGGCAGCTTACCAAATAATGTTTTTGGGCGAATAATCTGTACTTGATGTCCCAGTTCTGTTAAGTCAGTTTCTAACATCTGGGCAAATATATCCATACTTTTTATGACATCTGGTTGGTAATTACCTAACAATAATATTTTCATTTTTAATTAATATTTTTTATAATTTGCAGACTTGGATTTAAAATGCCATAATAATCTTTTGGCATTAATTAAAGATTCGGCAGGGAGTAAAGATTTGATAATACTTTTACTAATAGCTTCTAAAGTTTGTGGCAATAACTTTTTTTGTAGTTGCAAAAGATCATGGGGTGTCATAGTAGCAACTGAGGTATTAGGAAAAGCTGGGTAACTTCTCTTAAAACCGAACCCTAGGTAATCCATAATTTCTGGAGTAAGATTATCAAGGTACTCAGTATTTACTAAATTTTTCTCGCCATGTCCAACATATTCACTACCGACTTGATCAACTTGAAACAGCAAGGTAGTCCTAATGAGGTTATGATCTTGGAATGGTTCTGCCCTATGCATTCCGTGGATATCACACAAGATCATACTTCCCTGAAGCATAGGGAAAGTTAATATATCTTGTTTAAATTTGCTGTCAATATAGCTATCACTGAGGTAGACCTCATGATCATATTCATGAGACCATTTGTGAGAATTAGCAATATATTGAAAAGCATTTTTTGTCACATCAGATAAGTAAAATAGAAATAATAATCCTGGCATATTATGCTTACCAGATAATTGTTTACCACGCTGGAGGTTATTATCTGTATGCCAGGGCATATGTCCATTTTTAGATGTCTGATAAATTCTGTGATTAGTTATTTTATAAGTATCATTAAAATATTCTTGGCAAATCTCTAAAACTTTACTGGAGGTAATAATATCGTAGGCTTTTTTTGAGCTTGCTAGACAGTGGGTTAAAAATTTGACATTTTGGGCTATTACTACGCCAACATCATTGTTATTAATTAATATCTGATTAAAATCTATTTCTTGCAATAATTCTTTGATATATGCTTCTGTCAAAGCCTGCTCAAACACAAAGTATCCCTTAGTTTTGATATCACTGACTATTTGACTAGTATCAACATCTTTAAAAGCTATATTAAACATTGATTAGTTTTCCCGATTAAATCAGCTTCAACCATCGCAAATTAGAGTGATACTGCATTTGGTACACAGTAACACTACTAAAAATTTTGAGGAAATTTTGGTAGAAGACATTGTTAAGGAAAGTACAGTGTAACTATTACACGCACCATTCTTTTTTAATCACCCTGTAGATTCAGCCTTAAGCCACAGTAGTAATTAATGTGCCGTAAGAGACAGTATAATTACCGTTAAAAACTAACACCCGCCTGATATGTTAGCATAACACACGTAATTAGGTGTTTAGTGGTAAAAACTCTTTTATTAGCTCAAATTAGACCTATAGTGCTCATGCTGCCCTCGTTACACTTGTTAGCGGTTAGCTGACAATATGTTTGTCTAAGGCTAGATTATCATTACATTCGTTATGTATTTGATTATACTATCAAATACATTGATGAACGGCATTGACACCCGAAGTGTGCTCATAAGATAGTCATCAGGTGTTTAAGCACATATATAGACTAGCGCTTTCAATGTGAATACAAATTCTCGAAAATAAATCTCTCTATAACCTCTTACCTCTGCTTTCTCTGCGCCTCTGCGGTTAAATAGTGATTTGATTGAGTGAGAAAACTCTTCCCTCTACTAGCTCTTGGCAGATAGACTCGGTTAACGATATAAACCAGTATGAGAGAAGCAGCTATACTCCCGACGACTTCGACTAAGGAACCACCAGGATTAATCATGGCAAGTCCTGGTAAAAACCACGAAGTAAAACCCACCCAGTTACCATTGATTAGTTTGTATCCAGCTGTAATATCGACAACTCGAATTACTGTCCCGAAAACTACGAATCCTAACACTACTCCTAACGAACCAAAGTTGAGATAAAATTCTAAAACTGCTCCCACCCCTACACTGGTTCCTACTGCAAACTTCATACCTGTGTATCGGCTGACAATATCGCCACTACCTGCGGTGACTGGTTTATCTGGCCAAAGGATGCGAGGAATTACTGCTATCGCTGCTTGTTCTAGAGTTTCGCCGCCAGCATATTCTGCTTTACCACTGGAGATATACCTGACAGCCCTACCCACCAGAGCATTCTGATTCATCCGCAGATCAACTAATTCTAAATGTTTTTGGTTAAACGGATCAAATAATTCAAAATTCGTGACTGTTTGCTGTAATTGCTCAATGCGATTTTGGGCACTTTGTTCACCCCAAACTGTGGCTCGAATTTCATTGCGATCGCGTAGATAATTTACAAAGGTAGAAAAACCAAAAAACAGAACCATTAATCCAATGAGGATGACTTTCCAGCGTGGACAGTAAAAATTGAAGGTAAAGACCAATATAACTGCTGTTGCAGCAGCACCAAAACCAAAAAAGCCCATAGTCAGGGTAGTCACCAAGGGTAAACTACAGGCGATCGCTAGTGCCAGTAAAAAGGTAAGTTTGTTACCCATAAACCAGGCTTTCCAGCAAGCTAAACATAAACCCACAAGTAAATAAAAGATCCCTAAATATGTTAATGCACCAAAGCTAGGAACCTTGGATAAAAGAGGGGATAAAATAAAGACGAAGATTAGTCCCAGAACAATGTAGCTTTTGACAAGTTTTAAGTTAGGCTGGCGAGGAAACTCACACAGCCAAGTAGGCTTGAACATTTTCAGTACAATTGGAGCCAGGATAATAGTTCCAAATCCAAATCCGATGACACCGTAGACACTTTGCTGAAAACCTACAATCACGTCAGTTGGCGTAATCTCATCAATATTTGGTTTGTACCACGGGAAGGTGTATATCATCCCTCCAAACCAGTGGATTATAGATAGACTAAGCAAAAACAGTAATGGTAAACCAACACTGGGTAATCTTTTATTCCACTGACTACGGATGACTAAACCCATAACGACTACCCAAATGCATAACCAAAAACTTAACCATTGCTGTTCTAAAGTAAGCATATTTAACCCAGCTTATTCTGTAGTAAATCTGCGTGGATATTCGCAAAGTCAGCAGCCACATCTGACCAATCTCTAGGTTGAAACTTTTGATATACACTCCGCACTATCCATGCTAGTTCTTGCCGATTTTCGTGACACCACTGCAAACGATTTACAAAGCTTTCTAAATTACGAATTGGTAGTATCCAACCTGTTTTTCCTTCCACAACAATATCTCTTCCCGAACAGTTTTCAGTGGTCAGAATTGGTAGAGCTGCTGCTTGAGCTTGAGCTAAAACAACGGCATAGCCATCTTCAATAGTTGGAAAAATAAATATATCAGCCCAAGCGTAAATCTTAGGTAATTCAAATTGTGGTTGTTTGGAAATAAACTCAATATTCCTAGTGGATTTTTTAGCTAGTTCCTGCGCTTCTCTAGTAATAGAACCTACAAATTTAAATTGACAAAATTGAGAACACAATTTAGCTATATCGACCAAATAAATTACACCCTTGCGATACGAGAAAGTACCAACCATTAAAATACGCAGCTTTGGCTCATGGAGAATCCTGTAACATCTTTCTTCAATAACTGGCTGTTCTGGGCGAAATTTATTTAATTGAGTACCTAAAGGTAAAATTTTGATTTTTAGTGGAGGAATATTTTGAGTAATAAAAGACTTCTGGGCAAAAGTTGAAAGTACTACAACTACATCAGCAAGCTGATATTCTCGTTCTTCCCTAGCAATCATCCAGTTGCTAGGCTTATTAATCGAGATATCAGTTCGTTTTTCTTCTTCTGAAAGCAGTTGGAATTGAGTACGAATATGGGCAGAACCCCTAAGCAGAGTTTTTAATACAGGTTTACCTGAGAGTGAGCTAAAAATCTCTTCAGCAACACCACTAAAGACATGAACAACATCATAGTCATGCTTAATAATAATTTGAGAGGCCCAATGAGAAAATGCAGAATGGATAAAAGCTTCAAAATTCGGAGTATCTAAAATTTCAGGTAGTTGATGAATTATGCGTGTTAAAGTACCGTGTAATAAAAATGTCTCTACACATTCTTGGGGTATATTAAATTTCTCTACAAATTTCTTGGGATAGTTAGTAAATAAAGTTACATTATGCCCTTGGTTAATTAGCTCTCGTGCTAAATCAAATGCATGAAAGCGGCCATGAACCACAATTGCAATCTTAAGTTTCATTGTTGTAACTGTAGATTTCCTGTGAGGGAAAGTATCTTCTCTAATCGGTCTTTATATGTATGTTTACCTTGAGTAATTAATGTATGGGCGTTATCAGCTAAACGCTGACGTTCAGTATCATGGTTTAGCAAACACTGAGCTTTTTCTAGCATCTCAGGAATTGTTTTAAAATAAATAACTGCCTTTCCTTCTGCACCAAAAATTTCTCGATGTTCTTCGGTGTCTTCGGTGAGCATACAAGCGCCTATAGCTGGAACTTCAAATGTTCGCATACAGTTTCCATCTCGATTAGCTTTACGAACTAAACAAAGGGCAATTTTTGCGGAAGCGATCGCCTGGCGCAAGGTTGCAATATCAGCTATACCGCAAGCATAGGCTTTCGTTTGGGGGTACTGCTCCCAATAGCCACCGTAGAGTTTGACATCAATACCTGACTCAATCAATGCAGAAATATAGTCAACGCGATCGCTATCAGCACCACCAGCAAAAATGACATCGCAACTATAATCAAGTTGTTCTGGTTTTATGGGTACTGGTGAATAAAATAACTCCGGATCAAAGCCAAAGGGTAAATAGTGAACCTGAAAGCCGCTAACTTGTATCAGCTGATCAATGTTGGCACGGCGAGGCGAAAAAACCACATCATAATGAGGCAATGCTTGCAAAAACCAAGGCGCATAATGGGCGGGATTCCAGGGATCATCTGTGAGAAAGTTGGTTGTTTTGATGCCCATCCTACCTATTTGCAACAATGCTTGTTGATTAATAGGAGCAATACCAGTAGCAAGAAGTAAATCTGGTTTTGTAGTCTGACATGTTTGGATAACTTTTTGGCTGAAGTTTTTTAGTTGCGATGGGTATTTCCCTCGCAAATGCCAATTTATACGTTGCAGCCATCTAGGAGATGCATAAGCTAATTGACTATCTAAAAAGCTAGGGTTTAAATTCAGATATTTAGCTGCTTTAACAAAAGCGCCTCCTACATGAGTTCCACCTAAACAGCCAACAATTAAAATATTCATAGTGTAATTTCTCTATAGGCCTTGGCAATACCTTCTGCGGCCTTGTCTACAGAATAAGCTCCTACTTGTTGGCGACATTTTGCCCGAATATCATCTCTGTTAATTAATAATAGCGATCGCTCAATTGCCTCAGATAGACTCTGTACTGAACCTGTCTCAAAAATATCTCCCGTCACACCAGGATTAATTAAATCGGGCGCACAACCAACCGCCTGTGAAACAATAGCAGGTAAACCGTGATGTAATGCCTCATTGACAACTAGACCCCATGTCTCAGAATGTTGACTAGGCAATACTAATAAGTCAGACGCGTGGTAGTAGCGACTAATTTGAGTTTGGTTTTTAAACCCCAAAAAATCAACTGTTACAGCTGGTGAATTACCCGCCAAATTCGCTAATGGTGTTTTTAAATCTCCATTTCCCAGAAAGATAACTACTATTTGATTACGAATTTCTGGAGATAGTTGTTTAACTGCTTGCAATAATAAATCTGGTCGTTTTCTAGTACTAAGTTTGCCAGAAAAAAGCAACACGATTTGTTTGTCTCTAATGCCTAAATTGTGGCGGGTTTCTTGACGCAAATATAAACGATCAGCCTCATGGCACTGAAAGGGACTGGTGCTGATGCAATAGGGTGAAAAAATTAGCTGTTGTTCTGAACATCCTAGACGGAGGAAATGAGCTTGGGAGCGTTGACCAATATAAAGTAATTTGCTACATCTGTGGTAACCCCAACCGAGAATAGAATCCCGTAGCTTTGATTTGATGAAATTGCGTTGTTGTGCATGATCAGTAGTCTCTGCACGTAAAATAATCGGACAATGATTTTTCCAAGCCTGATAAAAAGCTGTTCTATAAAGACGATGGTCATAACCTGTAAGCAGCAGAGCTTTTGGGTTGGTGTTTCGTAATACTTTTGCTAATCCTTGGTCAGATATTGTTACCAAAGATTCTGCACCACCGCTTTTAACTTGAGAGAGAAAATACGATTTATATCCTGACAATAAGTCAATATCCCATGCAAATTTTGTCCCAAATTCTTGATCTTGGTATCCTACAATGCTAAAGTCCGAGCCATAAATTACGATTAAAGGAATACCAAATTGAGTGCTGAGACTCCGGTATACAGGCGCACGATATTGTATCGGATGTGTTTCTATAACTGCCAGCATAGAATTTAAAGGTATATTTATATATACATCAAATAGTGAATTAATTACTGAAATTGTAGGGGTGCATCCCAATTTTGCAAAAATAAAATTTGTAGTGGGAGCATCTTGCTCCCTAATGTCCAGGAAGCTACAAAAAAATAAATTTACACATTTGGGATGCTCCCAAATTGTAGAAGCAAAACCTATAAATTATCTGCTCCAGAATTTTCATTTGTGAATAGAGATAGAATATTCCTCTCTAATAAATCGGGAGTTGTCATCACTTCTGGATCAAAACCACCTTCAAAAGTGGTTTTACTAATATCTCTTGAAAAAACTCCTGAATGAAAATGAGCAGGATGCCATATTGTTGGAGGTTGTCCTAAATATGAAGCCCAAGCACTGAACGTACTCCCCGCAGAAGTAACAATTAGCTTACTTCTAGAGAGAGTAAGCATATCTGAAATTGCAGAAGCATGAGGTGCTCTGATTACTTTTGGAAGTTGTAGTAAATCATTCAATTCATAATCATATCCATCAGAAAATATTGTTGCCGGGACAACATAGCCTGCTAATTCACGAATTCTTCTGAGTACAGATACATACCATAATATTGGGGTACGTACTGAACCAATCTTGGCAAAATCTTCTCCTGCCTGTAATTTTCTAAAGTCACTCATCCGGACATGAATACCGATTTTTGGTGTAGGGCAAGCATCTATTTGATTTAAAAGATGTGGTCGAATAATTGCTCTGAGCTTTTTTTGAATGAGTAGATGATTTTCCTTAATATCTAAAAAATAATTATGCCAATCGGGAATAGCACTAAATATATAAACACAGTGAGAAAGCTGATGCGAATTACTTAAAAGTTGTATGGGTGGTTCATAGATTTTCGTAGTTGCCCAATTGATGATAAATCCCTTAATCCTAGACACATACTCTTTGTTATAAAAATACCCTCCATAATTTCTTTGATATTTTTCACCTCTCAATAAATGACCAATTTTTAATTTTCTCCAACTTGGTGCAATAATCGGCAAAGAATTTATCTCAGCAAATAAAACTGCTTTAGCCCAAACTAATAGCATATTACCTAGACCTGCATTAGGTAATTTAGGGTAAACAAAGCTTTTATCCATTAAAAAAAGTATTTAAATGTGACCAAGAATTTAATTATTTTTACAAATTGCTGGATAATTTGTATTTTGAAAATCTGTTCAATTTTTTTGACTAGACATACTTAACCCACTTGGGTTGAGGCTTATATAATTGATTATTCAAGGTTAATAACCAAAATAATAAGCCAATAGAGAATTCTTTTAAGCTTAGTATGTGTAAAATGCGGATAAAATTACTATATTTTTGATATCTTAAACAGTGTATGCTATAATGCACATCCAATACATTCTGTCGCATTTGAGAATAAAACTTAGCCCAAAAACGAATTTCTCCAGGTAGCAAAGCGAGGATTTTTGAACGTATTTCTCGATTTTCGAGAATACATCTTACTCCTGATTCAGAAGTACGACTTAATTGCTTTTCATGAGAGCGAATATTTATTAAATGCTGATGAATGACTCCCATAGCTTTTTTTTGGCAAATTCTTACCCACATTTCATAATCACCTGAAACCTGAAAAAAATCATTAAAAAGTCCAAATTCTGCAAAACATTGCCTTCTCAAACAAACAGTAGAAAGGTTTCCTGGGATGCAGCCATAATAGAAGAAAAGCTGCAAAATCAACGAGGTATCAATAACTTCTGGTAAATCTCCTAAAACTCCTTGATTAATTACGATTCCTTCTTCATTAATACTTTGACTTTTACAAAATGCTATGTCTATCTCTGGATGTCTTGCAAAAAAGTCAATTTCTGTTTCTAAACAGTTGTTAACAAGCAAATCGTCTTGACAAATGAAATGTATAAGTGGCGCACAGGAACGTTCGATCATGAAATTTAGATTTTTAAACAAACCTTTATTTTTGACATGGGGAATATATTTAATTCTTGGATCGGAAAACTTTTTAATAATCTCATCAGATTGATCGGTTGAACAATTATTACCAATGATCAGTTCAAATTCATTCATGCTTTGAGCAAATATGGAATTCATACATTGATACAAGTATTGCTGTCCATTAAAAACAGGTAATAAAAGTGAGATTTTGGGATTGGAAGTACTAGTCATAAAATATGAAAATTTTTTCTTACCTACGTACTCAGGTGGGTTCATATTGATGTTTTGCTCAACTGAGTTTTAATCACTTCAAATTGAGTTTCATAATTCCATTCATCCAGAATGCGTTGTCTGCCGCGATCGCCCATTACTCTCATTTCTGTGGGATGCTCTAAATACCATCTCAAAGCAGCCGCAATGCTTTCAGGATCATGAGGATTACAAGCTAACCCGTAACCAGGCTCTACATACATTCGCTTCCAGTCGGGTAAGTCAGAAACTAGCAGTGCTAGGCCACAAGCAAGGTAGTCGAATGGCTTGTTGGAAGCACCAACCATACATTGCATGTTGATATCTTCGTCACCAATAGGCATAAATCCAAGTCCCACGTCACATTCTCTACACCATTTCAATAGTTCATATCTGGGCATAGCATTAATAAACTCTACTTGATTGTTAATCTTAAGATGTTTAGCCATTTCTGCTAGTTGTTGTACATAGTTTTGATGACCTATTGTGTCATAACCAATAACGCGCAATTTTACTGTATGAGGTAGCATAACCAGAGCTTGCAACACAGTTATTGGCAGACGTGATGGTACGATGGAACCGTGATACAAAATCTGCAATCTATCTGCTTGTGAAAAGGAACGTGTAGAGGTAGCTTCTAGCCGACTAGGACAATTCCAGATGCAGAAAAGGTTGTGGTGGATGCCTGTATCCGAAGCAAATTTCTCTAACCGTTGTTGATTAGGCAAAACACACATCTTAGCTCTAGCTGCTAACCATTTGCGAGTAGCTAAACAAAAGCGAATAAAGAGGCTATTAGATGTGCAGTCGGGAGAGTCATGTTCGTGATAGACAACATTAATACCAGGGAAAAAGCTTAACAAATAAGCTACAGGGCTAGAAAGTAAATCAGAAGCATATACCCATTGATTCCGATAAATTAGTGTAGAAATTAACGCCGAAATACAAAATTGCAGGTAATGCAACTTTTGTATCCAACCAGGACGGGAAAAGGACATCAAATGCACTTCAATGTTGGCATGAGATGGAAAAGATAAAGCGGATGCACCAAATGCTTCAATACCCAGAAATATGACTTTCCATCCATCTTGCGCGAGAATTTGGGAACTATGCTGCAAGGGCGGATAACCTCCAGGGTTAGTGTATTGCACATATAAAATCTGTGGGTTTAATGACTTCTGATTGTTGTTAATTTTATTCATGCCAATCGCAATCAATTTGTAAGCTACTTAAAGGTTCTAATTCTTTATCTAAACCTGGAAGATGGTAAAGACATTGACCATGAATTTTTGTGAGTACATAACCGAAATCTTTTAATTTTTGATGTATTTCTAGACATCTTTTTACACCACAAATTAATGGATGGTACTCTATTGCTAAAAAGTCTATATATTTTTCTCTTAAAATATTATGTCCACCAGCGATCGCTAAATACTCTGCACCTTCGCAATCAACTTTGACTAAACGTACTTGCTTTATAGAGTTTTCTTTAAAAAAAATGTCTAAAGTAGTCGTCGGCACTATTTCTTGGGTGTAACCGATTTTCCAATAACGAAAAAAACTACTTGATCCTGTATTTGTAGAGGGTCTTAAAAATAAGGTTACTTCACCTTTTTGATCAGATAGAGCAATGGGATGAGTAATTATTGAATGAGCAGAATTGAGGCGGATATTTTCTTGAATAATTTGCTGTAATCGGCTTTGAGGTTCAATACAATGAACTTTTCCATGTTGAACTAAAGATGAGGCAATCACGGAGAAGTATCCTTCATTTCCGCCAACATCTACAAACACGTCACCAGGCTTCAATAATAACTCTAGTATTTGTGTCATTTGAGATTCATAGACCCCCTCGCGGAGAAGTTCTATGCCAAATACAGAGACAGGATCAATCCAGAATTTTTGACCCCTAAGAGTAAGAACCCATTGTCGCTTTACCTGCAAAAGTTTTTTGATTAAGGCACTAAATTGTGCTGGTCTTAACTTTAAAAGTGCAGAATAGAAGCTAATTATGTTAAGGTTTGTAGAGGAAATTGCCACTTTTTTACCTTTTTGATAGTTTGTGATTTCAATACTTGAAAATTGCACAGGGAAATTTTAATAAAAAAAAGTTTCTGCTAGCCGAGGTAGCCCGCGAGTGTATAATAAACTCGCCCAATAACCACCTCCACAGAAATGACCAGATACCAGATTAGGTTCATCTGTACTGGGACAAATAGCATAAGTATTTGGTAGGGGGAGGGCATTTAATCTGGTAAATTCCATAGCCCAAAGAGTTTGTTCTGTGTAGTAGTCAGCCCTACCATCCTCATGATAAAAATCAGGGTGCTTGAGATATTCCTCTATCTTTTTAAAGTCGATGCTACCCCGATTAACTCGAAGCACACCTGCATTTAGTCTTTTTATAGGATCTTTCTGGAGTAAATTTACTAAATCTAATTCTTTCAGACTATAGGCATCACAAACATCTTGAGAATACAAGTTAGGAAAATGAAAAATATCATCAACAGACTCGATACCATTTATTAGCTCTTGAGGTCTAGAAAAAAATAATACGTCAGAATCTAATGAAATAAAGAAGTTATTGGTAGAGAAAAAACAAGGGTCAAATAATTTCAAAACATGTACAACTTTCTGACGTATTCGTAGACATTTAAACAGCCCTTCACTACGCAAATAGTTCTCTACTACGGAGTCAGCCATCTTACGGTCTATAACCTGACATTGAGGAAAAAGCTGATTTAACAATTTCACATCAAAATTGCTTAAAGACCCATCATTGTGAACTACTATGCGGCATGGTTGGGCACAAAAGTAGGCAAAGGAATATAATGCCCATAAACCTTCATAGATGCGTTTATGATGCAAGAGCATATGTACCTCAATTGCACCTAACCCAGATGGAATAGGTTTGGCGTTGAGGATATTAGTTAGGTAGCGACGTTTAGCTAAACTTACTTTTAATGCTTCCTCAATAGTCAGATATCTTAATTGATGAATCCGCAGCAAAGCTTTGCCGATACCAAGTTGGCGAGTGGTGTCGCGGATAAATTTGCCTAAATCTGTTTTCATTTCAATACCTGCGCCAATTTACAAAGCTTTATGAAAAAATCTACGCACTGCACACCAACAGCTACCATTTCTCGCCCAAGGGAAGATTCCTCATATCGTTGTTATGATTTTTTAGTTTTTAAGCTTAAATAAATACTTTGCATCTCTTTGGCGACAGCAACCATACTCTGAGGTTGATAAATACCAGTACTAAGCTTCTTTAATAGTTTCCTGTCTTGGCATAGTCTTTGCAGTGCTTGAGTCCAAGCCTCAATAGAGTTAGGTTCAACCAAAATACCGTTGACTTCAGACTGAACTAATTCCGCAATACCGCCTAAGTTGGAACCGATGACTGGCACTCCCACAGCAAAGGCTTCCAATACCACCATTGGCCCAGTCTCTAGCCATTGGGATGGAACAGCCAAGAGATCATAGTTTTCTATGGTTGCTGTTACTTGTGCTGTTGAGACTGGAGGTTTGAAACTGATACGTGAGTCGTTTACGGTTAAAGTCTGTAATTCTTGTTGGTAGACATCACTTTCAACACCTTGGGAAACACCATAGATGTCTAGACTGATTGGAAACTGAGGTAATGCTTTCAAGGCTCTAATCAAGATATGGATTCCCTTGGTAGGGTCAAGCCGACCGAGAAAGACAACTTTTAAGGTCGGTGTAGTGTAAAGTTTCTGAGAAATAGCTTTCTTGGGGAAGTCATGAGATAGCCCTTGGCGGATCACAGTAATTTTGTTAAGTGGGACATGATTGAGCAGTAGGACATCTTTTACCCATTGGCATACCGCTACTATGTGATCAACTTGAGACAGTAACGTATATAGAGCAGTATGGCGAAGATTAATTAATTCTGTCATTCGCAGCGCTGTCCAGCCTCCCCCTTGTAAATTCCAATTACCTAGTAACTGTCCTAATTGGGGTGGTAAGTTACCAATGATCTTGGCACTAGTTTCATCCAGTCCTAAACCTTGTAAGGTACACTGGGCGCAAGTATGTAAATCCACTTTGCCCTTGCATATCTGCCTACCCCATTGCATCAGCGTTCCCCTTTGGCAGCTGACAGTGGGAGTATGGTAGGTAAACACAACGGGGATTTGCCGTTGTTTCGCAGCTTGTACTAATCGCAGGGAAGCACCACTGGTGAAAGCATGGAGATGTACTAAATCTGGCTGTTCTGTTTCTAGAATCCGGTTGAACTCTGATGCTGCTTGTGAGTCTCCTGCTCCATAAATTTTCCGGAGATTTTCGACTTTGTTCGATACTGCAAAGCGACATACTCTTAGTTGATGATGCAGGTAGGATTGGCTGTCTTTCCCTGGCGCGGTAATTAAAACTTCCATTCCTTGTTGCTGTAAATGACGAGATAAAGCTGCAACATAGACTTCAGTACCACCCACAGCATCAGGATAGAAACAAAACGGGACTTGAATAATCTTCATTTGAGACAGAAGTGCTGAACCAAGGATTTGAGGCGACGATAGTGGAGTGCGATCGCTTCCGCTTGTTCATAGCCAAACCATTTTGCCAGCTGTCGCAAAGCTTTTGGGCCAGTAGGAAGATAGTCGGGATTGAGGTTGTGAATTTTAGCCAAGACTTGGTGAAATTTTAGGCGATCGCACTCAAAATAAAATCTGGCTGTTTGTCCGTAAACATTCTCTAATGCAATCCGTTGTTGTGGCGTTATTTCACCTTGAGCTTTCCATATCTCTTCTACTTGGCAAGCATTCTGGAAACAATCTTCCATAAAGCTAGCGAAATTACGACGCGATAAACTAGTAGCAGTTTTGTGGACTCGATAATTTGCTTGCACCCCAGGTACATGAATAAACTTACCTCCTACCAAAGCTGCATCTAACAGAAAGCGCGCATCCTGAATAATAGGTAGAGATTCATTCCAAAATCCAATCGCTTCTACAATCCGACGATGGTAAAGTAGAGCCGCAGGAGGTGCCCAAAAATCTGTAAATAATGCAATTTGTGGGTCATCATTTATATCTTCAATCTGCCTAGCAATAATATTCCCTAAATAAAATTTTCCATCCTCTCTTTCTTCTAATTTCTGCCAGTCTGAATAAGCGACATCAGCATTGTTATTCAATAAGGCATTCACTCGTTTTTCTAAAGCATCGGGTTTTAAAATATCATCTGCATCCAAGTATTGAATAAACTTACCTCTAGCTAATGTTGTACCTCGGTTACGTGCTGCGCTTGCACCACGATTAGGACCAAATTCAGTTTTGATCCTTGAACCAAATGAGCGGATCACACTCTCACTGTTATCAGTTGAACCATCATCAATAACGATGACCTCAAAATCTTGTAAGTTTTGACAAATAACACTTGCTAAAGTTTCAGCTATAAAATGTTCAGCATTATAACAAGGAATTACAACTGAAATTAAAGGAACTAAATTCATTTTGACTAATTTTGCCAACTGGCAATCTCTTGTAAAGCCAAAGTTATACCTTTTTTTGATGCTCCATAGATACGAGATTTTATCAAACCATATCGCAAACGTAGATAGAAAATATATATATATGACCATTTCCAATTAGGTTGAGGTGGCAATTTTCCACGAAGGAATTCTAGGATAGTTATGGAATAATCTATTCTCTCTATTAAAGTTAATATATAGTCTTTTTGCAGACGACTAGCTGGTATTAAATGACTCAATTTTAGAGATATAAATTGTCCTGTACCTAAACCTAAATCGCAGGCTGTATATGCCAAGTCATAGTCTCCGCAGGAAGTTAACAGTTTACCCTTGCGATCTAAACCTGCACGTCTAGGATCATTACAAACTAGTTCAGCGTATTTTTCTGCAACAAATTTGCGGATACAAAGTCCTGCTCCGCAAGGAGTTGTTGAGTATTCATGCACTAAGTTAGACCATTTATCTTGAGAAAATTCTCGACAAGCTAAGTATGTCAGCAGATTACTAAGATCAGGCTTCATCCATGCTGGTGCTTCCACTTCTAATTCTGGAATAATTTGCCCTCCCCAAGCGCCAATCATAGATAAATTTTGGCTAATTTTCAATGCACATTCTAAATAATTTAACTCTAAAACATTATCATCATCTACAAAAACTAAAGTTTGAGATACGGCTTCTTTTATTCCCCTTAATCGAGCGGGAGTCAAACCTAAATTTTCTTCTCTAATATGACGAGCATGAAGATGCCAACTTAAGTCAATTACTAATTCAACAGGTTGGTCACTGGCATTATCAATTAATAGTAATTCCCATTGTTCTCTTGGCAGAGTCTGAGATACTAAGGCAGTCAATACTCTCTCAAGATAATGCAGTCGGGGGTTATGAGTACAAATAATAACACTGATTGCTAACTTCATAAAGGAGTAATTTTCAATTTGAACTCCAGCAGAATAGGAACGCTATAGGAGAAATTTAATCAGGTAGTTTAATAGCTTCCATAAATAGAGAGTCAGGTTTGTAAACTGTACCATCTGGTTCTGTATCTAGATTAAAACTATTCCAATTTGGAATATAACTGTCAGTAGCAGAGCGCTGAACAATATTTTCCAGACCACTCTTTTCTAATAGAATTGCTAGTGAGTAGCGATCATACATCCACTGGTGAAGTTCGCCACTTTGACGTAATCTTCCAATTTGTAAAGCTCTGTATTCTTTACCTAATATACTTACAAGTATTAATTCTCGACGATAGGCTGGATAGCGGAAAAAGCGATAAATATTTTTTAAAAAACCCTGAGTATGATTTTCTGATACCGACAAAGGCATTTGTCTATTGTGTTGATGTATTTGTTCCTGCCAAGCTTTAATTGGTATCCCACAACGTTTTAAGACGAAATCATCAACAATATCTGCTTGAGAAAGATATGTGGACATTTGTCCACCGGAGTCATTTCTCACTGCCATATCATACATTTCTAACATAATCCATTCATAGTTAGAAACCCACTCTTTAAGACCTCTACTGGCATGTTCTAATGCAGTGAGATAAGTTCTAGTAATTTGTTCTAGATCAGGAACCGCTACTCTTAACACTCCGCGAGGTTTTAGCACCCGATAACACTCTCTTAAAAAAGTTTCGGCTTCCATTTTGGGAAAGTGTTCTAATACATGTGAGTGATAGATCATATTAAATGAAGCATCAGGGAAGGGAATTCCTTGGGTGAGGTCATGGTTAATGATACTTTCACCTTTAGCAACAATATCGATATTAGTCCAATCAGGATGCCAGCGATCGCCACAGCCAAGGTTAAGGTAAATCATACAATTTATACCTGGTTTTAAAAATTTTGATATATTTTATATCTCTGCTTAGAGACAACAGATTGAGAATAATTATTTTTGATCAGGTTTTGTGCATTATGACAAATCATAAATGTACGTTCCAAATCAGCTAAAAGATATTCTATCGCCCAGCAAAATGAATTCTTATCTTCAGCAATTAGCACACTTTCTAAATGAGATGCAGTTATTCCTTGTAGTGCATATTCTGTGCAGATAACTGGAATACCTTGAGCCATAGAAAGCATAATTTTAGTTCTCAAACCACCTCCAATTCTAACTGGAACTATGCTAATACTATCCTTCGCAACCTCATACAAGTCATCAACAAATCCCAAGAATTTTACTCTGCTAGGATGCTTTTGATATTTTCTAATTGTATTTAGACTCCAATTGCCTACAACATGCAGTTCTAATCCAAATTTATTGAATACTTCCTCTGCTGTTTCTTCTAAAAACCACTCTACAGCATCTTTATTAGGAAAATGTATCTCTGTTCCTATAAATATGAGTTTTCTAGGCGGAGAAAATTTTTCCATGTCAATATCTTTGAATTGGTTCTCATGTATTGCATAAGGAGAAACAAAAAAAATGATGTTATTTTTTGTGGCTTTTAAGGCAGCTTGTAAAATTGAATTCTCATATTCACTGAACGAGACAATTGCATTGAATTCTTTCAACAAAGACACTTCTATAGACTGAGCAATCTTTAAAATATAATCGGCATAGCACGAATTAATTTGGTTTGCATCTATATGAGACTTTATCCTGGTAATTCCACTTTCATGTTGAATAAATATTTTTTTTATATTTGGGGGAATAGTTGCTACTAAACTTAAGGTTTCAATAAATTCAAGTTGGACAATATCAATTTCGTCTTGCCAAATGATTTCATTTATTTTCTCTACATATTCTTGGTTGTAAACATAATAGCGGCTAGGATATAATTCCCTAGCGAATTTTTCTTCTGGTGTAGCAGTTACTGAGGAGTTTTTTATGTCAATAGAACGTAAAAGAAATTGTAAATTATTTTTAAAATTACGTATTAAATTCAATAATTTAGCACTTGTATTAATTTCGTTTGACTTAGCATTTAAAGTAGACTGTTCGCTGACAGCATATAACTTTATATTTGGCAGTAACTTCTTAAGCTCATTAAAATCTTCATCTGTAATAGTATGCCACTGTGGTAATAGTAGACTAATATTGCATTGTTTACTTAAATACTCAATTATGCCAAATTGTGCAATGCTTGCCCCATTGTTAAAAGGGTAAATTGGATGATATGAAATAATCAGTATGTTCATTTAGCAATTTTAAATATTGTCAAAAAAGATGAGAATAGCTTTATATGTCTGATGACAGAAGTGTTGAATGTTAAGAAAAAGCCGATAAAAATAGCCCAAAATATGATAGATTTTGGGCGAAGGACTAAAATATCTTAGTTTAACGTGATTATAAAATCATTTCCCAAGATTGTCAAAGACA
>JAHHHF010000107.1 GCA_019359495.1 Goleter apudmare HA4340-LM2
AACTGTTCTGGTATACAATCATTTTTATTTGGGGTCATACTTCAAACTGCTGAAATTGTTGTGCAATATGCATTTTGGCAGTTTTTGACCCCTGTTTCTTCAAGCTTTGTGAGAAATCCGGGTTTAGTGTAGTAGAGTAATCCATAGTGAGCAGGAGACATTTTCTTACCCCTGGGAAAAGCTTTAGGCATTCTGCAAGCAATCCAATGTCTAAAATTCATTCCTTGCTTGTTCAAATATGCACCATACTCTATACACCATTTAGGTAGGTTAAATACAAATAAACTTCCACCAATTTTCAGGACTCGAATACTCTCACTCAACCACTTTTGTGACCATATAAGATATTGATCAGCTGCTATCTGATCGCTCACACCTTCACCGTATTCTTTACCAAGATTAAAGGGCGGATCAGCAAATACAATATCTACGGATTCATCAGGCAATACTGATAAAAGTCTTAGACAATCTCCACGATAGAGAACTCCGTATTCACTTTTGTAAATTTCTTGTAATTCCTGTTGTTGTGCAACATCAGTCGTAATTAGTTGAAAAGGTAGCATTACTGTATATTTGAGTTTTTCTGTATACATCTAGTCTATAAATTCTATTGACAATTGTCAACAAAGTTTATGGTGTATTTGTACTACGAGGTTGATAAGGTTTTCCCATCGGCTGATTCTGATATCGCTCTACTTCAGTAGTTTCTATGTAGTAATAACGTCCAAGTTTGCAAGCTATAATTTGACCATTCTTAATTAAATCGTGTACTCGCTGACGAGTGACACCCAGTAACTTGGCAGTTTGAGCTACAGAGAGTAATTCAGCACTATTGTTAGCAATAGAGTCTTTCATCTTATCTAGTCGAGAATCATGCTGTAAATTCACAGATTGATCTAATCAATATTGCCTTCTCAAGAGTAACTTAGTCCTGCTAGCGATGAAAGCTAAAATCTTTTGAAATTGAAATAATCTGCTCACTTAACAGAAATATGTCAAACTCGCTCAAAATATCAACGGCTGGACTGGCAATTGTGGACAAGGCGCGTCAACGTCTTGGCTGGACGAAAACCAGCACGGCGCGATGGTGGCAAGATGCTCATACTTCTAGAGCTACTTTACGGCGATTTTGGCAGGGCGATCGCATTCAGCGAGAAATTTTCATTGCTATCTGTCAAGCTGTTGGCATTAACGATTGGCAAAGCATTGCAGAAATCCCAGAAGCAGACTCCGAAATCATTCCAGAACTCTCTACACCATACCTTGATTGGAATGAAGCGCCGGATGTCGAAAGTTTTTATGGACGAAATCAGGAATTAGCTGAGTTAGAACAATGGATTTTAGGCGATCGCTGTAAACTAATCACCATTGTTGGTATCGTTGGTATTGGTAAAACTGCTCTAGCATTGGCTTTAGCAGACCGTATTCAGTCACAATTTGATTGTTTAGTTTGGCGCTCATTTCAAAGTAATTTATCTCTCACTTCTCTATTAGACGGCTTTGCTTTTGCCTTTGACCAAAGCGTTGTTCAGGATATGCAACAAGGTACAATACAACTAATATATTACTTGCAAAAACGGCGTTGTCTGCTGATATTGGATGGACTAGATGCCGTTTTATCAAAGCCAGAATATCATCAATTTATTCAAAAGTTAAGTGACAATCGCCATCAAAGTTGCATTCTCATTACCAGTCGAGAACAACCAAACAGCATCGAAATCAACACAAAAACAGTCCGCCGTTTAACCATCAAAGGATTACAAAAAACTGCGGCGCTAGAACTATTGCAAGCTAGAGGGTTTACAGGTAAAGAAATAGGAATATCAGCCCTAATTCAACTTTATCGCGGTAATCCTTTAGCGCTGAAACTTGTCACCCCATTGATTCAGTCGGTGTTTGGTGGGAATATCGCTGCATTTCTCTCTCAGAATACCTTAGTAATTGGCGATCGCTTGCTAGCTATCCTCAAACAACAGTTCGAGCAACTTGGCGATTTAGAACAAGAAATTCTCTATTGGTTGGCAATTTGGCAAGAACCCGTGGCTTTTAGCCGCTTGCAAACTCATCTAGTTATCTCTATTGATCCTGCCACAGTTTTAGCAGGGATTGTGGCTTTGGAGAGGCGATCGCTGCTAGAAAAATGGGTTAGTTTTGCCGAAACCTCATTCACATTACAACCATTAGTGATGAAAGTAGTCACTGATGAGTTAGTTGAAAGCGTTGCTCAAGAGATTGATCGTGTTGTGCAGAGTGACGATATTCGTCATTTTAAGATATTGCGGACTCATTGGTTACTGCGACCAGGTACTGATGATATTGCTGGCGATTTCTACGACAAGCCGCTAAAGCGTCTACGCATTTTGCACCAACTTTGGGAAAAGCTGTGGCGGATGTATGGCGCAACTCTTCCACAAACTCTCCAGCATATTCTGTGGCTTTTAAATGATAAATCTCCTTTAGCAATTGGTTACATTGCTTGCAATATTACAACACTAAGTAAGTAGTAGTCTGTCAAGATAAAAATGATGGACTGTAGCCCATCATTTTTTATCCTCAAAACTTTTAGTCAAAAGTTATCATTCTCTCTCTTGAGATACAAGCAGATATAGTTAGCAATGCCGAAAATATTAATAGCTGATCACAAAAAATATTAATTATTTTCGTTAAACATATCAATATGTTGCTAGTAACTAATCTTAAGAACAAAATTATTAAATTCATTACCACAATTATTCTATGTGGCGTTTTATTGAGCACACCCACAACCTTAAATAAAAATTTGCATTTTGGGCAAATAACTACTGTAATTACAGTACAACAGGTAATACCTCAAAATAGTCAGGATGATAACAATACTCAAGCAGTTACAGGAGCAGCGCAGCCGCAAAACAACGCAGGAGCAACACAGGTAAAACTAGATATTTTCCCAATTGTCATGGGTGTACTGGCGGGACTGGTACTGTTTTTGTATGGTGTGACCAAAATGGCAGAGGGAATGGAAGCGATCGCAGGCGATCGCATCAAAGAAATCCTAAATAAATTCACCACGAATCACTATACTGGGGTAGCTACTGGCATCGTAGCCACAACATTATTAGATTCCTCTTCAGTAACGATCATCATTGTGATCGCAATGGTGAGTGCGGGATTATTAGATTTTGTGCAGTCTCTAGGTGTAGTTTTAGGTGCTAACATTGGCACAACCCTTGGTGTACAAATTGTTGCTTTTAATATTAACCAGTATGCACCGATAGCTCTGTTTATCGGCTTCTTATTACTGTTATTTGGTCAGCAAGAACGTCTCAAACAAATAGGTGTAATTGTGTTTGGGATCGGCTTACTCTTTTTCGGGCTTGGCCAAATTGAGAACGTCACAGAACCGTTTAAGAATTACCAACCTTTTATTGATTGGATGGAGAGTTTGGGACAGAACAAATTGCAGGGAGCTTTAGTTGGAGCGCTGTTTACAGTCATCATTCAATCTTCTTCTGCTACTGTTGCCATTATCGTCACTCTAGCTAGCCAAGGATTAGTTTCATTACCTACAGGAGTGGCTTTAGTGCTGGGTGCCGAAATAGGGACATGCGCTGATACACTAGTGGCTACCATTGGACGCGAACGTCCAGCCGTGCGGACAGGCGTGTTTCATTTACTGTTTAATGTTATTTCTGTCGGTGTGGGACTTTTATCTGCTGAACAATTGGTGGTCTTTGCTCAGTGGATTTCTCAGTTAATGGGAGCAGGGGATGATGTAGCGCGTCAAATTGCCAATGCACAGTTGATATTCAACATTCTAGGTGTAGGGACAGCGATCGCATTTTTACCGTGGATTGCTCACGGATTGGAACGGCTGATCCCCGACAGACGTGCTACCCCATCTGTTTGATGATTTTAGTTGTAGTTCTAATTTTTCTCGCCACTTTGGCATTCTAGCAAAGCTAAATTTGGCAGCGATCGCTACATTAGTAGATATATAAATAAAAATCATTGTTCGCCCGTATAGATCGGCAGCTCACACAAAACCATGAGTGCAAACGTCACTATTTCTGATAATCCCTTACTCAAGGGTAGCGGTTTACCTCTTTTTGCAGAGATTCAACCACAACAAGTAGTACCCGCCTTCAACCAGCTGTTAGCAGAACTTGAGCAACAGCTTGCCACCCTGGAAGCTAATATAGAGCCTACTTGGAGCAGTTTAGTAGTACCTCTAGAAAGGCTGACGGAACGGCTGTACTGGAGTTGGGGCATAGTGAACCATTTAATGGGTGTGAAGAACAGCCCTGAACTCCGCACAGCTCATGAAACCGTGCAACCGCAGGTTGTGCAGTTTATGAACAAACTTGGTCAAAGCCAACCCATTTACAATGCTTTTAAGGCACTGCGTAATAGTGATAGTTGGGCAACTTTAGAGTCAGCGCAACAGCGCATCGTCGAAGCCGCCATTCGAGACGCCGAACTTTCTGGTGTTGGCTTACAAGGAGAAGCACGGGAGCGTTTTAACACTATTCAGATGGAATTAGCAGAACTTTCCACCAAGTTCTCTAACCATGTACTGGATGCCACCAAGGCTTTTAGTTTAACTTTGACAACTAAAGCAGAAGTTGACGGCTTACCCCAAAGCTTGCTCAGTCTAGCAGCTCAAGCCGCCAGGGCTGCGGGAGAAGAAAACGCCACCCCAGAAAATGGCCCTTGGCGCATCACTCTAGACTTACCCAGCTATGGCCCTTTCCTACAGCACAGCACCCGGCGCGATTTGCGGGAACAGCTTTACAAAGCATATATCACTCGTGCGGCATCGGGTGATTTGGATAACAACCCGTTAATTGTCCGCATTTTAGAGCTGCGGCAAGAACTCAGCAATCTACTAGGCTTTAAGAGTTTTGCCCAGTTGAGCCTCGCTAGTAAAATGGCCCCCACTGTCGAAGCAGTCGAGGCACTACTAGAAGAACTACGCGGCGTTAGTTATGATGCGGCTACCCAAGACTTAGAAGCACTCAAAGCCTTTGCGAAAGAAAAGGGAGCCACAGAAGCTCTTGATTTAAAACACTGGGATGTGAGCTTTTGGGCAGAACGCCAGCGTGAAGAAAAATTTGCCTTCACCGCCGAAGAATTACGCCCTTACTTCCCCCTACCCGAAGTATTAGATGGCTTATTTGGCTTAGTCAAGCGGCTATTTGGTGTCACCGTCACACCTGCTGATGCTCAAGCCCCAGTTTGGCATGAGGATGTGCGCTATTTCCAAATTGCCGATGAAACAGGTAATGCGATCGCCTACTTCTACTTAGATCCTTACAGCCGTCCCGCCGAAAAGCGCGGTGGCGCTTGGATGGATGTCTGCATTAACCGGGGCAAAATTACGGAAAATGATGTAACAACCATCCGTTTACCTGTGGCGTATCTGATTTGTAACCAAACGCCCCCAGTCGATGGTAAACCTAGCTTGATGACTTTCTATGAAGTAGAAACTTTGTTCCATGAATTTGGTCATGGACTGCACCACATGCTCACAAAGGTAGACTACACAGGAGCATCAGGTATTAACAACGTCGAGTGGGATGCAGTAGAATTGCCCAGCCAGTTTATGGAAAACTGGTGCTATGAGCGACCCACCTTGTTTGGTATGGCCAAACATTACGAAACTGGGGAACCCCTGCCAGAGCATTATTACCAAAAGCTACTAGCAGCGCGTAATTATATGAGTGGTAGTGCCATGTTGCGGCAAATCCACTTTAGCAGCGTAGATTTAGAACTACACTATCGCTATCGCCCTGGTAGTGCCGAAACTCCCGCCGAGGTACGCGATCGCATTGCCAAAACTACTACCGTTTTACCACCATTACCTGAAGATGCCTTTCTATGTGCTTTTGGACACATTTTTGGGGGCGGTTATGCAGCCGGTTACTACAGTTATAAGTGGGCAGAAGTACTGAGTGCTGACGCTTTTGCCGCTTTTGAAGAAGCCGGGCTAGAAGATGAAGAGGCAATTAAAGATACAGGTAGACGCTACCGTGATACGGTCTTAGCTCTCGGTGGTAGTAAGCACCCGATGGAGGTGTTTAAAACCTTCCGGGGACGTGAACCTAGTACGAGTCCTTTGCTCAGACATAATGGTTTAGCCACTGCGGTGTAAAGGATTTTTGCTCAGGCTTTTGGACACATTCAAAACTGGCTGATCTCAATCGCTAAGGTGATAACAATCACTGTAGTATGAAACACACGTCGAGGCTATAGTAATCTAACTCCAACCTCTACTTACAAAAACTGAACTTATACACCAAACAACCCCACACAGATGTGGGGTTGTTCTTTATTGGTTCCCATTTGGGACTTTATACTTTAGTACATTGTTATCCTGGTCAACTGAATCAGGTATTTATGCAGATTTTAATGAATGCTATTGAGGTTTTGTCAGAATCAGTCACAATAAATAATGAACAACACAAAACACCTAGCATTTGGATTCAAACTCAGATAACATCAGAAAATCGATTATCTATCTCAATAGCTGATAATAGTAGGGGGATTACAGAAGAAATCTGCTCGAAATTGTTTGACCCATTTTTCACTACTAAGCCTCCAGGAAAAGGTACAGGACTGGGATTATATATCAGTTACAAAATAGTTGTAGAAAGACATGATGGCAACATTTGGTATAATTCAAAATTAAATAATAGAACAAAGTTTGTGATTGAAATTCCTCTTCATCTGAAAAAACAAAATTAATTTTAATAACTAATCTGTAAGTCAACTAAATACAAGTATAGGACTCATATTTGATTTCTGAAAAACCAAATTGGCTAGAAGCTTGCCATACAAAGGTTTGTTTCTCAGTATATCTAGCAAGATTCAAGTAGGATTTCTATATAAGTAGCTCAGGGTTAAAAATTATCGTTATGACAAGGCAGGAGGGAAGAGAATTATAGCTTTGTTTACCTTTCTTAACTTAGTTTTGTTTTTTCCCACCGACTTACTTAATATCACCCACGCACAATTACGCGATCGCCTGGATTATAATTTTCATCGATGATCTTGGCAGAACACTTAGCCTGATGTCAGACAAGTTCCTCAGCTGATGGTAAGTGGCGTCAGTTTAACAGTAGAACATCGCTAAATGTCGAGTATTACAACGGTTGAAGCGATGTTCAATATCGATCTAAGATAAAGGTAGAAACAAATATAGCAATCCTAAATGATTTGTAAAATCTTACGTGTAGGGTTGTTGACTGTTAACCGTTGACAGTCAACAGCCAAAACCGATATTTTTCACAACTGAAATAGGATTGCTATATGAGGAAAGTGAGGAAAATTAACAAGTTATGCTCACGACTTTCTCAAGTTTTCATTGTAAGTTAAAGCTAAAGATAGCTAGCTCTCGTTGTTCTGGTGAGGTTCAACTCTGATATAGGACTTTTGTTTGTTTTTGGAAAACTGACTTTATGCCCTATTTCTACAAGTTAGTTCACTAATCAAATCGAATGCCATATAGAGGAAAATATCTAGATCCATGAGTTGAAGCAGATTTGATGCATCGCTCTCAACTTCAAAAGGTTCCAAACTTATGACCATGAGATTCCGCAACCGCACTGAGGCTGGACAGCTGTTAGCAAAACAATTGACAGCTTATGCTGGTGCTGCAAATGTGTTGGTCTTGGGTTTACCTCGTGGTGGTGTACCAGTAGCCTATGAAGTTGCAAAAGCCCTGAATGCACCATTGGATGTTTGTTTAGTAAGAAAACTCGGTGTTCCCGGTCATGAAGAACTGGCGATGGGTGCAATTGCTTCCGGTAGTATCCGGGTACTCAATGACGATGTGGTAAATAGCCTGGGCATCAAACCTGAAACAATTGAGAGAGTTACAACTCAAGAATTGCGGGAATTACAGCGACGCGATCGCAATTATCGTGGTGAGCAACCACAACCCGACATTACCAACCACACCATTATTCTCGTAGATGACGGTATTGCCACCGGCTCAACCATGCTTGCCGCCATTACCACACTGCAAAAACAACAACCTGAGAAGATCATAGTCGCAATTCCAGTTGCAGAATTTCAAGTGTATGAACAATTTAAATCTCAAGTAGACGAAGTAGTCTGTTTGATTACGCCAGAGCGAATGTGTGCGATCGGTCTTTGGTATGAAGACTTTTCTCAAACTACCGACGCCCAAGTGCGCGAATTACTGAAAATGGGGAATAAGGAATAGGGCATAGGGCATAGTACCCCAATTTTGAAGATCAAGGAGTTGTTACCATGCCAGTGGAAACTGATGGCGATCGCAACGCTGTTAAACCACCTGAACCCAGGCAGATTGGCGGTAGTTTAATACTCTGGTTGGCATTACTGATATTTTTAAATTTGATTATTTTTGGAGAACCTCGTTATCCACGAGTACCTTACAGCGATTTTATTTCTCAGGTGGAAGCTGGTAAAGTTAGCCGTGCTGTTCTCAGTGCTGATCGGATTGAGTATCAACTAAAAACAGAACCAACCACTACAAAACCTGATACTCCAGCTAATCAAGTCTTAATCACTACGCCAGTACCAGCTGATTTAGAATTGACCAAAATATTGCGACAGCATGACGTGGCGTTCTCTGCACCCCCTCCTAGTCGCACTGGTTGGATTGCGACCCTATTTAGCTGGATTCTCCCACCGTTGATTTTCTTTGGTATCTGGGGCTTTTTACTCAGCCGTAGTCAGATGGGTGGCCCGGCAGCCTTGACAATTGGCAAAAGTAATGCTCGGATTTATTCTCAAGGTAGTACGGGGGTGACATTTGATGATGTGGCTGGAGTTGATGAAGCGAAGGTAGAACTGCAAGAAATTGTGGATTTTCTCAAGAATGCCAGCAAGTATACTCACCTGGGGGCAAAAATTCCTAAAGGTGTGTTGTTGGTGGGGCCTCCGGGAACGGGGAAGACACTACTCGCAAAAGCGATCGCTGGCGAGGCTGGGGTTCCTTTCTTTAGTATTTCTGGCTCGGAGTTTATTGAGCTATTTGTGGGTATTGGTGCTGCACGGGTGCGAGATTTATTTGAGCAAGCCAAGTCACAAGCGCCCTGCATTGTCTTTATTGATGAATTGGATGCTTTGGGTAAATCACGGGCTGGTGGTGGGCCAATTATGGGTGGTAATGATGAGCGGGAACAGACTCTCAACCAACTGCTTTCTGAGATGGATGGTTTTGATCCCAACACCGGGGTAATTCTCTTAGCTGCAACCAATCGCCCAGAGGTTTTAGACTTGGCGCTACGTCGCCCTGGACGGTTTGACCGGCAAATTGTCGTCGATCGCCCAGATAAAATTGGTCGAGAAGCGATTCTGAAAATCCATGCTAAAAATGTCAAGCTAGCACCTGATGTGGATTTGTCGAGATTGGCAATTCGGACTCCAGGGTTTGCTGGTGCAGATTTGGCTAACCTGGTGAATGAAGCGGCATTGTTAGCCGCACGTGGCAATCATGAAGCTGTCAGTATGGCTGATTTTAACGAAGCAATCGAGCGGGTGTTAACAGGTTTAGAGAAAAAGTCACGGGTGCTGAATGAAACGGAGAAAAAAACAGTCGCCTATCACGAAGTTGGTCATGCACTGATTGGTACTCTCATGCCTGGCGTGGGGACAGTAGAAAAAATCTCTGTTGTGCCTCGTGGTGTGGGTGCTTTGGGTTATACACTACAATTACCAGAAGAAGAACGCTTTTTGATGACTGAAGACGAAATTCGCGGCCGGATTGTCAGCCTTTTGGGCGGGCGATCGGCTGAAGAGTTGACTTTTGGTAAGGCTTCCACAGGCGCTAGTGATGATATTCAAAAAGCTACAGAATTAGCAGAGCGATTTGTCACGCTTTATGGTATGAGCAGTGAATTAGGGCCGATCGCCTTTGAGAAAATTCCCCAAGAGTTTTTGGAAGGGTTAACTAATCCTCGGCGTGCTGTGAGTCCGAAAATCTCTGAACAAATTGACCTAGAAGTGAAAGCAATTGTTGATGGGGCACACCACATAGCTCTGACAATCTTAGATAAAAATCGGCAACTATTGGCAGAAACAGCCGAAATGCTTTTAGAACAGGAAGTGTTGGAAGGAGAAGAATTGCGATCGCATCTCCAGCGCGTCCAGCCACCACCAGAGATGGATGATTGGTTGCGGACTGGGCAAATCCCCCAGGATACGTTGTTAAAACAAACAACTCTCAATGGCAGGCAAAAAGTAGATAGATAATTGAACCTTCACTATTGTGATCTCCCTACGAAGAATTTATATGTCGCAAACATTACTTAAATTGGTGTAAATCGCCAGATGGTATTAAGTATTTCACCTCAATCAAAGCAGTGAGATGAGTAATTAATTACAGATCATACATCTGTTCTATATAGATATCTAGTAGCCTATAAATTAGGCAATATAACTGTTTTTTTCTGTTTTTTACCGTAGCTGTATAGGGGGCGAGAAAGTGCTTAAAGTACTCCCGTATGGTTTTGAGAATTCCATTATTCAGAGAACTTATTTACCTGTTTAAGTATGTAAAATTACTGAAATTATTATGGTGTTTGATTAAAGAATTCATCAAGCTCCGAACTAACACTGAAAACTCCCCGTCTAGAAAACTATCCTTTGTCATTTTTATGTGTCATCATGACATTTTAACTTAAGTAAAAAATATCTTGAAATTTTGATGTCATGAGAGAAAATGGAAAACAGACAGAGATATTCAATGAGGAGACCACAATATGACTGATAGAAGGCGCTCTGATGAATATAAGCAAGTTAGCGGCTATGTTCCAGTAGAGTTGGCGCGAGAGTTCAAAAGCATCTGTGCTCGTGAGGGAGTCTCTCAAAGTGACGCACTAGAAGAGATGGTTCGTGAGTGGATAGCTAGAAGAACAGGTTATCATTCCTTGACATCCCAAATCACACCGCCAGAAACAATTGCCGATGTAGTCAGAGCTAATATGACCAAACTGAAGCATTGCGGAGTTAAAAATTTACCAGCCCTCGCCAGAGGAGAAGTGCTACCTACACCGGGAGATTTCGCCATCATCACCTCAGTTTTAGCCATCCCAGAAGAAGAGCGAAAAATAATTTGGCAAAAAACTTTAAAATTTTCCGTGTTGAGCGAATTTATCGGTGTAAAAGTATATAAAGATTCTGGAGGTGTAAAAAAAGATGAGTGTGAGTATTCTCAGAACTCTGAACCTACCGGGCTGGAACTATAAAATCTCCTTTGAGGGGATTTCTATCCTTGCCCCGACGAAGCGAGATGCTACTCACCTGGCCCAAAGCTACGGAGATGCTCTCAGTGAGACTGCGTCAAAAATCAAAGGTAAGGTACGGGTAGGCTGGAGAGGCTGCAAACACCCAATTGAATTTTTTGGGTGGATGGCATCTACCGAAGCACCTACACCTTCTGAAACTGCCGAAAGTATCTTGAGTTGTGGCGGTGCTGTCTTTTGTAGCCAATTGCATATACCAGTCGATCTGTTATGTCGCATGGTTACAGCTGCGGACAATGAGCGTCCAGTAAGCATCGTCAGACAAGATAACCGTAAGCAAATCATTATTAATCAGCCAATGGCTGATATGTTGGACACGCCACCAGAGATTGCCACTCAAAGGGTAATGAACCACTTTTGGCTACCCGAAGATTTGGCAGCGCTGGAACAACGATTACAAACCGAGGGACGATTCACTTGGACTTACTCTGCGGGACTAAATGAACAAGCCTGGGCAATACTCACAACTCAATTTGAGGCTTTCGAGGTGGAAGGCATTTGGTACAGACAGGGAACCTGTTTATCGACTCCTCAACTTGTACCTATTCCACCAGGAGCGTTTGCACCAGCCGCTTAGGTAGATAATTTGATCACTTCCAGAACCTAGAATCAATGCTGTGCTGGAATTTTTTCAGGGTGCGCTCCATTACAATTCAAAATTCGTCTTGAAAAGTTTGCTCAACGCAAATTTCCGCAAAATTCAAAATTAAGAATTTATACCATAGATTGTAGGGGAAAACGGTTGTTTGCCCTTATGCACCATGCATCTGTCGCTATTTCTATGACTGAGATTTAGCGGCTGTTGACTATACTTCTGTTCGTAGTAGTGTTTGTAATTATCCATAGCGGTACTGGGTAAGTATACGCAGCAGTCTTGTTAATATTTGGTGCTGCGTCGTTGCGTGAACTTGGTTAAGGCGGCATATTTATAATTTAGATTTCTCTAATTCTGTTAGTATCTCCGGGTAATTCCAGAGTTGATACGCAAATTTACTTAAACTACATCTTGAGGAACAACAAGTTGCACAACGAGAGCCTTCAGAAACCCTATTCCGTAGGGTTTAGGAGATATCCGCACCAGCAAGTAGCTCAACTTTTCAAGATGAATTTTGAATTAATTAGTATTTAGATTACTGCTGCACCCAGTTGGAGAGCATAGAGGTTGGCATAAACACCCTGTTGGTTGATCAGTTCTGCATGAGTACCCCGTTCAACGATTTGTCCTTGCTGAATGACTAACACCTGATCGGCTTGGGTAACTGTGCTGAGACGGTGGGCGATGACAAAACTAGTCCGTCCTTGCAACAAGCGAGCGATCGCACTTTGTACCAGCGCTTCTGTACGGGTGTCAATGCTGCTAGTTGCTTCATCCAAAATCAGAATTCGGGGGTTAATCAATACCGCACGAGCAATACTGATCAGTTGTCGCTGTCCCTGACTTAGAGGCGCACCCCGTTCACCTAATTGTGTTGTGTAACCCTGTGGTAAAGAGGTAATAAACTCATGGACATTGGCCATCTGTGCCGCCGCTTCGATCTCGGCTTGGGTGGAGTGTGGAGAGCCAAAAGCGATATTTTCTGCCACAGTCCCACTAAACAGAATATTATCTTGTAAAACAATGCCAATTTGACGGCGTAAACTGGCTTGAGTCACACTCCGGACATCAATATCATCTATTTTTAAAGCACCGCCAGACACATCATAGAAGCGCAAAATTAAATTAATAATCGTGCTTTTTCCTGAGCCTGTCGGCCCGACTAACGCCACCATCTGTCCCGGAAGAGCTTGTAAATTCACCCCTTTCAGCACCAGTTGATCGGGGTTGTAGCCAAAGGTGACATTCTCAAATGCTACCTTGCCTTGAATGGGGGGCATATCAATAGCATCGGGTGCATCTTGAAGTTGAGACGGTTCATCTAAGAGTAAGAAGATCCGTTCTAATCCGGCAAAGGCTGACTGTGCCTGGGTATAAAACTGGCTGAGGATTTGGATGGGGCGGAAAAATTGCTGAACATAGAGTAAAAATGATGTCACCACACCCACAGTTGCACCTCCTGTAACCGCAAGATAGCCGCCATAAGCTAGTACGGCTGCGGTTGCAAGGGTGTTGAGAAAATCAATTGATGGTAAAAATGCCGCCGTAATAGCCACTGCTTCCACATTGGCATCACGATTGGCAGCGTTGAGGGTGGCGAATTCGGCGATGTTAAGATGTACACGATTGAAAGCTTGGGCTTCCCGGACACTGCCAATATCTTCTTCTAATTTGGCAGAAAGTTCGCCAATTGTCTGGCGGGTAACACGAAATCTAGCTCTTGCCCAACGGGCAAACAAGCTAGTAGTAAAAATCATCAGGGGCACTACCAAGTTACTCAACAAACCCAGTTGGAAGTTGAGTGCGAACATAGCAATGACAATGCCAACCAAACTGAAAGTATTACCCAGCATTTGAGCAATCGTTTGTCCAAATGCTTGGTTTACCGTATTGACATCATTCAGCAGGCGGCTCATCAAATCACCTGCTTCTGAGCGATCAAAAAAGCTGAGTGGCAAACTCTGGATTTTATTGAAAATATCTTGCCGCAACTGCGCCAGCAACCGTTGCATAATCCAGCCGACTCGCATAATCTGTCCCCGAATTGCCGAAATACCAAGGACATAGATTAGCCCCAGTAGTAGCAACATCAGGAGTAATCCTGGCAAATTTCTCTGGGCGATCAGATTATCAATCGACCAACCAAGCAAAAACGGCCCAATGGCTTGGCTAGTGGCACCAATTGTGACTAATGCGATCGCAATGGGAATTTCTTTTTTATAGGGACGGAGGTATTGTAAAAAGCGCCGCAGTGTCGATAGTTGCTGACTTGCTTTTTGTTCGGGTGCAACGATGGGATCTGTGCCTCTCATATCGTGTTCCGTGAAAAACCTATGATTACCAACTTCCTATCACTGCGACGAATGATACTCTTTGGCTTGATATCGTATTTAGTAGTGCTAAGTCAAGAGTCCTGATGGCTGATTTTCTGAATTAACGGGGTTACTATATATTGATTGACCAATTATTTATAGTTACGACAAGGCAGGTGGCAGGTGGGAAGAGGATTATAGCTTTGTTTACCTTTCTTAACTTAGTTTTGTTTTTTCTCACCGATTTACCTAATTAGTATATATATTTGAGATGAAAATTAGAACCATCACCACAGGAATCTCTTTACAATCCCCAGCAGAAATAGAAAAAATTATACAAGCTACTGAGTTTAATCAACGAGCCAAAGAAGTGTTTGAAAGCCAAGGATATGAAGTACAAACAACTCGAATATCTACTAATTCCTGGGAAGAATATTTGGCTGGATTATCAAATATAGAAATTATCAATCAAATCCTAGCTATAGAACAAGTTTGTCAAAGTCTAGATATCGGCTTCTTCAATATTGGTTATGCCAGTCAACCCGCGAATATTGCTTTAATTTCAGACATTAATCAAAATACATCAATGATTTTTTGTTCGAGCAAAATTGGCGATCAAAAAACTGGTATTAACTTGGAAAATATCCAGGAATCTGCAAAACTAATTCAACGTATTTCTCAAGAAACGGAAAATGGCTATGGGAATTTTCGTTTTTGCGCTTGGGCCAACTGTCAAGCAGGTATCCCCTTTTTTCCTAGCTCATATCACGAAGGTAATAGGGCTTTTGCTATTGGTTTAGAGTGTTGTGACTTGGTAACAGAAGCTTTTTCTGAATCGGAGAATATACAAATAGCAGCAAAAAAACTCCAAGAAATCCTGGAAATTGAATTAGCTAAGATAGCAGCGATCGCCCAAACAATATCTGATAATTTTACTATCGAATATCGAGGTATTGACACTTCACTTGCACCATCCTTAGATAAAAATAATAGTATTGCTTTTGCTTATGAAAAACTCTTAAATGGTAAGTTTGGTGAACCTGGAACCTTAGCAATTTCCGGAATGCTAACTCACGTATTAAAAAATGTATCAGTTAAAATCTGTGGTTACTCTGGGTTAATGCTTCCGGTTTGTGAAGATGTCGGTTTAGCCACTAGAGCCAATGAGCAAACCTACGATCTCACTAATTTATTGTTATACTCAGCAGTCTGCGGTTGTGGACTAGATACAGTTCCCCTTCCCGGTGACATCACAATCGACAAGCTTGCAGCGATATTAACTGATCTAGCAACTTTAGCCATCAAGCTAAATAAACCTCTATCAGCTAGATTATTTCCTATCCCAGGTAAAAAAGCCGGGGAAATGACTAAATTCAATTCCCCGTATCTTGTAGATTGTCAAATTTTCGCAATAGATTAAAGAGATTTAGACAGGAGTAAAGCCTTCCGGTAGAGTAGGTTGAGGGTTACACTAGTTAGCTTTATTTGCACTTACCTACTTATTCAGAAAGCAAACTAGGAGAGGTCAACACAAAAACATCCCTAGTTCCTTGAGCGTCAGTCAATGGTTTAATGGGAGTTGTAAAGTGGAAAAATTCATGGTCGTTAACTAATAAAAGTTCTCCTGGATGGAGAATTTTGTTAAAAATAGGCTTTTCTTTCTTGGCTTTATACAAATGTGTTTCTCCACCTTGAATATTTTCTCTATCCACAGAGAAGATACCGATCAAATCAGTACCATCACTATGAATACCTTCAGGTGCTGGATTACCTAAATTGTGAGGTGAACAGGTAGTTCTAATTTGATGCACCCCTATTTCAGCTTCTGGGTGGAGTTTGCAAGAATCAACAAATGCTAAAACAAGATTTTTAAAAATATCCTGTTCGATCAGTGCATCATCTATTTCTGCAAATTCTCTTTTGATATCACCCAATAATGGATTATATTCTTTGCTTTGAAAGAGATAGCCATGAGGTAGTTTAATCAACTGTTCCCCAGAAACTAGGAAGCGAGATAATCTTCTAAACCGATAGTTACCTTTAATGTAAGGATCATTAGGTAAATCATTAAAAAATGGCTTAAAACCTGCTAGATTTATCGAATTTACCTTTCGGAGTGTAAAGAGAAAGGCATATTCTAATTCCGTTGCTTCCCAGAGTGTTTGCATAGGATTTACCTCCTTGCATGTAGTTTTCCTCCGACATTTTTTAGGAGGTTTATAATACCTAGTATATGCTACCTTTTATTAAAAGGTCGTAAAAACGACTACAAAATTTACCATTTTATGGTAAAGAGAATATTTTTATGGGAATGTGTAGAGATGGTAATATTTACTAGCAGCAACAAGATTCATAATGATTGATTGGCTCTACCGTTACCCACCGCTATATCCTGGTATTTTGCTCAAGCGCTACAAGCGTTTTTTCGCAGATATTCAGCTGGTTTCTGGGGAGGTAGTGATAGCACACTGTCCCAACACAGGGCCAATGACTGGGGTTTCAACTCCTGGGAGTGCAGTACAGATTTCCAAAAGCGATAATCCTCTCCGCAAGTTAGCCTATACCTTAGAATTAATTCAGGTTGATGATCATCAACCCACTTGGGTAGGTGTGAATACCGCTTTACCAAATCGGGTAGTAAAACTAGCTTTAGAAAAACATCTTTTCCCAGAATTAGGTAACTATAGCTACATCAAAGGCGAGGTCGTTTATGGACAAGATAAAAAAAGTCGGGTGGATTTCTTCTTAACAGGAAGTGATACAGAACGCCCGATTTATTTAGAAGTAAAAAATACAACTTGGTCTCAAGGAACTTTGGCAATATTTCCTGACACAGAGACAACGAGAGGACAAAAACACCTGCGGGAACTAACTATGTTGTTACCCCAAACGCGTGCAGTCATGCTCTACTTTATCAATCGTGGTGATTGCACTGAATTTGCCCCTGGTGATAGTACAGACCCTGTATATGGTAAGTTATTGCGAGAGGCGATCGCTCTGGGTTTAGAAGTATTACCCTGCCGTTTTGATATTTCCCCTGAAGGTATCCGTTATCTGGGTTTAGCAAAGCTGAAAATTTAATCATTATCAGTTTGTAGTCAGTATTAAAGTGCTGACTACAAACTTAGATGTTCATGATTTTTAGGTGAGTTGAGAATCATGAGTTTTTGGCAATGCTAGGGGTAACTCTAAACCCGGTGCAGCAGCAATTTCCTGGGGTGGGAGGTTGCTGTACATTTCACCCTGCAACCTGTGGTGATGGAATATTTCATAAATCAGTTAATTCAGCAGGTGTGTGCAGACATTCTCCCAGGAACAGAGACAAAATTTCACCTTTTCCATAGCCATGCTTTATGCAAAAAATAGCTCATAATATTAAAAGCTGTTAGTAAATTCCAGTCGGATTTGACCACTGGGAAATCATAACTACGGTTTTTGAATATGACTACGCAAACAGTATCTGCACCAGAAGTATATCAAGGTCAGTTTGGCGAATTTACCATCACTCAGAGCGATCGCCTAGGTGTGATTGTCTACCGCACTGGTTTAATGGTAGCTGCACTCAGCTTTGCCATAGGTAGCGCTTTAGTTTTGCTGAAACCTAGCCAGGTTGCCATACAAGCAATTACACCTTTGTATACTTGTTTCAGCCTAGCCCTTGGTGTGAGTTTATTGACTATCCACATATATATGGTGTTACTACACCGAGTTTTACAGGCTTTCTGGCTAATTGGTAGTATTGCGGCGTTTGTATTCGCTCATGCTGATAGTCAACCTTTTGCTGTCACCATTTATAGTCAACCACTGACTATATTGGGAGTCGGTTTTAGCTTCGCGGCTTTGACAGGTATTTATTTCAAAGAAGCTTTTTGCTTTGATCGCCTGGAAACTAAAATATTAACTGTAACCGTACCATTGTTGTTATTGGGACACTTGGTAGGAATTCTACCAACTCAGTGGGAAGAGTTTTTATTAGGCCTTTGGGCAATTTTGTTTTTAGTTTTTGCCCTGCGTAAGTCAGTCCAAGATATTCCGGCTGATATTGGCGATAAGTCCGTGTTTGCTTATTTGAAAGGAAAACATTAAGCACAGATTTCAGGTATGTATCTAGAATCAGAGTCGTAGAATAGGGCTGTTAAATCTCGATAGCCACTGACAACACGAAAAATTTCCACATCTTGCCCTATGAGCACATATAGGATGAGGTAATTGTCTATCGAGAGACTACGGATACCAGGTAAAATCTCATCACTTGGTCGTCCAAGACCAGAAAAATGAGCAATTTCAGCAAATTTAGCCTCAAGCTTACTCAAAAAAATCTCAGACTGAGCCAAGCCAGATTGTTTAGCAATGTAATCTGCAATCTGCTCGATATCTTGAATGGCGGGTTCGGTGAGGCGAAATTGTGGGGTCATGTTTCCTCTGAAACACCGTAGCGCGAACGCACATTGGCGCGAATTTAAGCCATTGCAGTCAAGCCATATACGACTTCGCCCTTCTGGGATGCTTCCCACCCAATACGCGCTTCTTGTTGTAGGTTTTGCAGTTGTCCCTGATAGATGTCTTCTTGCTGTTCCAAAAGTTTTACGCCTGCAAGAATAACGTTGATCGCGTTCTGATACTTACCACTAATGAGTTGGCGTTGTACCAAGGCTTCTACTTCATACCAATTCACCGAAATCTTGATACACATAGATTTTTCGTAGGGGCGCGGTCTCCGCGCCCTCTCCAACGTATTAGTATGATTATTAAAGTGAAATAGTATCAGGTGGGAGAACGATTTGCATGGATTTTTGCAGTAGTAGTCTGTCAATTTTGTTTTGAGGGATTTTTGGTAGTGTGAGCGTCTCGCTCACGCGGGCAAGATGCTCGCACTACAGTCCATTATTTTTATCTTGACAGGCTACTAGTCTCGCTCACGCGGGCAAGATGCTCGCACTACAGTCCATTATTTTTATCTTGACAGGCTACTAGTCTCGCTCACGCGGGCAAGATGCCCGCACTACAGTTCATCATTTTTATCTTGACAGACTACTAGTAGTAGCAGTAACTCTAATTGTAAGCGATCGCTTTTTTTTGGTAAGTCCTGCACTTGATTCCCGCCCCTCATCTACATAAATCAAGCAAATTTGGGCATACTCAAACCAGCAGGTGTGAGGATGAACAAGTGATAGAAGAACGGGCGTATTGGCTAGCATGGGCGCAAATTTCTGGCGTTGGGCCTGTATTGCTGCGACGTTTGCACCAGCATTTTGGTACACTAGCGATCGCTTGGAATGCGACTGCGGCTGAATTGGGACAAGTAGAAGGCTTTGGCTTGCAGACATTAGAGAAGGTAGTCAAACAGCGATCGCTTCTGCATCCTCAACAAATACTCACCAAGCACCAGCAAGAAAATCCCCATTTTTGGACACCAGCAGATGCAGATTATCCCCGCCTGCTGCTGGAAACTCCCTCTCCTCCCCCAACTTTGTACTATCGCGGAGAAGTTGATCTGCAAGAAAACCTCGGAAATAAGCCCCTGGTTGGTATTGTTGGTACCCGTCAACCTTCAGATTATGGTATCCGTTGGACTCGTCAAATTAGCACAGCCTTGGCTAAAAACGGTTTTACAGTTGTCTCTGGTATGGCCGAGGGAATTGACACTGAAAGCCACTCGGCGGCGATGAAAGCTGGTGGACGCACAATCGCAGTTTTAGGTACAGGTGTAGATATCATCTATCCCCACAAAAATCGGGATTTGTACAAGCAAATCTTAACGTCTGGATTAGTCGTGAGTGAGCATCCCGCCAAAACTCCACCTGATCGCACTCACTTTCCCCGACGTAATCGGATTATTGCAGGTTGGAGTCGTGCCATTTTAGTAATGGAAGCGCCATTGAAATCGGGTGCATTGATTACAGCTAACTACGCCAATGACTTCGGACGTGATGTCTATGCATTACCCGGAAAAATTGATGATCATCCATCCCAAGGATGTTTAAAATTACTCTCTCAAGGCGCTTCTTATATTCTCAAAGAACTAGATGAACTGTTAAAAATGTTAGGCGCAATTCCGCAACTGGATACTGTTGAAGAGTCTTCGTCACCGCAGCAGTTAAGTTTGCCCAATTTATCGCCAGAACTGCAACAGGTAATGGATGTATTAGCCGTTGAAACTGTGTCTTTCGATGTAATTGTTCAACAAACAAGTATGGCGGCTGGTTTAGTTTCCAGCGCTTTATTACAGTTGGAACTCATGGGTTTAGTCTCCCAACTCCCAGGAATGCGCTATCAAAAGTGTTGAAATCTTGCCATTAAGCTTTTAGCTGACTTTAGCTGTAGAGCTATTAAGACAATTAGGGCAAAATTTTAGATTGATCTCAGCCCCCCATTATGCACTATAACTGACAACCTTTTTCGAGGTTAAACAGAGACTCACAACTGTATATTTCAAGACTGTTGATGCTTTTTCAGCATTACATGAACTCTTGATTTCTAGTGTTTTAGCTGCATCTTTGACCAATTTCGCTTGGTAAGCGTATAGTCCACCAGAGGGGTTTTCAAAAGTTAACTCAGCTAGTATTGTGTTGTTATCTAAACTTTGCTCTAGAATCTTACCTGCTATTTTATAATTCAACCAATCCCATCCGTGACGCATAATTAGTTCCTTTTCTAAAATCTGCATCGCAGTCGGCAAAATTCCCCAACCTCGGTAGACTCGGTTAAAACACTGAATATCTCCAGTTCTAGTCAAAATAGCACTAAATGAATCTTGGTCAAGAGCACCGTAGTATCTTCCTGCTGGTAAATCTATAGCTGTTGGCGCAAATCTATGTCCACCAATATGGCTAGATCTCCAAATCCGGACATGATCTAAGCTCAAATTAGCAATAATATCTATAGCCTGAAAATAAAAGGAATTACCATATTTAGCACAACATTTATCATGACTGCCGTGAGTACAAATTAAAATATCTCTTGTAAAGCTTGTATCTAGTTCACAATTAGGTATTGTTCCCCATAAAAACTTTTTCACAACTCCTGCTACTTGCTCGATATTCGCTAGCTTTAACTCATGTTTACGGTATCCATCGCTCAGTCCCTCTTGTTTTTGGTATATCAAAAGAGTTGTATGATCTGTTTTATGTGATTGATCATTAGCAATTAAGAGAAATCTAACTGGTAATCTATTCCGTTTTACTTCTTCTACTAGATTTCTTAAACTATTTGGTACCCATCTAGAATTAAAAGCCTCTGATGTCCAAGGTGGCGGACATTCAATTAAAATATAAGTCTCGTAATTGGTAGCGCTACCAATCAGACTTTCTCCTACTTCTCTGGAATTATCAGCACAAAAAAAAGTATTCATCTAGCTTGACTCATGTATTTATTTTATAAACAAGGGCATGATGTCCTAAAGTTGTGTTCCGAGATACAATATCTCCTCATGAAGGTAATCAAAAGAAACTATATTATAGATTTCCTTTTTTCAAATTAGGGACTCACTTCATAATATTCATTCCTATTTGAGGTCTTTCCGGTTAATTAAATCCTCCACAATATACAAAGGCGATCGCTGGTGAGCTTATTCAGTACTAAGAAAGTTATTTTTTTATCTATATTCATCTAACAATTGATAGGTATTAAATTGCTAAAATCATTTATTTAGCAGCATTAGATGACAAAAAAAGAATCAAGCGTTGAAAAACTTTACCAGGTAAAGTAGCTTATATTACACCCGTAATTAGCTCTCAGATCATCATACATATTTAAATTCTCCATAAAATCATTTATGCAGTCATTAATCGGCTCAGTTTCTAGACTTCAAGCTATACAGATGGTCTACAAGTTAATCTCTTTTTGGAAATACACTGCAAAAGCATGATTTAGTCATCCCTGCTCAAAAGTGACTCCCTTTTTTAGAGTATATTGCAAATAATTATCAATAAAATAGCATTTTAATTAGCGATCGCCACACCCCCTTTGGTAGAGATAATATTATACAAACAACCCAGTTACGGGAGTTTATGTGTAAATAATACTCATTTAGTTTCAGCGTATACTAATACTAGTTGAATTTAGGCTCATAAAGCTTTAATAGCTCAGATAGTTAGGTAAAACTAGTATTGATTATTCCAATATAAACAATAAAATTTCTCAATAGCCATAAATTATTACATATTATTTGGGAGTACTCCGCTATTTATGACATTAATCTTAGCGCTGGATTTTGGCGGTACGAAACTGGCGGCGGCGTTAGTTAATCTCGGTTCTAGGGATTGGTTGGGTTATGAACGTCGCCTCTCACCAATGGATACAGATGCTCACACTGACTTAGAAATTATGCGATCGCTCATTCACTCTTTGCTACAAGGTAAAAAACCAGCAGCAATTGGTGTCAGCTTTGGCGGGCCTGTTGATGCTACCACGGGAACAGTGCGACTGTCTCATCACGTCTCTGGCTGGGAAAATATCCCCCTCAAAGATTTGCTAGAAACCGAGTTTGGCATTTCTACCAGTGTAGACAATGATGCCAATGTTGCCGCCTTGGGTGAATATCGTTTTGGTGCTGGGCAGGGCTATGATAGCTTATTTTACATCACCGTCAGTACTGGTGTGGGTGGTGGTTGGATACTCAACGGTCAGCCTTGGCGGGGTACAGGTGGGATGGCTGGTGAGATTGGACATATGGTTGTAGATCCAGCTGGGCCCGTGTGTTTGTGTGGGAAACGGGGATGTGTGGAAAGGTTGGCGTCGGGGCCTTATATGGCGCAGGATGTGCGGGAAAGGTTGGAAAACGAACCGCAAAGAGGAAAGAGAGTTAGGAGTTTGGTAGGTGAGAATTTGGAGTTGGTGACGGGGAAGGTAGTGAGTGAAGCGGCGGCGGCTGGGGATGACTTGGCTCAGGAAATTTTATATCGTGGTGCTTGGGGTTTGGGTGTAGGGATCGGGAATGTGGCAAATTTGGTAAACCCGCAATTATTTGTCTTGGGTGGAAGTGTGACGAAGGCGGGAAATCGCTGGTGGGAGGTGGTGAAGCAGACGGCGAGGGAGACGGCGTTACCAGAAGTAGATTTTGCCATTGCTCCGGCAGCGTTGGGTGATGATGCGCCGTTGTGGGGTGCGGTGGCGTTGGCACAGATGAGTTGTTTGTAGTGATGTCTGACTCAGAATCAGATAATTTTTAGAAATTTAGGCGTACAGTAATTGATTTCTAATTTCCTCAACTGTCAACGCACTCACCAAAATACCAATTCTTTGTGCAACTTCATAGGCATTTTTCTGAGGTACTACAATAATTCCAGAATGCTGTTTATCCTCTTACATGTAATGAATGAAGATGCAACCGTTCAAAGTCAACTCGGTTATGAGTCAAGATGCATCTTCCAATAGAAGCGGCAAATTCAAGTTGCTCCCTATCTGTTTTGCCTAGGGTTACTTGCTCAGGGACGGTTGTAACATCCAAACCACGGGAACGCAAAAGTGTGGCAACTAGTGCTGACATATCCTCATCTGTGTAAAGTGCGGCAAAAGTTGTCACAGTTCACCCAATGCGGCTTTCACAGATGAATGAACTAGCTCATGAGGAACTTGGTTTCGCTCAATATACTCATTAATTTCTGCTTGATGGTCGAGATAGAAGCTCAAAGCATCAAACACTTGCGCTAGCGTTAAATGAGGTAAATGGCTCAAAATTTCTTCTGGCATAATGCCTAACCGCCACAAACCAACAATGGCACGAACAGATGTCCGAGTGCCTATAATAATTGGCTCTCCGCTTAAAATCTCAGAGTTACTGGTCACGTAGCGTGAAAAAGTTTTGACGGGCATAGAATGAGGCACACAGCGCTACTACCAGTCTACCAAGAACCATCGAGGGTGAAATACTCTTGCAAGAATAGGCTATCTTCAATTATGCAAGATAATTTGTAAAATCTAATACTAAAATTTCAGTGATGCAGGAATCGAGGTAGATGATCTATTCATCGTGTGACGGGGTTAGCCTGCTCGGATGCAGCCGCACAAAAGCTGGAGGCGCTGGGAGTACGTGCGCTTTTAGGAGATTTGCACCTGCCGCACACATTGGCGTAGGTAGCGTCACAGGTTGATGCCGTCATCCATGCTGCCTCTACAGGAGATGCACAAATGGCAAGCACCGAGAAGGCAGCAGTAGAGATATTTCTCAATGCACTAGAGGGAACGGATAAACCATTCATCTACACAACGGGTACGTGGCTGTTGGGTAACACTGGCGATCACCCTGCCGATGAGAATACGCCCCTCAATCCCACACCTTTGTATGCTATAAGTCAAGCAAGAACGTTGGTGACTCACAATAGAACTGACTTTGAAGAACTTGTACAGACTTATTTTGATTCAGGACAGATACATTATGGTGTAATTTTTGCTGTTCGTCGTTCCCTTCAAGAGATTGCACAGCGGCCACTCGCCATTCTCAATCAGTTGACTTCAGATGAGATGCAAAATCAAGTGCGATATATTTAGCAGCGATCAAGGATGGTGCAGGAATTGACTGGTCTTCATCTCCATACTCTAAGTCAAAACTAAATTATCCCGGTGAACTACGGTTTCCGCACCTGCATAACCCAAAATTGTCGGAATTTCCCGTGAGTGACAGCCGCGAATTTTTTGCAGTTCTTCGCTGCTGTAATTTACTAAGCCTCTGGCTATTTCATCACCGTTGCTATCACAAAGTTGCACTGCTTCTTGGGGATCAAATTCTCCTTCTACGGCTTTAATTCCAGCTGCTAATAATGATTTTCCTGCTTGGGAAATAGCAGCGATCGCACCCATATCTAAATATAATTTTCCCGTAGGCACAAGACCGTAAGCTATCCAGCGTTTCCTGGCTGATGTCGGTTCCGGTTGGGGTTCAAAGTGTGTTCCTAGTGGTTCGCCTTGTAAAATTTTTTCTATATTGCGCGGATATTTGCCTTCGGTAATCACGGTACGCACTCCAGCCGCCGTGGCAATTCTCGCCGCCGAAATTTTGGTAAACATGCCGCCAGTTCCCCATTGTGAGCCTTGAGCACCTGTTTGGATTTGTAATGCTGCTAATTCCTTAATGCTACTTACCAAGGCGATGGGTTGGGCATCGGGTACGGAACGAGGATCGGCGGAGTACAGCCTGTCTACATCGGTGAGCAAAAATAGCCAATCTGCTTCTACTAGGCTAGCAACCAATGCTGAGAGTGTATCGTTGTCGCCAAATTTCAGTTCGTCTACTGCTACTGTATCGTTTTCATTGACCACAGGAATCACTCCCAGTCCCAGCAGTTCTTGAAAGGTATTGTTGATGTTGAGATAGCGGCTGCGCTGTACCAAGTCGCTGCGAGTCAACAAAACCTGAGCAATTGGCTGTTGCAGGGTGGTAAATAAATCGTCGTATACCCGCATTAATCTACCTTGTCCCACGGCGGCTACTGCTTGCTTGAGTGCGATCGCTTTGGGGCGTTCAGTTAAGCCCAATCGCGCACAACCGACTCCCACCGCACCAGAGGAAACCAAGATTACCCGATGTCCTTTATGCCTTAAGTCTGCTAGTGTTTCTGCTAAGTTCGCAATGGTAGAAAGTGCCAGTTTGCCAGTTTCTGGTTGAGTCAGGCTAGATGTGCCGATTTTGACGACGATTGTTTTGGTCATTTGTCATTTGTTATTTGTCATGGGGGAAATTATTTTCATTGGTGTAGGACTTTGCTCAAACTGTGAATGCTTTGTATGATGTCTTTCTGACAATGCCTATTAGTTAAGCTAAAACACATCTAAATTGCATAACCACCAGTGAGGATTTCACAAAGGACAAGGGACAAGGGACAAATGACTAATGACAGTCTTCATCGGATGAATGCACATCAGCTTACCAACAAGGGACAAATGACTACAAAAATTGTAAAGCGCCACCCCTCTATAAGTGAAGGCTGACGCTTTACGAATTTATATGTGCTTTTTATTGGCTAGGGTCTTTAATTGGCTGACCCCATGTTATTAATACTCATGATCCCCGATTTTTGTACTCAACTAAAATTCCTTAATTATTTCTTTAGATTTACCTTGGTGACGATTTATTAATTTTTGCGAATCTTCTTGTGTTTAGCTCTAATTGTGGCTCCCAGGATTTCAGATACCAAAACTTCAAAATTGCGGATGGGATGCGATCGCATTACAGCATCGGGATGCATAATCGGTTCAACTAGAATGGTAAACATTCCTAAGCGATTCCCCGCTAAGACATCGGTAAATAAGCGATCGCCCACCATTCCCACTTGGTGAGATGGTAGATCCATTGCTTTGAGTGCAGCCCTGATTTTACGTCGTGATGGCTTGGCTGCACTCAGGTAGTAAGGCAAATTGAGCGATCTAGCAATTCCCCCAATACGCGCTTCACTCAGGTTATTACTCACCAACCACAATGCAGTGCAGGCGCGAATTTGCTCTACCCACTGTCGTAGCTCTAGTGAAGCTGCTCCTACTGTAATGGGTACTAGGGTTTCATCCACATCCAACACCAGCCCCTTGAGCTGATATCGCTGGATAATGTCTGGGGACAGGTTCAAAACTGAACCTCTCAAAATCAAATCAGGCTGTAAGAGATTGTTCCAGGCCATAGTGAAGAGTTAAGAGTTAAAGGTCAAAAGTCAAAAGTCAGTATTCATTACAAACGACGAATGACTAATGACTAATAACTATTGCTGTTCCTGATGGATTTTGGCAACAGGTGCTTAGTATTTTTTAAGGTATGTTCTAGGGGTGATCGGGGAATAGCTATTGCTTATTCCCTATGACACCACTTGCTCTGGAATGGCTACGAGCCAAGATGAGCAAATGGCTGGGAAACCCGACGAAACTTGCGATAACGGGGGTCTTCCCTATCCCCAATTTCCCCAAATAACATACTTTAGCGGCAATGATTTTAATCTTCCACTACCACTGTGATTATAATTAAAAATTTAAAAATGTAACTTTTTAATTTTTAATGTCATTCAACTTCATTAAAAAGATGTTCTTCTAACAAAGGTTGTACTTTACGAAACTCTTCTGGAGATAGTAATTCGGGTAAACCTGCTTTCGAGATCCGGGCAAAAAACAGTAATGGATCGAGGGGTGTATAAATGGCATACTCCTGTTCTTCATCGTAGAAGCTAGTGAGTAGCTGTAATTGCTCCGGCTCTAATTCTGCCTCGTCATCTTCAATTTCTAAAGTGAACAGTTCTGATTCTTCTACAGGTGGTAACTCACCTGCAACCGTCAGAGCATAAGCAGTATTTTTCAAAATCAGGTTCTGCTCAGATAGAACAGCTTGGGCTGTACCAAAGATTTTGTCAATAGTGTCATCGTCTTCTACTAAAACAGCTTCTTCGTCTTCGTCTTCACCTTGCCAAGCAAAAATCTCTACAGGTGAGTCAACAGGAAGCAGTAATACGTATTCTTGCCCATCTACTGCGAGGGAATGCTCAATATAACATTCCAGATTCCGCCCTTTGTCGTCGGTCAAAGTGATGGAACCCGCATGAGCGCGATCATTTTCTTCCGGAAATTGTGAGGAAAACATAGCCAAGTTGTGGAACTTTATAAAGACCAGCTATTTGGGATATCTCTTTGTTATTTAATGACAGGTAATGCCACACAAATAGCTTTAGAGATAAATACAACTGCTGGGTAATAGTTTTCAGAATATCATGTTAAAAGGTATCAATACTCAACAGCTACCACTGGGCTATAAGATTGACCACGCCGAGCATCTAGCCATTGTTGCAAAATTAAAGCTGCTGCTTTCCGGTCTATTAAGGCTTTGTGTCTTGATGGAGAGCGATTTTCGGCTTTTAGCAGTTGTTCTGCTTGAAATGAAGTTAATCGCTCATCCACGTATTCCAAAGGTAGTTGTAGCGCTTTAGCAACTCTAGTAGCAAACTTTTGCACTTGACGCGCCTGAAACCCTAAAGAGCCGTCCATGGAATAAGGTAAACCAAAAACTAGTACTTCTACCTGGCGCTCATCTACTAGCTGGCGTAGCTGCTCGATATCTTGCTCAAAAGAAGCACGTTCTATTGTAGTAATACCCGTGGCAATCAAACCTGTGCGATCACACCCTGCAACACCAATCCGCTTGCGACCAAAATCTAATCCTAACGCTGAAATCAACTGTTTTGATTGCTCCTGGGGTGTCACACTATTTCTCCTGCTGTGGTTCTGCTGAGTCAGACTGACCAGATGCTTCAATGTTACAGTTTTTGCATCCAAAGTTCATCGGTTCCGACTTGGGTGGTGCTGATCTCTCTGGCGATGATTGTTGTACTTGCTGTACCCATGACATCCCACCCGGAATCGGTTTACGAGCCGGTTGGAGACCTTGCAATACTTCCGGCCACTGAATCCCTTCTAAGGAAACAAACTTCGACTCCCGTAACTTGTGCCAAACTGAGCGGGACATAATTAAGGTATGTTCGATGCGATTGGCGCCAATGCGCTCTAAATACTCTTCTCGTTCTGGCTGATAGTCCGAAGAAGCTAGTTGCAACCCTTGCTGCGGAAAATCTTGGGCAATGCGAGCTAGTTGAGATAGTAATTCTGGATACAGCCAAGTGTACGCAGGGTGAACAGTCAGCGTTGCTACGTGGGGAGCAATACCCTTGCGGTCAAGTTGCACCTGAAAATGTCCGATCGCCGCTTTGCGCTGGGGTTCAAACACATAGCCACATACTACTTCTGTTTTCGTCACCCACTGTTTCACAGCGTCAGTTAAAACACCAAACAAACTAGTTTTGAAGTCACGGGTGTTGCGATCAAACACCTGACGCACTAAAGGCGGCATGGATGCCGTATCTAATTGATAGAGTAACTGAGCATCGGCATTACTGACTGGCAAAAGATTGGGTAGGTCTGGCTCTGCTTGTGCTAATTCAGACAACAACTCTGGGGTGATTTCCCAGTAGGTTATTTCTGCTAGGCGCTGAAAGCCATTTTGCCGATACAGTGCTAGGGCTTCTTTGTCGTTAACATTTACTTCTAATATCCACGTGCGCGCTTCTAAGATCGACTCGAAGCAATGGCGCATTAGTTGGGAGCCAATTCCTTGTTTATCAGCACTACGGTCTAGCATCACCTTATCAATGCGCCAAGTACTGCGCGTCCGGTTAAACGGTGACACTTGAATCATTCCTAGTAGCACACGGCCCTGTTCTGCTACGTAGGAAGAGAATAAGTACTGTAACGGGTTGGGAAACCAACTCAAGCATTTGATGAACCCATACCAGCGACGCAGCCATTGCATCTGGCGGATAGCAAAACAAGTACCCTTGGGATTCAGGGCTGCAAATGACTCTTGAGTAAGGCGCTCAATATCGTCCAGATCCCGGTATTGGACTGGTCGGATGACAACGCTGAGATTTCTTGGAAATAATGAAGTCATTTTGATTCGAGCCGCCATTGAGCCTTAACTAACTGCTCTTGCTGAGTAGTTGTTGCAATAACAATTTTAACGGTTTTCCGTGGCTTGCTATTGCTCCAAAAGAGTGATTTTCGTAACCAGATACTTAAATGAGGACGAAAAAAGCAGACTTTGTGGGAACACCATTGGTGTTGACCCAATCATAGCCTGCTTTTATTTTATGTGTAATTAGATGAAAATTTGTATATTCTACAGCCCTTGGCGAGAAATTAGCTTTTCAAAGTGAGCTTGAGTTTGATGGAGTAACTCTTCTCGACTACCTTCTTGGGTCTGTTTCAAGGTTGGAACCAGATTGCGAGCTTGCAGAGTCATGTGTAGCTGGAGATGGGCAACATATTCACTAAAATCTTCGTTGGCTGCACTTGCTACACTATTGCTCGTTAAGAAATTTGATTCCATTGCGACTGTGTTCTCCTTTCTTAGTGTTGTGCTGTTTGTTCACATCACTAAAACCTATCACGTCGGTTTCACAGGCTTTTTAATTTGCAATGAAGTGTAATAGTTCTTTAGATGGAGGAATTAATACCTAGAGGAAATCGCTCTTCTGACTCCCTCAAAAAAAGACTTGTAAAGTGTCTTGCAAATTAATTTGTAACCGTGAGTGAGCATTTCCATTATTGACGGCAATTTCTACGCAGCCATGACTACCAACTAAGGCGATAATCGCGCCAACTTCAACATCACTGTAAGTTACATACCCCGGTATCCTCAACCCCGCAGCTTGCACATACCAGGTTTTGCCTTGTACGTAACTCCCTGGAATGTTGCTGACTAAGTTGCCAAAGTGATCAATATATTGAATGCAACCCACTACGCCAGTTGTGGTTTCTTGATAATCAGGTATATCTAGAGTTACCAAAGTTAAAGGATCAATTTCTTGTCCTAGCTGTTTGAGGGTGATTCCACTAGCTAAATGCGCTCCCACTGGTACAAAAATATCCCGCCCGTGAAAAGTTTTACTTGGTTGGGGAGTTCTCCAATGATCAGGATTTGTCAGTTGAACCGCCCTAATCGCCGGACTTTGGCTGAGTACCCCACTAAATATGCCATTATCCGGCCCTACCAAAAATCCTTGAGCAAATTCTACCGCGATCGCCCGTCGCATACTTCCCACGCCTGGATCTACCACCGCTACATGCACAGTACCCTCAGGGAAGTAGGGGTAAGCATGTATCAGACAAAACCTAGCCGCAGCTATACTTTGTGGTGGTATGTGATGGGTTAAGTCTACCACCGTTAGTCTGGGGTTGATTTGAGCGATCGCTCCTTTCATCACACCTACATACACATCGCGATCGCCAAAATCGCTAATTAAGGTGAGGAGTTGCCCTTGACCCATCTGCTGCTCAGACATAGTTCTAGCTCAAAAAACTATATTAAGACATATTTTTCTGTAGCCAGTGCTACCAAATTTATATGATATGTTAGGATTACAAAACATAATAAGTAGCTCAGTGTTGAAAATTATCGTTATGACAAGGCAGGAGGGAAGAGGACCATAGCTTTGTTTATCTTTCTTAACTTAGTTTTGTTTTTTCCCACCGACTTACTTAAAACAACTTAAAGGGGTAATTACTATGAGCAACAACAGAGTACAAGCTATCCAAAAAGCACAAGAAGCTCATAAACAGAATATTCAAAGAAGCCTAGAACATCGCTTGCAAGTAGCCAGAGCCAAGGGTGATGACAAGCTGATTCGCCAATTAGAGGCGGAAATGACTTATTTCGCCTAAATCGAGTTTTCGTAGTTCATAGTTTTGTTGTGTGTAAGCCCGCTATTGCGGGCTTTTTTGTTTAATTACGAACTCAATTAACGCCAATCATCAAAGCCTACTGGTTCTCGCTTCCGAGTTGTAGCCACAGGATGCTCTTGAGATTTACTTTCATCTGTGAAGTAGTAGTAACTATGGCTTTCATTTTGAGTAATAACTGCGTTCACAACTTGACCCAGGACATTCTGTCCAGATTTTTCTAAAATCTCGCAAGCAGCAGTAGCATGAACAGAATCAACTACCCCAGGACGCACTATGAACAAGACACCATCAGCCATCTGACCTAAAGTAGCCGCGTCGGCTGCAACATTAAGTGAAGGAGTATCAATAATTACAAAATCGTAGTTGATAGCGAAATTCTTAATTAACGCCGCCATACGTTTTGAGTCTAGGAGAGATGCGGGTGAGGGAGGTATGACACCAGCAGTCAGTACATCCAAATTATCCATGACTTTTTTGGCTACTGTCCTGGTCTCAGCCTGACCAACAATAAGATTACTCAAACCTTGACTATTAGTTAAGTTCCAAATTTGATGCTGTACTGGGCGGTGCAAATCTCCATCGACTAACAATACCCGTCGCTCCATCTGAGCCATTGCTAAAGCTAAATTTGTAGCTACTGTTGATTTACCTTCTCCAGGGATGGAACTTGTAATCACAATTACCTTTAATTCTTTATCAGCGCTCATAAATTTCAAATTCGCCCGCAGCATCCGGTAGGCTTCACTAATTGGCGAGCGGGGAATATCTCTGACAATTAACCTTGAAGTGGATAATTCGGCCTCTTCGTTACTGCTAACGTAATTTTTTGACTTACTAAAAGCTGGAATTACTCCTAACAAAGTAAACCCTAGTAAGTCCTTAGCCTCATCAACTGTCTTGATTGATTTATCTCTGATTTCCAAAATATACATGGTTCCTAGAGCAGCCAAAGCAGCTAGTAACCCTGCACTCAGATATGAGACCATAGGGGAAGAAATAGGTTTGTCAGGAACTTGGGCTTCCGATACTAAACTGGCGTTACCTAGCTTTTGACTTTCTGCTAAACGGCTCTCTTGCAGCTTTTGTAGCAGCACCAAATAGGTAGATTGAGATGCTTGGACTTTACGTTCTAACTGGCGCTGTTGCTGCTCTAATCGGGGTATAGTATTCAGCCTTTGCTTATGAGTTGCTTGTAAGTTCGATAACGTTGCTACCTGACTGATTAAACCCTTACGAGTCGATTCTAATCTGACAAGTTCTCCTGCTAACTGTTGCTGTAGCGCTCCTGCCTGCAAATTACTATTAGCTTGTGGTAGGTTCACCCCTACAATTCGCTGAACTCGCCGTTGGAGAATTTCATTTAAAGTCTTTAACTTTTCTTGTAAGTTAATAATTTCAGGATGTCTATCTCTCAAGACAGTCCGCCGAGCAGCAATTTGAGATTCTAACTGTTGGATTTCTTTGAGAATATCTTGTACCCCAGAAGATTGACTAATAGAAGCCATAGCTACTGCTTGCTGAGGATTCTGACTCAATTGTTGACGAATCTCTTCAGATTGAGCACTAAGATTAGCAATTTGAGATTGAGCGTCACCAAGCTGTCTTTGCCAATCTTGAATTAATTCCAGGGACTTAGTTGCTTCTTCTTGTAGGGAAACAATTTTATTTTTATCTTTGAATTCTGCCAGTTCAGCTTCTGCTTTTCTGACAATTAATTCGGCAGTTGGTAACTGTTTTTCTAAAAATACACGGGCAGCAGCAGCTTCTTTTCTCCGAGAAGATACGTTATGTTCTAAATAGGTATTGATGACAGCATTAACTACCTCTGCTGCTATTTTAGGGTTCTCATCTCTGTAGGAAACTTGTAGGACATCTGCTCCCTTAATATCCTTTACAGAAAGGTTTTTCAAAAATGCTTCTGTTCTTAAAGTTACTCCTTTATTATCCTTTAAATTAAGTTTTGATATGGTTTGTTGCACAAGGGGGAAAGACCGGAGAATTTCTGATTCTGTATTTAAAGGATTAGTTTTTTGATCCTGTGCAACTGTTTCTAACTTTCCTATTTCTGTTCCTACTCCTGTCAATGAAGAGATAGTATTTGTCCTTTGAAAGGATATCTTTCCTTCCGTTTCATAAACAGGTTTTTTCAAAAAAGAAACAAGTACAGACAAGCAAAAAACTGGGATAAAAACTCTCAAGCCTGGTATCCAACGACGTTTTAGTATTTGCCAGTATTTATCTAATGTAAAGGTAGTGGCTTGTGATTCTGTTGATTCCATAAATTTATTTTTTATTGTCTAATTATATTAGATATATTTATCTTACTAGAGTTGTAATACTTGTGATAAGTAGAATCACAATTTCCTGAATAAATCAAGAATCTTGTTGCTTCTCAATGATTTGGAGATGCCATTAATTAATATGATTGATTAGTATAATTTTGATACAGCCTACAAAATTAAATATGGTTTGATCAACAAATAGTTCAATTGCTGTTGTGTGCTTTAGCGATCGCATCAATTACCCGCTCTAAATCTGCGTCTGTTAAATTAGAACCAGAAGGTAAGCACAAACCATGTGCAAATAAATCTTCGGCTACAGCACCACCAATAGATTCACAACCAGCAAACGCCGGCTGTAGATGTAAAGGTTTCCATACGGGGCGGGCTTCAATTTGCTGTTGGGCGAGTGCTAATCGTACTTGCTCCCGATCTGCACCAAAGGCTATTGGGTCAATTGTTAGACAAGTTAACCAGCGAGTTGCTTTTCCGAAATCTGCTTCTGGCATGAATGCTATTCCTGGGAGAGTTCCTAAAGCCTGGTGGTAAACTTTAAAGTTGCGTCGTCTCGCTTGCACTCGCTCCTGCAAAACCAGCAATTGACCGCGACCAATCCCAGCTAAAACGTTGCTAAGGCGGTAGTTGTAGCCAATGGTGGAGTGTTGGTAATGGGGTGCGGGATCGCGGGCTTGAGTTGCCAAGAAACGAGCTTTCGCTACCAATTCTGAGTCATCAGACACCAACATCCCACCACCAGAAGTGGTGATAATTTTATTACCATTGAATGAGTAAATGCCAATATGACCGAAGGTTCCGGGGGTACGCCCCTTATAGGTAGCCCCTAAAGCTTCGGCTGCGTCTTCAATTAAGGGAATATGATATTGATTGCAAGCTTTGAGAATCGGAGCAATGTCAGCACTTTGACCATACAGATGCACCAACACAACTGCTTTCGGTAATTTCCCAATCCGGGCGCGGTGTGCTAAGGCTTCTTGTAACAAATCGGGATTCATATTCCAAGAAAGGCGATCGCTATCAATAAATACTGGTTTTGCCCCTAGATAAGCAATGGGGTTAGCTGTCGCCGCAAAGGTCAGCGTGGAGCAAAATACTTCATCTCCAGGTTTGACACCAATCAACAGCAAGGCTAAATGTATCGCTGCCGTCCCAGAACTCACCGCAGCTGCATAGCTAGCACCAGTGACTTGACAAAATTCCTGCTCGAAAGCATCTACATGGGGGCCTACGGGAGCAATCCAGTTAGTGTCAAAGGCTTCTTTCACGAATTCAAGTTCGCGATCGCCCATGTGAGGAGTTGAAAGGAGAATTGGTTTACCCATTGTTCTAATTTACTAGTCTTACTATTTATCCTCCATTATGAGCCAAGCCTATATGTTTTATTTTTTACAAACAAAATACATTATTTCTTGAGTTGGCTCATTCTTTAAAGTTTCGGGAGATATATGCATCTTTCCTTGGCTAATTTGGTAATCTGAACCAATGGCAACTATTTCAAATCCCGCTTGTTTCAATAGCTGGTGAGCCTCTTCTGTTTTATACCAATACAGATAAGGAGCATGATCAAGTAGTGCAAAAAAGTTAGGCTTGCCACCATGCTTCAAATATGGCAACTCCTGAATTGAGCGTTTTCGTTTTCTTCTCAATACACCTCTGACTACAGTTAAATATGCTAAATACATTATGTACATTGGTTTTCTAGATCTAGCTTCAAAACTTAGGAAGGAAAATAGTGCAATTCCACCATTTTGGAGAATACGATAAGCTTCTTTTACCGCTTTTAATCTTTCCTCTTCTTTCTCTATCGAGCAAATTATTTGCTGTAGGTATAGTATCTGCTTAAAACTACAATCTTCGTAACTTAAAGCAATAGCATTTTCTACTTCAAAGCAAATACTACTATTAGGATCTTTTTGTCTCGCCTGCTCAATAAATTTTGGCAAGAAATCATAACCTTGTAGAAATGTGAAACCCAACTTTTTCATTGATAATAAAATTCTTCCACCACCAGTGCCTGCTTCAATTGTTTTTTTGTCTTTGCTTAAATACTTTTCTATCAGATACTTTTCTTCTGCTAATAGTCCTTCTCCGTGTGCCCAAGTATCAAATTCATTTGACGAAAATATTTCTTGACTACTGGTCATATATTGCCCTCTTGAATTATCTAAGATTGTCTATATACTTAGAATCCCGAAAAACGATAAGCTGGAAAAAACCCTGAATTGAGCAGTGTCGTAGAATCCGTCTGCAAAGCCCTTGCCTGCAAATCAACTAAATAGTGATATTTCTCTACATTTACAATTAATCGAAGTGTTAGGAAAGTGTTCCTTCGTTTAGAAAAGCCTGCCTTAAATTTGTAGAGACTATCTTCTCGAGAACCTCCAACACCACCCCCCAAGTGAAAATCCAAATTACCGCGTTCTTTTGCCCAAAGCCTAACATAATCAAGCATGAGTACATTTGGAGCAAGTTTTAAAAAATTAGTGCTCGTACCACTCAAGTGATATTGGACGATTCCGCAGCATTCTGTAAACAAACCTGCACAGGCAACTTCTTCATTCAACTCTACCAAACATAAATGGATTTTATCTCCTAGAGAATCAGCTAGTTTTTCAAAAAAATCTTCACCAAAATAATATAACCGTTTTGCTCCAACCCGATCCATTGCTTCTTCGTAAACCTTGTTAAATACCTTGATAAATTGACGAGGGGGAACCATTCTAGTTTGAAAACCAAATCGCTTAGCTCGGTTGATTTTATTACGCTGGTCTGGTCTAGTTTGTTGCCAAAGCTCACTTTCACTCAAGGTCAAGTCAATAGAAACAGTTTCCCCGTTTATTTTTACAGAATCACTATATTTATCTACACTATTGTTTAGAAGAGGGTGAAGTCGTATAAAGGCTGAACAAACTTGCCGTTCATGCAGTATTTGGGTTAGTTGATTTATTACGGATCTCAAAAATTCTGGTGTGTTAGCTGCTGCATCACTTAGTAAAAAACCAGGATAACCATAAGGCGATATGACATCAAGAATTTTTTGCTTTGTTTCACTGTTAACTAAAATTTCACCCTGGCGCAACAAATACGGTAGAAAAAATATTTTTTCACCAGCAGCTATCAAAATAGCTTCTGCCGTTGCATTAATTCTTTGAGCTTCTAAATAAAAGTATTGAGGTAAATGATAAACATCATGATGGACTACTTCAAGGGTATTCGTCCAAAGCGGATTTGATATATCAAGTATTTGTACGTCCATTTTTTCGATTTAATAAACAAGCGATAATATTAGATTTAAATCTTGAACTTGTGAGGGTAAACCACCCTTATTTGGCAGACCGCTCTTGGTGCGGTTTCTGCCATGTATCAGCTAGGTTAAAGCCTTGAATTCAAGACGATTAATTTTCCCGCAACTGACCTTTGAATTCTTCTGATGTTGCGTAACCTTCTTGATTGATTCCGTCTTGCTGTACAACTTTCAACACTGTCATCAATAGAATCTTGAAATCAAGCCATACACTCCAATTATCTACGTACCACACATCAAGATTAAACTTGTCTTCCCAGCTAATCGCGTTACGACCCTTGACTTGCGCTAGACCTGTAATACCTGGCAAAACATCGTGACGACGTGCCTGTTCAGGAGTATAACGGTCAAGATATTTAACTAATAATGGACGTGGCCCTACAAAACTCATGTCTCCTTTGAGGACATTCCAAAGTTGAGGAAGCTCATCAATACTGGTTTTACGCAAGAATTGACCTAATTTAGTGAGGCGTTTTTCATCGCTGAGTATATTACCTTGATCATCACTCTCATTAGTCATCGTGCGGAATTTGTAGAAGTTGAAAATATGACCATTTTTACCGGGACGAGGTTGGGTAAATAAAATTGGTCTACCCATATCTATGTAGATAGGGATCGCTATTATCAACATCACAGGTAGGCATAAAAGTAAGATGATCGCTGCCACAAATCTATCTAATATAGACTTGATAAATAGGCTGTATTGTTTTGTAAAAATAGCACCTGAAAAATTTTCGACAATCATAACTAATTCCTTCGATTTCAGTAACTCAAAAGCTTAAATATTGGATGAGGAGTGAGGCAAATCCCTAAATAATTCGTGGTAATTACGCAGACAAGACCTCGATTCCTGTTTAGAATTTGTCCAGGAAATGGTGTTAACATTCATAGCCATATACTCCTGATACTGAAAAGTTACTAAACAATGAATTTATTCATCAATTTCAAGTTTAAATAGTGGATAGTGAGAAACATTTAAGGTAAAGCAACTTCTGACAATTTGTAGTGTTTAGCAAGTCTTTTAAAAACAAACTCTTCATTATAGTTGGCTTCCACTATCTCACGGCTATTTTTGCCATAGGCTACTCTTAATCCAGCATTAGACAGCAATTTTCTTAAGGCGCTAGCCAGTTCATCGCTATTCTTGGGAGGTACAATCAAACCATTTTTCCCATCCACTACAGCTTCCCTACATCCACGAATATCTGTAGTGACAATGGGTAAACTCATAGACATAGCTTCCAATATCGAACGAGGCAATCCTTCGTGAGTGAATGTAGGTAAAGTAAAGATGTCTAGAAGACCTAAAATTTCTGGAATATCTGACCTATTTCCTGTCAGTGTAACATTTTTATCTAGCCCAAAATTATGAATTTTTTCCATAATTTCTACTTGAAAAGGTTCCGGATCTGTGGCAAGTTCAGCACCAATGATGAGAACATGTAAATTAGGGAAATCAGGTAATAATTTTGCTGTTGCTTCAATTAAATATCCACTTCCTTTTTTATAAGTTAAACGCCCTATCGTACCAATGATTAAGTCAGCACTATCAGGTATACCTATAGACTTGCGTAATTGAGTTTGATGTTCGGAATTCAGGCGTTGTTTATGGAAGCGTTCAATATCGACTCCATTGCCTAAATAAGCTATTTTTTCTGGAGGACATAAACCTAGTTTTTTTGCTGTAGTAATATCTTCATAATTTTGGGTCAAGATCAGATCAGTGACCAAAGCAGCATATTTTTCTATATTAGAGTAGAAAAAATATTCCTTGGGTGATGATAAATCGTGGAAAGGAAACCCATGAGCAGTATATATAATCTGCTTTACACCTGTTATTTTGGCAGCAATACGTCCTAAGACGCTGGCAATAGGTGTATGAACATGAACAATATCATATTGCTGCTTTTTTATCAATTTAGTCAGTTGATAAATACTTCTAAGGTTAGAAAATAAAGAGATTCTACGGTCAATTTGAATAGGATGAACAATATATCCCTGTTTTCGCAAAGCTTCTACTTCAGAACCAGGTGAACAAGCAATTTCCACTTCTAGTTTCTGGGATAAAAAGTAGTCTATTTGAGGTTTTAAAAGGATATTAGCAGTGCCACCAATTGCACAAATATGTAAAATTTTCATACTTTTATTTGTAGTGCTTATTTATATATATAGAGAGCCTGTAGAGGTTTTTAAACTTTGTAATATAACCGATACCATTTAACAAATCGCTCAATACCCACCTCGATCGAAGTATTTGGTTTGAAACCAACATCTTGAACTAAGGCATCAACATCGGCATAAGTTACAGGTACATCACCAAGCTGCATTGGTAGCAGATTTTTCTTTGCTTTCATACCCAAGCAATTTTCCAGTGATTCGATTAAGTTCATTAATTCAACGGGCTGATTGTTACCGAGATTGTAATTTTTGTAGGGTGCATAACTTGTAGCAGGGTCAGGTGAATTTCCCGACCAGTTGGGATTAGGTTCGGCAACTTTATCAACTACGCGAATTACACCTTCAACAACGTCATCAATGTAAGTAAAATCACGTTGCATTTTGCCATAGTTAAAAACATCAATCGGTTGACCTGCCAAAATTGCTTTGGTGAAGATAAACAATGCCATATCTGGACGACCCCAGGGACCGTAAACTGTAAAGAAGCGCAAACCTGATGTTGGTAAGCCATATAAATTACTGTAGGTATGTGCCATGAGTTCGTTTGCTTTTTTGCTGGCAGCATACAAACTCATAGGATGGTCTACATTATCGTGAACTGAAAAAGGGATTTTCGTATTCGCACCGTAAACTGAGCTTGAAGAAGCAAATACTAAATGCTGTACCTTTGTATGGCGACAGCCTTCTAAAATATTTACAAATCCAACTAAGTTACTATCGACATAGGCATGAGGATTTTTTAAAGAATAGCGTACTCCTGCTTGTGCGGCTAAATTGACGACTTTATCAAAACTCAATTGAGCGAATAGTTTAGCGATGCCTTCACGGTCTGCTAAATCCAAAAGATGAAAACTAAAGTTTGGTTTTACCAAAAGTTGCTCTAGCCTATCTTTTTTTAATTTGACATCATAGTAATCATTGAGATTATCTAAACCAACGACCTCATCACCTCGTTCCAGTAGGCGTTGACTGAGATGAAAACCAATAAAACCAGCAGCACCTGTGACTAATATTTTCGCCATTATTTCACCGCTTATAAACTCGAGTAAATATTATTCAAGATACATTCACCCTGATTTTGAGGAAAGTCTTTCTATCTGTTCACCTAATTGCCGTCTGGCTGATTCTAGAACAGTTGGATCTTGTGTCCAGTTCTTCCAATCATGTCCCACATTTTGACTAACTGTTAATGCCCAACTCTTTAGACCGAGGCGTTTAAGTATGTCGATATATTCGTAATCTTCTACCCCTTCTCTTACCCACTTGAGTCTCATAGAAGGGACAACTCCTTCAATTCCTACCTGTTTGCCAGGATAAACTAGCATTCCCTCACCAGGGTAATAATAGCCGTCCTTGTCAGAATAAGTTTGAACATCGTTCCACGGGTCTTTTGTCCACAAGTCAACTCGCCAGTACAAAACTCCTGTTAACCCAAGACTTTGATTAATAAAGCCGTGGGGAATTCTGTAATTTATTGGTTGAAAGTCTATTTGCCATTTAGGAGAGTAACCATCTTGTACCAAAGCGTTGTAAAACCAAACTTTATCTCCTTTCTGTAAAACCTCAGATATTCGCCCTGGTGCTGCATTGTACATTTTCGGTAAGACTATCCAGATGTCTACAGCTGAACGTCCAGTACCAGAACCATCATCGTAAAGAGCAGGTTTTGGGGCCATTGCTATAGCAGTTGAAATTCCTGCTTTGTGAAAATTTCGTGCCCACTGCTTCACTGGTTCAATCAGATTTGAACACTTATCAATCTCATCAGCATACCTAGCGTACAAAAAGAGATCAGATTGATGTCTGCTGGCTGCTTTGCGAATCTCATCTACAGAAGGAGGTAGCTTCATTGAACAATTATTGATATCAGCCCCACTCCAAAAGGGAAGACGAAGGGAGTTGAGTCCCCACTGTTCAATCAGTTCCCGTTCATCTACTGGATTGTAATTCGCGTTAGGTATTATCTTATGTTTGAGAAGTTCTACCATGTCGTTTTTATCTTCATGTTCATAGAACTCAAACTCTGAATTGAGTGATGGTTTTATAGGCAACTCGAAGTCCCAAACATTTAAGAGGATTTTACCTGTGCTAACTCCTTGGTTACTAGTAACTGTGAACGTACCTTGGTATTGCCCAGATTTAGTATCACGGGGCACAAATACGTCTACCCAAATAGGTTGGTTATTTCCATTGTTGAGGTTGAACGGAACCGCGTCTAACTCAGCACCTGTAAGATTTACTTGGGTTTCAGGATTAACAAACGGAATCAATCCATCGGCATACCATCCCGGCCCCAGGGGTGGATTAGTACTGCCTCTCCGTTTAGGACTGGAATTACTAACGTAAACGTAATGTTCGCGGTAGAGTGTAATATTCGTCTTTGGAATTACTTGATTATTTTGATTAGACAAGTCAGAGAGAGAAATATTCACATTTGTCAGACCACTATTTGGTGCGCGGATGCCAATCTGAAAAGGTTCGTATTCTCCACGAGCTGCATAAAGCTGAATTTCAGTTATGCTTCCTGGTTGATCTGTTTTCCCTATTCTTTCCAGAGATGAACTCACCCATATAATGGGAACTTCTGTTAAGGAGTTATTTACTAATATCCCTACGCTTCTTGAACAAGCAAATAAAATCAATACAGTCCCCAGAAAGGATATGATAATCTTCAACTTGTGAATAAGTTTTTTCTTATGCTGATAAATCAAAGACATTTCAAGTTCTCCTGATCCAAATATCTTTGTTCTTAGCCACAATTAAAAAGATGCTAAATATATTCACCAACTTAATGGTTTACTTCTAACCATGCCTGGAACATCAATATGTCCCAGAGATAGTACTGCCAATTGCGATCGCCACTTTGGTGTTCATCCCACTTTTGCCGAATTGATTGAGGATTCAAATATCCTTCTCTTCGCAATCGAGACTCATCAAGCAAATCTTCTGCCCATTCCCGTAAAGGTTCACGTAACCAGCTATCAATTGGAATCCCGAAGCCCATTTTGGGACGCTCGATTAATTCTTTGGGTACATAATTGTATAAAACTTGTCGTAACAACCACTTACCTTGATTACCCCGTATTTTCATTGATAAAGGGATTTGCCAAGCAAATTCCACAACACGGTGGTCTAGAAAAGGTATGCGACTTTCGAGACTCACACCCATACTGGCACGATCTACTTTTACCAAGATGTCATCTGGTAAGTAGCTCATTAAATCCAAGTACATCATGCGTTCTGTGAAATCTGGTAAACTTGCCCATAAATTGCGATCGCTCAAAACTGTGCTGAGTTCGGAACTACCAGTCACAACTTCCTCTGGTTTTTGCCAATGGGATACCAACCCGGCATACATAACATCGGGGTTGGGAACTGCTAAGATGCTGGCTAACTTATGTAATTTATCGCCGGAAGCTGCTAGTTTGAGTTTTGCTGGTAACATGGCATCTATAGCCGCAAAACCTCGATCCCAAGTCTGAGGGGAAAGACTTGTTAAAGCTTTTGCGGTGGAATGGCGAACTGCTTTCGGTATCCAGCCTATTATCTGCCAAATATTGCGTCCCCAAAAGTAGCGATTATATCCAGCAAATAATTCATCACCTGCATCACCAGAAAGACTGACAGTGACATGATTTCTGGCAAGTTGAGATACTAAAAATGTGGGAATTTGGGAAGCATCAGAAAACGGCTCGTCATATAAACTTGGGAGTTTGGGTATAACTGTTAGGGCTTGATTTGAGGTTACATAAAGTTCTGTATGGTCTGTACCCAAGTACTGTGCCACAGCTTTAGCGTATTCAGCTTCGTTGTAAGATTTCTCGTGAAAGCCGATGCTAAAAGTTTTCACGGGTTGCTGACTTTGAGCTTGCATCAAAGCCACCACTGTAGAAGAATCTATCCCTCCCGACAGAAAAGCACCCAATGGAACATCAGCCACCATTCGCATGGCGATCGCATCTTTGAGTAATGTATCAAGTTCTGCAATAGCTTGAGTTTCTGAACCGTTAAAAGGATGGGAAACACCAGATTCAGCTGCTTCTCGAACCGACCAATAAGGCGCGGCTTCTGGATGCAGATTGCTTGCGCCATTAAAACTCAATAGTGTAGCTGGTGGTAATTTGTAAATACCTTTATAGATCGAATAGGGTGCGGGAATATAGGAAAAACGTAGGAATAAAGCCAAAGCATCGCGGTTGATTTCTGGCTGAAAATCAGGATGGGCTTTGAAGGCTTTTAATTCCGAGGCAAATATCAAAGTATGACCACACCAACCATAATAAAGTGGCTTTTCTCCCAAGCGATCGCGTCCTAAATGTAAAACCCTCTCTTGACGATCCCACAACGCAAACGCAAACATCCCATTAAAACGCTTGGTAGCTTCTACCACACCCCATTCACAGAAGCTAGCCAACATCACCTCCGTGTCGGAATGACCGCGAAAGCTATATCCAAGGCTTTGTAACTGCTTTCTTAATTCCGGAAAATTATAGATTTCACCATTGAAAACAATTACATACCGACCATTAGCAGATATCATCGGTTGATGTCCTTCTGGTGAAAGATCTACTATAGATAATCGTCGGTGTCCTAGAGCAATTCCGACTTCTCCATCAATCCAACTTCCATCATCATCTGGACCACGATGAATTAATGACTTTGACATCTGCTGCACAATTATCGGCAGATAATTTGCGCTAATTTGTCTATATATATCCCAAAAACCAGTGATACCACACATTATTATTAACCTATATTTTTATTTTTTATAATCTAATAAACTTTTGTACAAAGTTTCGTATTGAAGCACAACTGAATCTAGCGAAAATAAATTTATAATTCTTTGTCTCGCTGCTTTTCCTAATATTTCTCTACCCTGATATCCTAAATCTATTAGCTCTTTAAAAGCATTAGCTAGTAAATGCGGATTTTTCGGAGGTACAACTTTTCCTGTATCACCAATAATCCAAGCAGAATCACCAACATCTGTAGCTACACAAGGTACACCACAAGACATAGCCTCTCCTAAGGCTAAAGGGAATGCTTCACCGTATGCGGATGAAAGAGAAAAAATATCTAATGCAGATGCAATGTAGGGAATATCTTGACGTTCTCCTAGTAAATGAACTTGGGAAACAATTCCTAATTCTTGAATTAGATTTTGTAAAATTTGATTTTTTTCATCTACGTTACATCCTGCGAGTAGAAAGTGAACTTGGGAAAATTCTTGATGTAACAACTTAGCAGCTTTGAGAAAATTAGCATGGTCTTTCATTGGGTTATAACGTGCAAATAGCCCAATTAAAATTGTTTCTTCTGGTAATCCTAATTCTGTTCTTAATTTTAATCTTGCTTCCTGAGATGGTTTAAAAACTGAAGTATCAGTCGCATTGGGAATCACACAACTATTGGTAGATGAATATCCAATTTGTTCGTGTTGGGTTCTACTATTTTTTGATACAAATATATTTTGAGATACAACATTAGAAACAGTTGCACCAACTCTAACAACTGCCTGCGTCAGCAATTTTTCGGAATTTAATGAACCAATAGAAAATTGAATACACCACAAAACAGGAACTTTTAGCCCTAAAAATAAACTTGCTAGGAAAGCTGCGAGGTTACCGTGATACATCCATCCTTGAATTACATCGGGTTCTACGCGACGTATAGTCTGAATTAATCGTAATAATGTAGCAGGTGTTGGTGCTCCTTGCTTCATGCCGATTGAATGTACGGGAATACCTAAACTTTCAATGCGATCGCCGAATCTACCACGATCCATTAGCGAAATGACAATAGGACTAAAAAGCTCTCGATTAGTCCCACATAGAAGGTTATAGAGCATCCTTTCAGCCCCACCAGTATTCAGCCCTGTAATTAAGTGACAGATCGAAATTTTGTCAGTTTTGTTATTCATCAGTGCATTTATTACCAAATTCAAAAATGGAAACAAAGCCAAATTAAAGGAGTGACGAAAGTTCTTTTTTGGTTTTAATTACTTAAAGTTTGCAAACAATATGAAATAGTATTAGATACTAAATTTTCAACACTAAAATGTTCAGAAATCTTGTCTCTAGCCTTTTCTCGTAAAACTTTTTTTTCGTCAGAATTTATTTCAATTAATTGCTTAATTCCGGCAGCTAAAGCTTCTGAATTATGAGGAGGAACAACTACACCCGTATCGCCAACAATCCAGGCTGAATCTCCTACATCTGTAACCACGCATGGTATACCACAAGCCATTGCCTCTCCGATAGTATTACCGAAACCTTCGCCAAAAGCAGAAGCAGAGACAGCGATATCAAGGGCATTATGGACTGCACGCATATCTGCACGCACTCCCGCCCAAATAACTCTCTTTGATATACCCAATTCTTCAGTCAGTTGATACATTTCTTGGATGTAATTCTGATCGGGTCCAGTACCTACACAGACAAAGCGTACATCTGGAGATTCTTTGCAAAGTAGAGACGCAGCCCTGAGGAAGTTGGGATGATCTTTTTGAGCATATATTCGGCCTACTAAACCAATCAGAATCTGGTTTTCTGAAATTCCCCACTCTGCTCGGACTTTGTCACCAGCTGCTTTATCAGGCTGAAAACGTTCGGTGTCAATGCCATTGGAAACTACCACCATTTTTTCACCAGGAAATCCATAACTCAAATAATCTCTTCTACCGCTATGAGAATTAACAATTATTAAGTTAACAAGGTGGGATAAACGACTCTCTAATTTGCTAAGCGTATTCCCTAACCAATCAAAAGCATTAGCAGGAGATTGGGAAATACGTACTCCCCAAATTATCGAAGTTGATGGGAAAAATGGCTTTAACAATATACCAATTATATTTGATTCTCCCATATATGTATGCACCAGATCAGGCTTTATCTGTTTCAGATAACGAATCAGACGCCAAAAAAAGCCTAGTAAATCCCAACGTCCCTGTTTTTCTAAACAAATAACTGGTATGTTGCTCTCTTTTAAATCCTTCTCTAAAGGCCCACCAGAATAAAAGTGTAAGACTGTTACATCAAATTTTTGTTTGTCAAAATCTTTTACTAGCGTTACTAATTGTCTTTGAGCGCCGCCATAGCCAAGATCACGAATCAGGAATACTATCTTTTTGTTCATATTCTTTAAATAACTCTATAAATCAATTTTCAGTAGATATATTTCGTCAATCAGTCAAAAAACTAAATAACCAGGCAATTTTGTCAACATAAATATAAAGTTCAAGATTTAAAAACTAATTTTCTATCGCTATCTTGAAAGTTTGGTTCTAGTTCGGATGTGACACTTATCGTCGACATTAATGAAAACGACATCAAAAATTCACGATGCTCTAAAATATTGTGACTAAAAAATGCCCATATCAGAATTAAAGCACTAAACGCAAAACAAATATATTTATCGCTTCTAGAGGCATTATGCGTAGAGCAAAAAACCAATAAAGGTAAAAATAAAGCTCCTAGAAATCCATGCTCAAGCATGTAAGATAAATACATATTATGTGATTTTTTACCTATAATATCTGCTTCTAACTTTAAGCCATAGCCAATTCCATTTCCCCAAATAGGAGATTCGAGAAATTCATCCCAAGTTTTTTCTACAATAGGTAGACGCTCTGAACTTAAATCATCAAGTTCTCTCTTATCTGCATTCGGTTGAAGTTGGGTAATTCTCTCTAAATTTCTATTCTCAAAAACAGTTTCTTCGACATTTCCTATATTTAACCAGCTTAATCCTATTGAATTCAGGAGTATCCAAGCAATAATTCCTAGCGATACAGCCCAAAAAAGCATTTTTTTATGAAACAAACGAATTTGCCGTGCAAAAATCATGATGAAAGTTACAACTAAAAAGCTGATAAGACCACTTCGAGAGAAAGTTACGAAAGCACCTATAAAAATTAGAAATATAAAAGGTAAACGATATTTTTGTGGTAATAAGGTGATACTAAAAATTAACCCCAACACTAGTATGCAAGTAGCTCTATTAGCATCTACATAAAATCCAGCAGCACGACTTGTTTCTAAAACACTCTGATCTTCAATAATAGTTACAAAATTATCAGGATAGAATAAACTATATACATTAGCAATCACATTCATGAATGTAATCATTAATATTTCCCATCTAACCCATTGCAGAACTTTGGGGCATGAAAATATTAGGCTTGAAAGTAACATAAAAACAGCTGATAATATTCGAGTCCTGATCTCCTCTGATGATGCTATAGGTTCATAATTTGCATACAGTATAAATGAAGTCAAAGATATAAATACGTATCCATAAATCCAAAAACATAAACTTTTTGATATATATTTTATTCTAGATGCAAATGATAAAAGTAGAGGTAGAGAGGCAAGACCAAATAAAATAACCAAATTTTTTGGTTGAGGAGTTCCTATTGCATGATTCCAGTAAACATCAAAGTTTGTAAAAAAAACGAATACAAATGTAATTGCTAAAATAAGCTGATAAAAGAAAAGTAATTTGTTATCTCTATATTTAGACATAAGTTTGTTTAAAAATAGATTGTGTTTGGAAATATGTCATATAGATATATTTTTGTAGGTTTATGGCTGAACAACCTCATGCAAAAGTAGTTACCATTTTTCGGTGACTACTCGAACTGACGGTAAGTTTGTGCTTTAAGGCTTTCATAAACACGGTGAAGGGTATGGGCACGATTATAAGTGGGTGTAAAAACTGTAAATACATATTGGTAGATTTGTGATGATATTAGTTCGTCTTTTTGTGTTTTCATTTTACGCTTTCTTCTATTACCTCACAAATTAAAATTTCCCAGTTTCCTATTATTTTTTCTAATTTGAAACGGTTCACGGCTTCTGAAGCACTTTCAGCTAAACGCTTACGCTCTCCTTCATTAGCCATTAAGTAATCCATAGCTTTAGCTAATGCAGAGACATCCTCACTTGGAACTAATACTCCATCTACACCATCTTGAATAATCTCTCTTGGCCCACTAGGACAATCGGTTGATACAACGGGTAATCCACAAGCTAATGCCTCTAACAAGACCAATGGTAAACCCTCAAAGCGAGAAGATAAAACAAATAGGTCTGCTCTCTTGAGTATAGAAATAGGGTTATTAGTAACCCCCGCCAACAGTACTTGATTAGTAAAGCCCAAATTCTCTACCAGATCCTCAAGTTTGCTTCTAAGTGATCCTTCACCAAATATCAATAGCTGCCAGTCTGGATGTTTATCTACTAATTTATGAAATGCAGATAATAAAAGCTCAAAATTCTTTTGATAATTCAATCGACCCATCGCCATAACCCACTTTTTGTTTGGATCTGCACCTTTAGGTAAGCTAATTGTACTTTTGTCATAATTTATAACTTGTAGTGGGTTATAAATTACGCTTCTTCTTCCTTTTGGTAACCACTCGAAATATGAATCTACCCCCTGGCTCACGCTAACAACTTTTGCTGCAAGTGGGTAGATTAGGCGGCGTAAATTCCCCCACAAACCTTGATCTGTAGACATTTTGGGATCATTCTGCTCAGTAACTATTACCGGATATTCAGTTTTAAGGAGGGATATCAATGTCAATATATTTGATGGACACATATGTGAAATAACTATATCAGGCTGAAGTGAGAATATGGCTCGCCTTAAAATCCAAAAACGATACAGGTTATTCCACAAAGCGTGAAGCAAGGTTGGGGAATTCTTGGCTACGTTTAGTGCTATTCTGTGAACTCCATCTGGTACTTTATAAAAATCCCGTTCAATCCCAGCAATTGTTAGGAGAGAAACTTTATGACCTCTTTTTGACAAACTTTCAGCAATTAAAACTACAGCTCGTTCTGCTCCACCACAAGACAGAGATGAAGTAACTAAAGTGATATGCATTTTATTTTGATTAATAAGCATTGAAACAATTTTTACAGAATTGCATAAAAAAATAAAATAATATACTCAGAATTCAGCTATGTTGTCTCAGTCTAAGGTTGGCATTAATTAACATATATACAAAACAAAATATATAGACACAACTTGTAGATAAAGCAATACCGCTGATTCCCATCAATTGCATAAATACATAATTCAATACGACATTAATGATAAGATTTACTCCAGAGACCTGCATTAATATCTGGTTAAGTTGCATGGCTGAAATTAGCCTTACCACCAAAATATTGGCAACGTAAAAAGGAATTTGAAAAGCAAAATATAATTGGATATTAGCAACTACTTTAGTATCATCAACTGTGAAGGAGCCTCTTTGGAAGAGCAAAGCAATTATTTGCTCAGAAAAGAAAATAAAGAGCAGGGCTAGTGGCACAGTGATTATAAAGATAATTTTTAGATAATGTTGCAGTGTATGACGGACACCTTTCCAGTCTTGATGAGCAACCATCTTGGAAAAATAAGGAATTACAGCTGCGCTTAATGCAGTAGTAGCTAAGGTGATTGGCAAAGCAATGACGCGATTCCCATAGTTTAATGCTGCTACACTTCCTGGTGATAACATAGCCGCCATTGATTGATCTACTAGAGCAGTGCTGCACATTAAAAATGAACCGGCAATCATTGGCATATATTGCCCAGCTACCTGACGCAGATGACGCTCAAATCCATGCCATTTTGGACGTAATGAAATACCTTGTCGATGAAGTGCGACTCCTAATATTAGGATTTCCAGTACTGCACCGCCAGCTAGACCGGCTACTAGGGCAAAGCTACCTAAAGAACTAAATGCTAGGAGAAATCCAATGGTAATTATTGAAGTTGATGCTGGCGAAAGAGATGCTAGGACAAATTTTTCTCCTGCATTCAAAACAGAACTCCATATAATAATAATTCCACTCAACAAAACAATAGGTGCCATTGTACATAGCAGCTTAAAAGTCAGGTTTAACTTCTCTGGGCTGAACCCTATAGCAATTAATGGCAGATAAAAGGGCGCAAACACCAGCATTAATATCGTTGTAATTCCCAGTAGGGCTAAACTCCAAACAATGATTCCAGAGAAAAGTTTTTGAGAAGCCTTTTGACCCTCTTGCTCTCGAACTTGAATATAGGTAGGGATTAGGGCAGCAGGAACAGCACCAGCTACTACATTAATAATAAAAGAAGGAATTAGTAGGGCAATTAAAAAGGCATCTAAATCATCGCTAACGCCAAATTTCCAAGCAACCACTAATTCTTTAACAACAGCTACTCCTTTCACCAATGCTGTCCCAATAGCCACAGCGATCGCTGCACCAAAAATTTGGCGATTCACAGATCCATGAGTGAGCTTACTCCAGTAATCAAGTAAATGATGTAATTGCTGATTTTTCATATCATGATCCAATCAGTCAGGTTATTAACTCTGTTTTAATGACAAATGACGAGAACTATAATTGGATGTGTCAGTGTTACTCTCTGATGGATTTAATTGATTGTTACTATTGGGATACTGAGGCTTATACTCAGGGATTATTTGCTCAAGTAAAAATAGAATCGAGTGTCCATCATTCTTTGCAGCAGCTTGGCATAATGCCTCGACTATAATATCCAAAGTGTCGGGAATAATTCGACTCGCATTCTTGACCATAAACATTTTTTCATGCTCAGTGGGATCATATTCTTCTCCTTCAATAAACAATTCTTCAAATAACTTTTCTCCCGGACGTAATCCTGTAAATTTGATAGTAATGTCTTTATTGACTTCATATCCAGACAAACGAATCAGTTCTTCGGCTAAATCAACGATTTTTACTGGTTTACCCATGTTCAGCATCAATACTTCACCTCCACGGCCGAGTACTGCTGCTTGCAAGACTAATTGAACTGCTTCGGGAATCGTCATGAAATAACGACAAATATCGGGATGGGTGACAGTAATAGGACCACCTGCGGCTATCTGTTTTTTGAAGGTGGGAACTACGCTACCTCTACTACCCAAGACGTTACCAAAACGCACAGCGACATAAGACCTGCCACTTTCTTTTGCAGCTTGCAACACCAACATCTCAGCAACTCTTTTAGTGGCTCCCATGACATTAGTGGGATTCACTGCTTTGTCGGTGGAAATCATCACAAAATGGTTGACGCCATATTGCAGCGCCAAATCCACTAAGTTTTTAGTTCCCACTACATTGTTGGTAATTGCTTCGGCTGCATTTGATTCCATCAGAGGTACGTGTTTGTGTGCCGCCGCATGGAAAATCACATCTGGCTGGAATTGTTCAAAAGCATGTTCTAACCTGGAGCGAAAGCGAATGTCTGCAATGAAGCTAGAAATCTTGGGATTGTGTTTAGGTAATTTGCCTTTATTTTTCAGTAGTTGATTCAGTTGTTCTAATTCTTGTTGAATATTGAAGACAGAATTTTCTCCATGTCCTATCAGAATGATTTCAGCCGGTTGACACCGATAAATTTGGCGACACAGTTCGCTACCAATGGACCCACCAGCACCTGTAATAATGATTTTCTTGCCTTGGATAAATTGGGAAACTCTCTTATTATCAGTCTGCACAGGTTCGCGCCGGAGCAAATCTTCAATACGTACATCTCGAATGCTGTCTAAGCGGATGCGACTATTGAGGATTTCATGTATCCCTGGTAGTGTGCTGGTTTGAGTTCCAGTTACTTGACAAATATCAACGATTTCGCGGATCACTCGTCCTGCAACTGTTGGCATCGCAATGACTACTTTTTCGATCTGGAGAGATTTGACAGCCTCAGGAATATGAAAGCGATCGCCGATTACAGGAATCCCACGAATTTTGAAATTAAATTTTTGTGGATCATCGTCAATAAAAGCTACAGGATAAAAACCCAATTGGGGATTTCTCTGCATTTCTTCTACTACCGCCACCCCTGCACTACCAGCACCAACTACCAAAACCCGCTCATTTGACTTATATCTTAGTGTCTGTCGTTGGCTGCTTCTTTCCACCGCTCGAACACTGAAACGCAATCCACCAATCAAGATAAAGGAAAGCAACCCATCAAGAAATGGTAGCGATTGTGGCAGTTTTTCTAAAGCGACATAGGGTATATATTGAAGAATCTCAAATAAAAGGCTTTGAACTACTACTGTAACCAAAGTTAGCATAGCTATGTAAGCTAACTCTTCTACGCTGGCATAGCGCCAGTAACGTCTATAAAAGCCAAGACTCCAAAATAGAATTAGTTTGACTGCTAAAAAAAGAATTGTTGCAATTCCTAACCCTGATATATATCTATTCAGGTTGTGAACACCGTCTAAACGCAAAATCAGAGCTAATAATGGTGTGATTGAGAAGATTACAATATCGCAAACGAACAAATGGCGATTTCTCAGATATAACAATTTGCTCAAAAATGTTTTAGATAATTTCTGAATGAGCCAGGAAACAAAAAGCATTAGGGAATTCATGGTGCAAAGTTATAGATTGTTCAACAGCAGTGGATTTCCCACAAGAGTTCAATCAAATTCAAATACAGCAGATTATGACTTGGTGATACCAGTTATAGAAAACGCCGCACATTAGCTCCCTCAGACTAGACAAACAAAGCAGACCTCTGCTTCTCCTGAGGTTGTCGCTACACATAGCTTGTTTACCCCCGATGCTTGAACAGGGAGCATCCCGAATGTGTAAATTTATTTTTTTGTAGTGATGGCTCTCTAGCCCGCTTCCTGGACATTAGGGAGCAAGATGCTCCCACTACAAATTTTATTTTTGCAAAATTGGGATGCTCCCCTTGAACACTAGGGGTGAACGCAGGTTTATTGTTATGGATATCTAAATTTTTGGAGATGTCTATAGCGGTGGTTAATTAGTTTGCAGCTACAAATGTTTCAATTACTAGACTGGAAGTCTTGCTGACTCTTATTGCCAACCATCCGCGCTTGTCTGCGAGTGAACTCACCTACAGAAGAATTTCCAGCAGGGTCAATGACTCCAGCTACTTGCTGCCAAAATTCCGGACGAGCTTCTGAGACTTCATAGATGTTAACCTTCTGAGGATAAACTTTATTAATGCACTTTTTGACGTGATACCACTTTGTTTGTTGGCATTGATCACACCAAAATGCTTCTAACCATTCGTTTTGTATGGAAATGGTGGTTTTCGCTGCTACTAAAATGAGTGCATTTTTCCGTCCTACACCCCTCTTTTGGAGTTGACTAGAACTATCAGCAAATAGCTGATGCTTTTGGCTCACGCTATGGAGATAACAACCATGAACCGGACAATAAATAGCTCGTCGCTTGGAACGCTTCCGATTTTTCTTACACTTATCCCGTACTTCGACCTCATTCATTGTTAGAAACGCAAAACATGATAATAAGGTTACTTTGGAGGGACTGAGATCTAAAAAGGTCGTCGAAGCCCAACTCCTAGATTATGCAAGTTTGTTTATCTAGTTATTAGATTTCTAACTAGATAATTGCATCAAATTTTATCCAGCACATTTTCTTGAGTCTTACTAAACGTACAACTGATAGAAGATCGAGAAAATATGATTTTTCTTAATTATCTGAACACACTAAAAATGAGGGAACTCTATAGCAGGAATATTTAGAACGAGTCTGATGGTTGTATAAACTTTACTACCATAGTCTATATAATCATCACTCTTACTGACTCAAATAAAGGATGTGTATTGGCTACTTTCCACGTCAATGTACTCATTTTATTTCACCTGTTAGATGCAACCCAATTACTGATCACCTGATAGAGAATATTTCAATTCAGTAACATTACACGGACTAAAGGAGTATCTAGTTTTTTGATACTAGCTGCTATATCTTCATAGCTAGTGTTTTTTATGACATTGGCTAACTCCTTTTAGAATGTAGCTCTGGTATGGACAAGCACTAATTCTTCTTATGCAGAAAGTGCATCACACTTCTGAGTATACTATGGGCTATTTTTTTTTCACAAAAGTTGCATGAACTTCATGAGAACTTAATAATGAAAAACACTGCTCTGGCTTTTCCTTGTCAGGATAGCTCAGATAATCAGCTATTTTGATCAGTAATCGCCATAAATAGCTTCACTAAGCTGAAAAAGTCCCAAAAATCATCTCTGACTGACAAAATTTTGTATCAAGCAATTATATGGTTATGAGTAGTCGAATCTATTATTCTTACTAAGTGATAGATATTACGTTAATTAACAAATGCAATTAACATGTATATTACAATACTTTAATAGATAGGGTATTTTGTAGAAGCTAGATTCTTTTAACAACTACCTCAAAATTAAATTTATCACGGAGAGAATATTAAGTATTATAAATTACGAAATGTCTAAAAATTCTCATGAATTCAATAGTAATTTTCCATATATACTTACATACTTAGATACTATTTTAAGTAGAAATTTTGCTGAAGATAGGTAGTTGTTTAAGATTATCATCTAGCTAAAGTACTAATTGAGAATCAATTTGGTTAAACAGTAAAGATTAGATGAAGAACATTCATAATGGATATTTAATGTGTTGCATAAATCCGGAATGATTTTCGCTTGTTGGCGTCTATGGAGACTCTACGCCATGAGAAGCCGCTACGTGTCTTTACTGCACTCTGTTACGCACCCTGTGATGTTGTGTTATCTTACTTTTGTCATGCCGGGGAGAGTAAAATATGACAGCCAAGAGAGGAAAATTTCTCAGATAAAAAGTCCCAAACCAAACATCAAATTTCTGAACGACTGACATCTTGTAATATTCTCAACCAGCAGGCTTAAGTGGATCAAGGAGCAGATCAGTTGCGATCGCCCGCATCGCATACAGACGCAGAAAAGTTCTGAATGGAGAAAGCCTCCGTTCAGAACTGTACAGCTAATTGAGAATGTTGTCAGATATTAGGCTCCACAGGTTTTAGTTAGCCTGTAGCTTGCTTCTCGCGCAGCGAGTATTTGATTCAGGGCTTAACTGAACCGTATTTTAATTCTCCCCATCTTTCTCTTGCTCCCATCTCTCCATTTCTTGCCTTAAGCATAAGCAGGAAAAACTCTAGCATTCTTGGGTTGAACATAGACGCGTTGATTTGTTCTTAGTTCAAGTTGATTAAACTCTTCTCGGGTAAGGTGGGCATTGACTCTTACACCCAAATCTAAGAGCAATTCCACTCGAATTTCCCAACCTAAGTGAATGATATGCTCAACTTTTGCGGGTGCGCCCTCTTGTGTTGCATGGATTTGAATAGAAATATCATGGGGGCGTAGAAACACTTGATCTGTAGGAGATAAAGAACGATCATCTGGATGTATACCAGAGTTACCAGGTAAAATATTGACTGGGCCAATAAAGCTCATCACAAAGGGTGATGCTGGATGATCATAAATATCGGCTGTCGTACCTACTTGTTCTACCCGTCCTTTGTTCATGACCACAATCTCATCAGCTACTTCCATTGCTTCTTCTTGGTCATGGGTAACAAATACGGTGGTTACATTCACATCTTCATGTAAGTGACGTAACCAAGTTCGTAATTCTTTACGGACTTTGGCATCCAAGGCACCAAAGGGTTCATCTAGTAATAATATCTGTGGCTGGACTGCGAGCGATCGCGCCAAAGCCACCCGTTGCCTTTGACCACCAGATAATTGTGAAGGATAGCGATCTCCAAGGCCTTGCAACTGTACCAACTCCAAAAGTTCATCTACCCGTTGCTTAATCCGATTTTTAGGAGCCTTACGCAGTTCTAGGGCAAAGGCAACATTTTGACGTACTGTTAAGTGCTTAAATAAGGCATAATGTTGGAACACAAATCCAATGTGCCGATCCTGTACCCGTTTGTGGGTAGCATTTTCTCCCACTAGCCAAATGTGACCTGAGTCAGGGTTCTCTAATCCCGCAATCATCCGCAGCAAGGTTGATTTTCCTGACCCAGAAGGCCCTAATAGTGCTACCAGGGAGCCAGTTTTAAACTCCAAACTGACCTCGTCAACAGCTTTAAAGGAACCAAAATTCTTCGAGACATTCTCAATGGCAATACCCATAGCTGATTAAAACCTAATATTATCTATATACTACAGTTAGTATATCGGAAAAAGGGTATTAACTACGAATTTGTTATTCAACATCCTTAAATACGGGTTTTCCGTTCGAGAATCTCCTTCAATACCAAAGTTACTACTGCTAGTAGTGCCAACAACACAGCCGCAGAAAAAGCCGCTTCAGTTTCATACTGTTTGTAAGCATCTTCCACAAACAATGGTAAACTTTGAGTCTTGTCAGCAATATTGCCAGATACCACAGAAACCGCTCCAAATTCACCCATTGCTCTAGCATTCGTTAAAATCAAGCCGTAAAGTAAACCCCAACGGATACTGGGTAGGGTGACACGCCAAAATGTTTGCCAATCGTTGGCACCTAGGGTTCTAGCTGCTTCTTCTTGATCACGACCAAACTCTTCTAAAATAGGAATCACTTCCCTAGCTACAAAAGGCATACTCACAAAAGCTGTAGCTAGTACCATACCTGGAAAGGCAAAAATAATTTGAATATCATGTGCCTGCAACCAAGGCCCAAACCATCCATTGCGTCCATAAAGTAGCACAATCATCAACCCAGCAACCACAGGGGAGATGGAAAAAGGTAAATCAATAATGCTTAAGACTATAGCCCTGCCGGGGAACTTATGACGAGCGATCGCCCAAGCTGCACACAACCCAAACACGGCATTTATCGGCACTGATATCAATGCTAATAGTAATGTCAGCCAAGCTGCACTGAGAAAGTCGGAACGCACCAAGTTTTCCAAGAATGGGCTGACTCCCTTGCTGAAAGCTTGCACAAAAACGTTGATAGCAGGGATATATTGAACTAGAGCTAAATAGCCTACTGCTACACCAATTAATATTGTTGGCATCCAACTCTTCTTTTGTTTGGGTTTACCAGTAGACACAGATGAGTTAAAACTTGACTTATCTAACGTCATATCTTCTTGACCACGCTTGTAATAAATTAATTGCCAACAGCAAAACTAACGAAATTGCCAGTAGAACCACACCGATTACAGTCGCACCAGAATAGTCATACTGCTCTAGCCGTTGGAAAATCAGCACAGGTGCAATCAAATCTTGAAAGGGCGTATTAGAAGAGATAATTACAGTAGACCCATACTCCCCAACCGCACGGGAGAAACCCAAAGCTACACCAGTCAAAATCGTCGGCAATAGAGGCGGGAAAATCACTTTCCAAAAAGTTTGCCATTGGGAAGCACCCAAAGACCAAGCAGCTTCTTCTGTTTCACGTTCCATTTCTTGTAGCACAGGTTGCACTGTCCGCACCACAAAAGGGAGTGAGATAAATATCATGGCTACCCACACCCCCAGTCTGGTAAAAGATACTTTAATTCCCAGTGGTACTAACAGCGAACCAATCCAACCATTATCACTGTAAACTGTTGCCAGTGTTAGCCCAGCCACTGAAGTTGGCAATGCAAAAGGTAAGTCTACCGTTGCATCAATGATGCGCTTGAAAGGAAAGTCGTAGCGAACCAAAACCCAAGCAATCAGAGTCCCAAATACACCATTGAGCAAAGCAGCTAGCAGTGAAGTGACAAAAGTAACATTGTATGTTGCCAAAGCCATTTCACTGGTAGCAATTTCCCAAAACCTAGCCGGAGGTTCTGTACTCGCTTTCAGGAACATGGCTACTATGGGCATAAACAACATGAATGTCAGGTATATCAGAGTGATGCGCCAAGTCCAAGGAATCTGATTTAACTGACGTAGAAACGCCTTCCAAACCGGAGTTTTACGGTCAACCTGTGCAGAAGAAGTTAAATTCATAGTCAACAATTCAAAAGTTAGTTAAATTGCAAAATTGTAAAACCCAAGTTTGGGAAGCATTCTGTGGTTAATAGATATGCTGCTAGGTAATATGCCATGTCCATTAATTTGCTTGTAAGTGTGATCAAACTTATTCCTTAGTGAAGCAATAAGTAAATTTCATCTCAGCATTGAGATAAAAATTAATGCAATGTGATTTTTCTGTTTTTTTTATTAGTCATTTGTGCTGTTTCACTTACAGACGACAAATGACTAATCACCAGTAACTTAATTACCGTCCTCGTTTAGCTTGAATTTTGTCAAAAATAGCACCATCTGCAAAGAATTTCTTGTCAATAGCTTCCCAACCACCAAATTCTTGAACTGTACCTAAAGTTTCCACCTTGGGAAACTTATCTGTAGCTGCTTTGCTTTGGGCAACTTCTGCATTTGCAGGACGGAACCCCAATTTCACAAACTCTTCCTGTGCTTCTGGAGTGTAAAGGAATTTGACAAAACCTTCTGCTACTTCACGGTTGCCGTGCTTATCGACGTTCTTATCTACTACCGCGATGGGGTTATCAATGGAGATATTGACATCAGGAATGATGTACTCTACTTTCTCACCCTTTTGTTGTGCTAAAAATACTTCATTTTCATAGTTAATCAAGGCATCGCCTTGACCTTGCTTGGCAAAAGCATCAGTAGCTTCCCGTGCATCTTTAGTTAGAATCGGTACGTTTTGAAACACCTTAGTCACAAATTCTGTGGCTTTAGTATCATCTCCACCAGTTTTAATCACAGAATTCCACAAGGCCAGGAAATTCCATCTAGCAATACCAGAAGTTTTAGGATCAGCTGTAATTAGTTTTACCCCATCTTTTGCCAAATCCTGCCAAGTCTTGATGCCTTTGGGATTTCCTGGACGGGTAATGATTGCTGCTACTGATTTGGAGACAATACCATTATTAGGAACTTCTTTTTCCCATCCAGGCTCAATTAATCCAGCTTTTTGGACTTTTTCCGTATCTCCTGCTAATGCCAAATGCAAAATATCTGCTTCCAAACCATCAATTACTGCGCGAGTTTGAGAGCCAGAACCGCCATAACTCTGTTTGAAGGTAACAGTTTGGTTATGTTCTTGCTTCCATTTTTCTACAAACTTGGGGATAATAGCTTCGTGAGCTGCTTTGGTAACAGCGAAAGAAACTAGGGTTAGTTCAACATTGGGCTTGTTGGCAGCAACTGGACTAGCTCCAGGGGTTTCAGTGGCTGAGTCACCTGCATTACCACCAGAGCAGGCAGCTAGCGCCACACTCATAACCGCTCCTACCAAAAAGAGTGAGACAAAGCTTTTGAGAGAGTTTAGTCTGAACCGATTTGTCAGATAATTAAGGCTAAGTAGCGATCGCCTCAGGTTACGCTGCCACAAACTCATTCCATATCCTCCTCTAAAAATCTACAGTTATTCCGTAGGAATACCGTATATAAATTCTATGGTAATAGATGATTGCAGGTATCACATGAAAAAGCAAGATGCAAACTGCACTTTTTCGATAGAGAATAAGGAGATTTTAGCAGTACGATGGCTTAGAAGCTGATATAGCAGGTTTGTCTTTAGCACTGGATGTTAAGAAAATCAAGAAGCAGGTCTGATTCAGCTGGGTGGGGATTGAGAACTAGCTAATGCAGTGATTGTGACTCGTTCTGGTAATCTGGTTTTGCTAAACCAGCAATCAGGGTAATTACACACCAGCGAAAACGATGATTAGATTCTTCCTCTAATTACACAGCTATGCAAATAATTGGTATTAGTAAAGTTGGTACAAAATATAATTGGTTTTTAAATAAACGGGCATTAAATTAAAAAGCATAAAAAATCCCCATTTGGAAAATCTCTATCTGAGGAATGATATGTGGTTAATATAAGCTAAAAATTAATTAATGAAATGAGCTTACATTAATCAGTTATTAAAAAGTAGGTGAGTTCAACAAACATCTTTCTACCTTTAACAAAATATCTCTGACTTGGATAGAGACTGTTTTGCGTAGTAAAATCAGGAAGAGTTTTCTTTATTTAAACTAATTAGGCAGGGACTACATAATCTGTCAAACTCACGTTAAAAATCGAGATAGTCAGCAGTGTCAAATCAACTTATGATTAGCGAATTTCTTCCTGATCAACCCATTCGTCATAGGATGAATCGTAACCGCTATAGTGTACAAAGTACTGTTGACCCTGAATTTTTTCTATAGTTGCAGAATACCATTCTTCATTATCTTCATCCCATGTTTTTACTTTTTGACCTACAGCATATCCATTCTCATTGGATGAGCCAAGAGCACGAGTACGAATCTCATCTTCACCAACCCATTCGTCATAGGATGAACCGTAACCGATGTAGTGAATAAAGAATTGATTATCTTCTATTTTCTCAATATTTGCTTGATACCAGTCTGCTTCTTCACTATCCCAGACTTCTACTGCTTTACCTACTGCATACTGATTGGCATCAGACTCAATGCCGGGAGTAGTTGATTTATTGACAGCAGATGAGACATCTTGAGGGATTTGTTGCTCTTTTTGAATTTCCTCTTTGACTAAAATGTGCGTTTGCAAAATTAGGCTACGCGCTACAGTTTGAATGCCTGTATGTTCATAGTAATTGGTAGTTTGATCTAGAAATGCTGCTACATAATCTAAGTTGTCATCAGCAATTTGGATAAAATTACCCAGACTCTTAAATATTGATTGAGGGGTGATACCGCTTTTAGATACTAGGTTATTCATCCAGCCTTGTACAGAGTTAAAAGCCTGAGTGATAAAACCAAGTTTATCAGTGGGATTATTACCTGGTAGAAAGCTTTGTACGGCTAAGAAAGTAGGATTTTGAGTAATTATGTTGCTGTCAGCACCACTAATAATTTCTTGTATTTTGCTAATAAAGTTCGGTCCCAATGGGATAATTCCATCTAGACAAACTAAAGCTGCCATCCGCATCAAGGATGCATTTTGATAGTTGTTAGCAAGAGAATTAGCAAACTCTTGGGGGTTAGGTTGGGGAATGCCATTGAGTTTGCAGAAGGCGATAATTTCGACAGCTATTTTTAGTGCTAAATCAATACTTTGAGTGATGTCTGCTTTAGGAGTAATATTGCTTAAGAAAGAGAGAAAGCCAATTTTTTCACCAACTTTGTTAGCTAAAGCTGCTACTGCCATAGCTGTGTCTGCTTTATCAATAATTTGATAAAGTTTGATTGCAGCCTGGTAGCCTTTTTGTGGATCTTGATAGAGGCTAACAGTGCGATCGCGTATTTTCTGGATGACGCTGGCATCGATTTCTCCAGTAATTGACCGGATACTATTGTCAAAACCTACCAAATTGTCCCACTGATTAGGTACTACGTAATCTAATGCCTTTAAAACTTTAACGGTAATGTTGTCAGTGGGTAGCTCGTCAACCAACTGAATAATTGATTTATCCATCAGCCAATCCTCAAAACCTCAAATAGTGGTTGCAACACGGTTCAGATCAGCTCGCTGGAACTACACACCAATCACTACGGAAGTCTGGTAAACAAATGTACTGTCCTGGCTAATGTTCACTGAACCTTATTTATAGAATTCCCTCACGCAACCCAAAAGTAACTTCGATTTCAATAACGGGTAAATAAAAATACTGATGTAAGGGCGAACAGTTGTACATTAGACTTATCCGAGAATGCGAAATACTTACTACACAATAATTTCAGCGATTTTAACGGAATGCGATCGCACTCGCTTAGTGGACGCAACAATAAGGCTTTGGGGAATTTATCGAGCTAAATTATC
>JAHHHF010000108.1 GCA_019359495.1 Goleter apudmare HA4340-LM2
GATATTACTATTTGTTGGGTCTCTGGTGGCTATGCTTTTTTCTGCTCGTCACTATAAACAGGATTAATCATTCATTTATTCGCGAGTCTCACTCGCGAACTATTTTCTTTTTGTCCAAAGTCCAAAGCCCTAAATCAGTTCCAAACAACTATATTGTCTATAACCTTTTGCCTGCTATCACGAGTAGTTTACAAATCAAATCGGATTGCTATAGTAGAAATAACCTTAGCAATTTCAGTAATCAGTCTACTCATTGACTCAAAAAAAAATTTAGTAATAGAACCAAGAAATATTCCATGTACTCGTTATTAAAGCGTTTATTGAAAGCTTTAATAATTATTTTTGTATGGTAGGATAAAATTTATGTTGAATAAAAATGTCTTTAACAAGAGTGAAGAATCACGAGTCTTAATTGTATCGATGCGAAACTTAAAATTTCACGTTTCTCGCGCTGCAATTTATGAATTTGAGGATGTAATTTCTAATTTAGATACAGTTGATTTAATTGAACCGAGCTTAGAGCCTAACCTTTTTAAGGTAACTAATAAATTAGCCAACTATAGTGCCAAATTTATTAACAATGGCAAATATATTAAATCATTACCTAACCAGAAAATTCAGGTGGATAAAGAGTACGATTTATTTTTCTTTTTTTGCCAGTCAATTCAGGACATTCTAGTTTTAAATTCTATACAAGGCTGGCGAGAAAAGTGCCGTCATGCAGTCTGTTGGCTAGATGAAATCTGGACAAAGGATATTAATGATTGGCTAGCACAACTACAGCTTCTTAAAAACTTTGATCATATTTTCATGAATTTTGACTCTAGCATCCCTCAGGTAGCTGATGTTGTAAAAAAGCCTTGTTATTCAATTCCTTATGGCGTTGATAGCCTCAAGTTTTACGCAAATTCTAGTGATATTGAGCGCATTGTTGATGTTTTGAATATAGGGCGACGTTCAGAAGTTACTCATAATTCTTTACTGGAACTAGTAGAACATAAAAATTTATTTTATGTTTACGATACTATCAAAGAATTGTACATGATTGACTATCAATATCATCGCAGCCTTTATACTAACTTTGTGAAGAGAAGTCGCTATATGATAGTCAATAAAGCAAAATTCGATTTAACTGGTAAAACTAATCCACAAGAGGAAGTAGGCCCTCGCTTCTTTGAAGGAGCAGGAGGAGGAACAATCATGCTGGGAGTTGCACCGAAATGTCAGGTTTTTATGCAAAACTTTGATTGGGAAGATGCTGTAATTGAGATTCCATTTGATTGTTCTAACATAGCTGAGATTATAGGTGATTTAAATAGTCAGACTGAGCGCCTAACGAGAATACGTACCAATAATATTGTGAACTCCTTATTAAGGCATGACTGGGTATATCGTTGGGAAAATATCCTGATGTCAGCAGGACTAAATATAACTCCCAAAATGGAAGAACGTAAGGCTTATCTCAAGAATTTAGCGGAAATGGTCAACGTATCAGCCAATCACAACTATCAGCAGCAAGTAGCTTTAGTTAATTAGATATTTTTAGGAGTTATACATTGATAATCTGAGGAATAGGTACAAAAAAGCTAGTTTTTGATAATTTTGTTGTCTAAATTAGTCTAATTGTTATTAGGGTATAACTCCTCATCTATCTTTTTTATTTCAGAATAACGCTCGCCTTAAACACAATAGATTTCAGTTAGGCTGAGATGTTTACATAATAGGGGTATGGCAACAGTGAGTTTTTATGCTACTTGAATAAATTTTTACTCTCATGCCCCTACGACAATTTGTTTAACTGGAATTTATTGATGTTAAAAGCTTTTTGTCAACCATTTTTGATCAGAAATGGTTGAGCGAACTTAAGATTTTATCATTCTATTGAGTGATTAATTTATGTTAATTGATGCCCATACACTACTCAGTAGTGAAACTGTAGAAACAGAAGTTTGCATCGTTGGTGCTGGACCTGCGGGCATTACTTTAGCGCGTGAATTTGCTGCTACAGACTTACGAGTTTGTCTGTTAGAAAGTGGAGGAATAGATTTTGATAAAAATACTCAGTCACTCTGTCAAGGTGAAAGTGTAGATAATCTCTTTGGCACACTAGATGATTTGCGCCGTCTTCAGTTCGGTGGAACAGCCAACTGCTGGAAAATTAGGATAGGTGGCAATCAAATTGGTGTGAGATATCTACCACTAGATAACATAGATTTTGAGCAACGAGACTGGATGCCATACAGTGGCTGGCCTTTTAAGAAATCTCATCTTGATTCTTTCTACGAACGCGCTCAAGTCGTATGTAAACTTGGTGATTTTGCTTATGATGCAGAAGTTTGGCAAAATACTCAAACTCCTCAGTTATCGTTTATTGATAATGTTACGACTGGCATGTTTCAATTTGGCCCGCGTGCAGTTTTTCCTGTCGAATATCGGGAAAAAATTAATCGTGCTAGTAATATCACCACTTATCTGAATGCTAATTTAGTGGAGATTGAAACAGACGACACATCTCAAACTATTACCCGTTTACGAGTAGCTTGTTTATCAGGTAAAGAATTTTGGGTTTGTGCCAAGGTTTTTATCCTGGCAGCAGGCGGAATTGAGAATGCACGCTTACTATTAATATCAAACAAAATTCAAAAAGCTGGATTAGGTAACCAAAATGATTTAGTGGGTAGATTCTTTATGGATCATCCCTTAGTTAAATGCGGTAAATTGATTCCTAATAGTCAAGAGATTTTTAAGACTACAGCTTTATATGATTTACGGCGTGTTAATAATATACCAGTGATGGGAAAGCTGGGATTAACAGAAGAAACTATGCGCCGGGAAAAGTTACTCAATATTAGTGCAATATTATTCCCAGTCCCGAAACCATATCAATTACAAGCTGTAGAATCGTTGAAAATGCTACTTTCTTTGATTCGCAATTCAACAGGTCGTAAAGACAGCATCAAACACTTAACAAATGTAATTGCGGGTCTGGACTATATCTTACCTGCTACTTTTGGGGCATTGATCAAGCAGGAACCATTTCTCCCTAGTTTGGCTTGGGGTGGTTGGTCATCAATGAACAATATTGAACGAAGATTTAGTGAGTTTGAAGTCTGGCATCAAACAGAACAAGCACCTGTACCAGATAATAGACTAACACTAACGAACGATCGCGATCGCCCCGGTCGGCAAAAGGTAAAATTACACTGGCAGTGGCACGATATCGATATTGATACCATCAAAAGTCAGCGCCGGAAAGGAGCAATTCTCATGACAGAAACTCACACTCAGAAAACCCTCTATCATCAGGATCTGGTTGCCTGGTTAGACGACACCGCTATTAAGCTAAAACAAAGGCGATTTGAGGACATTGATATCGATAGCTTGATTGAGGAGATTGAAGGTTTGGCGGGACGAGATCGACGAGAACTCAAAAATCGGCTAGTCGTGTTACTCAATCATCTGATCAAACGTCTTTATGTTGACCTACCAAACGATTATCGAGGTTGGGAACTGGCTATTCGTGAACAACGTAGACAGTTAACAGATTTGTTAGAACAATCGCCCAGCTTACGTAACTATTGGATTGAAATCTTTCCGACTGCTTGGAAAACTGCTCTTTCAGACACACGAGAAGACTATTCGCAGTTTCAGTTACCCGATGAGTGGCAGTTTAGTTCTGACATCAATGCCCTCTTGAATGAAAAGTTTTGGAAAAATCATGAGTAATGCAATTCGCATGATTGTTGTACTCTTACTCATTTGTCACATTCTTATTTCAAAATGGTACTAGATTTAAAACTTTAAACTCAACCAATGCCTCATGCTCTTGGGCTGAGTGTAGCCTATCACAGAGAAGTCCATCCTCTATCATCTATATTGGTGTTATGTATTCCCAGCAAATTGCAATTGGGTCAAACTTAGCACTGAACTATGGATAAACAACCGATACAAGTAATTGGAGGTGGACTAGCTGGAACAGAAGCAGCATGGCAAATCGCCCAAGCTGGAGTACCAGTAATTCTGTATGAAATGCGTCCGCAACGCTTTAGTCCGGCGCATCATACAGAACACTTAGCAGAATTGGTGTGTAGTAATTCCTTTGGTGCAATGGCTAGCGATCGCGCTACAGGATTATTGCATGAAGAATTACGCCAACTTGGTTCTATAGTTATAGCTAAAGCTGATGAACATGCCGTTCCGGCTGGTGGTGCCTTGGCTGTAGATAGAGGTAAATTTGGCCAAGACTTAACAGAAGCACTATCGCGTCATCCCTTAATTGAATTCCACCGGGGAGAAGTTACTGCCATTCCTGAAGGTATAGTGGTTTTGGCAACAGGGCCTTTAACCAGTCCTGATTTAGCAGCAGATTTGCACCGCTTCACAGGGATGGAATACCTCAGCTTTTTTGACGCGGCCAGCCCGATCATTGTGGGAGAATCGATTAATCGAGAGATTGCTTTCATGGCATCGCGCTATGACAAAGGCGAAGCTGCATATCTTAATTGCCCCATGAATAAGGAGCAATATCTGCGGTTTTGGCAAGAACTGTGCAAGGCTGAACAAACAGAACTCAAAGACTTTGAAAGAGAAACAGCAAAATTTTTTGAAGCCTGTCTACCCATTGAAGAACAAGCACTGCGAGGGGAAGACACTATGCGTTACGGCCCCCTCAAACCTGTGGGGTTATCTGATAGTCGTACGGGGGAACGTCCCTACGCTGTGGTGCAACTGCGACAAGAAGACAAAGCCGGTCAACTGTGGAACATGGTGGGATTCCAAACAAATCTGCGTTGGGGTGAACAGAAGCGAGTATTCCAGCTCATACCCGGTTTAGAAAAAGCGGAATTTGTGCGTTTAGGAGTGATGCACCGCAACACCTTTATTAATGCACCCCAATTGATGTATCCTTCTCTGCAATTTAAAGAGCGTCCCACGTTATTCGCAGCTGGCCAGTTGATTGGTACTGAAGGTTACACCGCAGCTGCTGCGGGTGGCTGCTTGGCAGGAATTAATGCTGCAAGACTAGCTTTAGGTAAAGAAGCCTTAACTCTACCACCTACAACCATGATGGGGGCACTATTTGAGTTTATCAGTTCCGCTTCCCCCAAGCATTTCCAACCCATGCCCCCCAACTTTGGCATTTTTCCAGAATTGGGTGTGAAAATCAAAAGTAAACCAGAGCGTTATGGACGTTACCGCGATCGCTCTTTGGCTGATTTGGCAAGTTGGAAAACGAATCTTCATTGATGGAAGAAAGGCGGAAGGCAGAAAAAGTCAAAGTGCATTTGGGTCAATTCCTTAATTAACATGAAGATTCGAGAGAAACTGCAAAATTTCTGACGCCACAGTCTCTGGCGACTCAATCAATAAACCATGACCACCACTATCAAGAACTAAAAGTTCCGCATTGGGAATACCTGTAGCCAGTTCCTCAGAGAACTTAATCGGAGTCAGAATATCCTGTTTAGCGACCACAACCAACGTAGGACAATGAATGTTTTGGAGGCGGTCTTTGGTATCGCTGGCAATAATAGCTTGGCTTTGGTGATATAGTGCTTGTGGAGTTGGTAGAAATGGATAATTGATTGCCATCTTGATGATCATTTCGATCATGCCTGGTATGGAGTAGAATGCATCAGTAAATATCCAAGGTAAGACCAGTTTTTCGTACAGTTCCAGCTCTATTGTGGGAAGTAGGATACCCCAAGTCTCAATCACACTATTAAATAGGGCATCACCCTTAGCTAAAGTTGAGAGTAAAATCAGGCTTTGCACTTTCTCGGGGTGTGCTAATGCTAGTTCTTGGGCAATTTGTCCACCCATTGAGTGACCTGCCAAATGCAACTTTTTGATGCCAATATGATCTAGCAGTGCTGCTGTATCACTTGCCATTTGCAGAATACTATGGGGATAGTCCGGTGCAGAAGTTTGCCCCATACCTCGGTTATCTAAGCGAATGACTTGATATTGATTAACCAACGACGGCATAAGTAGCGACCAGTAAGTATGGTCACATGAGAAGCCAGCAATTAATAGTAAAGGCTCGCCTTCTCCCTTAATGTCATAAAATAAATCAATGCCGTTAACCTGAACCTTTGGCATAGCTGCTTAATTGCTTAAAATTATTTACACGTGCAGAGCGATCGCTACTCCAGAAATCATACAATAGCGTTCATATAATTGGCATACATACTATCCTCCTCGACAAGCTGAGTACAAGTTTTAAATTTTAAATTGTTAATACTCTGATATTCACTATTAGTGTATAAATAACCTTTCAAAGTAACCTCGAAATATTTTGATCTGCGTATCCTGATGGTAATCCTTTACTTTGTAATAGAGGCATAATCTTTTTTAATTCCTCTTCAACTCGCTGCTGACTATTTAATTTAGTTAATAGTCTCTCTTTGATTGGTTTAACAATTCGTTTAATTTGATCCTGAGTCAGTTCCTCGTTTTCAGGATTTTCTGTGATAAAGCTATGAGTTATAAACAGTTCGTGACCTTTAATTACTTGGCTTTGAATTATTTGACAGATTTCTTGGTAACTTTCTTCTACAAATCTACTAGTAACATATTTTAAAATAACCGGATCTAATATATAAAGTATGGGCACATCTTCCAGGTTTTTATCCACTAGTGAATATGCTTGTATCAAATAATTTAGAGTGTAGAATAGCTGATTAGAAGATAAATATTGACTGGTATCTTTTAGCAGTTGATTCCATGAAGCTGAATTTCGTCTGATTGCAATCCAATAAATAACAGTTTTTCCTGTTGCTGATAAATTTTGAAATTGCTGGTCTAAAAATTCAGTAATCACATCATCAATAATCACTGAACCTGCAACAACACCTGAGATTTCACCTCCAAATACTACATGAGTCATAGTTGCTATTCTCTTGAGAATCCACGGATTACTATAACGCCTGCTAAATTCCTCCTGTTCATCTTCTTTACCAGAAAGACCTTCTGCCTTTAAAATCTTTTTTGCATCCTCATATTTTAAAGGTCGTAATTTTTTTAAGCGCACCCATTGTCCTTCAAAAGGTTCGATATTCTGTGGTCTTTCTCGACTGAGCAATAACACACTACTATGATGAACCTCCCTAGCAACTCTTTTTAAAAAATCACAATATTCACTATAATCATTATTACTCATGATTTCTTCCCAATCTTCCAGCACAATTAAGCATCGATGCTGGCGTAAATGGTTCATGAGTAGCGACAAAATATTATCCTGATTTGCTTGACTTTTGGACAAGAATTGTATCAGTTCTGTGAGGAGCTTTTGGAATGGTGGTGTGGAATTGAGAGAACGCCAAATTAAATAATCATATTTATCAGCAATATTTTCTACCAACTGACGAGCCAAGGCGGCTTTGCCAATTCCTCCTACTCCGTGGATCACGACTAAGCGACAACCTTCATGCAATAGCCATTGCTCAAGTTCTCCTAGCTCCTGGGTGCGGCCATAAAGAGTAGAAAGCAGTGGTGCTTCACTTAAATCTCTGCCTAAATCCGCTACATTTTCCCAGTGTAATCCTAATACCTGACAGCAAACCTTGAAAGTTTCTGCATCAATAGGTTCTCTGGCTTCTTTAAAGCGTTTCCATGTAGCTGGAGATATGACGTAATGTGTTGCGAACTCCCAATCTTTATTTGGTTCTAAAAATTTACTTACTGCTTTGAGAAATATTGCATCATCTTCATTCCAACCCTTTTCAAGTAGGGCTTGTTTCTCAAGTATTTCCTTCTTGGCTTGCTCAATCTTTTGAGTTCTGACTCGCTTAATTAAACTTTTACCTTGTGTGGAAGCTTTAAGACTAGGCATATCTTTTGAAGTCAAGTAATTTGAGAAAACATGATGCTGTGTAAACTATGCCCGTATATGTTTGTGTCGCCAAGTCATTACGCTTACTCAACTCTCTCGCTTAAGTAATCATTCTTATAGAAAATTGTAATTTTTGCAATACACAGAATTTTAATGATGTTTAAAATAGGGATTATGCTATAAATTACACAGAGTACAATTTAGGTCTTATCTGCTGAAATGCCTAGCTGCCATGATTCTCAAGTATAATGTACGTAAATAACTATACTTGAAATTCTATGGTAACAGCTTTGTTTCTGATACCTAACTGAAAAGAGATTTTGTGGATGTTGTGGTGTTCTGAGATGCAGAATGCTGATGCTAGCTAGAGTATAAGGAAATTTAGCTGAGAGTCGTCGTTGAGCGAAGCGATCGCCCTGTACCCTCGTAACCAAATGAGATACTGGTGAGGGAGTGGAAATATAATCAGCAGCCAGGAAGTTATACTTGATACATCAAATTTAAAGTCAATTTGTTAAATAAATCAGTTCCCATGCTACAAAGCCTCTGTCCGATGTGGAAAGAGGCTTTGAGAATGCTTAATTTAATTAGGAGCTAATTTTTCTCTGATTACTAACTTAATTTTACTTCACAAAACCTCAAGGTTTTGATTGCTGTAAGTACCATATCAATACGCTAAATTTGCCACTTAACGTGAGTAGCCAAGTTGTTGTGGGTAAACTCGGAAGGAATCAAAGAAATTCGCAGCTTCTGTAGTTAATTCATATTCTGTTACAGCACCGAGAACGTACATCCGCCCTTTAACCACAAATGCTCGATATTGTCCTTGTTTCCCGTCATTATGCTGTACTAGCATCTCTAAACCAGGGTATCCCTCAATTACAAGATTCGTACTCTTAACTACTTTGCCGTTTTTAGCAACGTTTGTTCGCATTGAGCGTTGCAGTAACTGCCGAATTCCTGTAGTAGATAAATAGAAAACTTCTGAAGGCATGTTTTGATGAACACTGATGTACGCCGTTCGACTGACGCTACTCCATGATGCCAAGGTATCAGATTTATTACTTGTGATATTTCCTGGCATCCGAATTTCAAAATCGCGCTGTGGCCCCCAATACTTATCATTGATAGCAACTATTGTGGGTTGTTTAGTGATTAACTCTTGAGTAGTAATTGATTCTAGCTTAGTCTGGGTTGCTTGGTTGTTAACTAAGGCTGCGGCGGGGTTCTGTGTCCCTGCAACTATGAAAATGGAAGTAATAGCAAGATTTCTGAATATACTCATAAGTCATCTCCTGTTCTGTGTTGTATTGGTGTATGAAATAACAGTAAGCTAATCAGCACATAAGTTGCATAATAAGAAGATAAAGCAGTGTAAAAGTAACTATGCCGCCACCAGCCAAAAACTTTTTAACGTCAGAACAAGTAACTCAGCTACAGCAAGCTCTAAAACAGAGCAATCAACCACACGTCAGAGAAAGAATTTTAATTATTCTGTTGCAAAATGATGGGAAACCGCAACACGAAATTGCGAAATTTTTAGGTTGTTCGCCTAGAACAGTAGCATACTGGTGTATGCACGGCGAGCCAGATAATCTAAAAACTTTACATAATCACAGAGAAGAAGAACATTATCGAAAAGCTACTCCTGAGTATATTGAACTTTTATTAAAAACGATTGACCAAGAACCATCAGAGTTAGGTTACGAATTTGGCAAATGGACAGCAGAAAGATTAGCTACATATTTAACTGAAAAGACAGGCATCGATTTAAGTAGTTCTCAGGTAAGGAGGATATTAAAGAAAAAAAAGTATAGTTATATTTGGGCTAAATATGACCTAGAAGATAAACAAAACCCTGAAGAAAGAGCCAAGTTTAAAGAAAGACTGGCGCAGTATTTATCAATAGCACGAGAGCAGCCAGAGCGTTTACAGGTATGGTTTTGGGACGAAAGTGGTTTTAGTCTACGTGTGATTCGACGCAAGAATTGGGGTAAAAAAGGAAAGCGCAAGAATGTTCCAGGGCAACGGCGTTGTGGACGTGTCAATGTGATGGGAGCAATCCGAGAATTAGACCGAAAACGGGTATGCTTTTTTGTCAAAAAAGGTAATGCAGATATTTTTTACGAGCAATTACAACAGTTAAATAAATTAATTAAACAAGAGTGGATAAGTAAAGGAAACCCTGGTGAAGATTTTGCGAAATATGGGCCGAAGATTATTTTAATTTTAGATAATGCTAGTTTTCATAAACGCAAAGATATTATAGCTAAAATCTCTGAAGAATTCCCCAACTTTGTTTTAGAGTTCTTACCTGCTTACAGCCCTGATTACAATATTATTGAGTTAGTCTGGCACTCATGTAAAGAATATATTGCTCATCGCTTATTTAAATCAGTAGATGAATTAAAATCACTGCTAGATAAGCTGTTGAATCAAGGCGAGTTAATCATTAAGTGGCATCGCAAAATCAAAAACAAAGGTAATGTCAGTTATATTGCAGCTTAAATGCCGATTAGCTTATCAAGACTAATCAAGCAACACAAGAACACTTTTGGCTCAAAGAAAGTTCAGTAAAAAGCTCAGTAAAAAGCCCAGTAACATACACATGTGTACATCCATGTCAATTACACTTTACTGTAAGGATGCAGTTACTGCACACCCGCCGTTAGAGAATATGAGCTTCTTTTGCAGAGTATATCCAGGAATTTGTCAAGTAAATAGAGACGCAAAATTCCACTCTTGTTGTGCTGATGCGTCTCTATGCCAAGATTTATAAATTTAAATTAGCAGTGCTGGCATAGCACTATTGCAAAGACTCACCTGCCTCGGTTAGAAGACTTGCGAGTCGCTGCACCTTGGTTGCAACATCACCACCGACATTGGTAGCTGCTTGCGAGGTATCTTCTCCCAAGTCAATGAGGATGTTAGCGATCGCAGAACCATCGCCAGTGTTGCTTGTTAGTGCCATCTTCAGTTCATCCAAGTCTTCAGCTAGATCAGTTCCTTGGAGTTGTTGCTGCCAGCTATTGATCACAGCGATCGCTTGATCGACAGGGATTGACGTCAGACCCTGTTGTAAAGCAGCAATGGTGGTATCGAGATCGACATTTTGAGTAGCCATAGTCAACTCCTGTGTTGAGTGTATTTGGTATGTGACAAGTTATTTAACTTTCAGTAATGAAAACTAATTCCATTCCTCATTGAATTTTTCTGAATGTGAAGCCTGAATTCCTCAGCCTATGGATATAGGTTGTTTAATCAGGCATCTTATTAACATTTTTAAAAAAGTCTTTTGATTGTTTGAGCAACAGAGGACTAAAATTTTATACCTAAATATATTTTTTTTGTCACAAACTATCAGTATTGTGAAATGTACGGTTATTGCGATTAATTCTGACTATAGAACCGAACCTGTCAATATATATCAGTAGTCTAGTCTAATAGCTAGGAAGCTGAAGATTGAGCTTTTGAAAATAAAGAATCGAAGGCAAGAACGGACTATTTTTCTATAGCTAGAAAGCTTGAGATTGAGCCTCCTGAGATGAAAATTGTCTTTTAGAGGTGATACTATGGCACTAACTCGTTGGAACCCATTCCGGGAAATTGAACGCTTAGACCCTTGGCAGGGCATCGAACGCTTAGACCCATTCCGCGAAATTGACAGCCTACAACGGCAAATGAATCGCTTATTTGATAGGTTGGTAACCACTGATGGTGGTGAAAAGACTGGGTTTGCCTTTATGCCGGCGGCTGAAATCACAGAAAGCGATGATGCCTTTCGCTTGAAACTAGAAGTACCTGGAATCGAAGCGGGTGATATTGACATAGAAGCCACACCCGAATCAATTGCTATTAGCGGTGAACGTAAGACTGAAACCAAAACACAAGAAAATGGTGCAACTCGTACTGAGTTTCGTTATGGCAAATTTCAACGGGTAATTCCCCTACCTTCCCAAATTCAAAACGACAAGGTGCAAGCTGAATATAAGAATGGTATTCTCCACTTAACCTTACCGAAAGCTGAATCAGAAAGACACAAGACCGTCAAAGTTAATCTCGGTTAATTCATCTTAGAAAAGAGGGAATGGGGGACTAGTAATAAATTTTCTGCTTCTCAATACCCAATACTCATTCCCTTTTCTTTGCCATCAACATTGTTGCATCTGACCAGAAAGAGGAAGGTTATATGGCAAAAGTAGTAGGAATTGATTTAGGAACAACCAACTCTTGCATCGCCGTCATGGAAGGTGGACAGCCGACGGTGATAGCCAATGTTGAGGGACAGCGTGTAACACCCTCGGTTGTGGCTTATGGCAAAACTGGTGAACATTTAGTGGGTCAAATTGCTAGACGCCAAGCAGTGATGAACCCAGAGAATACCTTTTATTCTGTCAAACGTTTCATTGGGCGCAAATACGAAGAAGTCACCCATGAAGCGACAGAAGTTTCGTACAAAATTGTGCGCCTACCCAATAGTAACGTCAAACTTTACAGCCCCGCACTGAATAAAGAATTTGCACCCGAAGAAATTTCTGCCCAAGTTCTGCGGAAGCTAGTGGATGATGCTAGCAAATATTTGGGAGAAAAAGTTACCCAAGCAGTGATTACGGTTCCGGCTTACTTTAACGATTCCCAGCGCCAAGCCACTAAAGACGCAGGTAAGATTGCCGGTCTGGAAGTCCTCCGCATCATTAATGAACCGACAGCAGCAGCCCTAGCCTACGGTCTAGATAAGAAAACCAATGAAACCATCTTGGTGTTTGACCTTGGTGGTGGTACCTTTGACGTTTCTATCTTAGAAGTGGGTGATGGTGTCTTTGAAGTCAAATCCACTAGTGGTGATACCCATCTAGGTGGTGACGACTTCGATAAAAAGATTGTGGATTGGCTGGCTAATGAGTTTCAGCGTCATCAAGGTATTGACTTACGCAAAGATAAGCAAGCCTTGCAAAGACTATCTGAAGCCGCAGAAAAAGCCAAAATTGAACTTTCGAGTACCACTCAAACTAATATCAACCTCCCTTTCATCACCGCCACTCAAGAAGGGCCGAAACACCTGGATATGACACTGACGCGGGGTAAATTTGAGGAGATGGTTGCAGACCTACTAGATCGCTGTCGCCAGCCAGTACAACAGGCGCTGCAAGATGCCAAACTCAACAATGCTGATCTTGACGAAGTGGTATTAGTCGGTGGTTCGACTCGCATCCCTGCGGTGCAAGATTTGGTGCGCCGGATGACGGGTAAAGACCCTTGTCAAGGTGTTAACCCAGATGAAGTTGTAGCTGTGGGTGCGGCAATTCAAGCGGGTGTGTTGGCGGGTGAAGTTAAAGATATCCTGCTGTTGGATGTGACACCTTTGTCTTTGGGTGTGGAAACTTTAGGTGGGGCGATGACCAAGATTATTCCCCGCAATACCACTATTCCTGTGAAGAAGTCAGAAATTTTCTCCACGGCGGCGGATGGTCAAACGAATGTGGAAGTTCACGTCCTTCAGGGTGAGAGGGAATTAGTCAAAGATAACAAGAGTTTGGGTACTTTCCGTCTCGATGGGATTCCGCCAGCACCTAGGGGTGTGCCACAAATTGAAGTCACCTTTGATATTGACGCCAATGGTATTCTCTCAGTTACCGCTAAAGACAGGGCTACAAGCAAACAGCAGTCGATTTCCATTACAGGTGCGTCCACTCTCGATAAAAGAGATGTAGAACGCATGGTGCGGGATGCAGAAGCCCACGCCACCGAAGACAAGAGACGCCGTGAACAAATCGACGCTAAGAATATTGCAGACTCTTTGGTTTATCAAGCCGAGAAACAACTTAGAGACTTGGGTGACAAAGTGAGTGCTAGCGATCGCACTAAAATTGCAGGATTAGTCCAAGATTTACGAGCAGCGATTAATCAAGATCATAGCGATCGGATCAAGTCTCTCACCAATGAATTACAACAAACTCTTATGCAAGTGGGTAGCGCTGTCTACGCCCAAGCTGCAAGTTCTACAGGTGGTGAGCAAACTAGTGGTGGTGAAGATGTGATTGATGCCGATTTTGTGGATAGTAAATAATTTCAGAGTTTCAACTGAAGCTAGATAAGTGCGAATACTCTTTTCCTATTCATTAGTACCATAGGTTCGTACCGAAATCCTTGGTAGGGGCGTAGCTTGCTTATCCGTCAGGAGTACGGCCGTACCCTACGGGAAGGCGGAGCCTACGCCCTTACATCATTTCTGGAGATGTCTATTTATATTCTATTGTAAATAGATGTTATTTTCTTGCAATGAAAGCTATGTGCACTGGCGGTAAAGAATACTCACCATAACTATGAATTGTTACTACTTGAAAGCCTATTTGATGCAATACTCTCACAATATCTGTTGATTTGTATAATTGTTGGCGGTGGACTTCATCAGACCGTCTGTAGTGTTCACCGACCTTACGAAAGCTAATAATTCGCCTAGTCAAAATTCCTGTTTCTTGATTTTCTTTCTTTTCTACTAATACAATCCAATCTTCGCCTTCGGTAAAATTTTTAACTGTGGTTCCCTGTGCGACCTGTCCCGGTTCTGCAAGGTCAAAAATGAATACACCTCCAGGAGTTAAGGCGTCATATATACGCCGGAATACCCGCACTAGTCCTGTGTGGTTGTTATCTGGGTCAAATAGGTAGTTGAAGCATTCCCCGACTGATGTCACAGCATGACATGAGGGAATGTGTACTTGGAATATTGATGCGACGAGAAACTCAGCATTTGGTACTCTTTTTTGCGCTAACGCAATCATCGACTCAGAGATATCAACACCCAAAACAAGATATCCAGCTTGTGTCAGTTCTTGTGCCCATAATCCACTACCACAACCCAAATCTACAACCAAGCCTTCCCGGATTTGGTTTTGCTCCAGGATAGCTAATATCCCTGGTGCCGATTTGAGTGCATAGTCAGCAAAACCAACATCATGAATAAATGCTAAGTCTGCTTTATACCACTTATTCATAATAGCAATTCAATTTAATTGACCAACTTACGTGGAGAACAAAAAAATAGGGGACAGACTAATAACTGATAATTGAATAAATTCTCAATCAAATATATTTCGGATACAAATTACAAATATTATTTTGATTTTTCCATTGTATTAGCAATAGAGCATATTAAAATTATAAGTGCAATAAATGTAAATTTTAAACCTAATTTAATCTTATTTTTATCTTTCGTTAAACTTTTGTTAACCACAAAGAATGTAGTTTACTTGAGGCTGTGATTGCAGCAGGAAACTGTTCCTTAAAAACGAGGTAATATGACTTTTTCAACCACCATTTGGAAGCGAGTAGTTGCTACTACAACAGTGACGGCTACTGTTGCACTTGGTTCCACTTTTACAGCGACTGCTCAACAAGCTCAAACTCTTAATGGTGCAGGAGCAACTTTTCCGGCTCCTTTGTATGAACGGTATGCTCGTGAAATTAGAAAGAAACATCCAGAATTGAAAATTAACTACCAAGCAATTGGTAGTGGTGGCGGTATTCGTCAAACCATTGCTGGAACCGTTGACTTCGGCGGTAGTGATGCAGCAATGACAGATGGAGACATGGCTAAAGTCAAGAATGGTGTGATTTTAGTTCCCACCGCAGGTGGAGCGGTTTCTGTAGTTTACAATCTTCCTGGTGTGAACAACCTGCGGTTGTCTCGCAAAACACTACCCGCAATTTTCTCCGGACAAATTACCAACTGGAACGACGCCCAAATTAAAGCTGACAACCCCAGCGCCAACCTACCAAATCAACCAATTAAAGCTGTAGTTCGTGCTGACGGTAGCGGTACAACTTTCATTTTTACTAACCACTTGAGTACTATTAGCGGTTACTTCAAGGGGAGAATTGGCACGAATACAGCCCCTAAATGGACAATAGCAAATGTCCTCAAAGGTAAAGGTAATCCTGGTGTAGCTGCTTCAGTGGCGCGTACTCCTGGCTCAATTGGTTACGTAGAGTATGCTTACGCCAAACAAAATAAACTAAACACAGCACTGGTACAGAACAAAAAAGGAGAATTTGTAGCTCCTAACTTGCAAACAGCAAATGCTGCTTTATCTGCTGTTACTTTCCCAGATAACTTCCGCACTTTTGTGGGAGATCCAGGACAAGGTTATCCAATTGTTGGTTTAACATGGCTAATGGTTAACAGGCAGTACACTACTCCTGGCAAAGCCGATGCTATTAAGAAATTTGTGAATTGGGTCTTAAAAGATGGTCAACAATACAATGATGACCTTGACTACACCAAGATTCCCAATGATGTGGTGAACCGGGTATTAACCGTGGTAAATACCATCAAATAGTTGCTCATTTGGCTTGTTGCTTTGAATGGTAGGGTGGGTAAATAGCTCACCCTACAAACATAAAAAATATCTAGTTTATGAATGTGGAATGGCAAACTCGTTTGAATCAGCAGATAATAGTTCATCGCCTCAACCAAATTCAGGTGATGAAGATTTCCAATTGACAGCTACTGGCGATAAAATCTTTTGGTTTGATCAAGGATTCACCTGGGTAGTATATGCCTTTGCAACGATTACCGTTGGTGTCCTGTTTTTGATGAGTTTTATCATCTTTCGTGAGGCATATCCAGCGATCGCTCAGTTTGGTATAGGATTTCTGTGGGATCAAGAATGGGATACAGGTAATCAGTTGTTTGGTGCATTACCTTACATCTACGGCACATTGATCAGTAGTGCGATCGCCATTATTTTCACAGTACCAGTAGCATCAGCGATCGCTCTAGTCACCAGCGAAAATTTTCTCCCCCCATCGGTACGAACCACCATAGCATTTGTTGTGGAGCTAATTGCTGCCATTCCCAGTGTCATTATTGGGTTGTGGGCTATATATGTATTTATACCTGTTCTAGAACCAGTACAAAAACTGATAGCCAGTGTTTTGGGTTGGATACCTCTGTTTAACACACAAGACCCGGCGGGGACAAACATGTTAACTGCTGGGATTATTTTAGCCATTATGATTCTGCCCACAATGGCGGCAATTTCTCGTGATGTTCTGCTAGCAGTACCAAAAGAATTACGCAGTGCATCAATGGCCTTGGGTAGTACACGTTGGGAAACGATTTTTCGAGTATTGTTACCAGCAGCATTTTCGGGAATAGTCAGTGCAGCCATGTTAGCCCTAGGAAGGGCCTTGGGCGAAACAATGGCGGTAACTATGGTAATTGGTAACTCGGCTCAAATTAGTGCTTCTTTACTTGATCCTGGTTATACAATTCCCTCAGTGTTAGCCAATGAATTTGCTGAAGCAGAACCAGGATTGCACATCGGTGCTTTAAGCTACTTGGGGTTAATTTTGTTTGCTTTAACTCTACTTGTAAACATTGGTGCTGTGCTGTTGGTACAGTGGGTTGGCAAGAAAAATAAATAGCCCTTCTCGACAATATATATTACAGCTACTAAAAGGTTTACTCCTGAGAACTTGTAAGAGAAATGAGTAGTTATCAGCACTCGAAAACAGACGAATCTCTAGCGTCAGAATTGTACAGTCCTCTCCCACAAGGACGACTGTTGTTTAGCTATGGCATGAATGCGATCGCCTTTTTCTTGACAGGGTTAGCAATCATTCCATTAATATCAATTTTGTGGGAAATCCTGGTGCGCGGTACATCCGGACTCAAACCAGCAATGTTCCTCACATCAGTGATTGATGATGGATTCGGTAATGCCATTCTAGGTACTATCACAATGGTACTAATTGGCTCCCTATTCAGCTTACCCACAGGCATATTAACAGGTATATTTCTCGCAGAATTTGGGATAAGTAAAACTGCTAAATTTGTCCGGTTTATTACTACTATCCTCACTGGCGTACCTTCGATTGTTGTGGGGATATTCGCCTATGGTTTAATCGTCTTTGTCACCAAGGGATTTAGTGCTATGGCTGGTGGCTTTGCTTTAGCAGTCATCATGCTACCCATTGTGATCCTCACCACCGAAGAAGCTTTAAAACTGATTCCTACTGCCCAGCGCCTCGCCTCCGCCGCCCTAGGTGGGACTCGTTTCCAAACTACCTTTCGCGTTGTGGTGACTGCTGCTATCCCTGGAATCACCACAGGTGTATTATTAGCTTTAGCTCGTGCTGCTGGTGAAACAGCGCCTCTAGTTTTTACCGCTTTGTTTAGTTTAGATTGGTCAGAAGGATTGTTCAGTCCCACAGCTTCCTTACCAGTACTAATTTTTAATCTTTATAACGACCCTAGCCCAGAAAGGAACCAATTGGTATGGACTACCTCCATAGTCCTACTAGGCTTGGTTTTGTGCGTGAGTCTCATCTCTCGCGTAATTCTTGCGAAGAGAAGAACACGCTAAACATCCACAGGGTTACTAATTTTTGTTTCACACCTCTGGTAAATATGAGTAAGTTAGTTCCAGCCATCCAAGTCAAAAACCTGAGCTTTTTCTATAGTCCGAAAAGCACTAAGCCGGCGATTGAAGGGGTGTCAATGGATATTTACAAGAACCAAGTAACCGCGATTATCGGTCCTAGTGGTTGTGGTAAATCTACCTTCATTAAAACCCTGAATCGGATTAGTGAGTTGGAAGGAGATGTCAAAATTAATAAAGAAGGACGCGTAGAATTTTTTGGTCAAAATATCTATGACTCCAAGATTAATATAAATCGACTACGCCGCCAAATTGGCATGGTGTTTCAAAAACCGAATCCTTTTCCCATGAGCATTTACGAAAATGTCGCCTACGGTGTAAGAATAGCGGGGAATCCTCCAAAAGCTGAATTGGATGAAATTGTCGAATCTGCCCTCAAAGGCGCTGCTCTCTGGGACGAAGTGAAAGATAAACTACAACAGTCAGCTTTTGGGCTGTCTGGTGGACAACAACAGCGACTCTGTATCGCCCGCGCCCTAGCAGTGAAGCCAAAAGTGCTGTTAATGGATGAGCCTTGTTCAGCACTTGACCCCATTGCTACCATTAAAGTCGAAGAACTGATTCATAGTTTGCGCTCTGAGTTGACAATTGCGATCGTAACTCACAACATGCAACAAGCTACTCGTGTATCAGATTTCACAGCCTTCTTCAGCACCGATGAAAGTCGCATTGGGCAAATGGTGGAATTTGGTGCTACCAATCAAATCTTTAGTGAACCCCTCGATAATCGTACCCGCGATTACGTTTCAGGGCGTTTCGGTTAAAGTTTTTCCTCGCATCAGTTAATGTTTGTTCACAACAAGCCAGTTCTTCTCTAACATCCTCCTCTGCTGATGGCTCAGGAGGATGTTAGTTTTTTGTGACAAATTTTCTATAATCGCAATTATCAATTTTCGATAAAGCTAGCATCCGCTAAATTATCAAGCAAATACGCATACGAATAGATTAAAGCCTACACATCTCAATCTCCCAGCAATCACCTATTTTTGCTATATAAGCAATGGATTCAGACGTTTTCCCGTCTTTTCCCAGTTGGAAGGACAATCAGAATTGACTCAATTTTCAAGTTGCTAAGAAGATTAAAGTTTTAACCAAAAGTTAACATATGCATCCTGTTTCTGCAAAAATACTGTACAGATAGGCAGTCTGGTTTACCATGTTAAAGCCAAATCAGGGTACGGAGATAGCTTTTCTGTAGTTTTTTCACATACATCATCTAGGACTTTACAGTATAAAGTCCATAAACTTGTTATATTTACGACAGATGTTCGCAGGAAAATAGGATGAGCAGAACCAAGTTTATGCCGCCATAGCAATCCGATTTAATTGCTGAACTTACTCTTAAAGGTAGGGAAGAGGAACAAGAGAACACAAAAGAAGGTAATAGAGGTGTACTGACTCGCCATGATTGATTTGACGAACATGAGTAAATTGATTTCAGCCATTAAAGTTAAAAATCTTAGCTTTTACTACGATACCCAAAAGATACTTGAAGGGATATCAATGGATATTTTTCAAGATAAAGTAACTGCTATTATTGGACCTAGTGGTTGTGGCAAGTCTACTTTTTTAAAATCTCTCAATCGCATGAGCGAATTAGAAGGAAATGTGCGAATTGAAGGCAGGGTAGAATTTTTTGGACAGAATATTTATGAGCGTCGTGTTAATTTAAATCGGGTTCGACGCCAAATTAGTATGGTGTTGCCAAAGCCCAATCTTTTTCCTATGAGTGTCTACGATAATGTAGCCTACGGTGTGAAATTAGTAGGATGGCGTCCCAAGTCAGAATTAGATGAAATTGTCGAATTTGCTATCAAATCTGCTGATCTTTGGGATGAAGTGAAAAATAAGCTATATAAGTCGGCTTTAGAACTTTCTGGAGGACAACAACAGCGACTCTGTATAGCCAGGGCTTTAGCAGTCAAACCAAAAATTATCTTAATGGATGAGCCTTGTTTCGGTCTTGATCCCATCGCTAGCATGAAAGTTGAAGAACTAATTCAGAGTTTACGCTCTGAGTTAACAATTGTGATTATTAGCCACAACATGCAGCAAGTCACTCGTATATCTGATTTTACCGCTTTCTTTTATAATCATGAAAATCGGATTGGTCGCTTAGTAGAGTTCGGCTCTACACCAAAAATATTTACCAATCCTACTGACTCTCGTACTCGTGACTATATTTTAGCGCGTCTTACTTAGTCTGCTTTTTGCAGTATTGCTTAATTAAGCATCTGCTTCATTTGAGAAAAGAAGTTGCGGTTTAATTAATTCCCCTTTTCCATAACACACAACTTTTTATCAGGATTTATTTTAAGCACACACACGGGTTTTAGTTACTTAATTCCCCAGGTATAAAATAGGTAAATTGCTGTCTACAACAGGTAAAGATGTTGGTAGAAAAAGCGATCGCTAAGTTCAGTCAGATTGATGTGTTAGTCCAACCTGATAGCCATCTATTTTTTTAGGTAGGACTACTCAAAGAGTGATCTGACCTTTAGTAACAAGAATTGTGATAATCTTAATAAAAATTAAATTAAACATTTCCGCCGATGCTAAGACTAATTACTGACTTCGACGGCCCCATTATTGATGTTTCCGAACGATACTATCGTGTTTATCAATTCTGCCTAGAGAAAACTCAGCGTCCCAATCAGTCAGTAGAAGAACTTTCTAAGGCAGAATTTTGGCAAATGAAGCGATCGCGCATTCCCGAAAGAGAAATTGCTTTAAAATCTGGTTTAGATGCAGCACAAGCACAAGAATTTTCTCAGTTGCGGCGGCAAACTGTTCACACAGAGCCTTATTTTCAATATGATAGCCTCATGCCTGGCGCAATAGACGCACTATTAAAAATCCAACAAGCAGGCATTGATTTGGCAGTCATGACAATGCGTCGGGTGCGGGAACTAGATTACGCCTTTGAAAAATATGATTTAGGAAGATTTTTTCCTGAAAATCGCCGTTATTGCCTAAGTAACGATTATATTAAAACCCGTGACATTGATGATAAGCCCTTATTAATGGCATGGGCATTGAAAGAACTACCACCAGCGAGTGACACCTGGATGCTAGGAGATACAGAAGCCGACATCACGGCTGCTAAGAAACACGATATTAAAGTGATGGCTGTAGAATCTGGTATCCGCGATCGCACACAATTAGAACTGTTCCACCCAGACGTCATTGTTCCAGATTTGAGCTTTGCCGTAAATTTTATCATCGAGGGCAACCTTATAGAAACCAAACCCCTTTCTATGCGTTAATGGTTTGTTAAAAACATTAGTGGGCAATAGAAATTAACTTCTATTACCCACTAGATTCAGCAAAGACATTGCAACCTGCTTTTGGCTTTGCCCAAAATTAAGTGTGAACGTTTAACGTAGGAAACTGCTGACTAACCACAACAATATAAACGTCAACACCGTTGAAAACTGATTCGATGTTACATTCATAAATGTTACTTGTGGTAATAACCAGCTAGCAATTAGACCTCCAACAATTAGACCCACTATAAGTGCAGCTAAGGTGAACAAAACTGCTCTGCCAAACTTACCTTCCTTGCGATTCAGAAAGTAAATACTGATTCCTACACCAACCACCAATACCAACTGTAAAATTTGGTCTCCTGCTGCTGGATAGAACACACTAATAGCACTCAACCCTAGATACCAGGCTCCAGGTAAAAGCACATCAGCAGGCGTTGGCTGATCTATCATCCGTTGCAGCCACGCAGGCGACTGCTCATGCGGTGTCGGAGTTTCTTTTGGCAGTGATTGCACCCGTAGCTCCGGAAACCGAATCCGCTCAGGCACTTTAATTTTACCTTCCTGGCGCATCCGTAACCGATCCATTAAAATTGCATCGTAGGCAACCTCAATTGTTTCTAAACGCTTGGCATCGCCACTATGTTGCTCCAATAGGCGATTGCGAGCATCTTGAATTTCATCGAAGCTAGCATCTTCTGATACCCCAAGTTTTTCGTAGGGATTTTGATCGCTCATGGGAGTTTATACTTTAGCCTCAGTCAACGGCAGTCTTTATGTTGACGGAAAAACAACTTTCAGGTTCTATGCTGATATAAAACCAGTATATCAACCGCTTTTTATGCTCTACAAGGATAGTAGCACGGCTGAATCTAATCAACTAGGAAATTTTAACTATAGTCACTTTAACATATTGTCATAACTCCGTGTATACCCTCATGTCGTTGACCAGTTCTGGCTCTACTCTAGAATTTGAACGTAGGATACCTAAAACGCATTTTCTATGGAAAAATTAACTTTTATGTTTGAGATCGGGCAAATTACTCAGCTTTGATGGAAACTTCATCAATCTGTCTCGGCTGTGGTGGTGGTATCAATCAGCATACCCATTTAAAATAAAAATGATTTAGATTACCACCTACTTGAGATAATAAAGTGTTCCTTATTACAAATCTCCTGGGATTAAAGACAGAAGATTTGCTATCCGGATATCAAGTTGGTAATTTAGGTACTTGCATTTCAGTGCAAGACTTAAGTACCTGAATATTGCCACTTTCAGTTGTCCTGCATCCTGATTAAACTATTATTTGGATAATCAGGAAACGCATCCCCTAGCCTTGTAGATTTTGAATTATTTCCCCAAAAAGGAAACTGCGTTTTTACGCAATCTTGCTGTTAATCCTATGAATTTTAGTGCAAAGTGATGGTCATGGCTCCTGCCAAGATTCTTGTAGTTGATGACGACCCTGCGGTTCGGAATTTAATCCAACGCTTTTTAATCAAGCAGAACTATCAGGTAGAGGCGGCTGAGGATGGTAAAACAGCCTTAGCGCTATTTGAGCAATTTAACCCTGATTTGGTGATTCTAGATGTGAATTTACCAGATGTGATTGGGTTTAACCTCTGCCAAGAGATGCAAAGTCGTAATGGTGTTTTTGTGTTGATGCTGACTAGCCGTACAGACGAAGCTGACAAGATTCGCGGCTTTGCTAAGGGCGCTGATGACTATCTCACCAAACCATTTGGGTTGGGAGAACTAGAAGTCAGAGTAGGGGCTATTTTAAGGCGTCAACGAATTGTGACAACAGCAGAACAAAAACGCCTGGTATTTGAAAAACTGATGATTGATCCTGTGCGGCGGGAAGTGGCACTTAATAACCAACCAGTACCCTTAACCGCTTTGGAATTTGATTTGTTGCATTTTTTAGCCAGCCATCCAGGTCGAGTTTGGCGACGAGCAGAACTAATTCAAGAGGTATGGGACTATGAATACGTAGGCGACCAGCGAGTTGTAGATGTACATATCGGTCAAATCCGTAAAAAGATTGAAATCGATACCAGCCAACCAGCATTAATTCAGACTGTACGCGGTGTTGGGTATAAGTTTGAATCTCCTGCTCACGTCCAGAAATTGGAAGCGCATTCCTGAGTCTATAGTCAAGAGTTGTAAAACTCTAGACTATATGACTATTTTATGAATTACAAATTGCTAAATCTCTTGGGTTTGACTGAAAACTTAGGTTAACGCAGTCACCCAAAACATATACTTCAACTTTTTATACCAGTAAGCCTCCCCTTGTCGTGAGGAGACGCTGCATCAACGGGACTTTCTGCTCTATCGAAGATGACTCGCAAGCTATAGCAAACTCATACCAGCGCATGAGCCAGAATAGCAGGGTTAATACTGGTACTTAAGAAGTATCTAGTACATTAGCCGCTAGAACATTAATTGACAGGCGTTTTTTTAGCTGTGGTGGAATAAAGTTTCTAGATAAACGCGAGCAGCACGGCGATCGCTATCTCCATTTTGCAGCAAAAATAATGACAGGGCTGCTGTCAACACTCGGTTTTGATCCCAGTCGGGATGTGTTTCTAAGTAGTTCTTGAGAGATTCGTGAAGTGGTTCCGGAATTTCTGTAAAAATGCTAACCGTTGCGTTCATGAGATTTTCCTCCTTTGAGGTAAATCAAGAGTGACCAGTTGCTTGCTGTGATTAGCCCAGGACTGCATACACAATCCTGTTCCTGCTCGATAATCTGCGCCAACATTTGAGAGATTTTTACACATTTGATGTCAACAGTCGAACGGACTACAACAGCAAGCCGAACCATTGTGCGCCAAGAGGGGGTAGGTTTGTCAATGCTGCGAAATGTTAAAAACTTTGGGATGAAAAACAAATTCTTACGAGACAATAAGGCTTTTATGCCAGTTTTTGTTACATTCCTTAATTAAAACTCAGTCCTGGAAACTCCTCATACTGAGAAGTAAACAATCCCCAGTAAGACTGCAAGAGCCTATGACCTCGTCAAGCATCTGTGGAAAACTCAGAAAATCCCTGTGGAAACTCTGTGGAATCAGTGAGGAAAAATTCCCCCAATAATAAGAATTACAAAAATCTGAACTTTTCATTACATCTGAGACAACCAATCCCTCCATCCAAGAGGCTACAACTAGTACCGCAGTGAATCGAAAATGAATACAGCATCAGCGTTGCGCTGATGCTGTATTTTGTTATGGAATTTTGAATTTTACGTAACTTTACTAGTTTTATTGCCGACGCTCTTGCAACTTACGATACACTGATTTCAAATCAACTTGATGGTGAGCTAAAGCAACGAGAGTATGATAGAGCAAATCTGCAACTTCACCTGCGATCGCTTCTGGTTCGTCATCCTTACATGCCATAACTACCTCAGCAGTTTCCTCACCAATCTTTTTCAAAATCTTGTTATCGCCACCTGCAAATAACTTACAAGTATAAGAATTCTCAATTGGGTGCTCACGGCGATCGCAGATCACCTGAAACAACTGTGATAAAGTATCTCCTGGTGGGGCGACAATTTGCCCATCCACTTGATGAAAACAACTACGCTCACCAGTGTGGCAAGCAATATCTCCCAATTGCTCCACCCCAATTAACAGCGCATCACTATCACAGTCATAACGAATACTCTGAACTTTTTGAATATGCCCAGAAGTTGCTCCTTTGTGCCACAACTCCTGACGGGAACGACTCCAAAACCAAGTTTCTCTAGTTTCTAAAGTTTTTTGTAACGACTCTCGATTCATCCAAGCCATCATCAAAACCGTGCCATCTAGATAATCTTGGACTATTGCCGCCACCAAACCCCGCTCATCGTAGCGAATTTTTTCCACGGGGATAGCGTTGTGCAGTGAATACAAATCGGTAGAAGACATACCAGCTAATTTGTGCTCATGAGATTGATTTATGGATTCACGATACCATTCTCAATTGGACATCTGGCATACTTTTTTGTGGCTATTGATTGACTGTGGTTTTTTCCCTAGACCTTTTGCCTGCATAACATAATGTTATTTTTCTGGTCATGGTAATTTTATACGATAGAAATTCTAAGCGGTTTTTCACCCTATCCTAAGATAGAGCTTGTTCTGTTCCCCACTGCTAGGAGAGAACCTTGGTAAATACAACGATTAAAACTACAAAATCACAAGAAATCTTCGCTGCTGCTCAAAACCTCATGCCAGGAGGAGTGAGTTCCCCAGTCCGCGCCTTCAAATCCGTCGGTGGACAACCCATTGTTTTTGATCGCGTCAAAGGCGCATACATTTGGGATGTAGATGGCAACCAATACATCGATTATGTCGGCACTTGGGGGCCTGCTATTTGCGGTCATGCCCATCCAGAGGTGATTGCAGCCCTCCATGAAGCTTTGGAAAAAGGCACTAGCTTCGGTGCGCCTTCGTTCCTAGAAAATGTCTTAGCAGAAATGGTGATTGATGCTGTTCCCAGCATCGAAATGGTGAGATTTGTCAACTCCGGTACAGAAGCTTGTATGTCAGTGTTGCGACTGATGCGGGCTTTTACCAATCGAGAAAAAGTCATCAAATTTGAAGGCTGTTACCACGGTCACGCCGATATGTTCCTGGTGAAGGCGGGTTCTGGAGTAGCGACACTCGGCTTACCCGATTCACCAGGAGTACCCAAATCAGCAACTAACAGCACATTGACAGCTCCCTACAATGACCTAGAAGCAGTCAAAGCCTTGTTTGAAGAAAACCGCGACGAAATTGCTGGTGTCATCCTGGAGCCAGTCGTCGGTAATGCTGGGTTTATTCCTCCCGATGCTGGTTTCCTAGAAGGGTTACGGGAACTCACCAACGAACATGGAGCATTGTTGGTATTTGATGAAGTGATGACCGGCTTCCGCATTGCCTACGGAGGTGCTCAACAGAAGTTTGGCATCACCCCCGATTTAACAACCTTGGGTAAAGTAATTGGTGGGGGCTTGCCAGTAGGGGCCTACGGTGGTCGTCGAGATATCTTGTCAATGGTTGCTCCTGCTGGCCCTGTATATCAAGCAGGAACTCTGTCTGGTAATCCTCTGGCAATGACTGCTGGTATTAAAACTCTGGAATTACTACAAAAGCCAGGTACTTACGAGTATCTTGACCGCATTACTCAAAAGCTTTCAGACGGCTTGTTGCAAATTGCTAAAGATACTGGTCACCCGGTTTGTGGTGGTCAGATCAGTGCTATGTTCGGCTTATTCTTCACCTCTGGCCCAGTCCATAACTATGAAGATGCCAAAAAATCTGACACAGCGAAATTCGGACGTTTTCATCGCGGAATGTTAGAGCGGGGTGTTTACCTAGCCCCATCTCAGTTTGAGGCTGGATTTACTTCTTTTGCTCATACAGAGGAAGATATTGACCAGACATTAGCTGTAGCGAGGGATGTGCTATCTAGCCTCTAACTCTAAGAGTGCCTAAGTCGCAAGTTCATTAGAAATCTGATCGGCAAAAGCCGATCAGATTTCAGTGATTTAACATTGTTCACTTAGCACTAATCAACAGCCACAGCCATCATGCCCACAGCCTTTCAGGGTTTTATGACCTTCAGCACAAGCTTCAGAGCAATAGTATTTGTGATCTTTGTGAATCGAATCCTCAACTGAAACTATACAAAGGCAAGTTGGACAAGCACATTTCATTTGGGTTACGGTCGTCATCATTTTCTCCATTGACTCTAGAGATAGTCCTATGATATTTGAATATTCAGATATAAGCAGGTAGGCATAAATAAACCCAACTATGTAAAGAAAAATAAATGAGGCTAAAGCCCTTCTGCCTTATCCCAACGATAAATTTTTCCACCCACCTACTTAGGACTCATATTTGATTTTTGAAAAACACGAGGGTGTGTTATCGACGAGAGTACGACACCGTTTTAAAGGGTTTGATGCGTTAGACTACTGGCGTGGCAAGACTAAAATGTTGCAAACAATTTGGGAGCATCCCAAATGTGTAAATTTATTTTTTTGTAGTGATGGCTCTCTAGCCCGCTTCCTGGACATTAGGGAGCAAGATGCTCCCACTACAAATTTTATTTTTGCAAAATTGGGATGCTCCCAACAATTTTCTTGTGGTGCGGGCATCTTGCCCGCTAATTAGAACGGGCAAGATGCCCGTTCTACAAGAGTAGCGGAATAACAGGTGAACATGGTGAGCAGCGCGTTGGACGGGTTCCCCGGCTTGAAGCGACTGCGAACCCGAAGGGTCACTTAATTCATGCGTAAATCAGTAATACTCAGATGTAGATAATATTAAGCCTCTTAAAATTAGGCTGTAATTCGATCACTCGTGCAAGAGGAGCGCATACCATTGATCTATAAGTAGTAGTACGGTCAGATATGTAAGATTTTATGATAAGCTGACAAAATAGGGATGATGCTTACTTAACATGTCTGCAAACTTTAGTGCCAAACTTGCCCTCTAGCAAGTGCTTGTTAGCAGTGCTGTGAAACGGGTACTGAAAAACCCAAATAAACTAATAAATTTAAGATTTTTTTGCTGCTTATTTCCTTTACAATCAAATATAATTTATGAACGCTCAACAAGCTTTAGAGTTTGTAGACGCTTTAGTGTTTACGAAGAAAGGTAAGTATCTGAGCGATTTACAAAGGCTGCTTCTGTATTCGTCTTTCTCAGATCCGCGCCTGCGCTATGATGACATCGCTCAAACCCACGGTTATTCACAGAATTACCTCAAACAGGATGTTGGACCGAAGTTGTGGCATTTACTGTCGGAGGTTTGCGGTGAAAAAGTTACTAAAACTAATTTTCGCTCGGCTTTGCAAAGGCAATTGCATCAATCAGATGAGATTCTGGTTGTTAATAATCAACCCATAACAAACTCTAACGAAAAGGTAAGCACAAGTAAAGAGCTTTCCCAATCATCAACTGGTATCAACACTCAAATTAGCCAACGAACGAGACATCAAGACTGGGGAGACGCGCCGGATGTTGGCGTTTTTTACAACCGCATTCAAGAACTTGCTACATTAGAAAAATGGATCATCGACGATCGCTGTCGCTTAGTAGTCTTGTCAGGTATGGGAGGAATCGGTAAAACCCATCTCAGCATCAAAGTAGCCGAAGAAATTCAGCACCATTTTGAATATATAATTTGGCGATCGCTAGCGCCAGCTCCTCCTTTACAACAACTAGCGCTTGACCTTTTAAGATTTTTAACTCAAGGCGAAGAACACAGCTTACCCATCAGACTAGAGGAACAAATTTCTGCACTGATGCAGATTTTGCAACAAAAAAGGTGTTTACTAATCTTAGATAACGCTGAGACGATTTTGAAAAGCGGTGTGCTAGCAGGTCAATATCAAGAAGGATATGAAGACTATAAAACATTTTTTCAACGGTTAGGAGAGCGCCATCACCACAGTTGCTTGCTTTTGACTACAAGAGAAAAACCTAAAGAAATTGCCTTCATGCAAGGAGAAACTTTACCTGTACGCTCTTTAAAATTAAAAGGATTAAATTGCTGGGCAGGACAGCAGATATTACAATTAAAAGGATGCTTTTTAGAATCAGAAACAGCCTATCAAGATTTCATCACTAATTATGGAGGAAATCCCTTAGCTTTAAAAATTGTTTCGGCAATGGCTAGGGATTTATATAATGGTAATATTTCGGAGTTTATCAGAAATAAATCCCTAACTCTCGGAGAAATTAACGAAGTTTTAGACCAGCAAATTAATCGGTTACTCTTTTCAGAAAAAAGTTTTTTATACTGGTTAACTCTTGAACAGGAGCCAATCGATGAAAGCGATTTGAGTGGGGGGATTTTTCCAGAAATTTCCCCTAGAACTATGATGGAAACAATTCAATCGCTTTTGCATCGTTCTTTGCTGGAGAAACAAAATAAAAAGTTCTTTTTACAGCCTGTTGTTAGGGAATATTTACAAAACAAGATTATTGAGCAAATACTGGAAGAGATAGAGAGCGAAAACATAGTTTTATTAAATCAATATCCTTTGCTCAAATCAACAGCCAAAGAATATCTTAAACAAGCTCAAATTAAGCTAATTATTCAACCCTTAGCAGACAGGCTATTAATATGTTACAAAAGCCTCAAAAAAATTGAGCTTAAAAGCCAAAAAATTTTGGCATATCTGCGAGCAAACCCAAGTTTAGAACCAGGTTATGCATCTGGAAATATCATTAATATTTTATGTCAATTGCAAGTTGAACTCACCGGATACGACTTCTCTAATTTAACCGTTTGGTCTGGGTGTTTACAAAAAACTCACCTGCAAAATGTGAATTTTACTGGTGCCGATCTGAGTCAGTCGGTATTTGGTAAACAGTTGAGTAGTATTTTATGTCTGGCCTTTAGTCCCAATGGCAAATTACTAGCTACTGGAGATGTCAACGGAGAAATCCACCTATGGCAAATTGCCAATTGCCAGCCAGTTTTAGTCTGTAAAGGACACGCCGGGTGGATACATGGGATTACTTTTAGCCCCGATGGCAAAATCCTCTGTAGTGCTAGTAGTGACCATACGGTGAAATTGTGGGATGTGTTTGATGGTAGTTGCTTGAAAACCCTCACAGGACATCATCAACGAGTGCGTGCGATCGCCTTTAGTCCCGATGGTAAGATGATAGTTAGTGGTGGTAGCGACGCAACTATCAGACTTTGGAAGACTAATAGCGGTGAATGTCTGCAAGTTTTGTTAGGACATGAAAGTTTTATCTGGTCTGTGGCATTTTCCCCCGATGGCAACATGATTGCCAGTGGCAGTGAAGACCGGAGTATTAAACTGTGGGATGTGAAAACGGGTGAATGCTGGCAAACCCTATCAGAACATCAGCGTTGGGTGCGATCGCTGGCCTTTAGCCCTGATGGTAAACTGCTAGCCAGTGGTAGTGGCGATCGCACACTGAAAATTTGGGAAACTAGCACTGGTAAATGTGTCAGAACACTAACAGGACATACCCAAAGATTGCGATCAGTAGCCTTTAGCCCCGATGGTAAACTACTAGCCAGTGGTAGTGGCGATCGTACTGTCAGACTTTGGAGTGTTGCTGATGGACAATGCCTCAAAACCCTACATGGTCATAACAGTCTGTTGACCTCAGTCGCCTTTAGTCCCGATGGCACAATTTTAGCCACTGGCAGTGAAGACCGATCTGTGCGCCTGTGGGAAGTTAGTACGGGTAGCTGCATTGACATTTGGCAAGGTTACGGTAGTTGGATTCAATCAGTCGCTTTCAGTCCCGATGGTAAAACCCTAGCCAGTGGTAGTGAAGATAAAACCGTCCGCCTGTGGAATCTTGAAGAAGTTACATCTTTAAAAACTCCGTCAAATTCAATTGCACTAGAAGGACATCGGGGATGGGTTTGTTCCGTCACCTTTAGTCCTGATGGCAGACATCTTGCCAGTGGTAGTAGCGATTATAGTATCAAGCTTTGGGATGTGGGGACTGGTCAATGCCTGAAAACCTTACAGGGACATAACCGTTGGATTGGTTCGGTAGCCTTTAGTCCCGATGGACTGATGTTAGCCAGTTGCAGTGGCGACTACACCGTGAAATTATGGGACATCATCACTGGAAACTGCCTAAAAACATTACAGGGACATGAGGGTTGGCTGTGGTCTGTGCAATTTAGTCCTGATGGAGCCACACTAGCCAGTGCGTCTGAAGACAAAACCATTAAGCTTTGGGATATTCACACAGGTGAGTGTATCAAAACCTTAGTGGGACATACTAGCTGGGTACAGGGCATTTCTTTTAGCCCTAATGGCAAACTTTTGGCAAGTGCGAGTTGTGATTGCAGTATCCGTTTATGGGATGTCATCACAGGAGAATGTTTAAAAACCTTACGGGGACACACAAGTTGGGTGCAATCAGTAGCATTTAGCCCCAATGGAAAAACCTTAGCTAGTGGTAGTTGCGACCAAACTGTAAAACTTTGGCATCTCAACACAGGTAAATGCCAGCAAACCATACTAGCGCATCAAAGTTGGGTCTGGTCAGTAGCGTTTAGTCCCGATGGCAAAACTTTAGCCAGTGGCGGTCAAGATGAAACACTCCGACTCTGGGACATTCAAACAGGCAAATGCCTAGAGATGTTGAGAACCAAACGCCCCTATGAAGGGATGTGTATTACAGGAGCGAAAGGTTTAACAGAAGTACAACGGGAAACCTTAAAATTTTTAGGCGCAGTGGAATAAATCCTCACTGTATTGGAATAATCTCATTTTTTTACCAAAAAATAGGCTGTAGTATACTCAGGTAATTGCCCGATATGCTGCCTAAAATCTTGCTGATTGCGAAAAATACCTGCTAGAAAATCGAGTTGATACAGGTTGGGTAAAAATGCACCACCTGTATCAGCCATAACTCCCATTTGTAGCTGCTTGCGCCCACCTTTACTGTGCTCAAGCACTATTAATCTACCCAAGCCAATATTCAGTACATCCCCAGCAAAAGTCACTCCTGGTTTAATGGAGATTTTGGCATCAATTTTGTATCCATAACCCTTGATATTATCAACCTGTTTAAAATACCAATAACGCTTTTGTGCAGTTGGCTTCAATCCCCTAATGTAAGAAATACCATTGTTTCTATCAACATTAAAAAATGTTTTGGAGCCATCTGTAAAATTAATCAGGATTGTGCCCTGCATTAATGCTTCTTCTAAGCCATTACGAGTGAGATAAGCTAGGGGTTCTACTTTACCGAATTCTTTACCGTTTGGCTCATAAATACCCGATAAAACATCCTGCTTTGTATATTTTGTATAAAACTTATCACCTGCCAAATTATCTTTTAAAGCATAAATAGGTATGTTGTAAGTAGAAGTTTTTTTGCGCGAACCTGGATGAGTAAATACAGCATATTTAGTCAAGCGTAATTGCTTTTGTTTGGGTTTTTCCGGGTTATGAGCAGTCCATTTGATGACACGAAAGTTAGTATTGATAAAATTCGGGTCTTGTAACCGAGTAGTCTGCTTATTAGCAATATCCTCCTTTAAAACAGTAATCATGAAATCTAAAGTCTTGAGAATATCTGCTACCGTGACACCTTGAGTTGCCAGAATTCCTGGACGCAGAATATCTGGATCTGCTTGAGAGTAATCTTGAAAGTATTTTCTGGTATTGACTAGAACGGGTAATAAATCTGCTTGATTAAAATTAACTTTTGCCGTCGGTAATTTGGCAGCATTAAAAACCTGATTACCAGAAACGCTATATTTATATTTTTTCCACTCATCAATGACTGGATAGGATGCAGATTGAGGTTTGACTTGCTGACTGATATTTTGCTGAGATGTTAAAGGATTGAGAGTATTTGTAGTTGGTTGAGGAATGGCTGGAATGTTGATTGAAGATGATATATTAGAATTGAGAAATTGTGGTGCTAATTGTTGATTTTTTGAACCTTCGACTTTGCTCAGGTTCAACAGTGAACGTGAGTGTAGATGACAACCAGTTAAACTTGTTAGTAGTAGTGTAGTGATACTTGCTGTATAGCAGAATTTATGGCTAAATTGGATAGGCATAAGCTCAAAAATTGATGACTAACCTTAAATCATAATTGTACTTGTTCACTATTTGAACAATATGAGCAAAATATGTTCCCAGTGTAACTTTACAGAATGTTATCTGCTCTATTAAATCTGTCAAACTCGATACATAACAGATACTCAACTTATTGGAGAATGCGGATATCCTGATGAGAATACTTGTAGCTGACCCTAGCACGGCTTACCAGCGCATATAAATACTCAGTACAAAAAACTACAAAGCTTTGTGAAACAAGTTATCTGAAAATTTATAAAAAATTATCTATAATTTCTCCAGAGTTACTGATAACCGAAATGTCATTCCAATTGCATAATTGAATTCAAAAATCAGTTGTTTATGCAAGTCGTCTGAGCAGCCTACCGTGTACAAATCACATCATTAACATCTGCAATTTTTTAAGTGGGAGAGAAATCAGTAATTTCTACATAAATGGCATCAAGTGCTACTGTAAGCGATCGCACCTTGGCGTTTAATCATCAATAATCTGCAAATTTAACAAAATTTCTTAAAAAATAATGTTAAGTATTCCTGTAAATCTCCATTTACCCCGTAGCCCCCGCTTGGTGACTACCTTACCAGGCCCTCTAGCTCAAGCTATTATAGAACGCGATCGCACTGTGACTTCCCCTTCCTACACCCGTGATTATCCGTTGGTGGTGGCCCGGGGTGAAGGCTGTATGGTGGAAGATGTAGACGGCAATGTATTTTTAGATATGACCGCCGGCATTGCAGTCACCAACACCGGACACGCCCACCCAGAAGTCGTTGCAGCGATTCAGTCCCAGTCGGCGCGGCTGTTGCACATGTCGGGAACTGACTTTTACTATGAACCGATGGTAGAGTTAGCAGAAAAATTAGCTAACCGCGCCCCCTTTCCCCACGGTGCGAAGGTATTCTTCACTAATTCCGGGGCGGAGTCGAATGAAGGGGCGATTAAACTCGCTAGGTACTACACCAAGCGTTCCCTAATAGTCGCTTGCTTGGGTGCATTTCACGGACGTACATACGGGGCAATGTCACTCACTGCTTCCAAGGTAGTACAACGAGCCGATTTTGGGCCTTTAGTACCTGGGATAACTCATATTCCCTACGGTACTCATGCTAGTCTAGATTACTTAGAAAACCAGCTATTCAATACAACCATACCACCCCATGAAGTCGCAGCTATTGTGGTAGAGGCTATTCAAGGAGAAGGGGGCTACATCGTTCCAGAAGATGGTTTTTTGCAACGAATTCGAGATATATGCGATCGCTATGGCATCCTGATGATCGTAGATGAAGTGCAATCAGGCATGGGGCGTACTGGTCGCCTATTTGCGATCGAGCATTGGGGCGTCATGTCAGATATCATTACCACAGCTAAAGGTATCGCTAGCGGTTTACCCTTGGGCGCTATTCTTTCCCGACCAGAGTTGATGACCTGGCCTCCCGGTGCCCACGCTACAACATTTGGTGGCAACCCAGTGGCTTGCGTCGCTGGAATCACTACTCTGCGACTGCTAGAAAACGGTTTAATCGCCAACGCTTCTCAAATGGGAGAGTTATTACAAGCTGGGTTAACCGAATTACATGAAAAATTCCCTCGGATATCCCCACCACGAGGTAAAGGTTTGATGGTCGCGGTGGATTTGCTGGATGAAGCTGGTAATCTTGATCCTAAATTGCGCGATCGCATTATTCAAGCAGCATTTTTACGCGGTTTGTTATTACTAGGTTGTGGTAAAGCCGCCATTCGTTTTTGTCCCCCTCTAGTTATCGACAGCGACCAAATTCAAATTGCCCTCCAAATTATCAGCGAAGTATTAAATTCCTAAACTTGAAATAAATCGGCAAGACAAATAACAAATAACAAATAACAAATAACCAATGAAACCCGAACTTGCCCGACAACTGTACTCATTACTCTGGCAAGAATACAGTGCCAGAGTCAGCTACGCCCGCACCTACCAAGAAATGATTACTGCTGCGGGTGGAACTATTGCTAATGACCACATTGCCTTGCGGTCATTGCGCTTAACAACTCACACTCCCCAAGGAAAAATTAACTTAGGCATTGCATGTCTAGAACCAATTATCAAATTCTTCGGTTACGAAGCCGCAGGCGAATACTTTTTTGAAAAAAACCATCTTTACGCCCGTCACTATTATCATCCTCAAGAAGCAGAATTTGATTTACCCAAACTGTTTATCAGTGAATTAATAGTAGATCAATTACCAGGAGATACTATCAAACTAATTGAGCAAACAGTCGCCAATGCTCATTTAATTAACTTCCTGACACCGCCATCTGACATTGGTGTCAGTGACATCAAAAAAATCTTCACTCGCCCTTGGAAACCACCCCTGCATTCCGTTATCCAAGCGGTGAACAAAGTCACACAATATGGTGCGTGGGTATTATTGCATGGTTACGCTGTCAACCACTTTACAGGATATGTCAACCTACAAAATACCCCACAATACCCAGATATCGATACCACCGCACAGGGTTTAGCTAATTTGGGTGTACCAATGAAAGCAGAAATCGAAGGAGATATTAATTGTGGTTTGCGTCAAACAGCAACCCACGCCGTCACAGAAATGGTCACAGTTATAGACGATATCAGTGGTAGAGAAATTCAAATTCCTTGGACTTACGCCTACTATGAAATTGCTCAACGTTACATAGTAGAAATAGAACCTGGAAAACCAGAACTATTCGATGCTTTTTTAGGAAATAATGCCCAACACTTATTTGAAATGACTCGATTGAGTAGCAAAGTGTGAACGATTAACCCACACCATCTACTTCTAACTTTTACCAGCGATCGCCATTCATGATCTTTTGTTGCGATCTTTGATAACCTTATACCAATTCTTTGTGAAGCTGCATAGAATTTTACCCCTCCCCAACCCTCCCCTTGCTAAGGGGAGGGTGCGCGTTAGCGCGGGTGGGGTATTTATATGCGTCTTCATATTAAATTGGTATTAGTCATTTTTAAGCATAGCAAAAATTCCAATATTGGTGATCTTACCACAACCATAGGACTAAGCAACCTAACGTTCCTGTTGAGCGGCGGCGAGTGACTTTTCAATACTTGTGCTGCTTAGTATGCATAAATAAAGTTTTTTGTCAATGCATAACTCCTAAATTATTGGATTTAAAGGATAAATAGGCAGATTATGGCAGTAAATGGTATAATTATTGTAATATTTACTGCCAAAGGAGTGGAAACTATGCCCCGTTTAGATTTGGGTAATCCATATGATTACTATGTTCAAACATTGATTGATACAGGGCTTTACAGCACCTACACGGAAGTTGTAAAGGATGCGTTGCGTCAACATATGAATACTCACGCCGAAAGCAAGCGTATCGCCTTATTCCACGCCACCATTGCTGAGGGCGAAGAGGATATACAGGCAGGACGTGTTGAGCTTTACAATCCAGAATTAATTGACCGCTTGACACAAGAAGTGCTGGCAGATGAATAAGGAAAATTCCTACACCCTCTATATCTCTAAGCGGGCAAAGAGCGATTATAAGAAAATTCAGCGTTACACACGGGATTTTTACGGTAAAGAGCAAGTGTTGAAATATTCCGCCCTAATCAAGGATTGTTTTGCGAAAATAACTGAAAATCCTATGCTTGGGCATACTAGACCCGATATACCGCAAATGTATAAAGCACATAATGCAGGCAAACATATAATTGTCTACCGCATAGAAGAACAGATAGTTTACGTGGTGACAATCCTGCACGGCAGTATGGATTTTTCACACCAATTTGACGAATAACAAGAAATTTATAAATGAATAGACTCATCCGGAATATGATTTGGGTACAGAAAAATTTTTAGCATGGCTTACTTTCTACTTCCCTTGCCCGTTTTGCTTCAAAAATAAAGTAATCCTAAACTCAGTCCCTTTGCCCACTTGGGAATCAACCTTGATCGCGCCACCATGTTTCTCCACCACAATTTGACGGGCGATCGCCAGCCCCAAGCCGGTTCCTTTACCCACAGCTTTGGTCGTAAACAAATGGTCAAAGATTTTAGAGCAGGTAGCTTCATCCATGCCTTTGCCATTGTCTCGAATGCGGATCACGACTTGATCTCCTGTGCGCTCAGTCTGAATCGTAATAGTTTGAGGATTCGCGGTGAGTTCCTTTAGAGACTGAGTTTGAGCCATCTCATCGAACATATCGATCGCGTTTGCCAAAATGTTCATAAACACCTGGTTCAGTTGTCCAGGGAAGCATTGAATCTGGGGAATATCACCATATTCAGTCACAACCTGAATATCAGGACGGTGTTCATTGGCTTTGAGCCGGTACTTGAGGATGAGAATTGTACTGTCTATGCCTTCATGAATGTTTGCCGTCACAGGATGTTCGGTATCAGCGCGGGAGAAAGTGCGGAGGCTGGTACTGATGCCTTTGATGCGATCGGTGGCTCCTTGCATGGAATTTAGCAGTTTCGGCAAATCTTCTCTGAGGAATTCCAGATCGATGTCTTCGGCAAATTCTTGAATCGGTATAGCCGGATTGGGATGGTGTTGCTGATAGAGTTGTGTATATTCAAGTAAGTCTTTGATGTAATCTTTAGCATTGTTGATGCTGCCATTAAGGAAGCCAATCGGGTTGTTGATTTCATGGGCGACCCCAGCTACAAGGTTGCCCAAGGATGCCATTTTCTCACTTTGCACGGTTTGTAGTTGAGAATGTTCGAGCTGCTGTAACGCTTGCTCTAGCTCTTGCTTCTTCTGCCGAGTCTGGCTTTGAGCGGTTGTGCGATCGATAAATTGACCAATCTGGCGACCAATACTGATCAGCATTTCTAGGAAGTCATCGTCTGGTTGGAGTGTCTGGTGAGTAAATAAAGTGAGGACACCTTGAGTCGTCTGGGCATTTTGAATTGGAAAGCCAACTGCGGTGTGTAAGTTCGCTTGAACAGCCAAATCTCGACGCAGAAATTGGGGATTTTGACAAACATCTATTATCCAAACAGGGCTGGCGACAGCCCAACTTTTGCCGGGTAAACCAATGTCTTGAGCAAATTCACTTGTTTGAGAAGAGGCAATAAATTGAGCAAGTTCGCTAGAGGGACAATGCCAAGTTTGGCTGAGTTTAAGGGTTTGGGTCGTTGGGTCAATCATCCATAGTTCACCCAAACTCCAACCCAGGTTGGTGCAGAGGGTTTCTACCACTTGGGAGGCCGCTACGGCCAAACTATCTGCCCCCGCCAAAATTTGAGTAATGGTGTACTGCACGAGTAGGTAACGTTCGGCACGTTTGCGATCGGTAATGTCAATGGTTGTGACGATGATTCGATAGATACGATTTTGCTCATTTCTCAGAGGATTCAGAGTGGTCAGCCACCAAATGTCTCTTCCTTCAAAGGGAAGCATTTCTTCGTAAGAAATAGTTGTTCCCACTGCAAGACAGCGCTGATAGTTTTGTCGAACAGTCGCGCCATATTCTTCACCTAGTAACGCCTCTGGATTTTTATTTATAACATCTGCAATGCAAATACCAGTTAACTTTTCAATAGATGGATTCCAGCCGACGAAGCGAAAATCCTTAGTGGGTGTAACGTCAACAACACAAATACCCTGACCTACACCTTCGTAGATGTTGCGTAGAAATAGTTCATTTTCACGTAATTGAGCTTCAGCTTGCTTACGATCGCTAATATCCCGTGCAATTCCTTGTATTCCAATTACCTGACCCTGTTGATCCTTAATGGGGGAATGGTTGCAAGTAATCCAAAACCACGATCCATTTTGATGTTTCGTCCGAAATTCCACGTCTGATACTTTTTCTCCTATTTCAACCGACCTCTGTAAGGATGCAAAAACCTCTGCTTGATCGTCTGGGTGAACTAGCGGCACAAACGATTGATGCAAAAACTCATCCACTTCGTATCCCCACATATCTTTGAACTGCGGCGATAGATAGATAAAAGTACTTTCTGGCGTGACTGCATAAATCAGATCGTTAACATTTTCCACAAACGCCCGAAACTTTGTCTCGCTCTGTTGCAAGGTCTGATAGAGTCGGGCATTTTCGAGTGAAATAGCCGCTTGAGTGCAGAGGAAACTGAGTAACAAAATGCGATCGCGGGTAAATACGCCACGGGTTGAACGATTTTTCAAATCTACAATTCCCAGCAGTTTTCCCTGATGCAAAATCGGCATACACAGCACACTCTTGGGTTGTCGCTCCAGCAAATACGCATCAAGCACAGGTAAGTCTGTCTTCAGGTCATCTATGACCACGACTTCTTGCGTATTTTTGACATAGTGAATCAGCTTCAGAGGTAGGTCTGGGTGTTCATCTAAGGGAGCCAATTCAGTCTCAATCGTCTCTGGAGTCGCAATCAGTTGGACTTGCCACTCTCCAAGGGAATTGGGCATGATCAGGACAAAGCGCCCTGCTCCAGAGTGTTGCAAAATGATTTGCGCGAGTTGATGCAGCAGTTCATCGAGTTGAATGGTGCTGGCAAGGGTCTGAGAGGCTTTGATAATTGTCGCAAAGTCCAGCGCTTCATTGATGCTGGTGCTGGAACGGCTGGTTGACGTATGGATAGAGAAGTTGGGAGAGGCGATCGAAGCCAAGGTCTCCATCGGGTTGAAGCTTTGAGCGGTTTGTTGCAGAATCGGGCGTAAGAGATCAGGGTAGTGCTGTTCGAGCTGATCGGTTTTGGCTTTTGCACCCCAACGGGCATAGCCATAGTAGGCTTCTTGCATATAGCCTGCGGCAACTTTTTCTTTGCCCCAGTTGAGGTAGAACTTGGCGGCTAGTTCGTTGGCGAGTGCTTCTTCTTGAATAAATCCATTAGCTTTAGCTCCTGAGATAGCCTGGTCGTAGAGAGCGATCGCCTCAGCTTGATTGCCCAACACACGATGGCACTCGGCTTCTACCAAGATATACTTATGCTGATAGTTACTCGGTGCGTGATGAGCTAAGTGTCTCATTTTCTCCTGGTTTACCATCACTTGCTCCAGTCCGACCTGCCGATCAGACTGGCTTTGCTGCGGTGTCATTAATGCCAGCAGTGCTAATGAATAATAGAACGTATGCGCTGAGGTGAGAAGAATACCAAAGGCAGCATCTTCGCTTTTTAAAGCATCATTAGCATGATCTAATGCGAGTGCATACTTCCCAAAGATATAGTCAGAAATTAGTTTGGCGAGATGGAGACCAAAAAGGCATTGGTGATTGTGAGTGTTCTCAAAGTGAGCCAGAATTTCAGCGTCGGACGTGCTGTCGGCAATACTATCTGAACCAATCATCTCATCGGTGACTCTTAGCCAAATTTTAGATTTTTCAATGGCATGTTCTTGCTTGAATTGCTCCAGAATGGGTAAGTGATTCCGTTCAGATTCTTCAATTAATCTCAAGGGCTTGCCAATCAAAAATAAATGACCCAAATATCCCATGACGCAGTAGCTGACATATTCCATATCACCTACGGATAAACCCACTTCGATGCCTTGAGTCAGAAGAGGTAAGGTCATGTCACCTGAATCTTTGCAAGCACAGGTAAAGACGGCAACTAGCATATTGACTTTTGCCCGAAACGCTTGCGTTTGACATTGTTCTAACAGTGCCAATGACACTTGCCCGGAACGATGGGCGGCATCTAGATCGCCAATGGCGGCACATAGTAGTAATCCATACACTCCATAGGCGTAGGCAGCAAGCTCTGAATAGCCGCCGCGATCGCACAGATCCACCATAGTCATAACTACAGAGGGAAACAGTTCTGGTTTGACGTGATGCGTGGCAGGCGTAATTTTGCTGAGGATGGTTAGAGCGGCAAGATATACCGGATCAGTCATTTGGGGTTGGCTGTCTAGCTGGTCAATGCGGGGCAGTTGCGGCAGATTTGCTTGCCAATTGCTACATTCAACGAGGGGCATCCCTAGTTCTGTCAGTGCGCTTAATCCAGTTTCAACTGCCTTGAGTTGCTCGCCTTGGGCTGTGTAAATTTGAACGAGGAGTTCATAGGACTTAATACAATCGATCGGTTGATCAGCCTGTTGTAATACAGTTTCAATAAGCGCCACTGCTGCTGCAAATTCAACATTCAAGTAGAAAGCTTCTGCTGCCGCTTCGTGAACTTGTAAAGCCAGTGGGCGATCGGTTTGCCAACTGGCTGGCGGTAACAAATCCATGGCAATATTGGCATACTGAGTGGCTGAACTATAGGCAGTTGAGGCTTTAGCCTGTTGACAACCAGCCAAATTGAGTTGAATCAGCGATCGCTGTTCAATTGGGTCGGTGATTAAGGCAAGGCTAAGACCGAAATGATTGAGGATTTCAAACAGATATTCAGCCTGATTGTGTTGAAGTAATCGCCCAATTCTAAGATGAGTTTGCTGTCTCTGTGTCTCTGGAATCAATGAATAGGCGGCTTGTTGGACGCGATCGTGCAGAAACCGATAAGTTGGATTCACATTCTCTACTTGGGAGTTTTCCGCACCTTGGAAGAACTTATAAACCTGACTCGTGGGTAAAATCAAGCCTTCCTGCAACGCTTTCCACAACGCTGTAGCGGCATCTATAGACGATCGCTCAGAGACGATCACCAAGGTATGCAAATCAAATTGATTGCCGACACAAGCTGCTAGTTTCAAAACCTCTTGCGTCTCATCTGGCAACTTCTGGAGTTGCTGCGCCATGAACTCCACCACATCATCGGTGAGCGACAGGGTATTCACTTTAGAAATATCGCATTCCCAATAGCGCTGCTCTAGATTAAACGCAATCAAACCGTCTTCGTGCAATGCCTTGAGAAACTGCGTCAGGAAGAAAGGATTGCCCTGGGTTTTCTGCATCACCAGTTCTGTCAGTGGTTCTACTAGGGCGATCAGACAACTTAACGTGTCTGCAATCAACTGATTCACATCTGCAAAATCAAGCGGGGCAAGCGTGATGGTATTCACGGTTATCTCAGCTTTCTTAAGTTCCTCCACCGTCAAAATAAACGGATGAGTAGGCGAAACTTCGTTATCCCGATAAGCCCCCAGCATCAGCAGATAGCCATTGTCACTCATCAACAGTTTGATTAATTGCAGCGAAGCCGAATCTGCCCACTGTAAGTCATCCAAAAACACTACCAAAGGATGCTCCGCAGTGGTGAAAACTTCAATGAACTTTTGGAACAGTAAATTAAAGCGATTCTGGGCTGCACTACCAGAAAGTTCTGTGGCAGGCGGTTGTTTGCCGATGATTTGCTCTAGTTCAGGAATCACCTCAATCAAAACTTGCCCATTCTCACCCACAGCAGCGAGAATCTGAGTTTTCCACTGCGCCAGTTGCAAGTCAGATTCAGCGAGCAATTGCCCCATCAAATCCCGCAAGGCTTGGACAAATGCCGAGAGGGGAATATTACGATTGAACTGGTCAAATTTACCTTTGATGAAATAGCCGCGCTGCCGGACAATTGGTTTATGTACTTCATTTACAACTGCCGTTTTGCCAATCCCAGAGAAGCCTGCGACAAGCATCAACTCAGATGCTCCGTTGGCAACGCGCTCAAATGCTTCTAGCAAGGTTTGTACTTCTGTATCCCGTCCGTAGAGTTTTTCGGGGATGTTAAAGCGATCGCTCAAATCCCTCTCTCCCAATCCAAAGCCTGCAACTGCACCTGTTTGTTTCCATTGCTGCAAACAGCGTTCTAGGTCATACTTCAACCCCAGCGCACTTTGATAACGGTCTTCTGCATTTTTCGCCATCAGCTTGACCACTATTTCGCTCACGATTTCCGGCACTTCTGGATTCACCTGATGCACAGGAGTCGCCATCTTGGCAATGTGACAATGCACCAACTCCATTGGCTCATCGGCAGTAAACGGTACGCTTCCTGTCAACAATTGATACAGGGTTACACCCAGCGCATAGAAATCACTGCGGTAGTCAATACCACGATTCATCCGTCCGGTTTGCTCTGGTGCTAGATATGCCAGCGTTCCTTCTAAATTGTGGGGACTTTGGTTCTCTTGATTTTCTTTCGGTAACAGGGAGGAAATACTGAAGTCAATCAATTTGACTTGTTTCAAATCGGGATTAATGAGAATATTGGCAGGTTTGATGTCTTTATGTACGACACGATGTTGTGCCAACTCATGCAGAATATCGCATAGTTGCACAGCAATATCTACGCTCTGTGACCAGTGTAAGTTATATTGTTCCAGGTATCGGCTCAATGCCACACCGCTCCAATCTTCCATTACCAATGCATAACCACTGCCCAGAGTTTCTAGGCTCTGGGGACGAACAATCCCTGCGATGGGGAGATTTTTGGCGATCGTATATTGATTGCGAAACTGCACCAATTCGCTGAAGCTGGGATAATTGTTCCGCAGCACTTTAATTACGACAGGACGTTGAGTTGCTTGTTGCTGTCCTCGATAGACGATGGTTCTTGAACCCAGATACAGTTGCTCAAAAATTTGGTAGCCAAGGATTTCCGGTAATGAGTGGGGGGAAGAACTGTTTGAAGGTTTCATCGCTGGGGATGGGCAGCATCTAGCCCTAGTATGAGTGTAACTACCCTGATATTGTTCCCCAAAATTTAGGCGATCGCACCATTAAGCCTCACTGAAGTCACAGAATCGAAATGCTCATTCATTTGTGTTTAGGAAGAATCTGATTAGTCTTTATTGATTCTTGGTGATGCCATTGCTGGATAAACCAATCGATCACTATCTCTAGCTTCTCTTCTTCTGGCTCATAATATTTTTCAGTGGTGGGCATAGGGAAAAAATACCCAATGGAGTATAAAAACACTTCTAGATCTTGCTGAAAGTTTCCCATCTGAAACAAACCAGATTGAATCCCTTCCTGTAGAATCTTAGCTACATTGTCTTCTACGATTCTACCTTGTTCCTATTGTAGCGTAATCGAAGGCTTGTTTCGACTAAATCATTGCCAATCTCGTAATCTCCCGTTTCAACATTGATTGAGACAATTTTTCCAATATTCTCTTCTGTTTCAACTTTGGCACGGATACTCCTCTCACAAAGTTCTCTCCCACGTCGGGCGATTTCTTGACTACTGAGTGCAGAGTATGGCATACATAACTCTCTATAGTTGAGCTGCTAGGTTTCTCATTTCATTGTAGGGCAGAAACCACAACCAATTTCAAAAGCTGGATCTAACTCACGCTACCTAATAAGATGAGGCATTAACTTCTTTGCCGATGCTCACGAAATAAAGCTACCAACTACCAATGAGCATATAAAATTCCAGAGTCCATAAAAATTCCAGTAGGAAAGAATTGATGATAGCGGAACCCTTAAAGCCTCAACTTTCCAATAAAATTGACAAACACAACATCATGACCTCGCTGCCTTAGCTCTAACGCGATCGCAATCATGGGATGAAGATCGCCCAATGTCCCTAATGTCGTCACAGCAATTCGACTCATGCCCTTGCCTCTTGCTCCGCAGCATTTTTCTTATGCTACCGCTTTGAATGGCTCACCAACGACTTCAAACGACTGCCAACACCCGTAAACGAAGCAGCCCAACGGCTAAATTGAGCGGCTGTAAGTGATCTTAGCAACGCCACCAAGATCTCCAAACAGTCCGCCTCAGGGCTTATGTTATGCGGCTGGCAACTACCGAGATAAATTTGGTTCGACAACTGCTGGAAAACTCTCAAAGTTACGCCGTACCCAATCCATTCCCACTTCATTATTCAACTTGATGTGCTGCGGTGTATTGGCATAAATCTTACTCAAAATCTTTGCGTCTTGCTCTATAACCACATCGATCAGTTTCAGCAAATTGCCTTTGAGCAAGTGCGCGATCGGCGAATAAGCCCTCATATACATCAGCACAAATACACGCGATCGACGATCAGCTTCTGGCAGATAGAAGTGGCACTCCTTCAGGCTCAACAGTTTATCTTCACCATGCAACAATCCCATAAATGGGAAAAAGTTTTCTAGATGGGCTTCCAACACCTTTGGCATAGCAAGTTGAGCAGGATTTCTGAAAATGTCGCGAAATGTTGGTTGCTTACGGGGTTGTGACAAATAGGCATGAGAGTGTAACCCTTCATCGATAAACCGCTTCACTTGCACTTCTTCGATCTCAAATAATTCGCGATGAGTGCCGTTTTGATGATTGTAGTCGTGCATATTCAGTAACAGGCTCAGAAGGTCAGTTGGAATGCTGCATTCTCCGGTCACTCCAATGAACTCGTACTCTGCTGCAATCTCATTCATAATTGAGGGAATTGGGATCTTCGGCTCGTACCCGCCATACGACCAAATAAAATCTCCTTGAATCACTAATTCTAAAGGCTGTAGGAGCGATTTAGTTTGTTTGTTCGACCCTGGCAGAACGGTGCAGCCCAATGAATTAAATTCCAATGCGTGAAAGGGACAGACGATCCGCGAAGCGGACTCCGAAGGAGTCGCACTACTGCCACCGGATCGCGTCACACACCACCCTTCTGACAGCATTGCGCCCATGTGAGGACAAGCATTCGGTAAAGCGCTAATCTTGCTATGACGGTCTTGCCAAAGCACATAATCTTGACCCAACAGAGAAACTTTCATCGGCTGATTCGGCTTCAGCATCGAACGATGGGCTAAGAGCCACGGTGCGCCTTGCAACTGCTTCATAATGATTTGCAACTTACTAATTAATTAGTAAGCTTATCAAACACTGATTGATTGGTCAATCCAACGGTTGAAAGCATTCAGCCTAACTCGCGCTTTGGTACGATAGAGAGGCACACGATGAATTAAAATACCGTGGTTCGATCCCGTAAACGAGTTGCAAAATCCATTCGCCCAGTTCGAGATGCTGAGATGACCCAGCAGCAAATTCTCGATGCCGCAGAGCAAGAATTTTCGCGGCATGGCTTAAACGGTGCGCGGATGAATGCGATCGCCGAACGCGCCCAGGTGACAACCGCAGCCCTTCATTATTATTTTGAGAATAAGGAAAGCCTGTACAAGGCAGTCTTACAACGTCCGGTTAATGAAGTGCAAACCCTGCTTGGGCAATTGAACTTTGATGAGCTACCTGCTGAAGAAGCCCTCAAGCAGATTATCCGGATTGCGATTGCCAACGAAGCGAAAAATCCTCAGCGCCAAATGCTGTGGTTTCAGGAAGCCAGTCAAAATCAAGGATTGTACTTCAAGGAATGCAACGTTTTGAGCCTTCATGAACATCTGCTCAAAATTCTGGAACGAGGCATTGCAGGAGGAGATTTTCGCCCTCTCAAACCGTTTTTAGCATTGACCCATATTTTGAGTGTTTGCCTGTTCTACTTCACGGTGCATGAAAACTGGAAACATTTAATGCCCAAGATTGAGCGTCTGAGTCCAGAAATGATTGAGCAACATACTGAAGAAGCGATCTCTTTTATTTTGGCGGGTGTGAAGCGATCGCACGAGTAACGCAACCCAATTCTGAATACCAACAGATAAGCTTCAAGTTACTGCCTTGACCCAGAAACGAAGCCGCATAACGGTCGTGTTCAGAGACTGCCGATCACCTTTGTCACATCGTCAGTGGCTCTCAACAATCCGCTGCACCACGGTTGTTATGCAGCGATCGCCACCGATCAGCTCATTGCATTCCAGATTATCTTAGTATCCGTAAATTGTCGAAATCGACAGACTTTTCTATTACTAAAATCATACACATGGGCTGCGGAAGAGCGAAACGACTTACCCGTCGAGCGATAGCAACCCGCGTAACTGCCAATAACGATGATCGTTTCCCCGGCATCTAGATACTGCTCAATGTCAAACGACCACGATTCCCAGTTGTCATCGAACGCTTTGAAAACCCCCTCGACGACTGCTTCGGCTCCTCGGTGAGTTGCTCCTCGCGGGAATCCTTCATTCTGAATCCATTCCAGATCAGGAGTGCAGATTCGTAGGAAGGCATCATAGTCCTTCTCACGGAATGCCCGATACAACTCCCGAGTGATTTCAAGGTTTGTCATAGGCTGTCCTCAAAAAAACTTTGACCATCTGGTATCAGTAATGCTACGATACTACCATGAGCAGAGGACCTGAGAAACAATTCGATCCTGAAATTGCCCTTGCAAAGGCAATGGAAGTGTTTTGGGCAAGAGGATATGAGGCGGCTAGCCTCGCTGAACTGCTTGAACACATGGGAATCGGTAAAAAGAGTCTCTACGACACGTTTGGCAACAAGCGATCGCTCTTCCTCAAGGCGTTAGATCACTATGCTCGGACAGAGGTAAAAGCCATTCGAGATCAGCTTTTAGCTCCGGGTTCGCCCTTGGAAAACCTGGAGCAAGTCCTGCAACACTCGCAGCAACGACATTCGTTGCCCAGAAGCCGAGGCTGTATGTTAGGGACTAACATTGCTGATTTTGATACAGATGAGGTTGAAGTTGCATCAATCTTGCGCTACCACCTCCAAGCAATGGAAGATGCCTTTTGCATTGCGATTGATCGCGCTCAAAAAGCAGGTGAGATCCACACGGCAGTTAGTTCCCGCAACCTTGCGCGTCTACTGCTGTGTACAACACAAGGCATGGCTTTGATTGGTCGAGTCTTGGAAGATGAAACGCTGTTACGCAGCACTGTAGAAGCAACACTAGCATTGTTCAAAATCGTCTAATTTTTTTTGCTTCAAATTAGACCAATCAGTTTAAGTTTATGACCACTAACGAGCGAGGAATCACGATGTCACGATTAACTAACAAAACAGCCGTTATCACTGGAGGCACTACTGGAATTGGATTTGAAACTGCCAAACAGTTTGTTGCAGAAGGAGCACAAGTCATCGTCACTGGACAGAACGACGAGCGTTTGCAAGCTGCTGCGAAGGAACTGGGTGAAGCAGTGATTCCGGTTCGAGTGGATGTTCGCTCCCTATCTGATCTGGAATCACTGGCAGCACGGGTCAAAGCAGAATTTGGTGGACTGGATATTCTGTTTGCCAATGCTGGTATCGGGCTGTTTGCACCCCTAGATGCTATTGATGAAGCATTTTATAATGACCAGTTTGATGTCAATGTCAAAGGTGTATTCTTCACCGTGCAGAAACTGGCTGAACTCCTAAATGAAAGAGCAAGCGTCATCTTAAACGCATCAGCCGTCAATGAGAAGGGTGCGGCAATGGGCAGTGTGTACTTTGCCACAAAAGCGGCGGTGAGATCGTTGGCGCGATCGTTGGCTGCCGAGCTAGCCTCTCGTCAGATACGAGTTAATGCGATCAGCCCTGGCTTTGTACCCACGAATTTTCAGAGCAAAATGGGGCTGCCACCAGAAGTGCTCAACAGCTTTGGTGACTATGTTAAGCAATCGGCTCCATTAGGACGATTTGGAAAACCGGGGGAGATTGCGGCTGGGGTTGTTTTCCTTGCTAGTGATGAGTCATCATACATGACAGCAGCAGATCTCGTTGTTGATGGCGGATTTATGAACGTTTGAGGCAGCACGCTTATTTCCTTCATTGAAGTGCGATCGCTTTGCTCTCCATGCCATCAGAGCGATCGCCACGCCTCAGTAATGTCTAGATTGTGCCCTTGCCAAGATCTGAGGCTGCATATCGTTCCCGCTCACCGGACACAACGACCTTTGCCTCTCACTGATACCTTGACTTTGTTCCGGTGCAGAGGGATTGTTGTACTGCTGGCTAGACTAGATGATTTTATAGACAGCAAGAAACGGGTGGCGTTGAACTTTTACTCTCGATATATTGAGGGGTGCATGATGGACAGATGATGAAACCAGTCACATGAATTCCTCGATAGAAACCAGCACGTATGATAGCGAAACTTATGAACGAATTGCCAAGGCGATCGCATTCATGCGTCAGAATCATTTGAATCAGCCCGCCTTAGCAACCATTGCTCAGCATGTGCATCTTAGTGAATATCATTTTCAACGGATCTTCACCCGATGGGCAGGCATCAGCCCCAAGCGTTTTTTGCAATATCTCACGGTGGAGTATGCCAAATCAAAAATCGCTGAGACTGGTAATCTCCTGGATCTGACTGTAGAAGTTGGATTATCTAGTCCAGGACGATTACACGATCTGTTTGTGAATTTAGAAGCGATGTCGCCCGGTGAGTTTAAGGCAGGAGGCATCGGCTTACAAATCTGGTATGGCATTCATCCAACCCCATTTGGAGACTGCTTAATTGCAACAACCCCGCGTGGTATCTGTAATCTTCATTTCTTGGATACAACGAACAAAGATGTTGTTGAACAGGCTTTCCGCTTGGAGTGGGCAAATGCTGATATCAAGCAGGATCAACAAGCTACTCAAGAGATGTGCGATCGCATTTTCGAGCCAAGTGCGACCCACAGCAAACCTTTGGTTCTTTACGTCAAAGGGACGAATTTTCAGATTCAAGTTTGGCGGGCACTCCTGAGCGTTCCGTTTGGCGGGATTACAACTTACCAAGGATTAGCAGCAGCGATGAGTCGCCCAACGGCTGCGAGAGCCGTCGGTAACGCATTAGGGCGTAATCCGGTAGGGTACTTAATTCCTTGCCATCGAGTGATCCGGGAATCTGGTGAGTTCGTCGGTTTTCGTTGGGGACTGGAACGTAAGACCGTTCTGCTTGGTTGGGAAGCAAGTCGCAGTCAGACCCAAAACAAGGAGCAAGAATTGACATGAGAGGATTAGAGATTGCAGAACTTTTGCTACTGGCTGCCTTGTGGGGTGGTTCGTTTCTATGTTATGCGAATTGCGGCACCCGTACTCGTTCCAGTTTGGCTGATTGAGTTTCGCGTCTTGCTTTGCTATCAACTGCATTTGCCTATATTTTATACTTCCGACTCATTCAAAATGTTGGCGCTACAAAAGCATTGACAGTCACTTATTTGATTCCTCTATTTACGATGCTTTGGGGTGCATTATTTCTGAACGAAGCCATAACGATATCAATGATTTTGGGATGTAGCTTGATTTTGATGGGGACTGCGATCGCGAACGGTGTGTTTATAAAAACGTCGAGTGACAATACGAAATAGGAGTAGCCACACATTACCAGTGGATTTGAGATACTGCCTTAACCGATTTCCCAAGCAGTACGTTCCTGGTCAGCTGCGGCAGGTGACCTGTACATCACCACCAATGTTTCCATACTGTCCGTTGCACCAGGGTTGTTATGCCGCGCAAACTACAACAATTAAACCGGGCGTTCCCAAGGTTCACTGTATTGCCGATAGCCAACTCGCTTGAACGCAGAAATCATCCGCACATTATCTACTGCCGTGTCACAAAAGACTCGCCAGACTCCGACCTCTTGTAAGATCTGTGTTCCCTTCGATAAAAGATCGTTTGCCAAACCAAGCCCTCGATACTCTGGCAAAACTCCCATATAGTAGATTGTTCCTTCCTCTAAACCCTCTTTGGCACATCCTGAAAAAACGACCGGAAGTACAAACCCTACAATTTCCCCTTTTTCGTTTATCCCAAACTGCCACCAGTTATCTTGATATGCGAAGTCTCTTGCTGAATTCAAAAACATCTCAGCCGCTTTATAAGGATCATGTTTTGATACTCTCTGGCGATCGCTTGCGTCGATTGATTCAGACATTACTCGCGTAACAGTTGAGCCCTTGATTTGACTCCCCAATAATGAGGTATCGCTCTTCATCCTCAGAGTGGTCTGGATCGTAGAAGTCAATAAAAAGAGGATCATCAAAAACTGTTTTTGCCTCCTCAAATGAGACTCTATGTTCTGATAGATAGCGCTCTGCCTTGTTTTCATCCCACTCAAACTGCATAAAGCTATTGTACCGCTGCTCACTTAAACTGATTGTACGCTTTGGTCTGTAAGAGACTTAATAGCACAGTAAAGATCAGCGATCGAAACAATGGCTATCCAAGTGTTAGCGCCATGATTGCCAGAAAGAATAAGCTCATGGACGACCTCATTTGCAAAAAAACCAGCTTTATAGGGATCTGCATGAGCGATTTTGTTCAACGCTTCCCTGAGTGGCAAAGGCTCGAAACCAGCTTTCTCACTATAAGGTGGTCGATAGTTATTTAAGGTGGCAGAGACTTCACTGGTATTGGTAGCACGATTTAAGGCACCAACAGTTGTACGAATAGAAGGAATGCTACCAAAATCTTGTTCTGAGCGGATTGAAAGCGCTAGCACCCGCAATATTTCAACACCTTTTTCGGAAGACTCTTGTAAAATTTTCTCCCTGCTTTGTTGATCTATTTTCGATTTATTTGTGTAGGCGTCTCTGAAATCTCGACTGAGTATCTCTAGCTCTTCAGCACACTCATGGAATGTCCTTCGTTTCCACATTCTGAAGCCTCCGCCTTAAATAGGAAGTCTCAAATAATACTGGGTATCTAAGCAGGCTAACGCCCCCGTTCACCCGCCACAGATAACCTCGAAATTCCAACCAGTACCCTCTCGGCGGTCGGCGTGCATTGGGGTTGTTGGGCTGCGTCTCAACTCACACATAAACAATTATTCAGAGACGGTTTTGACGATATGCTTCTAGATCGTCAATTACATCCAGGATTTCAACGAACCGAGAACCAAAATCAGTCAACTTATACTCTACACGTGGTGGAATCTCAGGATAAGAAACTTTCTCGACAATTCCAAAGTTAACGAGATCCGATAACCGCTCATTCAAAACCTTGGTCGTCAATCCTTCAGTTATACGGGTCATAGCTCCTGGACGGTTGATTCCTGTGCGAATTAAGCGTAAAACTTCCAACATCCATTTACAGCCAAGTGTATGCTCCACAATATGAGCGACGTTTAGCTGCGCGTTAGAAAAATTTTTTGTTGAGCTATGAGGCTGTGATGTTTGCATTTGCTACTAATCGGTAACTACCTTACCAAACGGTGCAGACTTGCAAGGGCAGAGAGAACTTACCTACGCTGAGTGGTATTGAAATACCTTCACATTTTAGAGCAAGGATGGTCAAGCAGAGATGGAATTCATGAAAGCAGCCGTATTAAAAGCATTTGGGGACGCTGAGAGTTTTGAGATTCAAACGGTTCCCAAGCCAGTACCAAAAGCTAATCAGGTTTTAGTGCAGGTCTGTGCGACATCAGTTAACCCTGTTGATTACCAGACTCGTCGTGGTGATTATAAAAATCTGGTTCACCTACCAGCAATCATCGGAGTTGACATTTCAGGGGTTATCGAGGTGATCGGAGAGGCAGTTACAGAATTTAAGGTGGGAGACGAAGTTTATTACTCGCCGCAAATTTTTGGGGAATCTGGCAGCTATGCTCAATATCATGTTGCCGATGCAGGTATTGTTGCAATCAAGCCTGCTAACCTATTACACGTTGAAGCAGCTTGTTTTCCACTTGCGGGAGGAACGGCTTGGGATTGTCTAGTAACTAGAGGCAATCTGCAAGTCGGTGAAACAGTTCTAATCCATGCTGGTGCTGGTGGAGTTGGCTCTATTGCAATTCAACTGGCTAAAGTAATGGGAGCATATGTTTTTGCCACGTGCAGTTCCAAAAATCGAGATTTAGTTAAAGAACTTGGCGCAGATTGGGTTATTGATTACAGGAATCAAGATTACGCGGCAGTCGTTTGTCAAGAAACAGGTGGTCTGGGTGTCGATCTCGTTTTAGATACGATCGGTGGTGAGACAATTCAGCGTAGCCCAGAAATTATTCGTCCATTTGGTAGGCTTGTGAGCATTGTAGATATTGCAACTCCGCTATCGCTACTTGAAGCATGGGGCAAAAACTTGACTATTCATTTTGTTTTTACGCCACAATACCGAACAAAATTAGATGCTTTGACGAAACTTATCGAACGCGCTCAACTTCGCCCAGTAATTGATTCAATAATATCTTGGGATCAGGTGATTCAAGCGCATCAGCGTTTAGAGCAAGGAGGAACACGGGGCAAAATTGTGTTGGAATTTATCAAAGACTAAGAGGTCGTCTTCACCAATAACTTTAAATCGCAGCCTGACAAATAACCCGCAAGTGACCTAATCTTGACCCCTCACAGACCATCTCGAAACTACAGACCCCAGCGATATCTTAAGCAGCCCAACGGCAAAACGCAGCGGCAGCAGACAACCTTAGCAGCGCCATAAGCGGCTTTCGTCCGTCCGCTGCCGTGAAGTGTTAGCCTGCTGACGGATTCTTCCGAAGATTACGAATATTCCAAAAAGCTTCTAACGTCTCCGACACTAACTTTGCAAAACTGATGAAGTGCTTTTCGTCTTCTTCGGTGAATTCGCCTTCGTATTTGTCAGACAGTTGCAGTAACCCCCAGTTCGTTCCATCTTGTCCAATAATTGGTGCAGAAAGCCAACCTCGCATTGGTGGATGCTTACCTGCCTCTGTACCAAACTCCTTCCACTCTGGATGTGCCTCTAGTTCCGCTTGGGTCATTCACACGGGTTGATTATGCCGCAACAACCACCCATGAGTACCATACCCAGTGGCAGGAGTTTTGTAGTCTGCCCATGCTTCATCTTTCTCTGAAAGCGAGAAATACTTGCGAATTGAAGTCCAGTCTTCTTGCACAATGACAGCGATCGCCGATTGATTCGCCCCAATCAAAACTCGGATCAGCTCCACTGCGTAACTCAAGACACGATTCGCCACTTCAGTAAATTCTTCATCAATTGCATCGGGATTTGGCATCACTGGGTTTGGGGTTGCACCTGTGACAACATTACGATAGACATTTTGATGAGTAGTATGCTCTTGGTCGGGTATGGGAAAGGCATCTCCGCAAATATAGGTTATCCTAAACGGTGTCTACAAATAACTTTGTAGCCTTAATGCAAACTTAATGGAGTACGCTTACCCTAATCGTCCGGTAAAGCTGGCTGTCGCGGCTGCAAGTTCTATTGTTTCAACAGGTTTAGTGAGAACAATCCGAAAACCTTGAGAGAATGCTTGCCCTCGGTTGTTTGAAGTCGCCAACGCGATCGCAGGTGTAGGTCTAGCTAACCTCATTTCTAGTTGTTGGACATGACGAACCAGCGAAGTGAAATCATCGCTATCTCCACTAAAGTCAACTACAACAACATCTGGTTGAACCTGATTGAGCTGCTCCAAAGTGATTGCCTTAGATACTATTGTTACTGTTGCCTCACAAACAACTCCCAATGCTATTTTCAACTCTTGAGCAATGGGTTCATCTGCTATGACTAAAACCTGGATGTCTTTTAAGTTGACGATGCCAAACTGAAAATTAGGCAATTTGTTCTTACCCCAATCAGCCATTAGCTCAACCAGTGATCGCAACGCCTCACCTTGAGAAGTGAGTGAGTACTCTACTCTAGGTGGTGTTTCGCTAAAAGTTTGTCGATGAATGAGACCATCAGACTCTAACTCGCGTAACTGCCTAGTCAAAACTTTCTGAGTTAGCCCTGGAATCAATTGCAATAACTCACTAGGTCGTTTAGCGCTTTGCCGCAACCACCACAAAATAGTGGACTTCCATTTCCCACCGATTGCCTCTACGGTAACTTCCACCGGACAGCCGTATCTTTTCTCTACTCTACTCATGATTCCATTAGTGACCGTTTGGTAATAATTAGTTGCTCGTGATATAACTTCTCGAAGTGTTTCTCAAGCCAGCCTAGAAAAGTTTACAGGAGATTCTCATGCGAACCTGTATAGATCCAGCCAGCACCGATTTCTTGCCCAGTGATACGGTGGCGACATCTACCAAACGCCCTAGTTTTCCGATTAAACCAGGCAAACTCTTGATTGCTGGTGAATGGCGCGATGCTGCCAGTAGCAAGACATTTGATGTAATCGATCCCACCACGGAGGAGGTTGTGGCTCAAATTGCCGAAGGAACCACAGAAGATGCTGAAGCCGCGATTGCCGCTGCTCACACTGCATTTGAACAGGGTGCCTGGGGACAAATCAGTGGACACGAGCGGGGTGAAATTCTCTGGCGAGTTGGTGACTTGTTTCTCCAGTACGGTGAAGAACTGGCATTTTTGCAGGCAAAGGAAATGGGGCGACTGTTTACCGACAGCATGGCGATCGATATTCCGCATCTGGCGAACACGTTTCACTATTTTGCAGGCTGGGCTAGCAAAATTGAAGGAGCAGTCAAGCAAACCACCAAAGGATTGCACACTTACACCCTACGAGAGCCATTAGGGGTCATCGCTGCCATTACCCCGTTTAACTTCCCCTTAATTCTGTCAGTTCACAAATTTGCTCCTGCCCTTGCTGCTGGAAATACGATCGTTCACAAGCCTGCCTCATCGACGCCGCTCTCTGCCCTCAAAGTAGCAGCAATCATGCAGGAAGCAGGCGTACCAGATGGAGTGTTTAATCTGGTGACAGGGCCAGGCAGTACCGTTGGGCACACGCTCTCCACGCATCCCGATGTGCATAAAGTAGCGATCACAGGTTCAACCGCCAGCGGCATTCGCGTGATCAAAGATTCAGCCGATACGCTGAAGCACTTAACGATGGAGTTGGGCGGCAAGTCTGCCAACATCATTTTTGCCGATGCCGATCTGGATGCGGCAGCAGAGACCGCTTACTACGGGATGTTCTACAACAAGGGTGAAATTTGCTATGCCGGATCGCGGATGTTGATCGAGCGATCGGTCTATGACGAAGTTTTAGACCGCGTGGTGGAGTGGGCGAAGCAAACCAAAGTCGGTGATCCGCTTGATCCTGAAAGCCAGATGGGCCCGATCGCCAACCAGAGCGAGTATGACAATGTACTGCGGTATATGGAGGTGGGCAAACAGGATGGGGCACGGCTGGTGGCAGGTGGCAAAGCCGCAGACATCGGCACGGGCAAAGGCTATTTTGTCGAACCAACTGTGTTTGCCGATGTGAATAGCGAGATGACGATCGCCCGTGAAGAAACCTTCGGCCCCATTCTTGCGGTGATTCCCTTTGACGACTTTGAGGATGCCATTCGCATCGCCAATAGCAACCAATATGGACTTGTGTCCGGACTGCATACCCGCGACATCAAAAAAGCGCACCGAGCAGCATCTCGATTGAAGGCGGGAACGGTTTGGATCAATACCTGGGGACACTTCGATCCATCCAGTCCCTTTGGTGGTTACAAAATGAGTGGTTATGGACGGGAGAACGGTCGAGAAGCATTAGAGTTTTATCTGCAAACAAAAACCGTTTGGGTTGATCTGTCATAACTTGTCAGATAAAGCAATCAACCGTGAAACAGACAGCGATGAATCAGATCTAAAAGTAAGGAACTACCAGATGCTAAAACACTTGAAGAGTCTGCGAGAGTATATTGAGGCTCTTCAGACGGTTGGTGAAATTCAAGAGATCAACCAAGAAGTTGATTTAGACCTTGAACTTGCTGCTATCATCCGCAACTCCTACGAGCAGAAGGCACCGACTCCGTTATGTTAGAGAACTGGCACGCCTATGGCTATGTCTAGAGAACAGGTCACAACGTCCTCACACAAACTGAGGCACGCAAATTGAGGAATCACAACTTGCATTTAGGAGTAGATAGAAAATGACCTGCATCGAGGTTGAATCAGGCATTGCAGTTTTCGTTCAAGACTGGGGCAGTGGTAAGCCGATCATGTTTATTCACGGTTTTCCTTTCTCCCATCGCATCTTCGAGTATCAAATGGTTGCTCTAGCACAGCAGGGGTATCGAGCGATCGGTATTGATCTTCGCGGTTTTGGACAATCTGATAAACCCTGGAATGGAAATGATTACGATACCTGGGTCAGCGATATTCGTCAGGTGATTGAAGCACTTGACCTACGTGATGTAACGCTTGTTGGTTTCTCAATGGGTGGAGCTATTACAGCCCACTACGCTGCCACTCAAAATGACGCACGGGTTACTCAGTTAGTTTTACTGGGAGCTGCTGCCCCGATCGCTGCACCCCAACCAGAAGACAAAAATCAGATTGAAGGATTTATCCAAGCCATCCTGACAGACCCAGCGAACTTTGCTCACAATTTCGTGCAGCAAGCCTTCTATCAGCCGTTAAGTCCAGAACTGCTGCGTTTTTTGGCAGAAATGGGAACAGCCGTCTCGTTAAGAACGTTGGTGCGGGCACAGGAGGAATTGCGCGATCGTAATCTCGTTCCCGAAATGAGTAACATTCAAATTCCCACATTGATCTGTCATGGCGTTCACGACAAGGTTGTACCTATTGCAGCAGGTGAGGCACAGCAGCAATTGATCAAGGATGCTCAACTGATGCGATTTGAGGAAAGTGGGCATGGGCTTTTCTATGAGGAAAAAGATCGGCTGACTCAAGCATTGCTCAGTTTTGTGAGCTGAACCGACAGGCATAAAGTGCCAGATCGGGTGATACGTTTAACTGCATCAATTTATTGGAGATAGGGATAAGGGCAACATGGACTTACAAAATAAAGTGGCGTTGATTACAGGCGCAAGTAGCGGCATTGGCAAAGCGATCGCCCAAAGCCTCGACAGCGCCGGGATGAAGCTTGTGCTGACGGCTCGATCGCAGGGCAAACTTGATGAACTGGCAGCTTCTCTCCAGCAGGCAAAAGTCCTGGCAGGAGCGATTACCGATCCTGATATCCCACAGAAACTGCTCGATACCGCCCTGGACACCTTTGGTCAACTGGATGTCGTGATTAACAATGCAGGGGTGATGACCGTTGGGGCGATCGAAGACGTAGATATTGAAGCAATCTGTGACATGGTGCGGCTGAATGTGGAGTCAGTGTATCGCATGGCTTACACTGCTTTGCGCCATTTCAAAACAACAGGCAGTGGATTTCTGATCAACACCTCCAGCATTGCGGGTCTCAAAACTGCACCTCAATACGGTGCATATAATGGTACGAAGTATGCGATCGAGGCGTTTACCGATGCACTCCGCATGGAACTGGCGGGAACTGGCATCAAAGTATCAGCGATCGCCCCCGGTACTGTCGCCACAGGTTTATACGATCACTGGAGCCAGGAGGAGAAAGCTTACGTGACTTCAGGTGGTGCTCTGCAACCAGAAGATATTGCTCGTTGCGTTCGGTTTGTTTTAGAGCAGCCCGATCATCTTCTGATTCCTCGAATGCTGGCAGTCCCGATTAATCAACCTGTTTAACTAATATCGGAGAGCGATCGCTGTTACTTACTCTTAGGATCGCTCTCCGATATTAGTTCCTTAAGAAGGGCGATCACAACACTTCATTGAGGACTTTACACACGCGACCGACCCCAAGATTGAAGACAGGCTAACGGTGAAGTTGTGCGGCGGCAGGCAAACTTGAATACCCGCCGATAACCTCTGTGCCGTCCGCACCAACGCATTGTTCGACGGCTGACGCTAACTTTAGACGAAACGCTGAAACAAGAACTTTTGTCCGCAATACTTGCAAGCATGCTGCTTTGGTAGTAGCATGGGTACTTAGTTTTAGTTTCGCGCCCGAAAGCATGGCGACCCAATACCTCTCTGTAAAAGAAACCTCTGAAATCTTAAACTGCTCGGAGCAATATGTTCGTCAGCTACTCCGGTATGGCGAAATCAGCGGTGAGAGGATCAGCAGTCGGTGGATCGTAGCATCAGAGTCTGTTCAGAGCTACCGTGTCAAAGGAGAAGATATAAGCTTAAAAGTCCCTGATCATGGGCGACGCTCGTTTGGCAAACCTGAACTAAAAGCTTTGAGTTTTTTTTCTGGCTGCATGGGTCTGGACTTGGGGCTAGAAAAAGAAGGTATCCAGGTACTACTTGCTTGTGAAATTGATGCAGCCGCTCGAAAAACGATTGAGATCAATCGACCAGATATGGCGCTGATTGGGGATATTCGGGGTTACTCAGCTACAGAAATTCGAGAAAAAGCAGGACTGAGTTCAACCGATGAGATTGATGTCATCGTTGGCGGACCGCCGTGCCAAGCTTTTAGCAGTGCGGGAAAGCGCCAAGGATTTAATGATGAACGAGGCAATGTTTTCTTGACATTTATCGATTTAATCACTGAGCTTAAACCGAGATTTGCAGTCATTGAAAATGTTCGAGGATTATTGTCTGCTCCTTTGAAGCATAGACCTCATGAAATGCGAGGAAAAAATTTCCCAACCTTGTCTCAGGATGAACAAAGAGGTGGTGCCTTGCTGTTTATTACTCAACGGCTCAGGGAAGCTGGATATAGCTTCTCCTTTAATTTGTACAATGCTGCTAATTTTGGAGCACCACAGCAACGGGAAAGGGTTGTCATTGCTTGTAGTCGTGATGGAGAAAAACTTCCCTACCTCACACCTACGCATTCCGAAAAGGGTCTATATGGGCTGCCAACATGGAAAAGTTTACGAGAAGCCTTAGAAGGTCTTCCTAAGGATAAACATCATTTTGTCAAGTTTCCTGAAAAACGACTCAAGTATTACAGGCTGCTGAAGGCTGGACAATACTGGCGAGATTTACCAGAAGAGTTGCATCAAGAGGCATTGGGAGCTTCTTATCAGGCAGGAGGCGGAAAAACTGGTTTTTACCGCAGGCTAGCTTGGGATAAGCCTGCCCCGACGTTAGTAACTCATCCGGCTATGCCTGCAACTGACTTAGCACATCCAGAAGAAGATAGACCCCTCAGTATTGAAGAATATAAGCGTATTCAAGAATTCCCAGACGATTGGATTATCTCAGGTACTTTACTCGATCAATATCGGCAAGTTGGTAATGCCGTACCTTGCTCTCTAGGAAGAGCGATTGCTAGGATGTTGCTATCTCACTTGAGGGGTGAGCCGCCCGTTACTTACCCGGATTTTCCGTATTCTCGCTACCATAAAACGGATGATGTCAGTTGGATGATTGATATGGGTTGTTTTGAGAAATCCTCAGCAAAACAACTATCTCTTAACTTAGTTGGATGAATCCGATAAATCCTTCCAAGGATTATCTACTTCAATGGCTAAGGCATCTGGATTGACAATTAGAACTTGTTGAACAAAGGCGACGAAGTTTTCTTCCGAAAAGCGATCTGTATGGTACTTATCGTTGAAATAAAACCATCGATAGGAACCTGTTCTTGCATCAACTCGATACCACTTTTCAATGGGCTGATTAATTCTTACTCTGGACGATGAACTGTTTTCCGAGTTGCTACGGTTTTTGACCTGTAAGAGAGAGCCATCAACATTGCAAAAATCTACGTGCCTAACAGATTCTCCCCAACAACAATACCAACCATAATCAGCAAGTTGTTCAGCTAGAAACTCCTCTAGTAGTAGTCCTTGAATATTTTCGGCGGACATCGATAGTCTATGGGCATATTTGATTTGCTCAAGATGCTCTATTGTTAGTCCGGTCAGTCGAGCATTGATAATTATACTGACGATTGGATCGGCAACTGTGCCTGGGAGTTGTGAGATCCGCCTTGAAATTCGATTTTCATAGCTGTCGTTATACTTCTTTAACCAAGCCTTAGCTAGCGTTTCTGGGGTGCTGGCTTTTAGAGTTGGAGAAAGTCCTGGATTTCTGTAGCAGGCTGAGAGAATAGTTTGATGTGCTTCAAGCAATAGCTGATCTTGTTCAGAGAACGTATCTTCAAAAATCTTTAAAAAATTTTCTTCAGAACTTGAAGTGCTAATAATGCTATCGAAGTTAACAAACATCTGACATTTTCCCTCTGAACGTACAAATCATGCAACAGAAATGTCCACAATTGTACGCCACAGTGATTTTCCTAGATTTGTTCCTCAAAGCTTAAACGGTTGTCCTCGAACAGGCAAGATATCAGCTACTGCCTCAGCCCAGACTTGAAGCGGTCGAACGGCACAGATGAGCGGCAGTAGACGACCAAAACGATAGACGAGAAAGCTCTCAACTGTCCGCTCCATCAAGTTGTTGGGATGCTGGCACTCGCGATCCGATTGCAACTTCTCTAAGCTGTTTCTC
>JAHHHF010000109.1 GCA_019359495.1 Goleter apudmare HA4340-LM2
CTCATCGTCTTTCTACGATTCGCCACAGTCATTGCATATATGTCATGGATAACGGTCAAATTGTCGAGCAGGGTAAGCATGAGGATTTATTAGCACTTGATGGAATTTATGCCAGTTTGTGGCGCGTACAGTCTGGGATGCATTAGTAGTTCAAAAATCTATCGTCGTATTTGACAAACAGGGCTATAGTGGTAAATTTATTGATAATAAGTTGCATTAATTAGCCCCACCATGACCCTTACTCTCAGCCAAACTGACTGGAATGAACTGCGCCAGCAGACACCTCAACCTTACTATCCCGGTTTGGTTCTTGACGATTTTGAGAAGCTTGTGGCTGTTCCAGAACGTCTAGGTTGGGGCTACATCCGCAACATGGAGCTATTACCAGGGGTCTGGCTGAGTTTGTCTGACTGGGAATCTCATCAAAATTGGTCGCTCAAAGTACCAGTGCATGAGCATCTAGTGCAATCTTTAGTTGTTTTGTCTGGGGCGATTTATGATGAGGTGTACCCCACGTTGGGAGGGCAGAGGAGCTATTTTTCTGGTAGTGGCATTTCACCTGCATATAGCGCACGATATGAGCGATCGCAGCAATTAACTAAAGTAGACATTCATCTTCTACCAAAGGTATTTGAGGAATTTTTGGTAGAAATGACAGGTGCAAATACAACTCTATTAAAGTTACTCCTAAAGCGCAATGATTGGAAGGTGTCATTCTTCCCGTCGGTGACGTTGGCGATGCGGCAAATAGCCCAACAAATCATGACAGCACCGTTTTGTGGCACAGTACGGCGGCTATATCTGCAATCAAAAGTGTTTGAGTTGCTAGAGTTGCAGCTTCAGCCAATTCTATCTGACCAAACCCTTTGTTACCCGCCACCGGGGCGCAAACCAGACACGATCGCCCGGATTTATCATGCCAGAGAAGTGTTAGCATCCCGACTGGACAATCCCCCGCCATTGTTTGACTTAGCTCAACAAGTAGGAATAAGCGACCGCACCTTACAACGTGGCTTTCGGGATGTGTTCGGCACAACAGTCATTGGCTATCTGACTCAGCAAAGGATGAAACACGCCGCACAATTTTTGAGGACAGGTAGTTGCACTGTTGCAGAAGCAGCAAATCTTGTAGGGTATGCTCATCTAGGGCATTTTGCCGCAGGGTTTAAGCAACAGTTTGGCATCACCCCAAGTGAGTGTTTGGCAGGAAAACATTCAAGTTCTTAGCTGTGGTGGTTGCTAAAATAGGGAATAAACCAAAAACTCAAACTAATTCGTTAAACAGATCCAAACTTAGAAACCAGCGTTAAATTTTGAATTTTGAAGTAACTATGGTTTTGTCTCAACCTAGTCATTCTGTACCAGTTCCGGCTTTAGCCAGTGGCGATCGCCTCACTCGTTTTGAGTTTGAGCGTCGCTACGAAGCAACCCCAGAAAAATTTAAAGCCGAACTCATTGAAGGAATCGTTTACGTGGCATTCCCTGTGAGAGCTTTTCATGGTGTTCCCCATGCTGCATTAGTCACCTGGCTGGGAGTTTACAGTGCTGCAACTCCTGGTGTAAGCGTTGCTGACAACACAACCACACGGCTGGATTTAGACAATGAACCCCAACCGGATGCTCTACTACGGATTGAAACTGGTGGCACTTCTACCCTGAGTGCAGATGGCTACATCGAGGGGACACCAGAACTGATTGCTGAAATTGCCACTAGCAGCGCGGCTATTGACTTGGGTAGTAAAAAAAATGCTTATCGCCGTAACGGGGTACAGGAATATCTAGTGTGGCAAACTTTTGAAAATCGGTTGAGTTGGTTTCGGTTGCAATCTGAGGAATTTGTTCTCATTGAGCCAGATGAGTCAGGTGTAATTCGTAGTAGCACTTTTCCAGGGATTTGGCTGGCGGTAACGGCTTTGTTAGAAGGCAGAATGATTGATGTGTTGAATACTCTGCAAACAGGACTGACATCACCAGAGCATCAAACCTTTGTGCAGAAACTTGTCGAGGGTCGCTGATGTTCTGCAATAGCAAACTAGGACTAGGATTGACCCAATTATTTTGCTGATGTGAATACTTGTTGTGCAGTTAAACGCAAGTCGGCAAATACTGAAGATATCAAATACTCATCATTACGAAATGCTGGCATTTGGTAGCGGTTGGCTCTGGCAACACATAAGGTTGGATTGCACATTAAACTTGAACAGCATTAATGCTGATTTCTGTTACTCTACTCAACTGTGTGTCATTACTCAACAGTAATGAATTAGTAGATAAAGCAGAGGCGCAAACAATTGCATCAGGTAATTTCAATCGATACTTTTTACGCAGCATGATTGTATGATTTTTTATGTCTTCGTCGATACCAATGACTGTAACTTGAGATAGAAACTGCTGCACCCTTAGCATTTCATCAGCGGCGATCGCTGGATAGGAAAGCATTTCTATTTCACTGATCACAGATAAGTAAAACTCACCAACAGGCAAAGGTTTGAGCAGCCTTCCTCCTAAAAGATACAAAGCTACATTAGTATCAAGAACATATCACATCATCGTTATGTCCATTCATCCCGAATTTGACGCTGAAATTCTAGAGGATCTTCTTGTAGTTGAAGAATACCACTAAATAAATTTAGATCAACAACACGAGCCACAGGGAGATTATTCTTTGTTACTAACTGTGCTTTCAACCAGTCCTGCTCCTCTGGAGACAAGGCCAAAATCAATTGTTTAATCAATGCCACTAATTGAATATTCATCAATATCCACCTTTACAGATTAGATACCCTAATCATACTATCGCTGCATTGTTGCAATTTGCTTGCACTTATTGAGAGGGACGGTTTCCAGACTGCATACAGTTACAATTGCTAAAAGTCGAGCAATAAAGTCAGTTTTTCATGACATTGAGCAAATTGTCGGTTTTGGGATAGACTCGGCTAAATTAATTCCTCTACACTCTGTTTTATTGCAATTAAGAAATATCCGCAATAAGCAGTATAGTTTAGTGGTGTAGAGAGTGGTATGAAAAGTTGGCGTTTTGCTTATAGCAACAAGTGTTCTGTAATATCCCTTGACATTTATCTTTGGTTAGTGGTGAGTGTAATCGGAATCATCGGTGGTGTAATTGCTCAACCCCTACATGTATTGGCATCAGAAAAGAAGCAAGATACAGTTGTTGCCAGCATTAAAACACTCAGCGAAACGGAGTTTCCTGCTAATAGCGTCAAAGATTTACTTTCTCAGTCACCAACTAACCCCCCTTCCGTCCCCCCTTACCAAGGGGGTGTTGTAATAATTACAGGAGTCAAGGCAAATCCCACAGATAAAGGTGTGGAGGTGATTTTACAGACGACTCAGGGGGAACAACTGCAAATTACTAACCGCAGTGCTGAGAATAATTTTATCGCTGACATTCCTAATGCTCAATTGCGTTTACCTAATGGCGATGCGTTTACATTTCGTTCCGAAAAACCACTTACGGGAATTACTGAGGTAACAGTAACTAATTTTGATGCCAATACTATCCGAGTAACGGTCATCGGTGAAGCAAGTTTACCAACAGTCGAGTTATTTGACAGCGATGAAGGCTTAATTTTTGGGTTGACACCTGCGACATCTTCAGCACAGCAGCCACCACAAACACCTGAACAGGAAGAACCAGCAACCCAAACCGAGCCAGAACAACCATCAGCAGAGAGTGATGAGCCGATTGAGTTGGTGGTGACGGCGGAGCAAGATGGGTATCTAGTGCCAAATGCGTCAACTGCTACAAAAACCGACACGCCTCTGCGCGACATTCCCCAATCCATTCAGGTGATTCCACGACAGATCATTGACGATCAAAAAACAACCAGATTGCGGGATATTCTGCAAAATGTTAGTGGGGTAATACCAGGTTCAGGCTATCAAAACTCAGATGATAGAGTCAGAATTCGGGGATTTGTCCAAGAAACAGCTTTTCGAGATGGAATTCGTGACAATGACCCAGCCACAAATTTTGCCAATGTGGAACGGGTTGAGGTACTCAAAGGCCCAGCATCTGTGCTATTCGGAAACACTCAACCAGGCGGAATTGTCAATATTGTGACGAAGCAGCCTCTAAGCGACCCCTACTACAATGTTGATCTGAGTGTGGGAAATTATGCTTTCTATCGTACCGCTTTGGATCTATCAGGGCCTTTGAATGTAGATAAAACCCTGCTCTATCGTCTCAACCTTTCGTACCAGAATGCTGGTAGTTTCAGAGATTTTGTTAGTTCCGAGAATATATTTGTTGCACCAGTCATAGCTTGGAAGGCAAGCGAAAATACAGATTTAAATTTCTTCTTTGAATACACGAACAGAGATTATAAACCCGATCGCGGAGTCATTGCAATTGGCGATCGCCCTGGGTCAGTTCCCATCACTCGATTTTTTGGTGAACCCTCTATTGACGAAGGCACTGTCACAAACTCTAAGTTTGGGTACAATCTCGAACACCGCTTCAGTCAAGATTGGCAATTGCGTCAGACCTTAGCCATCAACATCAGGACATTTGATGAAATTCGCGTCCAGGTACTCGGACTACAAGCAGATGGACGCACAGCTAGAAGAAACATCGCTAATTTTGGTGGAAGTATCGCCGAGGACTACAGACTCCAGACAGATGTCATTGGTAACTTCAAAACAGGAACAATTACCCACAAACTGCTGTTTGGTCTAGACCTGAACCGTTTCACCGATTTTGATGATGGCTTTTCCGGCGGGCCTTTTGCATCCATTGATATTTTTAATCCTGTTTACTTTGTTCCCATTACCCGTCCTACTACTGTGAGGATAGTTCAAAATTTCACAAATACATTAGGTTTTTATGTGCAAGACCAGATAACTATAGCTGAGAACCTGAAGCTACTCCTGGGCGGTCGCTTTGATACCATCAGCACTGAGGAGAAGAACATAGTAACCCAAGGTGTAACGAACGGCAGCAATTCTGCCTTTACACCCCGTGTTGGCATTGTCTATCAACCCATCCCTCCCATTTCCCTGTATGCAAGCTATGCAGAATCCTTTGTCCCCGTCTATGGACGTTCTATAGACAATTCACCTTTCGATCCCGAACGTGGCAAACAGTACGAAGTCGGCGTTAAAGGAGAGATGTTTGACGGTAAACTTTCTGCAACATTGGCAGCTTACAACCTCAAAAAAACCAATGTTTTAACTACCGATCCCACTGATACCAATTTCAACATTCAAGTAGGAGAACAAACTAGCAAGGGCATTGAACTTGATATCGTCGGACAAATAACACCAGGTTGGAATGTGATTGCTACCTATGGTCACACAGATGCTAGAGTCACCCGCGATAATAGATTACCTGTAGGCAATCGCCTGGAAAACGTAGCAGAAAATACTGCCAGTTTATGGACAACTTATGAACTTCAACAAGGAAATTTAAAAGGGTTGGGCTTTGGTTTAGGTCTCTATTATGTAGGCGATCGCCCAGGAGATGCTAACGGTTCGTTTATCCTGCCGAGTTATTTTCGCACAGATGCATCTGTGTTTTACAAACAAGATAACTGGAGGGTTGGTCTCAATGTCAGAAATCTTTTTGACATTACCTACTATGTGGAAACTCAGGGACGCACCATTGTTTACCCAGGTGAGCCGTTTACGGTGATTGGTTCTGTGAGTTTCACATTCTAAAATTAATTCTCCATGAAGGTGCGCTTGACTAGACTCCTCTTAATCCCCCCTGAGAAATGAAAATATTCTTGCATCGCCCGATATATTTCCTATTTTTAGGAGTATTGACATTCGTACTTGTTTCAGCTTGTAGTCAAAACTTTCACCAGAATACTACAAGCTCAAAGCAGTTATTAGCAGAATGCCGAGTAGTACAGCATGGAATGGGAAAAACTTGCGTTCCTAAGCGTCCAGAGCGGATTATCACCTTGAATCCGGCGAGTTTAGGAAATGCGATCGCCCTTGGTATTCAGCCGATTGGTAGCGTTCTGGATTACGACGATCAATTTTCTGTTTATTTAGAAGGCAAGACCAAAGGATTAAAATCACTAGGCAGTTGGTCAGAGCCAAGCATTGAGAGGATTACCCTTTTGAAGCCAGATGTAACTTTTGGGTTTAATAATAATCACCAACGAATTTATTCTCAACTATCGGCAATTTCTCCCACAGTTTTATACGACTGGATAGGAAACATTAAACTACATGATAACTGGAAGAAATATTTTAATTTTATGGCGGAGGTGCTAGACAGAAAGGATATGGGAAAGCAGGTTTGGCAGCATTACAATGAGCGAATTAAAAACCTGAAAGTTGCACTAGGCGTTGGCGCAGCCTCTCCGAAGGAGAATCGCTACAGAAATAAGACACTATCTTTCATTATATTGTTTGCTAACAACAATATCTCGGTTGAGCCAGGAAATTCATTTGCTGGTTCTATTTTTCGTGATTTGGGACTACAACTTCCCGAAATACAGAAATACGACCCAAAAGGAAGTGTAAAACTTTCCCGTGAAACTCTTAACCTCATTGATAGTGATGTGATATTTGTGATGCTTCATGGGAATAATGACGAAACCAAACGTAATTTTGAACTTCTTCAGCGCAACCAAATTTGGCAGCAGCTAAAAGCGGTGAAACAAAATCATGTATATCGTGTAGACCCAACAATTTGGCGTGGTCGAAATCCTTTGGCTGCCGATGCTGTAATTGATGACCTCTATAAATATCTCGTCAACACCCCTTAATCCTTATGCCCAAACACACCCTATTCGTCTGTAAATCCTGTCACCGTTCATCTGAAAAACGACCAGAAAATCCCCCATTTGATGGCACGATTTTACTTGACCAACTCAACACTTTATGCACAGAACAATTCCCGGATGATGAAATTGAAATTCAACCAGTAGGCTGCTTGTGGGCGTGTAGTCATGGCTGTGTTGTCTCCGTCGCCAATCCAGACAAACCTACTTATCTCTTCGTCAATCTCACTCCTGGAGAAAGTGCTGCTGCATTACTAGATTTTATGAAACTGTATATCAAAGGCGATAAAGGAAATGTTGTTTGGAAACAGATTCCTGAACTGTTACAATCTGCTATTTTCGCTCAAATTCCCCCACAAAATAATTCGTAATACTTCTCTTCGAGACGCTCCGCGAACGGCTGCGCTCAGTACAAGTGACGCTCCTTCTCCCAACAAAGTCTTGATAATGCTGGGTTTCGTTCTTCAACCCAACCTACACCATATTTAATTTTTAACCTTAACTGAACCGTATTGCCATCTATTGAGAATTTATTTAGCAAAATTCAACCAGTTAAACACATCTTCAACCTTTAATTGCCAATTTCCTAAAACACTCAAGACAGGTAAAATATCTTGTTTCTCATATACTTCTGGTAATTGATTGGGTTGAAAAACTGTAATTGACTCATCATCCGCATCGATAAAATAGCCTAATTTTGTCCCATTTTTGAGGCTAAATGTAATTTTACGAATCACCTTGCTTACGGATTGTTCTGGTGAAAGAATTTCAATTATCCAATCGGGAGAAATTTCAAATTTATTCGCAATCTGACCATTTTCATCCAGGGGAATATTCTCCCATTCAAACACAGCGATATCTGGAACAATGGATTTATCCGCAAAAGTATAGCGTAGTTCCGTAAACGCATAAGCTAATTTTTTAGCTTTACCCACTTGATTAATCGTAGAAGCCAATTCAATTTGTAAAGTGCTATGTTTTCCCTGTGGCATAGGTTTTTGGTAGATTTTCCCATCAATATATTCACTGGCTGGTTTTGTTTCTGGTAGTTTTAAAAATTCTTCTAAGGTGGTTACGGAAGTGGGATCAATAGATAATACCATCAGTGATATTTCTCCAATTATTTATGTTTTTATTTTACATTTTTTATTTTGAAAATTTCAGGCGTTTTCGCGTCACCCCCTCAGATGTGCGGCTGCACTAATTCGTTTCGGCATTAGTCATCTTTGCGCTCACTTCTTTTATCGTCAGCGATTACCCAGACATGAGATGATTTGCCAACAGCAGGGAGCATCCCAATTTTGCAAAAATAAAATTTTTAGTGGAAGCATCTTGCTCCCTAATGTCCAGAAAGCTGGCTAGAGAGCCATCACTACAAAAAAAATTTATACATTTGGGATGCTCCCCCAACAGCATCCTCAAAGAAGTCGGGAATCTGAACTTAACAATGCTGGTAATGGAACTTCTTGGTGTTAATTGTTTGGTTGGGCAATCCGGGCTTCAATATCATCTAATGTTTGCAACAAAAGACGTTTTGCTTGTAATTGCCAACCCCATTTTTGAATTCTCACAGCTGCTACAGTTCCAGCGATCGCTGCTAATAAACCTATGGGTTGATTCAGCGAAATTCCTAATAACAAACCCAATCCTGCAATTCCCCAAAATGGTAAAGCTACAACTTGTCTTTGTTCTTCAACAATTTTGGTAATTTCACTAGATTGCATATTAGCTAATAATGCTTCTTTAACTTGCCGTTGTTCTGCTAGAGATACAGATAAACCAATTTTACGGCGCAGTTTTTCGATTTTGCGGGCATCCGTGCTGTATTCTGTTAACTCATCTTCTGCCATTTTTAGCAGTCGTTCTAGTTGGGACATTTTGTGTTGCATCCTGTACGCAGATACAGTTATTATCCCGAATAATTGTTAATTTTTCTTAACTATATATAACGTTGTATAGATATCGCCCAATTCAAAATTCCAAATCTAAAATTGAACATAGGCAAAAGAAGACTGCCTATAACCAGAGTATCTACTTAGGAGGTAATCCTGATGGCAACAGTAGCTAACAACACTTTATCTCAGGCTGCTAAGGAGCGATCGCTTGTGCTCTGGTTGGATGAAGTAGGGATTGCGGATATTCCCTTGGTGGGTGGGAAGAATGCATCTTTAGGGGAAATGATTCAACAGTTGACGCTCCAAGGCGTGAATGTGCCTACAGGCTTCGCCACTACTGCTTATGCTTATCGTTATTTCATTGAGTCTGCTGGGTTAGAAGCCAAGCTACGTAAACTGTTTTCTGATTTGGATGTAGAGGACGTCAAAAATTTACAAGCCAGAGGCAAAAAAGCGCGATCGCTCCTGATGCACACACCGTTTCCGGTAGAATTGCGAGATGCGATCGCCACAGCTTACGATAGCTTGTGTGCAAAATACAATGTTGATACAGATGTTGCAGTCCGTTCCAGCGCCACCGCCGAAGACCTCCCCGATGCTAGTTTTGCTGGACAGCAAGAAACATACTTAAATGTTGTCGGTGTGGAAAGTGTGTTAGCTGCTTGTCATAAATGCTTTGCTTCCCTATTTACTGACCGGGCTATTTCCTATCGCCACACCAAAGGTTTTGATCATTTTAGTGTTGCTTTGGCTGTAGGCGTGCAAAAAATGGTGCGTTCTGACTTAGCATCTGCTGGGGTGATGTTCTCCATTGATACGGAAACTGGTTTTAAAGATGCAGCCCTGATTACTGCTGCTTACGGTTTAGGAGAAAATGTCGTCCAAGGCACCGTAAATCCAGATGAATATTATGTTTTTAAACCAACCTTAAAAGCAGGTTTCCGCCCAATCATCGATAAAAAATTGGGTAGTAAAGAATTAAAAATGGTCTATGATGACGGTTCCAAATTTACAAAAAATGTCTCAGTTTCTCTCCACGAAAGAGGACAATATACCCTCACAGAAGATGAAATTCTCAAGTTAGCACACTGGGCTTGTGTGATTGAAGACCATTACTCCCAAATCCATCACACTTACACCCCAATGGATATTGAGTGGGCAAAAGATGGGATGACTAACCAACTTTTTGTTGTCCAAGCACGTCCGGAAACCGTGCAGTCGCAGAAGCAGGGGAATGTGTTGCGGAGTTATCGATTATTGGGGAATAGGGAAGAGTCCCATCCTCTAGCCAGAGGACGCGCCATTGGTACAGCTATCAGTCAGGGTCAAGTCCACCTAATTTTAAACACCCAAAATATTGACCAGTTCAAAGCCGGGGAAGTTTTGGTGACAGAGAGAACTGACCCCGACTGGGAACCGATTATGAAACGTGCTAGTGCCATTGTCACCAATTCTGGCGGACGCACCTGTCACGCGGCGATTATTGCGCGAGAATTGGGTGTACCTGCGATCGTTGGTTGTGGTAATGCCACGGAAATATTAAAAACTGGACAAGAGGTCACAATTTCTTGTGCCGAAGGAGAAGAAGGGCGAGTTTATTCAGGTTTATTACCTTTTGAAATTCAAGAAGTCCCCTTAGAAAATTTACCCCGCACCCGTACCCAAATTTTAATGAATGTCGGTAATCCCCAGGAAGCATTAAGTTTATCGACTATTCCTAATGATGGAGTGGGTTTAGCAAGAACAGAATTTATCATTGCCAATCAAATCCAAATTCATCCAATGGCATTGATTCACTATGACCAATTAGAAACTGGTTTTGTCAAAACTAAAATTGCCGAAATCACCGCACTTTATGATCATAAACCCCAATATTTTGTTGATAAATTAGCCCAAGGTATTGGCACAATTGCCGCCGCATTCTATCCCAAACCTGTAATTGTGAGAATGTCGGATTTCAAAAGTAATGAATATGCCAATTTGTTAGGTGGTCAACAGTTTGAACCCCATGAAGAAAATCCCATGTTGGGTTGGCGAGGGGCAGCACGTTACTATGATTCCGGTTACAAAGCAGCTTTTGCCCTGGAGTGTCAAGCCATCAAACGCGTTAGGGAAGAGATGGGTTTAACCAACGTCATCCCGATGATTCCTTTCTGTCGCACCCCCGATGAGGGGCGTTTGGTGTTAGCAGAAATGGCGAAAAATGGTTTACAACAAGGTGTGAATAACTTACAGGTTTATGTAATGTGTGAGTTACCGAATAACGTGATTATGGCTGAGGAATTTGCCGAAGTATTTGATGGCTTTTCAATTGGTTCCAATGACTTAACGCAGCTGACATTGGGAATAGATAGGGATTCAGCACTAGTAGCACAGTTATTTGATGAACGCTCTCAGGGTGTGAAGCGGATGGTGAAAATGGCCATAGCAGCCGCCAAAAAATGCGATCGCAAAATCGGTATTTGTGGACAAGCACCAAGTGATTACCCAGAATTTGCCAGGTTTTTGGTGGAACAAGGTATTGATTCCATTAGTTTGAATCCTGATTCGGTGTTAAAAACCATGCTAGAAGTAGCAAAAGTCGAGAACGCTGAATAGATGCGCCGTGCTTTGTGAAATACTGATGAAATTAAGTGATTTACAAACATGAAATCCCAAAAATAGCTTGAGCAATGTATGCCAGTTAGAGACCGCTACCACAGTAACGTCAAAAATGCCCTAATCAAAGATGGCTGGACAATTATCGGCGATCCATTTCATTTGAAATGGGGAAAGAAGGATCTTTACGTAGATTTGGGAGCTGAAAAGTTGCTCATAGCAGAAAAAGGAACACAAAAAATTGCGGTTGAAATCAAGACCTTCGGTGGCGACTCGGAAGTTACAGACCTTGAACAAGCAATTGGTCAGTACTTTACGTACTTGGCTGTAATGACCCGCAATTACCCAGACAGGGTTTTGTATATTGCTGTTCACGAGGATGTTTATACCGATATTTTTGAGGAAGAGCCACTTGGTAAGCTTATATTGGAAGATTATAAAATTCCTCTCATCGTTTTTAATCCCAAGCGGGAGGTTATCGTTCGATGGGTACTACAGCGCAATACAGACAGCTAATTTGCAACCTTCTTACCGAATATACAAAGATTCCCTACTCTTATGGTGATATTCTGCATGAAACTATCTTTGATAAAGAACAAGATCGATATTTGGTGATGATTCTTGGTCGAGAACCAGTACCTGAACTTTCTCCAACTGCTACTCGTCGCGTTCATGGTTGTCTGATTCATGTTGATATTATTGATGGCAAAATTTGGATTCAACGTGATGGTACTGAAGAGGGAATAGCATCGGAACTAGTCAATGCAGGTGTGCCGAAAGATCGAATTGTGCTAGGTTTTTGGTCTGAGGAATTGAGAAAGAATTCAGAATTTGCTGTTGCATAGTGGATAGTTTTCAAAATGCTACCTAAAGAATTAATGTTAGAGATGTAGGATATTACGTCTCTACTTTTTTTTGTGCATTTTGGCTCACTCAAACTAGAAATTAATCCCATTGGAATATTGACTAATGACTAAAAAACAGAGTATGGATTCTGTTCCTTGGTTCCCTATAGGCATGGTAGGTATATTTCTACTATCACTAGCCTTGCGGTTTTGGGGACTAGAGCGATTTAATACCCTTGTATTCGATGAAGTTTACTTTGCTAAATTTGGCAATAACTATCTCACCAACACACCATTTTTTAATGCTCATCCGCCCCTAAGTCAATATATAATTGGTATCGGTATTTGGCTTGCTTCTCATTTTCCTTTTTGGCAAGAACCTGTAAATGGGCTAACAGGTTCTATGCTATCGCCTTGGAGTTATCGTTGGTTAAATGCTCTCACAGGCTCATTTATTCCCTTGGTTGTCGCTGCGATCGCCTATCAAATTAGTCATCGCCGTAGCTTTGCTTTACTTGCAGGTTTATTTACTGCTTGTGATGGCATATTTCTGGTTGAGTCTCGCTACGCCCTGAACAATATCTATATTGTCATTTTTGGTTTGTTAGGGCAGTGGTTTTTATTATTAGCATTAGATAATCAAAAACACCGCCGTACTTTGTGGTTAGTTCTCGCTGGTATTAGTTTTGGCGCATCAGCTGGTACTAAATGGAATGGTTTATGGTTTTTATTGGGTGCTTATTTCATTTGGGTAGCTGCATGGCTAATTCGTTCACTTAATTTTTTCAAACTCTCCTCATCTCCCGCATCTTCCCCATCCTCCCCATCACCCTCACCTCAGACTCCACTGCAAAATCTCACCCAATTAAACATCTTTCAGATGCTGTTTTATTTGGGAATTATCCCGGCTATGATCTACAGCGTCATCTGGATTCCTCACTTACAACTCGATAAAAAGTACGGATTTATCGAAGTTCATCGGCAAATTTTGCAGTTTCACTTAAATATGGGTGGTAACACACGCGATGTACATCCTTATTGTGCTGCATGGTATAAATGGCCGTTGTTGACGCGACCTATGGCTTATTATTATCAAACAACGCAAAGTTTTAGTGATCCTCTACCTGTAATGGGGCCGAATTTACCTTCTGGTGCAGCGAAGGTAATTTATGATGTCCATGCAATGGGTAATCCTTTGTTGTGGTGGTTTGGTGTGGCTGCAATGTTGTTTCTAGTAGGGATGCTATTGGCAAAAATTGCCATACCTGCAATTAAAAACAAGCGCTTGTCTATACCTGAAAAACTGACTGTTGATACTTGGATCGCCTTGTATTTAGTTTTAAACTATGCTGCTAACTTATTACCTTGGGTGAAGGTAACAAGGTGCGTTTTTATTTACCACTATATGTGTGCAGTGGTATTTGTATTTTTAGCGATCGCCTGGTTTGTAGATCAATGTCTACGTAGCTATTATTGGCAATTGCGGGCGATGGGCGTGACTCTGACTTTCCTGATTTTGGCTGCTTTTATCTACTGGATGCCCATTTATTTGGGTTTACCTCTCTCCTCTGATGGTTATAAACTCAGAATGTTGTTTAATTCTTGGATTTGACCGCAGATATTATCAAGATTGAATCATCAAGGATGAAAATTGAGATATTAATATTTCATTTCTTATCCTTTGATATTTATACTTATACTTAACACAGCTACACAATACAAGTTTAGTTAATCACCTATTTTTCACATTTCTTATCCCTAGGTGGATTTTCTGGCTGTTAAACTGTAAAACGCAACGATAGAACTCCTATTTGCTTTTGGAAATACATGTAGGGTGTGTTATACCGTAGGCTAACGCACCGCTCTAATTGGTGTTCGTCGCACAGAGGTAGCAGAAGGAAAAGGAGAGATTTTATGAGTCGCCTTGGAAGCATTAAAGTGCTTACTATGAACGAAAACTATTAGTATTTTGTCTATTCGTAACGCTCCCAGATAACAGAGGATAATCGTGATGGAAACAGAATTGCAATTACCAGGGATTAATATAGCTAGCTTAAAAGAAGCACCAATTCATACTTCTAGTCAAATTCAGTCTCACGGTGTGCTGTTGGTCTTGGAGGAGCCGGAACTTAGAATATTACAAGTTAGTAGTAATACCTGGAATATCTTGGGTATTTATCCCGAAAATATTTTACAAACCAAACTAGAAGACTTACTAGACTCGTTCCAAATCGAGAGAATTAAAACAGGTTTAGCCGAGGGAAATCTCGATTTTGTTAACCCTACAAAGATTTGGGTAAGAACAAAAGGTGATAACTATGTAGTGTTTGACGCAGTTTTTCACCGCAATGCTGAAGGATTTTTAATCCTAGAATTAGAGCCGGCAATTTCTCAAGAAAGTATCCCCTTTTTAAGCTTTTACCATTTAGCAAGAGCTTCTATTAACCAACTGGGAACAACAGCCAACTTCCAGGAATTCTGTCAAATCATTGTGGAAGAAGTCCGCAAAGTGACAGGATTTGACCGGGTAATGCTCTATAAATTTGACCATGATGGTCATGGCTGTGTAGTCGCAGAGGAAAAAATCCCAGGTTTAGAATCCTATTTAGGGCTGCATTATCCAGAGTCAGACATTCCTAAACCAGCGAGAAAGTTATTTATTTCTAATTCCATCAGATTAATACCAGATGCTTCTGCTCAACCTGTCCAAATTTTTCCTGTCAATAATCCTATTAGTGAACGTCCGATAGATTTAACTAATTCAATTCTCAGAAGTGCGGCTGCTTGTCATTTAGAGTATTTACATAATATGGATGTAGGTGCTTCTTTGACAATCTCATTGATTAAAGACCAAAAACTTTGGGGATTAATTGCTTGTCATCATCAGACACCAAAGTATGTGGCTTATGAATTGCGGAAAGCCTGCGAATTCCTGGGAAGAGTGATATTTTCGGAAATTGCTGGTAGGGAAGAAACAGCAGATTACGGTTATCGCATCAGTTTGAGCCATATTCAATCAACCTTGATTGACTTCATGTCTCAAGAAGAAAACTTTGTTGATGGTTTAGTTAAAAATCAGCCCAATCTGTTAGATTTAACCAGCGCCCAAGGTGCAGCCGTGTGTTTTGGTGAACAATGCACGGTAATTGGTGAAACTCCCAAAGAAGAAGACCTACTGTATTTATTACAATGGCTGACGAATAACGTCAAAGAAGAAGTTTTTTACACAGATTCGCTACCAAGCATTTATCCAGATGCAGAAAGGTTTAAAAATGTGGCTAGCGGTTTGTTGGCGATTCCCATTTCTAAACACAATTATGTGTTGTGGTTTCGACCGGAGGTAATTCAAACTGTGAATTGGGGAGGGAATCCCAATCGAGCCTTTGAAGTTAGTCAGTCAGATGGTAATGTGCGCTTGTGTCCGCGAAAATCCTTTGAACTGTGGAAAGAAACTGTACGGTTAACATCTTTACCTTGGCAATATGTGGAAATTAACGCCGCCTTAGAACTGCGGAAAGCCATTATTAATATTGTCTTGCGTCAAGCTGAAGAACTAGCCCAGTTAGCTCAAGATTTAGAACGTTCTAACGCGGAATTGAAAAAGTTTGCCTACGTTGCTTCCCACGACTTGCAAGAACCACTCAATCAAGTGGCGAACTACGTGCAGTTGTTGGAAATGCGTTACGAAGAAAAGCTGGATGCTGATGCTAAAGAGTTTATCAACTTCGCCGTTGAGGGTGTCAGCTTGATGCAAACACTGATTGATGATGTGTTAGCGTATTCTAAAGTAGATATGCAGGCGATCGCCTTTCAACTCACAGGGGTAGAAACAGCTTTAAACCGCGCCCTCAGCAATTTACGGGGTCGGATTGCTGAAAGTGGTGCTCTCATTACCCACGATACCTTACCCACAGTAATGGCTGATGGTACGCAGTTAATGCAACTATTCCAAAACCTCATTGCTAACGCCATCAAATTCCGTTCTGACAAGCCCCTAAAAATTCATGTGGGAGCTGAAAGGCTAGAAGATGAGTGGTTGTTCTCTGTGCGAGATAATGGTATCGGCCTTGATCCGCGATTTAGCGATCGCATTTTTGTGATCTTTCAGCGCCTCCATACACGAGATGAATATCCCGGTACTGGTATGGGGCTGGCTATCTGCAAGAAAATTATCGAATGTCACAGAGGGCGCATCTGGGTAGAATCACAACTCGGTGAAGGCGCAGCCTTCTACTTTACCATTCCCGTCGGAGGCCGTGAGCGTGAGCGTAGAAACGGAAGAAAAACCCAAAACCATCTTTTTGGTTGAGGATAATAAAGCCGATATCCGTTTAATTGAAGAAGCCTTAAAACATAGTGTGTTACCCCATCAAGTCGTCGTCGTCAGGGATGGTGTGGACGCGATGGCATATTTACGCCAAGAAGGTGAATATGTCGGCGCCCCGCGCCCTGACTTAATCTTGCTGGATTTAAACTTACCCAGAAAAGATGGTCGTGAGGTATTAGCGGAAATTAAAGCCGACCCCACACTCAAGCGGATTCCGGTAGTAGTGCTGACAACCTCCCGCAATGAGGATGACATTTTCCACAGCTACGATTTACATGTAAATTGCTACATTACTAAATCCCGCAACCTCAGCCAACTCTTTCAAATTGTCAAAGGTATTGAAGAGTTTTGGCTGTCCCTCGCTACTTTACCATCAAAGTAAGAGAAACTAGTGTGTACAGACAAATACAAAATCATGTTTTCATCTGAAAAACCATATCAAATCTGAATTTTTAATTTTGAATTACTATTATGATGGCTGCAAGTTACTCAGTCAAAATCTTGTTAATTGAGGACAACCTAGCTTCTGCGAGGTTGTTACAAGAGTATCTCAAGCAAGCCAATTCCCAAAATTATAGTTTGGTGCATGTGCAGCGATTGCGTGAAGGACTCCACGAAATCACTCATGGTAATTATGATGTGATTTTGCTGGATCTCACCCTACCTGACAGCGCCGGATTATCATCATTGTCGTTGCTAATTAGTCATGCTCCTAGCATCCCCATTGTTGTACTTACAAACACCAACGATCAAGAACTAGCAATTGAAGCAGTGCGCCAAGGAGCGCAAGATTATCTAGTTAAACGACAGGTAAATGTAGATGTATTGGTGCGGGCGCTACATTATGCGATCGAGCGTAAACAAGTTTTGGAATCATTACGCTCAATCAACAAAACTTTAGAAAATCGCGTTGAAGAACGTACAGCAGAACTCGTAAAAGCCCAAGAAATCAACGACTTTAAATCAGAATTTGTCTCGATGCTCTCTCATGACATCCGCAATCCTTTAAATACCATTCTGCTGGCGGCGGGATTGCTGCAAAACAGTGAAGAGAAATTGACCAAAGAGAAAAAGACGACTCATTTCCAAATGATTCGTTCAGCGATCAAAAATATGGCACAGTTATTGGATGAGGTTTCATTTATAGGTAAAGCCGAGGCTGGTAAACTCCAGTGTCAACTCGCCCCTTTAGATTTAGTCGCATTCTGTCGTCAATTGGTGGACGAAGCTCAACTGAATGCACTAGAGAAGCGCCTGAATTTAGTTTTCGCTAGCAGTGGGGAGTCGGATGTAGCAGTCTGGGATGAAAATCTGCTCCGACATATTTTGGGAAACTTGCTCAGTAATGCCATTAAGTATTCACTCCCTGGTGGGACTGTGCGTTTTGAACTCATTTGTCAAGAGAAAACAGCGATCTTCCAAATTCAAGATTCGGGAATTGGCATTCCCAAAAAAGACCAAAAGCGGCTATTTCAGACCTTTCAGCGAGCAGAGAATGTCGGTAATATCCCTGGTACTGGTTTAGGATTAGCGATCGCTAAAAAATGCGTAGAAGCTCATGGAGGCGAAATTTTAGTTGATAGCGAAGTAGGTGTAGGCACAACCCTTACCGTCATCTTACCCTTGCTGAAAGTGTCATAGCAAGACAGGACGAAATAACATGTTCTGATCTTCTCAGCACTAACAGCTTTGTCTTTACCAATTACCAATCGCCATAAATATTGTTACCAACTCAAGCAATTCTTTACTGAAGTAGCACTGATGTTTTTCTATTTCACACATGGTTAATTAATGCTAACATCAGCTTGTTGTTGTAAGTTAGTCATAAAGTGATGTGAAAGCAGATAGTGTTGATCACACTACTGATATGTAGACAATTTTTGGATTGTCACATGGAATTTTTTTGGTGAAAATTGCCAATTAAATCCGAATTCACTGCCAAAACTATGCCCCAAAAGCCTACAATTGAATTGACTAATACCCTGGCTGTTTCTATCGGGATAATCTGGCGATCGCTGCTAATTATAACTTCACCCACCTAGTTGACCCATCTATCTGTAAGCATGGATAACGACCTGGTTATTTTCCTCATCAGTACTACTATATTGATTCTCTATCTTGTCTTCTCAGCACTAACTGAGATGGGTACTAAACTACCTAGGAAAAAATAGTCAATTTGCTGTGAATATAGACTATTATGATACCAACTCCAGTCTCACACCCCTGGTTTATAAGGGAATGTCAATCAGCTTGTGAGCAAGGAGCCTGAATATCACTAGTATAAAATCTTTGGCTAGCAATTATTAGCCATTGCTCCTTATCTAAATTCATCCGCCAATAACTAACATGATGCTATATCTGACGTGTCTGAGGTAGTATAAGGTTTTTGGCGCAATATGGAGAATTATATAGATAGTAATACCTATCATTAAAATTTTTACAAATTCAATTACAGGTCACCTATTTTTTAAAAAACGAAAAATTAAAATGATTTAAATAATAAAGTTAACAATATAGTGTGTGCTTAATCATTCAAGTGATTTAGAAAAAATATTTATTTTTGTAAGAAAATCAAAAAAAATATATAGATTTTTCATCCATTTTGGTATTTCGATGTTGTAACATAGATTAATAAAATCTAACTATAGAGGGATGAAACGGGGGAGGTTTCTGTTAAAAGTAACTTCAATTTTCCCTAATTAAACTGTATCAAACTTGAGAAAACAACATCAAAAAGCGCATTACTGACGATTACCCCGAAAAATTGACCCTAAACATTGGATTTTACCCTGTCCCAAGCTAGCCCTAAGAAATAGGTTTGATTACTCATGGTCAAAGGATTCGTTCATCATTCCCAAGACAATCAGCAATTGATAGAAGCTACAGACTGGAACGTTATTGAGACAAAGTTTGACCCTGCACAACTGCACCACAAAGAAACCGTCTTTACTCTCAGCAATGGTTACTTAGGTACCAGAGGTACATTCGAGGAAGGATATCCCCATGATTCTCCTGCCACACTCATTCATGGTGTGTATGATGATGTTGCCATCACTCATACCGAACTTGTCAACTGTCCCGACTGGTTGCCATTGATGGTGACAGTGGCAGGAGAACGCTTCAGTATGGATAGTGGTGAGATTCTCAACTACGAACGTCGGCTAGACTTGCGTTTGGGTTTAGTTAGCCGCGATGTCAGGTGGCGATCGCCCAAAGGACAGACCCTAGATTTCCACTTCGAGCGATTCGCCAGTCTAGCAGATCAACATGTGTTAGCGATCCGTTGCCAAATCACATCTTTAGACTTCGAGGGTGAGATATCCGTCGAAATTGGGTTTGATACGGAAGTAGACAACCAAGGTGTCAAACACTGGAAAAGTCTCAACCAAGGCGGCATCGAACAAATTATCTGGCTGTACCGCCAAACTCGCCACTCGGAAATTAAGCTGGGGATGGCGGCTAAGTTAGTAGTTGAAGGTGACGATGCCGCAATTGTCAGTTTAGCAAATGCTGATATTGCCCCAACCTTAACCACAACTTTCCATTCTGTACCCAGCAAAACCGTGACTGTAGAAAAAATTGTCACCGTTTTCACCTCACGGGAAAGAGAAATCCCCATCGCCGCCGCCTTAGAAAGGCTAGCTGATGAACCAAGCTACGCCACCTTGTTAGCTGCTCATATTGTCGCCTGGGAACAAGTATGGCAAGACAGTGACATTATTATTGAAGGCGATCGCCAAGCGCAATTGAGTGTCCGTTACAATCTCTTCCAATTACTATCCGTCGCCCCCCGCCACGATGATCGCGTCAGTATCCCTCCCAAAACCCTCTCCGGTTTTCCCTATAGCGGACACATCTTCTGGGACACAGAAATTTTTATTCTCCCCTTCCTCACCTTAACTCAACCCGCCCTAGCCCGGAACCTCCTCACCTACCGCTACCACACCTTACCAGGTGCTAGACGCAAAGCCCAAGAAGCCGGGTATCAAGGCGCGATGTTTGCGTGGGAAAGTGCTAAAACAGGTGATGAAGTCACTCCTCGTTGGGTACCAGATGCCAAAAAGGAGGGAGAATTAATCAGAATCTGGTGCGGTGATTTAGAAGTGCATATTACCGCCGATGTCGCCTATGCTGTTTGGCACTATTGGCAACACACCGATGACGATGAGTGGATGCGTAATTATGGTGCGGAAATCATCCTCGACACAGCTGTTTTCTGGCAAAGTCGGGTGCAGTGGCATCCAGAACGTCAATGCTACGAAATCTTAGATGTCATTGGCCCTGACGAAAATCACGAACGCGTCGATAATAACGCCTTTACGAATGTAATGGTGCAGTGGCACTTACAATCAGCACTAGCACTATGGGATTGGTTAAAGCAAGCCTATCCTGAAACAGCAGCACAACTAGTGCAAAAACTCAACTTGACCACAGAAAGTCTGCACCTCTGGGCAGAAATTCAAGAGCGTCTAGTTGTGAATGAAGACGCAACCACAGGTCTAATTGAACAGTTTGATGGTTTCTTTGGGCTAGAAGATATCAACTTCGCTGATTACGAACCACGTACTAAATCTCTGCAAGGCTTATTGGGAGTTGAAGCGACAAATCAAAGGCAGATTCTCAAACAGCCTGATGTGTTGATGCTGCTTTACCTACTACGGGAGCGTTATGACCATAACACCCTGGTGAGCAATTGGGAGTACTACAACCCACGCACCGACCACACCTATGGTTCCTCACTCGGCCCAGCAATTCACGCTATCTTAGCTTGCGACCTCAACCAACCTGAAGATGCTTACACCCACTTTTTGCGGTCAGCCTTAGTAGACTTGGAAGATGTCAGACTAAATGCCTCTGAAGGCATTCATGGAGCCAGTGCTGGCGGTGTTTGGCAAGCTGTGGTATTTGGGTTTGGTGGTATTCGCATGACTCAATTTGGCCCTGTTGCTTGCCCAAATTTTCCCCCCAACTGGACACGCTTAAAGTTTCGCCTCAAATGGCGCAATGAGTCCTATGACTTTGATTTGCGACCAGAAACACCAGTTTCTCGCCCAAAAATTACTGGCGTCATTTTTGATTTAGATGGTGTATTAGCAGATACTTCAGAATTACACTACTTAGCTTGGCAGCGAGTAGCAAACGAAGCAGGTATCCCCTTCAACCGCGAAGCCAACGATAGAATCCGAGGCCTACCACGTCGAGAAACTCTACTGCAAATTTTAGGTGAGTATCCCGCCACCGAAGCGCAAATTCAACAGATGATGGAGCGGAAAAATCAATACTTCGTGGAATTAATCCAGAATATTACCACCGCCAATTTACTACCTGGGGTAGCAAATTTGTTGCAAGAACTGCAAGCATCTGGTATTAAAGTCGCTTTGGGTTCCTCCAGTAAAAATGCTCAGACTCTAATTCAACGCTTAGGTATTGCAGATAAATTGGATGTCGTCACCGATGGACATAGCGTCTCCCAAGCAAAACCAGCACCAGACTTGTTCTTGTATGCTGCTGAACAACTCGGCCTTTCCCCCTCTCAGTGTGTTGTTATTGAAGATGCAACAGCAGGTGTAGAAGCAGCTATATCTGCGGGAATGTTAGCTATTGGCTTAGGCCCAGTCGAGCGTGTAGGTAAAGCTAATCTAGTATTACCCAGTCTAGAAGGCTTATGCTGGCAAGATTTGCAGGAAAAGATCGCCATCAGCGAGCAGCAAGAGGCGCTGGTTTCAGTTAGCGTCTAAAAGTGGATTGTTAATTCTGATCAGGATGGGCATTGTGTCCATCCTCAACTTTAATTTTCTCAAATTGTCACTGGTGATTCGACATAAATCATCGGCTCTTGCATGGTAAACTCTATGCCATCATGAGCTAACTCTTTAGATATTTTTTCGTTTGCTAATTCCAATAAGCGTTTACGTAACTGAAAAGAGTTTTCACCGGAACCTAAAATAAAGAACGTGATTCTGGTACGGGTTGTCTGCTTGTCGTGATTATGTTTTAAAAATAAACGACCAAATATAAATGTGGCAGAGCCGAATACTAGGCCTATTAAGCCCATTTCTATATCTCTGTTTGTCAGGATTTCTGGCAAAAAAACAAGCATTTCTCGATTAAAATTTTGACAGGAGCTTACTTTGGCTAACTTCTAAAGTTATGCCATCATTTATTCTCTAAAAATATAAAGCTGTTTAGCTGCTGCGATATTCATAGAGATTGAATATTGCAGCAGTTAATTCTCTCGTCACTCATTGGAGTGTTGATAAAAAAGCAGACACAGATAAATGCTGGATAGATAGGCTACCGCTAGCATACAGATGGTTAGTATAAACTTAAAATCTGTCATGATAATTAATCAGGTGTGAATGTGAGTAATAAGCTTACAAACTCAAAGTTGTAAACTTTGAATTTAGTGTCCCAATCGAGGGATGTAGAAACAATTAGTGGGAGCATCCCAATTTTGCAAAAATAAAATTTGTAGTGGGAGCATCTTGCTCCCTAATGTCCAGGAAGCGGGCTAGAAGCCCGCACTGCAAAAAAACAAATTTACACATTTGGGATGCTCCCCAATTAGTTAGACTCCAAAAGCTCGGATGAGGCAAACTTAATAAGTTCACTGAATCAATAGATTTCAGGTTTAGAGGGCAGTTTAAATATGATTAAGCCCAGAATTTGTCCATCAAGAATAGACCACAAAAAAGACAACGTTTGTAGTCTTACCTCAATCCGGTTGAGATAGATGGATAAACGGCGGTGATGAATTATACTCGCCTTATTTTGACCAGATTTTCACCAAGACTTTGCTTATGCTGCTAACCCTAAACCACTGTAGATAACAGCAGCAATGAGCAGGTAGCTAGCACCTTCAGCCTCTTAGCCGATTATGTGTAAGCTATCTTTATTTTTCTCTAACTTTAACTATAATACACTAGACAAGGGCAGCAAAACAAGGTAGAAGATGTGTTTTATAAAAAAATACAGTGGGAAAAGTGAATATTGACCACAGTGTGGTTAGTTCTTACAGATGATTATCTGTCGCAAGTAGGGACAAAAGTTGTTCGCCCTGATTTCAATTCATCTTACTCAGCAAGAGATTTAGGATACTTTTTCAAAGTAAAGAAAAAGCACCTTAGCTTTGTACTACCATGCCTCAGTTTCGGGAAATTCGCCAAGTTGAATAGATTTTTGTAATTTGTTATACCGTTTATTTGTGAAGCGGCACAAAATTATCATTTTTTTTTAACGCATAGGTGCTTCACCTTCCCTGCGGGTAGGTACTTTAACTTTTTTTTCAGCTTTACATACAGTACAAGTAAAAACAAGAACATTTTGCTTTCACGTTTAGTCCATGTCTCTGTTTTTACTAATTACTGGGTAATTACATGAAAATCTGTGATTTATTAAATTTATGCTTAACCAGCACTTAATCATGTTTTAATCAAGTAATTTTATACCCTAATTTAATGAGAAAAATAATATAAAGCAAAAAATGTGATTTATAATTACGCCTGTTTAAACTATGCGAATTATCAATTAGTCATAAATTGATGAGTTTTTAACCAATAAAATTAACAACATCCAGTATATATCTCAAAAAATGAGAAATGCAGTAGCTGTCGAAGTTAGTAAACTATCAAAAAACTTTAAAGGTAAGCCAGCACTATGTAACTTATCTTGCACAATCAAAGAAGGCGAAATGGTCGCTCTAGTTGGTGCATCTGGCTCAGGTAAGTCTACACTGTTACGACATATCAATGGCTTGCAGATTGGCGATGATGGAACAGTTTTGATCTTTGGTGCTCCGTTGCAAACTAATGGTCAACTGCATTCTAAAATTAGGTTGTTGCGGAGTCAGATAGGTTGTATTTTCCAGCAATTTAACTTGGTAAATCGGTTGACGGTGCTGGAAAATGTGCTGGTTGGGAACCTAGCACGATTATCTTTTGCGCGTTCGTCCTTTCATTTCTTTACAAAGGAAGAAAAACTTCAAGCGCTATCAGCATTGGAGAGAGTGGGGATTCTCGAACAAGCTTATAAACGAGCCTCTATGCTGTCTGGTGGACAACAGCAACGAGTAGCGATCGCTCGTTGTCTAGTCCAAGGCGCGAAAATCATCCTGGCTGATGAACCAATAGCCTCTCTCGATCCAGAGTCAGCACGGAAAGTCATGGAATTGCTGGTACAACTGAATCGAGAACGTGGAATTACCGTAGTTACTTCCTTACACCAGATTCAAATGGTGCGGCGTTACTTCAATCGGGCGATCGCACTCAAAGACGGAGAAGTATTGTTTGATGGTGGAACTGTAGAACTAGATGATCACAAGCTTAATCAACTCTACGGTACAGCCGCAGAAGAACTCGTCATGCGAGGACATGGGGAATTAATGATTTAAGTAAAGCGACACAAGTAAAGCTAACTGAACTAGGGTCGTTATTTGTTATTCGTCACTTGTCATTTGTAAAACTAGTAGCACCTCTAACTAACTCAAGGAATCAACCATGAAAAGACGTTCATTTGTGCAACAAACATCTTTGTTTGGTGCTTCTTTAGCAAGCATCAAGATTTATTCTGACTTTTCCTCAGACTCCATAGCTTCTGCACAAGCAACTTCACCTATCAAAGAACTAAATTTTGGCATCATTTCTACAGAGTCTCAAGCTAATCAAAAGCCTCTTTGGGAACCTTTCATCGCAGCCTTATCAAAATCGATTGGGATTCCTATCAAAGCCTTTTACGCCACTCAATATGCGGGTGTGATTGAAGCCATGCGCTTTGGTCGGGTGCATATAGCGTGGTATGGAGGTAAATCCTATATTGAAGCAGCCAGAATTGCTAACGCCGAAGCATTTGCTCAGACAGTCGCTACCGATGGTAGTAAGGGCTACTACTCATATTTAATTACTAACAAGCAGAATCCGATCACAGCAGCCGCCAAAAAACAAGGTGGAGATAAATACGTAATTCAAAATGCCAGTAAACTCACCTTTGCGTTCAACGACCCTAACTCAACTTCTGGGTTTTTAGTTCCCAGTTACTATGTGTTTGCCAAAAATAAAGTTGACCCCAAAAAGGCCTTTAAACGCTTAATTTTTTCTGGTAGTCATGAAGCGACTGCCTTGGCTGTAGCTAATAATCAAGTGGATATAGCTACTAACAATAATGAGTCTTTAGAACGTCTAGAAAAAACCAATCCAACTGCTTATCAAAAAATTGATACCATCTGGAAATCACCGATAATTCCCAGTGACCCTATCGCCTATCGTAAAGACTTACCAGAAGATGTGAAAAAGAAAATTCGTAATGCTTTCTTTGGTTTTAAAGATAAAAAAATTCTGCAACCATTACAATGGTCAGCCTTAGTTCCAGCTAATGACAAAACTTGGAACCCAATTCGTGAATTAGACATTGCCAAGCAGGTTTTAGATTTACAAGCTAAAGAAAACCTCAGTAATGCAGAAAAGAGTAAATTGAATGCTCTAAACAGCCAACTTCAGCAACTCCAAAAACGCTAATAATAGCGTTATAGTTCGTAGTAAGGACTTGATTACTGAGATGCTTCTAAAGCACCAAAGTGCTTACTACAAACATCACAAAACTTTTCTTGCTCAACACTACTAGAAAAAACTATGGATAGACGCTTATTTCTGCAACAAACTTCTTTATTTACCATAACTTTAGCAAGTGCTAAAGTACTTTCAGCATGTAGTCCTAGTAGCAATACTACAGATATTCAAGAAATTAACATTGGTGTGCTGTCTACAGAATCTCAGGCTAATCAAAAGCCTCTGTGGGAACCTTTCGCAGCAGCCATGTCTAAGGAAATTGGCATTACAATCAAACCTTTCTATGTGACTCAGTATGCAGCAGTCATAGAAGCCATGCGCTTCGGTAAAGTTCAAGTAGCTTGGTTGGGTGGTAAGTCTTATATTGAAGCTGCAAAAGTTGCTAGTGCGGAAGCATTTGCTCAAGTTGTGAGTGAAGATGGCACAAAAGGCTACTACTCTCACTTGATTATGAATAAAGATAATCCCATCAGTGCTGAAGCTAAGGCAGAAGGTGGTGATAAATACATATTAAAAAATGCAGCTAAACTCACCTTTGCTTTTAACGATCCTAATTCTACTTCCGGATTTTTAGTACCAAGCTATTATGTTTTTGTAAAAAATAATGTCGATCCCAAAAAAGCTTTCAAGCGTTTAATTTTTGCTGGTAATCATGAGGCATGTGCTCTCGCGGTTGCTAATAAACAAGTAGATGTCGCTACAGTCAGTAGCGAAGCTTTAGAACGATTAAAAGAAACCAATCCGCAAGCACGGGAAAAACTAGAAATTATCTGGAAATCAACTTTAATTCCTAGTGATCCTCTGGTCTACCGCCAAGATTTATCATCAGACATCAAGAAAAAGTTTCAAAACTTTTTTTACAACTACAAAGATGAAAAAATTTTAAAACCTTTGAAAGTTGCTGGTTTTGTTCCTGCTGAGGATAAAAATTGGAATACTATTCGGGAATTGGAGATTGCTAAGGCAATTCAAGAAACACAATCTCAAGAGAGTTTAAATGAGCAAGAAAAGCAGAAAAAGCTAGCAGAACTCAATCAACAACTCCAAGCAATTCAAACAAAATAATATAGTAATCCTAGAATCTCAGGATGGTGCGTTACGCTCCGCGATAACACACCCTACTGGCGTGTCTAAGCTAATTTTGTGTATTAGCAATCTCTTGTAGTACGGGCATCTTGCCCGTACTAATTAGCGGGCAAGATGCCCGCACCACAAGAAAATTTTTTGCACTATTTTAGCCTTGACACGCCACTACAGATAATACAAGCAATTGAGAAAAATATTGCTTGCAAGAATTTCAGATTTTTTGCAATTTAAAATTCACCAACGAAAGTGCAACAACAAAATGGTCTAGTGACTACCTCATCTCCTGCGGTAGTAAAAATGTTAGAGAAAGAAGCAAAACTTGTGAATACAAGTAGAATATTATTCTTGATAGCTGTTATTGCTATCTTGATTTTTTCTTATCAACAAAGTGAACTAGATTTCGTCTTGCTGTCACAGCGTGGCAGTAGTATGGCAGAGTATATCCGTTCATACATTCCTCCAGACTTTAGTGATTGGAAATATTATCTGGAGGAAACCATCATTACCATATCGATGGGAATTTGGGGAACGTTAATGGCAGCGATCGCTGCTGTACCTCTATCGATTTTGGCATCAAGTAATATCTGTCCCGTGTGGATTGTGCAACCAACACGCCGCATTCTAGACGCGATGCGTGCTATTAACGAGCTTGTGTTTGCCCTCGTCTTTGTGGTGGCTGTGGGTTTAGGGCCGTTTGCTGGGGTTTTGGCTTTATTTGTCCACACTGCGGGGACTTTAGGCAAACTTTTCTCTGAAGCAGTCGAGGCCATTGATCCAGGCCCTGTGGAAGGGATTCGTGCTACCGGTGCGAATTCAATTCAAGAGGTTATATATGGCGTGTTTCCCCAAGTCATGCCTTTGTGGACTTCTTTTACTCTCTATCGCTTTGAGGCCAATGTCCGTTCTGCATCGGTGTTAGGAATTGTGGGTGCTGGTGGTATTGGGGTATCTCTGTATCAAAGTTTTGGCGCTTTTCAGTACCAAAAAGTCTGTGCAATTTTGATTATTTTGATTGTTGCTACTGGTACGATTGATTTCCTCTCTTCTAAGGTGAGAGAGAGGCTGATTTAAATCTGGGCGATCGCTGTTCAGCAAACTCACAGGGAACGGTTTTCTCCTGGGGTTTTGCTGTCTGAGGGTGGTTTCAATTAATTAAAATTATGTTGTCAAGTCATTTTCAAAAACCAACTCCATGCGATCGCCCCGCAATCTAGTCACACCATATTCAATTACATTACCTGTTTGATCGACGTTGACTGACTCCGCCAACAGGATCGGTTGATTGAGTGGTAGGTTTAACCACTGAGCATCTTGTGACTGCACTAAACGCGCAGAAACACAAGTGCTGCGCCGGATATGATCACATCCATATAGCTGCTGTAAAAATTGCGAGATAGATTGCTGTTCTCGCAAAATCTGGATGTTTTTTGGCTCTAAAATATCTGGAAACTGTTTTAAAGGAAAATACCCAGTACCTACACTAATCGGTTCCTCATCAGCTAAACCCAAACGTTCAATTAACGCCACCGGTTCACCAAGACTAATCTCTAACCCTTTAGCGACGGCGTTGTCGGCTGGTACTTCCACAACTCGGAGTAGTTGAAATCTGGCTTGCCAACCTTGGGCTTTCAGGGTTTGGTTGTAGCGTACCCGCTTACCAATGGCATAACGGATCGTTTTCGCCGCGACAAAAGTCCCCCGTCCCCGATCAACCCGTAATAATCCTTCGGTTTTGAGCAGAGCGATCGCTTGTCTCAAGGTATGGCGATTCACTGCAAATTGTGCTGCTAACTTCGCTTCGGTTGGTAGTTGTTCTCCTACTTGATAAACTCCTTGGTCGATATGTTGTCGCAATTGGGCAGCTATTTGGGCATAAAGGGACATGGGGCACTTGTACTGAGCATAGTCGAAGTATTGGGCATCGGGCATGATGCAGTAATTTTAGATTGTCAACTGAGCAAAATTAGGTTACTGTATTTTCATCTAGATGTCTAGACAAGTTTAAGTATAGTTTAAGGAAAATTCAAATAAGTCAGCAACGTGTAGGGACGTAGACACAGCCATACAAAAACTGATGTCTAGCAAATCCTACACTAAATATCTCCCAAACTCTTGAGTCTACTTCAGTAGACTTGAGCTATTAGCCAGGGAATTGATTCCCCGACGGGTGATGAAGCCAATTTACACGCTGTTTCCTCGTAACCAAACTATGGCGATCGCAATGCAACGACAAGCATGGATGGCGACACTAGCCAAAGCTGATTTTGAGCTATTAGAGCAGTTAATTAACAAAATAGATAACTTGCCCAAATATAGTTTCTTACGTTCCCCAGAGATTGGGCTAGCAATGGTGCGGGGACGGGCTGGCGGTATGGGAGAACCATTTAACCTAGGGGAAATTACCATGACTCGTTGTGTAGTGCAGCTAGAAAGTCAGCCAGAGAATGAGGGAATTGCAGGGTTTGGTTATGTTGCAGGGCGATCGCAGCGTCACGCTGAACTAGCAGCCCTCTGTGACGCCCTATTGCAAAGTTCCCAATGGCATGAACAGATACAAACCGCAGTCATTCAACCTCTGCAACAACAACGCGAGCAACAACAAGAACTCAAACAACGCCAAACCGCCGCCACCAAAGTTAACTTCTTCACGATGGTTAGAGGAGAGGGGTGATGCACTTCGACTGCACTCAGTGCGCGGGAGATGGGGATAAGAACCTTAATCCTGGACTCTTGACAAATGACAAATAACAAATGACAAATGACCAATCTTACATATTTACCAGGCTTTCAAGATGCGGTTCACGATGCCCAACGGACATTTCGGGCGCTACTCGATGCTAATGCTAGACCGGGAATAGTTTATACGATCGCTGCTCAAATTACTCCGCCTGTGGGCTTAACGCCTGCTTGTGCGGCAGCTTGCTTAACTCTATTAGATTTAGATGTGCGGGTGTGGCTGCAACCGAGTTTTGCAGATGCTCTCAGGACTTGGTTGGTGTTTCATACTGGCTGTAGATTTACACAGCAACCCCAAGAAGCTGACTTTGCGATCGCGCCAGATTTAACCACATTGCCGGAATTATCTAGTTTTAGTTGGGGGACACCAGAACAACCAGAAGCCTCAACAACGCTGTTGGTACAGGTAGAAAGTTTGCAGGGTGGGCAAGATGTCATCATCACCGGGCCAGGAATTTTAGATCAACGCACTATTTCCCCCACACTCCCCCCTAATTTTTGGCACTTCTGGGAACAGAATCATCAAGCTTATCCCCAAGGTATAGATGTCTTATTGTTTACGGAAAATGCCGTCATGGGATTACCACGCACAGCAAAAGTAATTTGTAATTAACAGCCGAATTACCCATGACAAATAACAAATAACCAATAACAACCTTAGCGAATGAACTTGAATTTACACCAATCTACTTATGTTAGATATTCGCCTTGCAAACCCTGAGGATTTGCCCTTACTGATACAGTTGTATGCCGAGATGGATGGTGATGAACCCTTATCAAGCGATCGCGCTGCACAAGTATTCGATGAAATCAACCAAATTCCTAACTATCACATCTATCTGGCATTTCAGGATCAGGAACCTGTAGGTACTTTTACCTTGCTGTATGCTCCCACAATGATGCATCGGGGTTATCACAAATTTGCTGTGTTAGATTCCGTCACCGTTACACCGAAAGTTCGAGGAAAAGGGATTGGTAGCCAAATGGTGAAAGCTGCACTACAACTGAGCGCTGAGGTGGGGTGCTATAAATTAATGCTGTCTTCTAATATCAGACGCGATCGCGCTCACAAGTTCTATCAAGAATTAGGTTTTGAGCAGCATGGCTGGAGTTTTAAGTGTGTTTTGAATAGGGAACAGGGCATGGTGAACACTGAGCGAAGTCGAAGTGTTCACTGAGATAAGTAATATTCTTGACCCTGTAATTTGTTATTAAAATTTTCAAGAAGAGAGAAAAACTTATGCCGTATGTTGCAGTCAAAGGTGGAGAACAGGCAATCCAGAATGCGGAAGCGCTACTAAAAAGTAGACGCCGGGGTGATCCTGACATAGCTGAACTGAAACTAGAACAAATTGAACAGCAGCTCGCCTTAGCTGTCGAGCGGGTAATGTGTGAAGGTAGCCTTTATGACCGCAAATTAGCAGCCCTAGCAATTAAACAATCTTGGGGTGATTTGGTAGAAGCGATTTTCTTATTACGCGCCTACCGTACCACCCTACCCCGGTTTTATTACACTCAACCACTGGATACCAGCAAAATGCAGATTCAGAGGCGGATTTCTGCAATCTTTAAAGATGTGCCAGGGGGGCAATGTTTAGGGACTACCTTCGACTACATCCACAGATTATTAGACTTTAAGCTCATGGCAGAGGGTGAAATTCCCCCAGCACCAGAAGCTGAGGCTATGAATGAACCCGTTCCCCGTGTAATTGACACCCTGGATAGAGAAGGATTGATGCAACCGGAAAAGGGGCTTCGACTGCGCTCAGCCCACGCGGAGATAGGAGAGCAGGGGGAACAAGCAAACAAAGATTCTTCCTTATCTCCCTCAACCCCCCGTGGACTGAGCGAAGCCGAAGTCTCATCCCCTTTCGACTTGACTCGTCAACCCCTCACCTTTCCGGCGGGAAGGGATGCGAGACTGCAAAATTTAGCCCGTGCAGATGAGGGCTTTTTGCTGTCTTTGGCGTATTCTACCCAACGCGGTTATGGCAGAAACCATCCTTTTGCGGGCGAGATTCGGATGGGAGAAGTAGAGGTGGTGATCTTTCCGGAAGAACTGGGATTTGAAGTTGCGATCGCAGATATTACCGTCACAGAAGTGCAGATGGTAAATCAGTTTAAAGGTAGCGAAGAATTACCTGCCCAATTCACCCGTGGCTATGGGCTTACCTTTGGACACAACGAACGCAAAGCCATGTCAATGGCCTTAGTAGATCGGGCAATGCGCGCTGAAGAATTGGGCGAAGCTGTGGAAAGTCCCGCCCAAAATGTGGAGTTTGTCCTTTACCATTCCGACAACGTAGAAGCACAGGGTTTCGTCCAGCATTTGAAACTACCCCACTACATTGACTTTCAAGCAGAGTTAAATTTAGTCAGAAAAATTCGCCAGCAGCAGAAAGATACTCAATCAACCGCAGAATTGCCACCTGTAGAAAATAATGAATTAGTTTTAGAAACAGCAAAATGATTACAGGAATTAATCATATTACCTTGGCAGTAGCCGACCTAGAAAAATCCTTTGATTTCTACACCAAAATTCTGGGTTGTAAAGCGATCGCCAAATGGAAAAGAGGAGCATATTTACTAGCAGGTAACTTATGGTTGTGCCTATCTGTTGATGAACACACCCGCCAACATCCAGCTAAAGAATACACCCATCTTGCTTTTAGTGTTGCTGAAGAGGATTTTTCCGAATATAGCGATCGCCTAATTTCTCTGGGCGTCAAACAGTGGAAACAAAACACCAGTGAAGGCGATTCCCTATACATCCTCGACCCAGACTACCATAAACTTGAACTGCATATTGGTGATTTATCTTCTAGAATTGCGGCGACTAAAAAGGCACCCTACGAAGGCATGGAATTTTTCTTGCTTAGTGTTCTTTGCGTGCTTTGTGGTTCGTTTTAAAAATTAGCAATGCTAAACTCATACGAAAAATATGGTTGTCAAAAAATCTCATATTCCGTATTTTGTGGTTATATTAGCCCTTCCAATGTGACTTCAAAAAGCTCTTTTTTCTCTCTGCTTGCTCTGCTCATCTGCGGTTCAATCAATTAATTTTTAATCGCAGAGAAGCAGAGAAAAGAGTGTACAGAGGAATTTATCAACGAGAATCTTTATCAACCTTAAAAATGCTAATTCTAGTTATATCGAGAGGCGAATATAGTGACACTCCAAACACTCACAAAATCAAAGCTTGCGGTTCAAGGGGTAGATGTACTCACGCCAGATGGCTGGGTGAAAGATGCCACAGTTTTAATTGATGCTGGGAAATTTATTAGCATTGACCAAACAAATAGCCCCAAAGGATTTGATGTAGTCAATGCCCAAGGGCTGCAAATGCTAGCAGGAATTATTGATTTACATGGTGATGCCTTTGAGCGGATGATTTGTCCGCGTCCGGGGGTTCATTTTCCTTTAGAAATTGCGATCGCAGATAATGATCGCAACCTTTTAGCATCTGGAATTACCACCTTTTTCTGTTCCATCACCGACTCCTATGAACCAGGTTTACGGAGTCGAGATTCTGCCCGTGCCTTAATTAACTTTATTTTGGGAGCAGGCAAACAGGTTTTAAACTGTAACCATTGCATTCATATCAGGCATGAAGAAGCCAATACCCAAGGACATCAAGAATTATGTGATTGGATGACATCTGGTAAAGTGCAAATTTTATCTATCAACGACCACCTACCACCACCTGGAAATCACAAGAGATTGCACCGATACCTCAAAAGCGTGGGGCAAAGATCATCTATGTCCGTGCAGGAAATCGAAGAATTACTGAGCCAAGTCGCAGAACGGCGACACGAAGGATATGCACAAGTAGAAGAACTAGTAAATTTAGCTCACACTCACGGTATTACCTTGGCTTCCCACGATGATGATACCCCAGAAAAAGTAGCACTCAGCCAACAACGCCAAGTAGCGATCGCAGAATTTCCTGCTGATGTCGCTTTAGCAACCCAATCCCGCGCCTATGGTGCAGCAGTCCTCATGGGTGCGCCTAACTTAGTGCGTGGCGGTTCCCATTTGGGTTTAATGAGTGTAGCGGAGGCGGCGAAACATGAGGTTTTAGACTGTCTTTGCTCAGATTATCACTATCCTTCCTTATTTCATGCCCCCTTTAAACTCCAAGAGTTAGGCTTAATGGATTTTGAGCAAGCATGGTCACTAGTTTCCAGCCGTCCCGCCACCGCCGCAGGAATCAGCGACAGTAAAGGTAAAATCGCCCCCGGACTAGACGCCGATTTTCTGTTGGTATCTCCTAATAATTCTCTACCGAATGCGATTTCTTCTGTTTATGTCTTAGGGCAAGAAGTCGCTCGCTACTCCACTAAAGGATAAAGGCTCAACGTTCAAGTGAATACAAATGTAGAACAGGTCTAAAAATAATCCTCCATTGCCTATACCCTATTTTCCATACCCAATGCCCCATGCCCTAATTTATGAAACCCACCCCAGAAGATATTATTCACCTATTTCACGAAAAAGGCTCCCAATTATATGGGTCTGAAGCCGTCAGTCAATTAGAACACGCCCTGCAATGTGCCACCTTAGCGGAAACAGAAGGAAAGAGCAAAGAATTAATCACCGCTTGCTTACTGCATGATGTCGGACATCTCATCCATAACCTAGGCGAAAATCCCGCTACCCGTGGTATCGACGATCATCATGAACATCGCGCCATACCTTTACTACGTCAGTTGTTCGGCCCCGGCGTCACCGAACCAATCCGGCTGCATGTCGCCGCCAAACGCTACCTTTGCTCAATTAATACCGAGTATTGGGAAAGCCTCTCCCCTGCATCCAAACGTAGCCTAGAACTACAAGGCGGCATATTTTCCCCACAAGAAGCAGACGCCTTCATTAATCAACCCCACGCCCAAGACGCCGTGCAACTCAGGATTTACGACGACCTAGCAAAACTCCCCAACTTCCAAACCCCCAACTTAAACCACTTCACCCAATATCTAACCACCGCCTTAAAATAACTCCCACACTCCGCGCCCCTCCGCGCATCCCTCAGCGTTCCTCTGCGTTAAAAAAATCACCCCATGTCCTCACCAGAAACAGGTTTCAACTTCGCCTACCTCGATGAGCAAACCAAACGCTCAATTCGTCGCGCCTTACTCAAAGCCGTCGCCATCCCCGGACATCAGATTCCCTTTTCTTCCAGAGAAATGCCCATGTCTTACGGCTGGGGAACTGGCGGGATTCAAGTAACATCTGCCGTAATTGGTCAAACTGATGTATTAAAAGTCATTGACCAAGGTGCAGACGATACCACCAACGCCGTCAACATTCGCCGCTTCTTCAAAAAAGTGTGTGGCGTCAAAACAACCGAACAAACACAAGCAGCAACTTTAATTCAGACACGCCACCGCATCCCCGAAACACCACTCAGAGACGGACAAATTTTAGTTTACCAAGTCCCCATTCCTGAACCTCTGCGTTGGCTAGAACCCTCAGCCGTGGAAACCAGCAAAATGCACGCCCTAGAAGAATACGGGCCGATGTACGTCAAACTTTACGAAGATGTCACCAAACATGGACACATCGCCACATCCTATGACTACCCAGTCATGGTACACGATCGCTATTTGATGAGTCCCAGTCCCATCCCCCGCTTTGACAACCCCAAAATGCAGATGAGTCCTGCACTCCAGTTATTTGGTGCTGGACGAGAAAAGCGTATCTACGCCATTCCCCCCTATACCAAAGTCCAAAGCCTCGACTTTGAAGACCATCCCTTCACCGTCGAACGCTGGGATCACGCCTGTGAATTGTGCGGTTCCACAGAAAGTTACCTCGACGAAGTAGTCATCGATGACCAAGGCGGGCGCATGTGGATTTGTTCAGACACAGATTACTGTAATCAGCGACAGGCTTCTCTGCGAGAGGCTGCGCTCAGTCCACAAGGGATGAGGGAGGTGGGGTTTCGACTTCGCTCAACCCCCCAAGAGTGATGAGGTGATTACCTATTCCCTATTGCCTGTTCCCTGTTCCCTTAAAAAAATGACCAAACCAATCTTACAAGTTCACCAATTAAGTAAATCCTACGGTGCGATTACAGCCTGCGATCGCATTTCCTTTGACCTGTATCCTGGGCAAGTTTTGGGTATTGTCGGGGAATCTGGTTCAGGTAAGTCTACATTGCTCAGGACAATTGCCAATCACCTCACCATTGACCAAGGTAATGTTACTTATGTTAGCCGTAGCGGCGAACACTTAAATGTTACCCAACTTCCCGAACCAAAACGCCGTTGGTTGATGCGGACTGAGTGGGGCTTTGTCCAACAAAATCCCCGTGATGGTTTGCGGATGAAAGTCAGTGCAGGGGCGAACATCGGCGAACGCCTCTTGGATATAGGAGTGCGGAACTACGGCAAAATTCGCACCGAAGTAGCCCACTGGCTACAACAAGTCGAAATTGACCCCAGCCGGATGGATGACTTACCAGCACATTTCTCTGGCGGGATGCAACAAAGATTACAACTAGCCCGCGTCCTCGTCACCCGTCCCCAGTTAATACTCATGGACGAACCCACCGGAGGACTTGACGTTTCAGTCCAAGCCAAATTATTAGACTTACTGCGATCGCTAGTCCGCAACTTTCACCTGAGTGCGATCGTCGTCACCCACGACATAGGCGTCGTCCGTCTCCTCGCCCATCGCCTCCTCGTCATGCAACAAGGAAAAGTCGTCGAATCCGGCTTAACCGACCAAGTACTAGACGATCCCCAACATCCCTACACCCAGCTACTAGTCAGCGCCGCCCTAACACCATAAATCCAAACCCTAACTAAAAACCCCACTTCCCTTCCACTCAAATTGCACTAATTTTCATAACGACTCGACATCAAAAACCTCAGCGTCCCTCTGCGCTTCCCTCAGCGTTCCTCCGCGTTTCAACTCCAAAAAATATGGGCACTCACCATCACCCCCCCAACACCCTCCTCCATGTCGAAAATCTCCACAAAAGCTTCACCCTGCACCAACAAGGAAACATCCACCTACCAGTACTCCAAGGTGTATCCCTCAGCGTCAACGCCGGCGAATGCGTAGCCCTATCCGGGACATCAGGCTCAGGAAAATCCACCTTCATGCGCTGTCTCTACGGTAACTACCGCACTGATCGCGGTGCCATTTGGGTCAAACATGAAAACAACTTGGTGGATTTATGTCAACTTGCACCCCATGAAATCCTTGCTGTCAGACAAAAAACCATCGGCTACGTCAGCCAATTTTTACGCGCCATTCCCAGAGTACCCGCCCTGGAAGTAGCCGCCGAACCACTCTTAGAACTAGGGGTAGCAGCAGAAATTGCCTTCAATAGAGTCGAAGACTTATTCCAGCGCCTCAACCTTCCAGAAAGACTATGGCATCTTTCCCCCACTACCTTTTCTGGAGGAGAAAAACAGAGGGTGAATATTACCCGCGCCCTAGCAGTTAACTATCCGATTTTGCTCCTTGATGAACCCACCTCAGCCCTTGATGCAGTCAATCGCCAAGTAGTTATTGAACTGCTTGCAGAACTCAAAGCCCAAGGCTGTGCATTGATTGGTATTTTTCACGATGAAGAAGTGCGATCGCTACTCTGTAACCGGGAGTTAACCTTTGGTCAGGATAATTGAACCATGAAAGAGCAAGTTTACACCAACTATCGCCTGCAACTTCCCCAGGAGGAACTGCTAGGAACCCTCGTAGTGCGGGATGGATTGATTGCGGACATTCAGCCAGGGGTAGTAACTCATGGTGAAAATGGTCAAGGAGATTATCTCCTACCAGGGTTCATAGAACTGCACACCGACAACCTAGAACGCTGTATGTCTCCCCGTCCGGGGATTCGCTGGCCGCTAGAAGTAGCCGCCGTTTACCATGACCGAGATTTAGCCAGCGCGGGAGTGACAACTGTCTGTGATGCGATCGCCATTGGTGATATTGCGGCTGGTTCTCCCCGCTTAAGTAACTTCGCCCCGATGATTGATGTCGTCTTTGCAGCACAAACAGCCGGACGTTTTTGTGTGGAACATCGCCTGCACCTACGCTGTGAATTAGCATTTGAACATGTTTATGAAATCACAGCAGAATATGCAGAGCATCCATTGTTATCCATGATTTCCTTGATGGATCATACCCCCGGTCAACGGCAATTTATCCAAATCGACAAATTCAAAGAATATTACATGGGTAAACATGGGGTGACAGCCCATCAAATCGAAGAGATGATCGTGGTTCGGCAACAAAAACAACAAATGTATGCCCAAAAAAACCGCCAAGCGCTAGTACAATTGACCAGAGCTAGAGGTATTTCCCTAGCCAGTCATGATGACGCCACAGTGGAACATGTCCAAGAAGCTGTAGAGGATGGAGTCATTTTAGCCGAGTTTCCCACAACCCTAGAAGCAGCCAAAGCCGCACACAAATCAGGCTTACAAGTATTGATGGGTGCGCCCAATTTAGTATTAGGTGGTTCTCATTCTGGTAATATTTCCGCAATGGAATTGGTATTGCAAGACTTAGTGGATGTGATTTCCTCTGACTACGTACCGCAAAGCTTATTGCAATCTCTGTTTATCGTTGCCCACAAAACTGGTAAGCCGATTTACGAAGCCATGCGACTATTTACCAGTAACCCCGCAAAAGCCATTCATCTATTTAGCGATCGCGGTAGTCTGGAAGTAGGTAAAAGGGCTGATTTCATCACTGTACATGATGATGGTGTAGTACCACTCCTCAGAACGACTATCTGTCGAGGCGATCGCGTTGCTTAAAGTCATTTCATGTTTAAAGAAATCATACCAATTCACCGAAATCTTGATACACATAGATTTTTCGTAGGGGCGCGGAGACCGCGCCCTCTCCAACATATCCGCGTCCTCTCCAACATATCCGCGCCCTCTCCAACGTATTAGTATGATTATTAAAGTGAAATAGTATTAGGTATAGGTATTGACAGTTTCTTGTAAATGTAACATCTGACTTTTGATTGAGTTTTACCTATCTGGAGAAAGAGGGTTAGCTCCGAGAGCGCACCGAGATAATAAAAATAATGATTTCTCATAAGCTCTCTAGAGAGTTGGAGTTAGCGTATGAAACGTTTAGCATCCCTCGCTATGGCGCTGTTTTTGGGCGCAACTTCTGTTGTTGGTGTAACTTCAGAAGCACAAGCTAATCCATATAGGGGATATGGTGGATATCAAACACCATATTCGCGCGATCGCGGCTACCGAAAACCAGGTCATTCCTACTACCAAAAACCAGGTCATTCCTACTACAAGAAACCAGGTCATTCCTACTACCAAAAACCCGGTTATCTACCCGGTAAAAGAGTTTATGCACCCGGATTCCGAGGTCATAGCGATCGTTGGAGAACAGATAGGGTATACTCTCCTTACTATAGGTCACCAGGTTACTATCGGTAAATTCTCCAGTTCCACTTAAATCCTTAAAACCCTCGCTGAAAATCTCAAAATAAAAAACACATCAAAATTTTGGTGTGTTTTTTCCTAAAATCTCTTGTTAGTCAATCAATATCTGTGATTAGTAATTGCCACTCAGTGACTACAGAGTCAGGTATCTTGAGCAACAACGGCTGATCAAAAGAGACGGGTACATATAGTTTCAAAGCACCAGTTGCTGACAATTTAGGCAAGACATCGGTTACGTCATACTCACCTACATTGTTAGCAGGCGCTGCACGTGCATAGACATCCGATGCACTCAAGATTTTTCCCTCAGCCGTGATTATTTCTAAAGATTTGGGGTGAACCAGTTCGGCGACACCAGGAAACCCAACCAAGCGCAACCTTAATTCTTTCGCTACATTTTGATAGTTCTGTTTAAAGAGCAATACTTGCCAAGCATATCCTTGTTCATCTTTGATAGATACTTGTGAGTGATAACGTAAGACGCTTGGGGAATCGTGATGTTGACGCAAAAGTGCGTAAGCTGCATTCACATCCCATCCATATGTAGTCAGAGTCACCAGAATGACTAAGGCGCAGGGCCAGAAGAATTGTGAGAATTTATGTTTTATCCGGAACATAGTCATATTATTTCACATTTTCACCTCTAAGTACATGTGATTCAATATACTTTAAAAGTTCAATTAGTAATGGATTTCATGAGTTATGATAGGTTTAGTATTAAGCACTAAATTCCTGAAGATAAACCTAATAAAACTTTTAACACAAACTACATTAGGCGATCTAATCAAAATTTAATTTGAGAATCATGGCGTAGAAAATTTATCCGTAGTATTTTCTAATAACAAGTCTACATTCATTTGATTTAAATGCTTATCCTCTAATTCGTTAAGGTTCAAATTATTATTTGATGCCGCCTCATTATTCTCTATTAGCTGGGGCTGTAATGGTTGAGATGAAAACTGCAATAATTTCTGTTTCCAGTGTTCTACATTCTTATTTGCTTCCTTATATAAAAGACTTTCCTCACTAATTAAACTAGCTCTAGTAATTGCTAACTGTAAAGATATTTCATCATTCTTTAAAGCCAATTTTTTAGCCTCTTGCAAATAAGAAGCATCCTCTGCAATTTCAATTTTGTTTTTAATAGTACTGATAAATTTCTGTGCTTGTTCATATTGTGTATCAGAGATGATTAGGTTAGCCTCATCAATTGCGGCTCTCATGTCATCAATCTTGCCAGAACTAGCTAGGATACGAGCTTTCTTTAACTTCGCTACATCCTCTGCTTCTTGTGTTACCTGTAATTCTTGCATTAAGTCTACTTCTTGTATATTTATAGATTTAGCAAACTCTGTTTCTAAGCGTTTGCTCTCTTCATTTTTTTCTGTTACATCTTGGATGTAATGTACCAATTCTTGATATTTAGTGGTTGCCCAGTATTCATTATCTAACCTTCTTAACTCCTTAGCTTTACTTACAGCCAAGTACCAGCTATTTTTGTCATCTTGTCCTATGATTTCTTTGGCAGCTTGATTAATAGCTTCTGCTTGTGACCAAATAGATTTCCATTGCTGGATTTTCTTAAGCGCCGTCTGATGAGCAGCAACATTAACAGGAATCATATGAGCTATATCTACTGCCTTACTTAGTTCTCCAGATTGAGCAGCATTTTCACTGTAGTACAATATTTCCAAAGACCATTTATCTAGCAATTTTTGATTACGTAAAGGATTATCCTTGGGTAGACCATTGACTAATCTAATAGCTTGATGTAACTTTTCTATATCTTGTTCTGAAGCTAGCATAGTAGCACAGTAAAAAACTGAAGCAGCTTCTTGATTTGACGAAGATTCAGATAAACAGTCAGGAAGTTCAGGAGATTGCATCAAGTTTCTTAACGCTCCTATCCCTAAAGCAATAGGTAGCAAGAGAATGACTGCACACCAATACCATTTAATCGGTTGTGTTGATTGAATATTCATGTGATTGCCAGAAAAAGCTAACACTCCACTCTCCCGTTAGTGTTCCCACTGTTTAGGCAAATATCACTTGATCTCCCAGCCTATAAAACTGGATCAACGGTACACTATACTGACGCTGTAACTCACCCTCATATCTTAGAGGTTGTTTGACAAGCTTGTTGCTCAAGTTCAAGAAAAATCCTCCTACTCTTTTCAAGCGGAGGATATAGCCAGAATGAAATTTTGAGCACCTCAAACATTAATACAATTGTACTATAAAATTTACCTAGCGATATGCCTTAAGACAGTAAGCCTCTGGAATCAACACCGCCTATCGCATAATAGGACTACCATGATGATGAACTAAATACCACTTCCCACCTAGACTGGAGTTTAGACTAAGCAATGCAAAATAACACAGCAGGATGAGTGAATCGGAGGCATCCCAAAAATATGAACAATCTTTGATATAAACAGCTACAGATGGTTATTTACGGGGTGGTGTAGCTGTCTTTTTAACTGTAGGAAACCGGTTTTTACGTAGACGGGTTTTTCCTGGTGAGATATCCCCGTTACCAGTGATGCCCCTTCGGGCGGGTACTACCTGGCTACTAGGTAGGAGTCTTTCATGGAGACTCACTCAGAAAGTGCGACTTTCGGTTCGCACTGTTAGTTATCTATTGTTAGATATCTATTATTTCTGCGATCGCACGATAGGATTTCTCACCGTTAACATCACAGATTGGCAAGATCGCTACTTTAGTCATGCTTCTAGACGAAAATCGCTTGTTCTAAATTATAGCTCTACCCAACCTCATACCAGCTTTCAGAAGCTTAAAGTCACGCTATGCCTATAATGACAAATCACCAATGACCAATGACAATTGGTATCAGTTATCCCTGATGTCAAAAGGACACACTAGCCGTGTTTTATGGCAAAACTGCACTTCAAGGCTTACTTAACCTGTTTTTGCAATCTCATTGTCCCCTGTGCCAGCGTTCTACGTCTCGTGAACTTTGTTTATACTGTGAGCGACAACTGCAAACCTGTCAACTCAAAGACCCAAGTATAAAGTGGCAACCACCAATACCAGTATTTAGCTGGGGGGTGTATGGCGGTTCTTTAAAAAGAGCGATCGCTGCCATGAAATATGAAAACCAACCTCAAATCGCTCGCCTTTTAGGTCAATGGCTGGGGGAAGCATGGTTATTAAATTTTACAAAATCCCATACAAATTTAGTGGTTGTTCCCATACCACTCCACGCCAGCAAACAAAAGCAACGTGGCTATAACCAAGCAGCATTGATTGCCCAAAGCTTTTGCCACAGGACTGGATTAAAATTAAAACTCAATGGTTTAGAACGAGTCCGAGAGACTCAGGCACAGTTTGGGTTATCAGCATCTGAACGCGAAAAAAACCTGAACTCAGCTTTTGTTGTTGGACAAGGATTCACTCCTCGCCCAAATGTCTCAATCTTGTTAGTAGACGATATTTACACCACTGGTGCTACAGCTGCTTCGGCGGTGCAAACATTCCGTCATTCTGGAATGCGAGTTTTAGGGTTAGCAGCACTAGCTACTGCGGTGAAAGATACTTAACTAAATAAGTCATGAGCAAGCCAGACTGAAAAACTTTATTTATAATTGACCAGATTACCCTGTGTTTGTGGGAAAACTGCTTGACATGATCAGCAAAATTTTTATTGTGCCTGCCATCTTGCTTACACTTGGCATCAGCACAAGAGCAGCCTTTGCTCAAAATAAATTGTATAGTCCAATTCCTTTATCTACAACCAGTACAGAATTTTCTGATACGCTCTCAGACAAAGATATTCCCACAGGTCAGGGCGGATTTGCTCGTGATTATGCAGTGAAATTGAACAAGGGTGATAATTTAGCGGTTGATTTGGCTTCCGACAATTTTGATAGCATTATTACACTACTAGGGCCCAATGGCGCCACAATCGCAGAAAATGACGACGGCCCTGATGGTAGCAGTAATTCTCTATTGTTTACCCGCATCGTAGAGGCGGGGACATATATCGTTCGTGTGCGGTCTTTTGGTGAAACTGGGGTGGGAAACTTTAAACTGAAAGTGACAAAGCTGCAACCGATTAAATGAGGTGCTTATTTGTTCTTGGTCGTTGGTTATTTGTTAAGAGTCAAGGGTCAAGATTTGATTCTTATACCCGGTTGTTGAGCAACGTGCCGAAGCTCATGAAGTGTTGAAACAATGCCCTATGCCCTAAAAAATAGTCAATACGCACAGAAACAGGGTTTCAGTCCACTCTACAACTGCACCGTAGGTGTCTCCTGTGTGTCCGCCGAGTTTGTGGTTGAACCAGGCACCAGTTAAAGTGGCGATCGCGCTACCAATGACGATCATACCAAGTGCAAAAAACAGGCGTTTACTATCTACCAACAAAACCAAACCACTGACGCCGAGCAACAACAGCAGTCCTGGTAATAAATCCTGATAAGAACGAATGGCTTGTTTGTGCAATGCGCCTTTGCCAGTTGGTTTTAGGTAAGGATATCGGGCGATCGCTAGCTGCTGTCCCCAGCGTCCCCATCCACAAGCAGCCATCAATACTATGCAACGGTTTTCGCTGATATCCGCTAAAGCAGTTGTTTTCAGCAACACTAAAGCGATCGCTGCCATTGCCCCAAATGCACCAGTAGCACTGTCTGCCATCACCTCTAATCGTCGTTGTGGATCACCTACTGCCAACCCATCAGCAGTATCCATTGTACCATCTAAGTGTAGTCCTCCAGTTATACCCATCCAAACACTTACTACCAAAGCACTACGCGTTAGTACTGGCATATCCAAATAATTCATCCCCCCATCAACTAGCCCTAAAATTCCTCCAATCATTATTCCTACAACTGGGGCAAGCTGCGCCACCTTCCCAAATTCCAAACCTTGTACATATGGCAAGGGAATAGCACTGTAAAATATTACACTTGCTATTAGTCGTTTACACCACTGAGGATAATTCGTCATATTAGTTACAATAATCAAGAAGCTATTTGTAAAAGGACGCTCACAATTCCGACACCAGAAGCAGTATCAGATTTTAAAGGTTTGGATAAGATTTATTCTGCAACCAAATTCGTGCAGAAAATTTTGTTATGCTTATCTCAGTGCTGTGCGTATATAATAGTATTGTTTTTTACAAACTTTAAATCGATTTACGAAGTTAAAATTGCATCAGAGATAGCTGTGGTCTGGATTCTTGAACTAATAACTAAATTTCTGGTTATTAGACGATCGCCCTACAAAATTGATATTTTTTAATGTAGGAAGTTCGCAAACTGCTCACTTGGTTATTTAGCTGTGTTGTAACTCACCTTCGCTCATTCCCCATTTCCCTATGAGTCACCATCTACCCGACACCAGGATACCAGCTCCGTGCATTGTGAACACGGGCATTATTGTGAATAAGCTCGACATGCGCCGCTTACTGGCTGACTTAGGTCGAGTCCACTACATCTACACCCAAAAAGGTCAATTACTGAGCGAGGGTGATGGGGATGTGATGGAAGTGTTTGCCAACCCACAAAGGTCTACCCTAGTTGCCAACCAAGCCCTATATCTAAATCTTTATAGTTTTGATTACCTAGAACTAAAACAGTCTCCGGAACAACAAACCTACTTTGATTTAATGCAAGAAGATGTCTGTCTGCGACTGATTCCCCTCTCCACACCCCTACAAGAGCGCAAAGAACGTAACTTGAATGTCAGCGCCATAGAAGCAATGATGGAGCAGGTACTCTCAGCCAGATGGGATGCAGAAATTGATGACGACTGCTCTGATTCGTTTTAATGTAATTTGTTATTAGTCATTAGTGATTGGTCATTGGTCATTTGTGAAGAGTTAAGAGCAGAGCAAGGAAAGCTCCGCCTCCAGTCAAAGGTTATTTACTCTACTCCCATGCCCTATGACGCCACTTGCTTCACTTAGGTAAACCCCTTGGTGATAGCCTCTCCCTTTGGGAGAAGAACGCCGTGGCTCCTAATTCCCAATTCCCCATTATTTATTTTTGCCTTGAGTGCTAACTTTTCTTATCAATGTCTTGCTCAATGTAGCCAGACTAAAGCTAGAGCAGGAGTGTTCTTTACTCCTCATGGCCCTGTAGAAACTCCCAGATTTATGCCAGTAGGGACGCTGGCTAATGTCAAAACTGTGACGCCAGCCCAACTCAAAGACACAGGGGCACAGATGGTATTGTCAAATACTTATCATCTCCATTTACAGCCAGGAGAAGCAATTGTGGCTGGAGGTGGTGGACTGCACAAGTTTATGGGTTGGCATGGGCCGATGCTCACTGATTCTGGTGGGTTTCAGGTCTTCAGCTTGAGTGAAATGCGTAAAATTACAGAAGAAGGTGTAATTTTTCGCTCACCTCATGATGGACAGATCATCAACCTCACACCAGAACGCTCCATAGCCATCCAGAATACACTGGGCGCAGATGTGATCATGGCCTTTGATGAGTGTCCCCCTTACCCAGCGACTCGCCAAGAGGTAGAAGCTGCCACTGAGCGGACTTACCGTTGGCTAGAACGCTGTATTGTGGCTCATCAACGCAGCGATCAAGCGTTGTTTGGTATTGTCCAGGGTGGTGTGTATTTGGATTTACGCTCCCAAGCCGCTTTAGCCCTAGCTCAGTTAGATTTGCCAGGATATGCCATTGGTGGGGTGAGTGTGGGAGAACCGCCAGAATTAATGGCTCAAATTGTCCAAAATACAGCCCCACTCCTACCACCGGAAAAGCCGCGTTACTTGATGGGTGTGGGCACATATCGGGAAATGGCGATCGCCATCGCTTCTGGTATAGATTTATTTGACTGTGTGATCCCCACCCGTTGGGCTAGACATGGTACAGCGATGGTGCAGGGAGAACGCTGGAATTTAAAAAATGCTAAGTTTCGTGAAGATTTTGCCCCATTAGATGAAACTTGCCCTTGTTATGCATGTCAAAACTTCAGCCGTGCTTACATATCTCATCTAGTGCGATCGCAAGAAATCTTAGCTTATACATTGTTGAGTATCCACAACATCACCGAACTAATTCGCTTTACCCAAAAAATCCGCGAAGCAATATTAAGCGATCGCTTTGCCACAGAATTTGCTCACTGGCTCAATTGAATTATCGAGCAACAGGGAATAAACCCCTGTAGAGACGTTGCAGTGCAACGTCTCTACCAAATAACAAATGTCCAACACCAATCCATGTTAAGATACATCTCAATTATGAATGCTGTGTTGGATAGGTGGATTTAAACAAACATGGAAGCAGCAATTTTATTAGCAAAACTGCCTGAAGCTTACCAAATCTTCGACCCCTTGGTAGATGTTCTCCCAGTGATTCCCGTCTTCTTCTTGCTACTAGCTTTTGTATGGCAAGCAGCTGTCGGTTTTAGGTAAGTTAGTTTATTGACTATTTCCAGGACAGGTATTTTACCTGTCCTATTTTTTTCTCGATTAACTTTGACAAACTTTATGTTTCTTAATTTTTTGTAATAACTTACTATAAGTAAGTAAGACCGTCTATAAAACCAGGTGAACACAAAGCTGTAAGCCACACTTACAGTTAAGGAGGAATCAAATATGGGTAATATCAACTTCGTTAAAGAAAAAAAAGAAGTAATAGCTGCGGATGGGGCCAATCTCCGACTCAAAGCAATGCAAAATGGTATTGACATCTATACATTGTTTGGCAAGATGACAAATTGCGGTGGTTACGGTCAGTGTGGCACTTGCATTGTCGAGGTAGTCGAAGGTATAGAGAATCTTTCTCCCCGTACAGATGTAGAAAACAAGAAATTGAAAAAAAAGCCAGGGAATTACCGCCTTGCCTGCCAAACCTTAGTAAACGGCCCAGTCAGCGTAGTAACCAAGCCTTAAGTTTTTCGGTGTGTCCTTTTTTAGAGAGCATTTGCAGTAGCAGAAAATTTGAGCAAATTCCGTCATTGATGATGCTATTCTAATGGTGTTGATTGGAAATTTAAGAGAGGCTTTATTGCCATGCAAGTTAATGACTTGGGATTTGTAGCGAGCATTCTGTTCGTACTAGTTCCCACCGTATTTTTGCTAATTCTGTACATCCAAACAGCCAGCCGCGAAGGTAAAAAAGATAGTTAATACGTTGTCCATAAAATAAAAAACCCCTACGCGAAAAGTGTAGGGGTTTTTATTGCTCAACTGCTAAGTTTATTTAGACCCTAAGCAACTGTACGTGCCAATAATACAGGACAACTAGCATTGACCCGGACGTAATCAGATAAAGACGCGCCTATTAGTCGGTCTATATCGACAAAACTCTTAGCCACCGACGGACGACGATCTGGAGAACCCAGCAGCAACAAGTCTGTGTTCAACTCCTCCGCCAAACGACAAATTTCTTCCCCTGGTTTACCACTGCTGGTAAAACAACGAGCCTGTACTCCCAGTTTTTCTGCTTCTGCAACCGCCGCCGCCAAAGCAGAATTTTTGTCTGGGGTAATTTCATTGATTTCAGAAGATTTACCACGCAAATCTGTATTTACATTAGTCAAAATTAATTGACCACCGGAAATATCTCTTAGTAAAAACAGAGCTAAATTCAAGCAGTGTTTTGCCGCATCAGAGTTGTCCATTGCCACCATAACTCGCTTAATTCTTTTGACATAAATGTCATCTTTTACTAGCAACATGGGGCGAGAAGACAGCTGAAAAACATACTGACTAACTGAGTTTGCTAATATCGATTGCAGTCGCTTGAGTCCGCGTGAACCCATGATAATTAAATCAGCATCAATTTCGTCAGCTACCTGGCAAACCACATCCTTAGGATCACCTTGCCGTAAAATTGAAGAAACCTGACTTGGATCTAAGTTTAAAGACTGAATCGCACTAGCCAATATTTTTCCTCCCTCTTCCCACTTCTGGGTCATAGCAGAGGCAGTAGATTGGGGAGGAACAACGTGTAAAACTGTAACTTTTGCAGACTGGATTGAGGGCACTTCTTTTAATGTTTTGAGCATCTCTTCTGCATGTCCCAATCCAGAAACAGCCAGCAAAATTTTCTCTATCATCTTACGTCTTGTTGTTAAGGTTGCTTTGGTTTTTGCTCTTAAGTAATTGGCTCCGCCAAGATTTTCGTCACCTTGCTGAACAACCTAGTAAGTCATGCTGCACAAATAAACTTAATAATTAATAGCCAATACCTTCTGAATGATCAGCATTAAAGTATGAAGTTTATTTACGCTTAATTACCTTATGATTTTCAACTAGGCGTCGATGATTAAGCATATTCTCAATTTAGCCTAATTAACTTAACGAATTATCATGTTAGTTATTATTTTTAATCTATATTAATTTTTGTTCATTAAAAGCTAGTTAAGTATTGCAAAGAATCGCCAAAAAAATTTAGGTAGATCATAGCATTTTTTCGGTTAATTGCTGAATTTTTAGAAATTTTTAAGGATAGATAATAGATTATTTGTATTGATTACAATTAGAAAATTGAATGGTAATCCTCTGAAAATTAGGAATACCGTATTTTCACAGTTGACTATTAACCTGCAACTTTTAACAGTCTGTGAATAATCAGAGATTTTCATAGCTTGAATATGATTAATAAATAAATTTTTGTAACTAAGAAAAATGGCGGTTAGGGAACGCGAGAACTCTCTGGGGATAAGGAAATCGTTGCCTTTGCGAAACTTCTACAAGAAATCTATTGGTCTTTACGTTTTATTTTGATCAAGGTTACAACAGAGACTTGAGTGAGAATTTTAAGCCGCAGAGGTTTAACGCTCAGGATTGGGGATTTATAATCCTAGTGCGTTACTCTGCACTTTCCTCAATAATTATTGGCCTTTAATATTACGAAAATTTATGCAGTAGATATGTATCTAATTGCTGTAAAAACCGTAGCTATCAAATTGAGAGGTAATTCATGTACCGCGATCGCATTGGATTTTGGGAGTTTTTATTTATTACTCTCATAGTCGGCTACTCTGGACAACTGCTGCTGCACCCCACAACAGCAAACTCTTTTCCAGTTGTAGATCCCAAAGCCAATCCGACTTTGTTAACACGAGCAAGCTACCTGTCAACTCTAGAACAACAAGTGATTCATGAGACAAACAAGGTACGGACAAACCCCAAGGCTTACCTTCCCCTGCTAGAAAACTATAGGCAGCGTTTCCAAGGTAATCGAGTCAAAATCGCTAATAATAGCTACCTGGTAACTAGAGAAGGCGTAAAAGCGGTTGATGAAGCGATCGCATTTCTCAAGTCAGCCCGTCCTGTAGGGGCTTTGAGTGCATCCAAAGGTATGTCATTGGGTGCGAAAGATCATGTTAAAGACCAAGGGCCAAAAGGTAAGACGGGTCACAATGGTAGTGATGGTAGCAACCCTTTTGCTCGCATCAATCGTTATGGTAGATGGCAGACTGTCGCAGCCGAAAACATCAGCTATAGCCCCAACACTGCCCAAGATATTGTTATGCAATTAATTATTGATGATGGCGTGCCCGATCGCGGTCATCGCAAAAACATTTTTAACGGTGCTTTCAAAGTTACTGGCGTTGCCTATGGGACTCACAAATCATACAGAACTATTTGTGTGATTACTTATGCTGGCGGTTATCGAGAAAAATAGATTTAGTCTCTGAATTTGCCAGTATGCTCAATTACTTTTGTGATGTACGTTATGGATTAAGCCTAACGCACCCTTATATGAAATTTATGTAAAATATCTCTCAACTTCCGAAACCTTCTACTCCCTGTTTGAAGTGATGTATATATCAATGTGTTGCTTCTAACTTGCGAGGTTACTAATGAATAGGATGGGGTTGCGGACATTTTGGACAGAAGTGCTCCAAACAAGTAATCGTGACTTAGTACAAGAAAATACCCTCTCACTTTTGGAACAACAAGTGATAGCAGAAATGAACAAGGTGCGGACACATCCAGCCTCATATCTGCCGATTTTAGAAAACTGGAAACAGCGCTTCCAAGGTAATAAAGTCAAAATCTCCCAGCAGGTTTACTTGCAAACTCAAGAAGGGGTGAAAGCTGTTGATGAGGCGATCGCATTTCTGAAGTCAGCCGATCCTGTGGGATCGTTGAGTGTATCTCCCGGTATGTCTTTAGGAGCTAGAGATCACGTCAAAGACCAAGGGCCAAAAGGTGCGACAGGTCATAACGGTAGTGATGGTAGCGATCCCACTACTCGCATCAGCCGTTATGGTGATTGGCAAATTACCGCCGGTGAAAATATCAGCTATGGTTCTCATACAGCCCAAGACATCATCATGCAGTTAATTATCGATGATGGCGTGCCTTCACGGGGTCATAGACACAATATGTTCAACCCTGTGTTTAAAGTCGCTGGGGTGGCTTTTGGTATTCACACTACATATAGGCAGATGTGTGTGATTAACTATGCTGGAGGGTATACAGAACATTGGTTTTTAGCGGTAATTGGCAATTAGTTATTTGTTATTGGTTATTGGTCATTTGTGAAGTGCCTATTGCCTATTTCCCATGCCCCAATATGACACAATAAGAACAATTGTTGTTCAGTGGACAGGAGCACGGCGAATCATGGGCGATCGCCAGAGTTACACTACTGCTGATGCTGTCAAGCTTAACGTCTACATCCAAGGTCAAGGATTCCCTGTTCTCGCGCTACACGGTCATCCTGGTTCTGGTAGGAGTCTTTCTGTATTTACTAATCACTTATCAAAACGCTATCAAACTTTTGCCCCTGATTTGCGTGGATACGGCAAAAGTCGGGTTAATGGTAAATTTGAGATGAGTGACCATTTAATCGACTTGGAGGCACTTCTAGATCGTTTTCAGATAGAAAAATGTTTAATACTAGGATGGTCACTAGGGGGGATTCTGGCAATGGAATTGGCATTGCGTCTTCCACAACGGGTTACAGGGCTGATTTTAGTGGCGACAGCAGCCAGACCCCGTGGCAATCATCCCCCAATTACTTGGCAGGATAATGTTTACACTGGCGTGGCAGGATTGTTGAACTGGATGAAACCGAGTTGGCAATGGAATATTGAAACTTTTGGTAAGCGATCGCTGTTTCGCTACTTGATCCAACAGCATACACCCACCGCCTACAAATACATTGCACAGGAAGCAGTGGCAGCCTATCTTCAAACTTCTCCTGCGGCGACTCGTGCTCTGTTTACGGCTCTCCAAGCTGGATCCAATCGTGTTACCGACCTCCGAAAAATTGAATGTCCCAGTTTGGTACTCGCTGCTGCTCAAGACTGCCACATTACAGCTGATTCCAGCTTAGAAACTGCTCGCAACCTCAAGAACTGTCAGTGGCAGTGCTACCCTAATACTGCCCATCTATTTCCTTGGGAAATACCCAACCAGGTAGTCAATGACATTGATCGCTGGTTGCTAGAGTATCACCAGGTGACTGGTACGTTAGTCTCAGGTCAATAGCTCAAAGTTGGGAAATTTTGAACTATTGCCTATCGACTATTGCCTAACTTAAATTTGACCGCTAAAGGCAGGCTTTACTTTACGGTCAATCCTTTCCCCCAAGTCTTCAGCAATCGTCAAAGAATTTGGTTTGCAACGCTTCACATTGACTGCAATTCCTTGTGCGCCTTCCAACTCCAAATCCTCTACATAGCCTTTGAGGGCTATTTTGGCATCCGCAGAACTCAGAAACGGCCCGAAGTAGTATGTGCAACGGGGATTTTGTGTCACAATTTCTACCCACCAAGCCAAGCCGAGGTTGTTGACTGTATTAATCAACGATTCTTTGAGGTCATCCCAAATGGTTTTCATGGTAGTTGCCGTTTTATCAATAAGGTAGTGGTTGTTAAACGGTGTTTAGCTAGTTTTTCCTTTACATTTCTTTATACTCTTTTACTCTGAATTTTCATAGAGGTTTTTGTAACTTATCCAGATAAAGTGTGTTTAACGAACGTTGGCGGTAAATTTCATAAAGTGCCATTCCTGAGGCTACCGAGGCATTGAGGCTAGGAGTTTTGCCCAGTAGGGGAATTGACACCAAAACATCACAAGATCGTTGTGTTAACATGCTCAAGCCTTCGCCTTCTGAACCTACTACCAAAACGATAGGTCCACTGAAATTTATCGTATGCAGGGGTTCGCTACCGGTAACAGCAGTACCATAAATCCAAAAACCAGCCTCCTTTAATTCTTCCAAAGCACGGCCAAGATTAATGACTCTGGCTACGGGAAAGTTTTCTAATGCCCCTGCTGCTACTTTTACCACGGTGGAAGTGATCCCAGCTGCTCTGCGTTGGGGAATTACTAAACCTTGAGCACCTATAGCTTCCGCAGTGCGAATAATTGCTCCCAAGTTGTGGGGGTCTGTAATACCGTCAGCCACCACAATCACTGGATCTGTGACTGATTTAGCCTGTGCAATCAGTTCATGTAGCTCAATATAGGTATAGGGTGAAATTTGCGCTGCTATGCCTTGATGATTAGCACCATCTGTAATTTGGTCTAGGCGCTTTGGTTCTACTTCATCAATAACTGCACCATTTTCCTTAGCTTGCAGGATCAAATGGTGAAAGCGGGGATCGTAGCGTAAACGGGTAGTAACCCAGATGCGGTTGAGGCCACGCTGACTTTCCAAGGCGCTCAAAACTGGATGACGACCGTAGATGAGATCGCTATCTTCTGAGATTGGTTTGGGGGCTGACGATGGTGCTGAGACCTGACGATGCTGGCGTGGAGAAGCCGCTATACTGTTGCTATCTCCAGGTCTAGGATGGCGAATCGGATTAGCAAGGACAAGTTTACTCTTGCTCTTAATTTTTACTGGTTGCCCACGATTTGGTTCGCCAGCTGTTTTGATTTTTCTTGGTTTGTTAGTCATGAGTGTCTTTGATATAGCTTAAGAGTGGGCGCACTAATACCTCAATTTACCGAGATCACTTTACTGATTTTGCTTTCGTGAGATTGATCTCTCACTATTTCTCTAGATGGAGTTTTTGCAACAGTTCAGTTAAGCGCTGAAAATCACTGAGGTATAGATAGCCAATTAATGTTTCTAGACTGGTTGCTTGTTGGTAAACTTCGGGATCAACCCGCTTGGGGCGTCCTGTAGCGGCGTTGCGACCTCGGCGGACAATTTCTAATTCATTGGTATTGAGATAAGGAGTCAGCGATCGCAAATGTAGCGCTTGTTTTTCTGCTCTTACCTGTGCCACTACCAGACGATGGTAAGTGTCTGGTCGCTGCAATGGCAGTAGATAAGACATCCTAACATATAATTCATATATTGCATCCCCCACATACGCTAATGCTGCCGGAGAAAGTTGTTGCAAATGTGACTGAGATATGCATTGGTGTATATGCGCTGTGCTTGCCAAGAGTGCTTGAGAAAAAGATGAATCCTGCGGGGTGGCTTCATCTCGTCCATCTAATATCTCTTCCTCCTTTGACTTCACAAGTTAACCATTCCTTGACGGGCTACATTCGGTACGCGGCTTCAGGGATACTTATCTTACCCTAAGCGGGACACCCTGCGATACTTAGTGATAACTACACTAGCAAAAATTACTGACTAAATTTTATCTTTTTAATTAAGTAACTGAGATTTGGGGCGTCGTGGGGCAAGTTGCATAGTTTGTTAGCTATAAACCTTGACCTTTGGCCCTATCTCTATTATTCACAACCAAAGTTTTAAATGTGCTGGTGTTGTGCCTCTCTCGCAAGGAGAGAGGTGCGCCAGCTATTATAAAATCTCAACTATCCAGATAAAACATCGGATAGCTAGATGAATCTCTCTGGCCAAGCAATCAAGATGGCTTGATGTTTTCTAGAGCCGCTTCAACGTTTGGTTGCAGGGAGAGAAACTTCTCTAAGCGAACAAGCTTGACTGTTTGAGTGACGCGGGCGTTGGTGACAATTTGCAAAGTGCCATTAGCAGTTTGAGCCTGCTTGGCTAGTTGTACCAAAGCACCCAAGCCGGAGCTATCTACAAAGTCGATTTGTGAGAGATCCAGGATAATGTGCTTTGGACCCTCATCAATCTTGCTACCAAGTACTTTGCGAAATGTCGGCTCAGAAAAGGCATCTAACAAACCTGTGAGGCGGAATAGCTGACAGTTATCCCGGGCTTCACGAGTGCCCCTCAGGCTCACGGTTAGATTTAGTGGCTCAGCAATAACTCCCTCCTCATGGTGAAAGTGAACGCTCAAGTATAAATGGTTTTGGGGCGTTTTGTCTACAATCTGGTGGGGCATTGGGGAGCCAGTTGCGTGGGCGGGTTTCCCGACTTAAGCAAACTGGCGTCATTGGGCATGGGGCATGAGTTAAAAGTCGTTCTCCCTATTTCCTATTGCCTATTCCCATTTTTAACTCACTTCAGCTTTGACAGTTTCTCGTGCTGCTCGCATTTGTTGGACAAATTGTGCAAACAGGTAATCAGCATCATGAGGGCCAGGACTGGCTTCTGGGTGATACTGTACGGAAAATATGGGTAGAGATTTATGACGTACCCCAGCTACGGTGCCATCGTTCAAGTTAAGATGACTAACTTCGACAACTGCCGCAGGTAAGGAATCTGGATTGATCGCAAAACTGTGGTTTTGGCTAGTAATTTCCACCCGTTGTTGTAAACCCGCAGGCTGATTTAAACCGCGATGCCCAAACTTGAGTTTAAAAGTTTCTGCCCCTAAGGCATGACCCAATATTTGGTGTCCCATACAAATGCCAAAGATGGGTTTTTGACTGGTTAGTAATGCTTTGGTAGTTGCGATGCCTTCGGTGACTGCGGCTGGGTCTCCGGGCCCATTAGACAGAAAGATGCCGTCTGGGTTGTATTTGAGGATTTCTGCTGGTGGTGTATGGGCAGGGACGACAATCACACGGCAACCATAACTGGCCAAGCGACGCAGTATATTGCGTTTGACACCAAAGTCAAGGGCCACGACTGTGAAGGATTCCCCAATATTCGCTCCCTCATCTGAGTTGAATTCCCAAACTGGGGTTGTGGGATTTGACCATTCATAAACCTCTGGGGTCGTGACTTCCCGTACCAGATTTAATCCTGCCATGCTGGGAGCTGCCAGTACCTGCTCTAGCAACTCACCCTCATCAAGAATGGAGGTAGAAATACCACCGTTTATAGCTCCCACTGTGCGAATCTTGCGGGTGAGAGCGCGGGTATCGATGCCGTAGATGCCTGGTATTTGGTGCTGTTTGAGGTAGTCAGATAAAGATTGTGTCGATCGCCAATTACTTGGTTTTTGACAAATATTGCGGGCGATCGCACCCTGTACCTGTGGTTTAGCCGATTCTTCGTCTTCGGCATTAACGCCAGTATTCCCTAATTCAGGATAGGTGAACACGACAATCTGACCGCAGTAACTGGGATCGGTCAGTACTTCTTGATATCCGGTCATGCCAGTGTTGAACACCACTTCCCCGATGGTGGTACCTGTGGCACCAAAAGACCAACCGCGATAAGTAGTGCCATCTGCCAAGACAAGTAGGGCAGGTATTGCGTCAGACAGGGGCATAGGCTTTGAACGCTAAACGTTGAGGGCATGGGCTTCGGCTTCGCTCAACCGAACGGGCATGGATATAGGGTGAAACGTTTCCCCCATTCCAATTTTTAGTGCTTACCTTTGATTCCCTAGGAAGCTGCGATCGCTAATTATCCCATGAGTTCATAAATTCCGCATTCTCATGCTAATTAATTAAAAATTAAAATATTGAGTAGGCTATATAAATAGGCAAAAACTTTTTTGCGGCATCAGTGGCAGGAGTAGATTTACAAGCCCTTGGGCAGGTAGAATCAAAATTAATTATGCTTCAGTCTTTTTTGTCCCGTGCAACCCTAATTTTTCTGGCAAGTGCGCTAGCGGTTTCGGGTGTTGCCTGTAGTAAAGATAAACAAACTACTACGACTCGTGGTAATGAGCAGCCTGAGCCTGCGGGCAATCTGCCGCAGCCGCCCCTTGTCGAGGCAGCAACAACACCATTATCCAGCCCTAAACCACTACCACAGTCTGATGTTGAACCCAATTCTTTTGAATTGGCGCTAGACAAAGCCGCAGGTGCGATGACAATTAGCCAATCTGCCCAATCCCCGGATGATTGGGACTTGGTGGCGAGTCAGTTTCAAGATGCGATCGCGCTGATGAGAAAAGTGCGGCAACAAAGTCCCAACTTTGCAGTTGCTCAACTCAAAATCTCAGAATATCAGAGCCAGATCAAATATGCTTTACAGAAATCAGCTCCCCAACCCCCACTCTCAGCAGAGGCAGAACCAAAGCGGGTGGTAGTTGTTGTCCCTCAAGCACAACAAAACACACCAAAACTCCCCCCGTCCCTATCCCCGCCTCTACAAGCCAGGCTATTAGTACCAAAGCCCATCTCACCCCCATCAGCACAGTTTGCCCAAGACACTGAATTAGTGACGGTTCCGATTAAACGACGACTGGGTGGGACGCCAATTATCGACGTTACCTTCAACGGTGAGCAGCACTTTGAGATGATTGTCGATACAGGGGCTAGTGGCACTGTGATCACCCAAAACATGGCTAACGCTTTGGGAGTAGTGCCAGTGGGGAAAGCCAAGGCAAATACCGCCAGTTCTAAAGCAGTGGAATTCACCATCGGCTATGTTGATTCGATGGCAGTGGCTGGGGTAGTAGTGAATAAAGTACCAGTAGCGATCGCTGGCTCTGAATTAGAAACTGGACTACTGGGCCATGACTTTTTTGGCAACTACGATGTCACCATCAAACGCCATGTCGTGGAATTTCGCCCACAGTCCAATTCGGAGATCAATTCCCCAGGAACTGGACTAATTGCTCCAACTTTGTCCAAGGAGCGCCACTATCTAGGATCTCCCTAGCAGCTTTAATCCCTTCGGCATGTGATAGCAGTGGGATCACACCCGCCACTTGCAGCGCCAAGGAAGCATTTAAGGCCACTGCGTCACGTTGTGCTTGAGTGCCTTTTCCTTGCAGTACCGCCTTGAGAATCTCGGCGTTTTCTTGGACATCTCCACCCCGTAGCGCACTAATAGGAGCAGGCGTTAAACCAACTGCTTCGGGATTGACAGTAGTTAGCTGCACTTCTCCTCCAGATAACACCGCTAAATCAGTTAAATCCCCTAATCCTGCTTCATCAAGCCTTTCTCGCCCGTGCAGCACAATTGCCTTTTGCTTACCTAGCTGATGTAAAGCTTGAGCCACCGTTTTTAGCAATTTGGGATCAAATATCCCTACAACTTGTCCGGAAGGGTGTAAAGGATTGACCAAGGGGCCAAGTAAATTAAACACTGTCCGCACCTTCAGATTACGTCGCAATTGCGCCACAGTTTTTAGTGCCGGATGCCAACCAGGAGCAAACAGGAAAGTGATACCTACCTCTTGGACTGCGGCTTGTACTCTATCGCCAGCAGCACCCAGGTTTACCCCCAAGGCTTCCAAAACATCGGCGCTACCAGTTAGACTTGACGCCGAGCGATTACCATGCTTGGCCACGGGTACACCGTAGGCAGCTGCCACAAAGGCCACGGCTGTGGAAATGTTAAAGGTTGATGAGCCGTCCCCACCAGTGCCGCAGGTGTCAATCAGGGGAATAGGGTTTGGGGAAGTTTTTGCATACTCAGCCCCTGTTTTTGATTGAGATTGCAATACCTCAGCCATCCCGGTTAACTCTTCAGATGAAACCCCTTTGAAATGTAGCGCCGTTAAAATTGCTCCCGATAACTCTGGTGGTACAGCTTCAGTCAGCCACCCTTGCATCAATTGTGCCGATTGTTTACGAGATAAAGATTGACCATCTATTAGTTGCTGTAACAGTACATACCAACTATGGAATGTTTCTGCTGTTGGGATTGATGAGTTTGTCATACAACAGGTTTATAAGTAAGTTTTCACTTCCAAACCCCCTTTTTGACATCAAATGTTTTTCAGGAGGTTGCTATCAGCAGGGGGATCAATTTTGTCCAGAACAGAATTTTTGCTTACTGAATCCTACCTAAAAATGGGAACGCATCAAAGTCCAGTTGCAATATCCATAACTAACTCAACTTTGCTGAGTGGACTAACAGACGACAGGGATTCCACCAGATTAATTTTGATGAGTTGCGACTGTTCATATTCCCGACTCCTTCAAAGGAGTTGGGGATCTATAGTCTCTCAAGTTCATTTTCTATTAATAAAATAGACCTCTAGATTCAGAGGCAAAACAAGACTGTTTTTATCATTGAGCAATTTTGTATCCAAATTATCAAAATTTGAATAGCCGTGATTTAGGGGGCATTGCCCAAGATATCTGTATTTTAAAAATTAGGTAGCAATAGTTATGCAATTTTTTATTTTTTAGGAGTGATGATTAGTAACCGCACTTCAGGATTAACAAGGAGTCTGAATTGCTAGTGCTTGACGAGATATATGTATTGTCTCTGATGCCAAATATATTAAAGATTAGGTAATCTCGAACAGATGTACTTTTTATAGTGCATCTGGACAGTGACTACTGAATTTGAACAGATTTCATCAGGAAACGCACATCACTACTGTGTAGTCTTGGAGCGGTCATATATCTTTGTGTGAGGAATTACTCTGTGCCAATTAAACGAATAATTGCTGGTTTGAATGAATTTCATAACAACTATTTCACGGCACACCGCGAACTATTCGAGCATTTATCTCATGGTCAAAATCCTGAAGTCCTATTCATCACTTGTGCAGACTCGCGGATTGACCCGTTTTTAATTACTCAAAGTCAACCGGGTGACTTGTTTATTATCCGTAATATTGGTAATATTGTACCACCCTATGGAGCAGCTAATAAAGGTGAAGGTGCTGGGATAGAATATGCCGTTCAAGCTTTAGCGATTGACGATATCGTTATCTGCGGACATTCTCATTGTGGAGCTATGAAAGGATTATTGCAAATAGGTAATCTTGCTCAACAAATGCCTTTAGTATATGATTGGTTGCAACAATATGCTGAACCCACTCGCCGTTTAATTATAGATAACTACAAAGATTATCCCAGCGATCGCCTTTTAAAAATTGCTATTGAACAGAATGTTTTGACCCAAATAGAAAATCTGGAGACTTATCCGATCATTCGTTCTCGGCTGCACAGTGGTCAACTCACACTTCACGCTTGGATTTATGAAATAGAGAGTGGAGAAGTTTTTGCTTATGATGGCGAAATAGGTCATTTTAAACTTTTGGAAAATCGCCCATTTCCTGTACCTACTCCATTAATCAGTATACATTCAGAAGAGGATAATGCGTTTTCAAGATAAAACTATTTGGATCACGGGAGCATCTTCTGGTATCGGTGAGGCACTGGCTTATCAGTTTGCGGCTGAAGGTGCAAAACTGATTATTTCATCACGTCGAGAGCAAGAATTACAAAGAGTTAAAGACAATATTCGCAGTGAATGTTTAGTTATTCCTTTTGATAGCAAAGATTTTTTGGCAGTAGAAAATGCAGTAACCGCCGTTATAGAGCATTACGGTAAAATTGATGTATTAGTGAATAATGCAGGTATCAGTCAACGTTCCTTAGCTATTGATACCCAAGCATTAGTTGATAGAGAGATTATGGAAATCAATTATTTTGCTACTATTAATCTCACGAAAAAAGTTTTACCCTACATGATGCAGAATGGTGGTGGACAAATAGCAGTAATTTCTACCCGCATTTCTCACAAGTGAGGAAAAAACACTTGGATTAGCTAGATTTAGGATAATTTAATTGATACGTCATCAAAATACGTCCAGAGCGTGGGTAACTCAACGTAAAAAACGAAATGATTAAAG
>JAHHHF010000110.1 GCA_019359495.1 Goleter apudmare HA4340-LM2
ATTTTGGGCTTGAGCTTCACGCAAACTTGGGCAATATTACTATTTTTACAATGACTTTACCATCAAAGCCTCATTGCTCAACCTCTATACCAGAGTGCGATCGCAGCATTTATCTCTGTTTTAGTAATTATGTACTATATTTAGATGCGTTTGCCCTGTACTCTCTCCCGATTCCTCAATAGGATACCCATCGAGATTGAAATAGCCATTATTCCAGTTTTTACAGCATTTCTGAAGCTCAAATAATATGTTCACAACAGGCTGCAATTCCAATTTTCCAGTACGAATATCTTCCAATTGCCTTCTAACAGCATCACAGAATTCGAGGTTAGGAAATAATTCCTCTCTGCGGTTCCAAACTTGCAAGCCATCGCTAACTTCTTGACAAATACGCTCTTGAATTTGTTCAATCAGATCGGCATTTTCTTGTACATGAGTGCTACGACTGGCATGGATAATCTTTACAAGCTCATGGATTACTTCTTCATCTTGATCTAGCCATCTAAATTCTAGTTCTATGTGGCTACAATCCCAGCATTCCTCAGAAAGCAAGCTAATTGCGATTGTATTAAGTACATAAGCAATACCAAGCCCAATAGCTATTTCTCCTTGATGACGAAATTCAGACAAGCTGGCATTATTTTCAATATCTTGGATATCCGAATTTGCGATATCGGTTGAAAAAGGTGCTTTAGTTACAAGAGTTTTGATAAAAAGTCTTTCAATTTGATCTGCATCATTAAGCCAGCGACGAAGAGGATAGTTAGGTGCAAGTATTGTTGTATGAAAATTTTCTTTAGTGCGAAGACTCACCTTTACTCCTTGAGCTTTGACTGCTTGTATTGTCTTAATTAGTTCAGACATTCTTTGCTGTGCTATTTGTTCATTTGGAGCCGGATTTTGCAGAGACAACTCATTTAATATTAAATCAAAATCCACCTTCTACTCCCCCGCCGGCTCAAGTAAAATATCTAAACTTTTTTCCCATTCATCAAAGAAACCATCTGGCCATTTATCAATTCTTCCATTTCTATCAATATGTGGCGATACTACTTCTGTAATAGCTTGCCCTTGTTTTTCTTGTCGCTGAAAATAATGTAACTGAACATCATCTGGCTTAATTTTACCTCCATGAACAGCAAGACGAATACCATTTAAAACATGGTCACTATGAGTTTCTATTACTACTTGAATTCCACAACTAGCTGCAAGCGATAATAACTCACCCATATTGACTTGCCCTTTAGGATGTAGATGTGCCTCTGGATTTTCAATTATAATTAGTGTACCTGGTAAAGATGCTAAAACTGCTACGATAATCGGTAATGTATAGCTAATTCCAAATCCGACGTTAGTAGTACGATAGGGGTTACTATCTCCATAGAAATATTGCAAACTCATCAAACCTATATCTGAATTTGAGTTGATTTTAATCCTTGTACCAGGACTTACTTCTCTCATCCATCCCTCAACCTGGCTGCTAAGAGCGTTAGATTTTGCCATCGGATGTCTTAGTTTACTTTGAAGAACATCTTTATCTTGATTAATTGCTAAAAAATGTGCAGTATATTCACCTTTACTACCTAACTGTCCTAGTCGTCGTGCCTGATAATCTGACATATCATAGGATGTCCGTGGTCCAAGACGTTCTGCTTGTAAATAGTGAAATCTTTTATTGAAAAGACTTGATTCATAGACATTATCAATTGGTAATTTTGCATCTAAATTATTTAAAACATCTGCTCCTGTTTTAATTTGGTCATAGATAAAACGCCAAATCCCTTTTTTCCCATTGTTCCAAATAATCTCAAAACCCAGATAATCTTCTTTAGCTCTTTCACAAAATGCATCTTGAGCCGTACCAATACGTACTAATTCACCATTTAAAGCTAAACCGACATTTGGTAATAATTCTTGTTGATAAGATTGACGCAGTAAAAGTAACGATTGTAGTACAGAAGATTTTCCCGTGCTATTTAGACCAGAAAGTAAAGTTAGTGGCTTAAATTCGAGTAGCTGACTTTCAAAAGCTTTGTAATTGGTCAAATTCAAAGAATTAATCATGATAAGACTTCTTGTATAATTTTCTCTACAGTTTTAAATCTATGTTCAATTTTATTTTTTACTTGAGATATTGATGCTAGAAAATCTGCATCATTATCTACATACTTTACAAAAGTATCTATGAGGTTTTGTTTTCTCTCTTTTAAGATTTGAATATCTTCTATACTTAGCCTACTAAGATTTATAGACCAAACTTCAAACAAGGATTTATTAAGTGGAAACTTTCTTTTATTTTTATTGGAAATCTTGCGAAAAGCATTGTCATTGAAAATCTCAAATGCAGCAATCATAGCTTTTTTGAAATTTTCTTCTATATTTGTTATCTCCTCCTTAGAAAGACTATTTATTTTCGATAAAGCTTTACTGAGGAAAGAATCTCTAGTTTCATCTTCATATTCTTGATAAGAAATTAGATAAAAAGCGAGGAATCCTACTATAAACTCCCTATCATCCATTCTCTTTTTCTTAGATTCGCTAAGATTAACAACACGTTTGAACTCTGGGTAAGAAGCTAGATTAGCTAAAATTTTTGTGGCTTGTCCAGGATTCAAAGCATGGCGTAATTCTTGATTGGAGAGAGGTACACCTCCCGTATTGATGCGTTTGAATATATTATACTTGACTGCTAAAGGTGTACCTTTTTCGATTAAATATACTGTGACTTGAGTTTCTAATATACGACGTTGATATCTGCGCTCTAATTCATCATAGGTTTTATTATTAAGCTCTTTCAAGTATTCTAATCCAACTAATCTAAGTCTCTTATCACTTTTATCAATCATAAATTGTTTTAGGGCAGACAATCTCTGTAATCCATCTACAACTACCCATTCATCTTCATTGGTAGCATCAATATAAAAAGCAGGCAATGGAATTCTAATCAGAATAGATTCAATTAACTTACTTTTGGCTTCTAGAGTCCATATATTCGCTTGGCGTTGAAAATCAGGTGCTAAATCAAGCGCTTCCTCGTCAATTCTTCTAAGTAATTGCTCAATAGTTGGCTCCCTTGTAACAATGTTAATTTTTTCAGGATCATACTGGAAACTAACTTTTTCCTCTTGTTCTTCATCATTGTCTTCTTCATCTAAAGTTTCTTCATCAGCTAATTCTGCGTTATAGTTATTCAAATTTGTCACGGCGTTTACTCCTTAGTATTACAATTGATTTACTAAGTTATACTTGATGCTTAGTGTTAGTACATCAGCAAATGGTGCTTTTTAGCTGGCATATTCCAATCTTACTATCTCTTCAAATGATAGAGACGCGTTAGCGCAGTGGGACGAAGTCGAATTTGCGTCTCTACGTAGTTAATCTATTAGTGGTTTACTTTCCCCACCCCTGCTAAATCCAAGATTTGGGGAATTAAATCTTCTCGTTTCACCGCCATCATGTGAACACCTTGACATAATTGTCGTGCAATTTGTAATTGTTCGGCGGCAATTTTCACTCCTTCTTGTAGCGGTTCTTTGGCTTTGGCTAACCTATCAATAATGTGTTGGGGAATATTTACACCAGGTACAACTTTATTAATAAACTGGGCATTCTTCGCCGATTTCAACAGAAATATTCCTGCCAAAATTGGTTTTTTATAACCAGATGCTATGGTGTCCATAAACTTTTCTAGTCGTTCAAAGTCTGTAATTAATTGACTTTGGAAAAATTGCGCTCCGGCTTCTATTTTGCGTTCAAATCGACTTTGCAAACCTGACCAACTGGCACATTGTGGATCTACCGCCGCACCAGCAAATAAGTCCAGCGCCCCATCAGTTAGAGGTTGCTCGTTGTGGTCAACACCCTGATTCATTTTCCTGATTAGTTGCAATAGTCGCACTGCTTCTAAGTCAAACACCGCTTTAGCGTCGGGATGATCGCCTGCTTTCACAGGGTCGCCTGTCAACGCTAAGATATTACGGATACCCAAAGCATGGGCACCCATCAAGTCTGCTTGTAATCCGATGCGGTTGCGATCGCGGCAAGCCATCTGGCAAATTGGTTCAATACCGTTCTGCAACAAAATCACTGACGCCACCAACGAAGACATCCGCAACACTGCACGGCTACCATCAGTAATATTGACGGCATGAACCCTCCCCTTAAGGGTCGCCGCCATTTTGAGCATGTGCGCTGGATCTCCCCCTTTTGGGGGCGCGACTTCGGCGGTCACTAAAAACTCACCAGCCTGCGCGGCTTGCCGGAAGGTATTCAATACCGTAGTGCTTTTTATATCAGGCATAAAATCATAGTTTACGGGTTTATTACAGGGTATAACAATTGAACTTATAATTCGTAATTCGTAGCTCGTAATTACATCAGGATTCATGTCCCTAAATTTATGTACGGTTAGAGATAAACATTTTTTCTTGTTTTTAGCCTGCGGATTTCACTGTAGCTAAAAATTACGAATTACGTAGCTTGCTTCTCACGCCTAGGCGAGTATTAACAATGACGAATTATTCAAAGGGGTACAGAAAAGCCCAAAGCAGCTTTCACTTGTGCCAGAGTTTGATTAGCGATCGCTTCTGCTTTTTCTCTACCATCCCGCAATACTGACTCTAAATAGCCTTTGTCATCCATGACTGCCTGATATTTATCTTGGATCGGTTTGAGTGCATTAATTGTTGTTTCTGTCAACAATGGTTTGAATTGCCCCCAGCCCATATCCTGACACTCAGCTGCTACCTCTTCCTTTGTCTTACCAGAAAGTAGCAAATACAACGTTAACAAATTATGACATTCTGGACGTTGTGGATCGTCGAAAGTCAAACCCCGCACCGGATCAGTTTTACAGCGCTTAATCTTATTAGTGATCTGCTCTGGCGTATCTAGCAAATTGATCCGGCTTAATTCTGACGGATCGGACTTTGACATTTTACGGGTGCCATCAGTCAAACTCATCACCCTTGCGCCTTCTTTACGAATCAAAGGTGCTGGTAACTTGAGGACTGGCTCATCTGGTTTGGCAAATTGGTGGTTAAATCTGTTGACAATATCCCTTGTCAGTTCCAAATGTTGCTTTTGGTCTTCACCTACGGGTACTTGATCCGCTTGATAGAGTAAAATATCAGCCGCCATCAACACTGGATAGTCTAACAACCCAACGCCGACATTTTCACCCTGCTTGACAGCCTTTTCTTTAAACTGGATCATATCTTGCAGCCAGTTTAAAGGTGTAATGCAGTTGAGCAACCAAGTGAGTTCACTGTGTGCTGAGACGTGGGATTGCACAAAGATGGTGGAGTGGTTTAAATCTAGACCACAGGCTAAATAGAGAGCGACGAGATTGTAGGTATTAGATGCCAACTCCTTTGGCTCATGTGGTACCGTAATCGCATGTAAATCAGCTACAAAGAGATAATTTTCGTATTCGCTCTGGCCTTCTACCCAGTTACGAATCGCTCCCAAGTAGTTGCCTAAATGCAGATTACCAGTTGGTTGAACTCCCGACAGAACACGCTGTTTGCCCATAAATTTCCAGTTAGTTATCTCAAATCCCCGCTATGTAAAGCGGTGGTCACAAAACTCATTCAATTTTGACATTTTCCTGTGCAACTCGTTTGGTGAGGCGTTGGGAATTTGGTCAACGGTTGATGAACCTTTCGTTTACAAAAATAGATAAAAGTTTAACTCTTGTCAGAACAAGTAGCAGTAACCTGTAGATTAAGTAACTTTTTTACACCGGGGTGTGCGCTTATGAGAGCCTTACTACTCTGGCCGATAATGCCCAATTCTTTCTGGTCTTATCAAGAGACGCTTGATCTGGCAGGTTTACGCTCCACAAATCCGCCGTTGGGATTAATTACAGTAGCGGCAATGCTGCCTAGTGATTGGGAAATCAGATTTTGCGATCGCAATGTCCGTTTAGAGACAGATGAAGATTGGGAGTGGTGTGATTTGGTGCTCATCTCTGCGATGATTATCCAAAAACAGGATTTTCGAGAGTTAATTCAAAAAGGGATTGCATTAGGTAAAAAGGTAGCAGTAGGAGGGCCTTTCCCTACCTCAGTACCAGATTTTGCCCTAGATGCAGGAGCGCAATATCTAATTTTAGACGAAGGGGAATGCACTATCCCCATATTTTTAGAGGCTCTGGCGCGGGGAGACGAGAGCGGTATTTTCCGTTCTCCAGAAAAACCAGATGTCACCCAAACACCAATCGCCCGGTTTGATTTGCTGGAACTCGATGCTTACCTAGCTATCACAGTCCAGTTCTCCCGTGGGTGTCCGTTCCAGTGCGAATTTTGCGACATCATTAACTTGTATGGACGCAAACCCCGCACCAAGACGCCAGAGCAAATGTTACAGGAATTTCAAGTCCTCTATGATATGGGTTGGCGGCGGTATGTGTTTGTTGTCGATGACAATTTTATCGGCAATAAACGCAACGCTAAGGTGTTTCTCCAAGCCCTCATCCCGTGGATGGAAGCACACAATTACCCATTTGTGTTAGTTACAGAAGCTTCACTGAATCTCGCAGAGGATGATGAACTAATTGCATTGATGGTGAAAGCTGGGTTTACCCTTGTGTTTATGGGTATCGAAACCCCAGACACAGATAGTCTTTTAGGAATTCACAAAGTCCAAAATACCCGCCAAGACTTAATTGCATCTTGCCACAAAATCACCAGGGCTGGATTGCAGATTATGTCTGGTTTTATTATCGGCTTTGATAACGAACGTCCAGGTGCAGGCCGACGGATTCGAGAATTCATCGAGGAAACTGGCATTCCCCAAGGGCAGTTTAGTATGCTGCAAGCGTTAGAAAATACTGCTATGTGGAATCGCTTACAGCAGGAAGGGCGATTGTTTGACGGGATGAGTACATTCCACCAAGGCGCAATTATGAACTTTACACCAACGCGCCCAGTGGAAGAAATCACCGAGGAATACATCGATGCTTTCTGGAATATCTACGAACCTATGCCTTTCCTGAAACGTACCTTCCGCCATTTTATGATGATGAATGGGTGGCGCGGTAAATCTGGGCGTCCGATCACGATGACGGAAATCAAGCTGTTTGCAGCTATTTGCTGGCGACAAGGTGTAGTGCGTTCCACAAGGTGGCGGTTCTGGTGGCAATTAGTAGCGATCGCCTTTAGTAAGCCCGCTTTGTTATATGATTACCTCACAACCCTAGGAGTAGGCGAACACTTCTTCAGCTTCCGCCATGAAGTCAGGGCACAGTTACGCACTAAATTAGCAACACTCAAGCAAGAAAAGCAAGTAAGTCATCAACTAGAGCCTGTAAGTTAATCAAACCATTACAAGGCTTGTAGTCGGGACTAAAGTCCTCACCCTGTAGAAGGGCGAACAACCGTTCGCCCCCACAATCAATTTTTTTGCATTGGGATGAACTGGATATAATTTTATTAATATTTTTTTCTACAAATTTTATTATCAACATGCGTGAGCTTTACCCACCTATCGCACCTTATCGAGAAGGTAAATTACAAGTTTCTGAACTACATACAATTCATTTTGAAGAGTCAGGAAATCCGCAAGGTAAGCCTATAGTTTTGCTGCATGGCGGGCCGGGTGGTGGATTTTTACCTTTATATAGGCAATATTTTAATCCTCAAAAATGGCGGTTAGTGATGTTTGACCAACGGGGATGTAGTCAAAGTACACCCCATGCCGAATTGCGAGAAAATACCACTTGGGATTTAGTTAATGATATTGAAAAAATCCGCGAACATTTAGGAATAGAAAAGTGGGTTATTTTTGGTGGTAGTTGGGGCAGTACCCTATCATTAGCCTATAGTCAAACCCATCCAGAGCGTTGCATGGGATTAATTTTACGTGGCATATTCATGCTCCGCCAAAAAGAATTACGCTGGTTCTATCAAGAAGGTGCTAGCTATCTTTTTCCTGATGCTTGGGAAGCATATCTGCAATCAATTCCCATCAATGAACGTGAGGATTTGCTCACCGCTTATTACAAACGCTTGACTAATCCAGACCCACAAATTAGACTCGCAGCAGCCCGTGCTTGGTCAGTTTGGGAAGCTAGTACTAGTAAACTGTTTCCTGATCAAGACTTAATGAAAAATTTTGGTGAGGATGAATTTGCGGAAGCATTCGCCAGAATTGAGTGCCATTACTTCATCAATAAAGGATTTTTTCAATCAGATGATCAATTACTTGTAAATGTTGATCGTATCCGCCACATTCCATCTGTAATTGTTCAAGGTCGCTATGATGTGGTCTGCCCAATAATATCAGCTTGGGAATTACATCGCGCTTGGCCAGAAGCTGAATTTATTGTTGTTCCCGACGCTGGACATTCCATGAGTGAACCAGGAATTCGCAGTGCTTTAATTGAAGCGACAGATAATAAGTAGCTAGGCAAAAATAAATACACTCATGAAAGTCGGGCATGGGGCATAGGGAGCATCCCAAATGTGTAAATTTATTTTTTGTAGTGATGGCTCTCTAGCCCGCTTCCTGGACATTAGGGAGCAAGATGCTCCCACTACAAATTTTATTTTTGCAAAATTGGGATGCTCGCGGGACACAGAAGACACAGAGAGAAGAAAGGAAGAGAGAGAAAATGGTTAACTGAACAGTATTGACTTATATTTCTCCTTGCAGGAGTTTGACAAATGCCTCATGCTCTTGCGGATTGCCCACTACTAAAAGACGATCGCCAGCTTCCAAGGTAAATTCACCTGTAGGATAGCGATAAAGATGTTTGTGGCGTTCAACAGCCATAACTGTAGCCCCGGTGCGGCGGCGGATTTGAGCTTGAGCAAGGCTTACTGCTGGCAAGGGAGAATCAGGTTCAACATTATACCAATTACCTTGTAATCCAGCGATCGCTGTCTCCAAATTAGCCGCGCCCCAGTATTGCGATCTTTCCGGCAAAATATCCCGATACCGTCCACTGCGGTAACGATTGACGGCTTGCTGCACAGCATAGGTAGAATCCCCCAGCTTTAACAGCAAATGGGCGCCCATTTCCAGAGAGGCCTCAAACTCTGGCTGCACTACCTCCTGCGCGCCCAACTGGTAGAGTAAATCGATTTCGTCATTCATATGGGCACGGACGGTAATATCTAGGTCTGGAGCCATACTCAAAGCCCGTTTTAAGGTTAATCTTGTGGCCATGGGATCAGGGAGTGCGATCGCCATTGCTTTGGCTTGGGTGAGATGAGCTTTTTCCAGTACAAGTTGGCTAGCCGCATCTCCAAATAGGTAAGGAATTCTCCGTTCCCGTATGATTTGCAATGCTGCCTCATTATTATCAATCACCAATATTTGGTGTCCTTGAAAATCCAGCATCCGCACTAAAGTTTGACCCACTCTGCCATAGCCTGCAACCACCACATGATGAGCCAATTCTTGCCCAAACTCCACCAGTTGCGGAGTAGGACTCAACTGCAACCAGGAACTAATCGACGGTAATTGTTCCAACCAGAGTAGCCAATAGGGCGTAGCTTTGAGGATAAAAGGAGTGATTAATAAAGTAGCGGCAGTCGTCCCCACGGTCAATCCATAGAGGCGATCGGTAAACAGCCCTTGATTCTGAGCTACACCTGCTAACACAAAAGAGAATTCTCCGATTTGGTTGATACCTAGACCTACTGTTAGTGCTGTTTTCAGGGGATAATCAAACCATTTGACAATCACAGCCACAATTGCTGCTTTGCCAATCATCGTCATCGCAACTAACCCCATCAATATCCAGCCATTAGCTAACAAAAAACCAGGATCGATCAGTACGCCAATGGATGCAAAAAATAACGTAGCAAATACATCTCGCATGGGGAGGATGCGATCGAGGGCATGATCGGCATACTCAACGTTGGAAATCATTAATCCTGCCACAAATGCACCCATCGCAATCCCCAAACCAATTGCAGAGGTTAATAGGGCAATGCCCAAACAAAGTACTAGAATGCCTAGTAGGAATAGCTCTTGAGAACCACTTTCAGCCATCAACCGAATCAAGAACGGCATCAACCAGCGTCCAGCAACAACGGCCCCAGCCAGAAAAAGTAGCGCTTTCAAAAGGGCACTGACTATGGCAACCCCAATCACTTCCGGAGGTTGGGTGAGGGCAGGAAGTACCGCCAGCATCAGTCCTAAACTCAAGTCTTGCACAATCAGTATCGCCAGCATCACTTGCCCATGTGATGTCTGCACTTCATTCCGCTCAATCAAACTTTTGAGGACAACGGCGGTAGAAGATAAGGAAAGAACTGCACCCAGGAAAATCACTTGAGGAAAGGTATTCACCCAACCAGTCAGGTAAGCGACTCCTCCACCTACAAGAACTGTCAACAGAATTTGCAGTGAGCCGCCACCCAGAGCGATTTTTCTGACTCTTAACAAGTCTTTAAGAGAAAATTCCACACCTAAAGCAAATAGCAACAGTGCTACCCCAACTTCCGAGAGCACTTGGATATTTCCGTCAATCGTTACCAGCTTTAACCCTGCCGGTCCGACGACCATACCACCTAATAGATATCCCAGCAAGGCGGGCTGTTGCCAACGATTTGCCAAATACCCTCCAGTTGTTGCAGCCCCCAACACTGTCACCATTTCACGAATTAGGGTCAACTGTCCAGCCATTGATACTATGTTCCCTTAGTATTTTCTACAGCCTACTGTCCCTACCCATTTCTGAACGAACTTTTCTGGACTTTTCCCCATTGAGTGCTTGTGATTAGTCAAAAAATTAGGTCAGATTAACTCTGATGAACAAAAAGCAGTTTTAGCTACCTTAGGGGAAATGTTTGCTGAGTAAGGTGTAGAAAAACATAGTTGCTAGCAATGGTCGGTTATGAACCGTGCGATCGCATACTTATCACTACCGCAAGAATTATGAAATGCAAATTAAAATCGAGCTAAAGTAATTGTGATCATACTCAACTTTTTTATCTAAAAGGAGGGACGCTCGATGTCAGATTCCCAAAATACAACCTCCCCTATCAGTTCCACAGAAGTAGTAACCATTCGTCCCGATGCTGCAACCCCAACTCGTCAAAAATTACCTTATTTTGTAGGCATTTCTGGGGCAACCGCAGGTACTAAGGGAATTTCGATGAACTTGGTGATCATACCACCAGGTAGCACGGCAGAACCCCATTTCCACAAAGACTATGAGACGGCAATCTACTTGTTAAAAGGTCGAGTCGAAACTCGCTACGGGGAAGGGTTAAAACAGTCTGTGATCAATGAAGCTGGGGATTTTCTTTTTATTCCACCAGGTGTACCCCACCAGCCATTTAACTTGAGTGAGACTGAACCCGCCCAAGCCATCGTCGCCCGCAATGACTCAAATGAGCAGGAAAATGTGGTGCTCTATAATTCCCACAATGCAGAGTAGGTGCTCAATATTTGGTACTAAGAGAGCTAGACACACCTCCAGTACAAAGCTGACAATAACCCTTCACTGATGTCAAGGCGAATCTGAAAAATTCCCGAAAGTTGAACATGAGAGCAGTTATTCTTCCCTCAGATTCAAATATCTGCTGTGTAAGCATGGGGTAAACCTCATAGTAATGATAAACTTTTTCAATAAATTTTATATTTTTGTGAATTGACTTGCCAGTCATACTACCGCTAAAGCCTATTTTTCGGTCTTTTGAGCGTTGATTACCTCCAGCAACTTTTTCCTTGACTAATTAATCAGGTTAAGAGAAACTAACTAATAACTGATGTAACGACTAACAAAAGTAATAAGTTTTGTAAAGATTCTGAGATATATATTTTGAGAGATGGAACATTAGTTAACAAATGGCAAATTTGTATCTAAGTAAAAATGTTCCGACAGCTATATTTTTAGCTTCCTGCTAGAGCAGCACAGTTCAAGCGTACTATCGTGGTTAGCCAAGAGCATGGAGACATTGGAGTTCATCATTTATCCAGATGGTCGGGTTCAAGAGAAAGTCACTGGTATTGTAGGTGCGTCTTGCGCTGAAGTTACAGCCGCAATAGAGGCACAGCTAGGGATAGTACTTAGTAATGAGCCGACTTCGGAATTTTTTGCCACTCAGATGCAGCAGTCAGGCTTGGCAAATACACAAACCACTGTTAGTGATTGGTAAGTTTTCAACATAGTTTAGCGTCATTGATTAGTAACCACCATGTCACACTTTAGCCAAATTAAGACTCAAATCCGTAACCTTGATTCTTTGAAAGATGCGCTCACTGGTTTGGGCATAGATTGGAAACCGGGGCCACAGGAAGTGCGTGGCTATCGCGGTCAAACTCATCCTGCCGAAATTACTATTGAGCAAGAAAATGGCTATGACGTCGGCTTTAGATGGAATGGCAAAGAATATGAACTAGTTGCTGACTTGCAATATTGGCAGCAAGATTTGTCTGTAGATGGGTTCTTGCGCCAAGTAACACAACGCTACGCTTACCAAACTGTTGTGAAAGAAACTGCTCGTGTTGGCTTTCAAGTTGCTGAACAACAACAACAGCAAGATGGTTCGATTCGCTTAGTAGTCCAACGTTGGAGTGCGTAATGTCTGATTTTCTGCCGTCGCCAGAAGCACAAGAAGACAATCGTTCGGGTTTAGAACCAGAACTAGGTGGTTTTCTGCGGGATGCGCCAGAACGTTCGGGTTTGGAACCGGAATTAGGTGGTTTAGTGCGGCAAAAAGGTGTTTACGTTGACGAGATCACCTGTATTGGCTGTAAACACTGTGCCCACGTAGCACGGAACACCTTTTATATTGAACCAGACTATGGGCGATCGCGTGTAGTTCGGCAAGACGCAGACGCTCAAGAGGTGATTCAAGAAGCAATAGACACTTGTCCAGTTGATTGTATTCACTGGGTTGATTACACCGAACTCAAAAAGCTAGAAGAAGACCGTAAATATCAGGTAATTCCTGTGGTCGGCTATCCTGTAGAATATGCAGTTGCTTCTACCGAACGGCGGCGGAAAAGACAGAAACTGAAGAATAGAAAATCTCTTTAAAATCTCCAATTGAATAAATAATCAAGGGCTGATTTGATCGGCTCTTGCACTTTATCATTCACCAGAGGCGTTGCACTGCAATGTCTCTGGTGAAAATTATGAGAGGTAAGTTGGCAGAGATGGCATTTGGATCAGTCAAAATTACCAATAGGGAATCACCTCTAAATTGTTCTCGTCAGCCGCTTTTAACACCAGACCCCGTAACAATTCATGTTTGAGGGGCATGACATTTTCTGGCTTACAGACTAAGAAATTTTCAGCACGTTCATAAAGAGCGATCGCTTCTTCACCATTATGAGCGTTATGGTACATCAACCCGTGAATTTCCGAGTAGATTGCTTGTTGCTCATAAAAGTAACGCGACCAAGCCTGGCTCAGGCTACGCTTTTCGGTATTGCCTAAAGTAGCTACATTAGCCCCAGCACGCATTGCACCAGATTCTCGAATGTCCAATAATTTTAAATCTTGAGTAGGCGTGACAATTGCCACTAATTGGTCTGTAATCTCAATACAACCAATATCCCCAAAAATTTCTACTAGACAGCTAGAAAGTTCATGTGCAGCATAATATATGCCACGTTCTCGATCATCACAATGTTGACAATCCAATAATTCGTAGCAAAAGCTAGGGCAATTACCACGATGATGATCGAAGCGACAAATTGGCCCCCAAAAACGAAATGTCAAAGCAGCAGTGTTAAATTCTGGACGAAAAATTCTGACAACTTTCGTGCCCTTCTTTAAGTAATGGAATTTTGGTTTTGGCTTCTTGCCAAGGCCAGGTGGCGGGATGATTAGTTTGACCACCTTGATCACTCCTCATCTGATGAACTGACAACAAAGAAATATTTAAGGTTTCAGACTTTTGAAGCTTCTGTAGACTAGAACATTAAAAACCTATCTACTGCAACATTCAGAGGTCTTATAGTTGTGTCCGGAAAAAAATATGCAAGTTAAATGTTACACAGCTTACTTTTTATTATCTTTAACCCACTTTTATTACTCTGATGAAATAAATTTATCTACTAACTAAAGTTGCTATATTTGTCGGTTTTGATATTTGAAATTATTTGTGTAAGTAGGTCGGTGCAAATAAAGTTAACTCATTAGGGTCGTCATTGGTCATTTGTCATTGGTAAGGGTTTCAGTTATATTTACGTTTCGTAATATAGTTCTGTTTATTCCCGCCAACTTACTTAGGTGTTATTGGTCATTTAGAGAGATGTTGCACTGCAACATTTGTAAAAAGGTTAAGAGCGGAGCCGGAGCTTCTCCGGCTCTGGTCAAAGGTTATACCATTGTCGATTTTGGATTGGCAATCCCTATCTGCATTTTTCAAATTGGTGTTACTTGTTTTTTCTTCCCTATCTCCCCCATCTTCCCAGTCTGAAAAATATCTCTTGGGGATTGGTCGAAAGTTTATGCCCAACAATTAAAATTAGGGCTATGAAGCGAGCTTATATCTTGACTCAGAGCGCAAATACGCCCTTTGCAGCCTAGTAACCAAGGAGCTATAAATTTATAGTTTCCTGAAATCCTGCTAAAGTAACAATTTCCATTTCAAAGTTGCAGCGCATACAAATCTACCACTAGCTAACGCATGAATGAAATTGATTTAGCTTTTACCCCAGCCCTGGAGTTGGCGCAATTAATCCGCCGCCGAGAAGTGTCGCCCCTAGAGTTGACAGAAATATATTTAGAACGGATTCAGCAGTTAAATCCGCAATTGGGAAGTTATTTTACGGTAACGGCAGACTTAGCGATCGCAGATGCCAAAGCCAAGACAGAAATACTGGTAAATGCGTCGGAACTACCACCGTTTTTTGGTGTGCCGATTTCGATTAAAGACCTCAATGCTGTCGCAGGTGTTCCCTGTACCTACGGGAGTTTGGTGTGTCTGAATAATATTCCTGAGTATGATGATGCCGTCGTATCTCGGATTAAGCAAGCTGGGTTTATTATTTTGGGCAAAACAGCGACTTCCGAAATAGGTTCTTTTCCTTACAGCGAACCTACGGGATTCCCCCCAGCTAGAAACCCATGGAACTTGGAATATACTCCCGGCGGTTCTAGTGGTGGTGCAGCATCATCAGTAGCGGCGGGGTTGTGTGCGATCGCTCAAGGTTCTGATGGCGGCGGATCGATTCGGGGGCCGGCGGCTTGTTGTGGTGTGGTGGGCATTAAACCATCACGGGGACGGGTGACTAAAGGGCCGTTAGGCGATCGCTTGGCGGGAATTTCGACAAATGGCCCCATCGCCAGGACTGTGGCTGATGCAGCCGCCTTATTGGATGCCATATCTGGTTATTTTACGGGTGATCCTTATTGGTTACCTGATCCAGAACCATCATTTCTCGCCGCTACTCAAAACCATCTCACTAATCTGCGAATTGCTTTTGCCACTGGTATCCCGCCGTTGGGTGTAGCTGACGCTAACTGTAAACAGGGAGTATGGCAAACAGTCAAGTTACTAACAGAACTCGGACACCAAGTGGCAGAGAAATGTCCAGATTTCAGTGGCTTAGTGGAACCGTTTCAAGTCGTATGGCAAGCTGGTATAGCTGGTTCAGGGTTACCACCAGAGGTATTGCACCCTGTGAATCGCTGGCTGTTCACACGTACCGGTTCTGTGGCTGAATATGTCCAGGCTGTTGCCCAAATGCATGTTGTTTGCAGGCAAATCGTGGCATTCTTTGACAATGTAGATGTATTGGTGTTGCCAGTGTATCTCCATTCACCCATCCGCGTAGGAGAATGGGCAGCTTTGAGTCCCGAAGCCACATTCCAAAATATTATTAACTGGGTTGCACCTTGTCCCCCAGCCAATGCTACTGGACAACCGGCGATCGCCTTACCAGTGGGTTTTGACAGCAATGGTTTACCCATGAGTGTGCAGTTAATTGGTAAACCTGCGGCGGAAGCGACTTTAATCAGTCTTGCAGCACAATTAGAAGCAGCTAACCCTTGGATTCAGCACCGTCCAGCATTGGCGAGATAGTTTTTGATCTGAGGCTGGCTAATACTTACAGGAAGAAATTTAAGCTACTTATCATTGGCATGATAGTTGCCATTCCGAAAGCTGAGTGGCAGTTTTTAGTCAACTTGAGTTGACCTGCTTTTACTTTACTGTTACAACAATGGGCTACCCAAGTTAACCTCCAACGCTTGGCTTCCAGCCCCAGAGGTCAAAAGAAACTACAACCTCATCGTTCCCATGTCTCCACTGCTTGACTTCTAACACTGATTGTCAATGCAATTCCAAAACTAAAGCACCTATCCGACAAATGTCTCAGCAATAGCGTAGACGTTGGCTGGCCATAGGCCACAGGCATCGCTATCACTGAAAAATGCATAAATTCGTGCTACAAAAGAATTTACCAATGTAGGTAAAGTGAGCTTTTGACGACTAAGGAGACGGGAGTAAGTATTTGGATACGCTAGCTTCAAGAACCTCAACTAGGATGTATCATCAATTATCTATAGAGTTTCCCGACCCAGTGAGGTACACCCATAGGGACACGGCAGTGGCGTGCCCCTAAACCTTGCAATATGATACGGTACCGCATCTGAATGGGAAGCGATATAAGCTTACTCAAGTATCTTTTATGACTTTTTAGAATGAAATAAATAGCCCTAAGTGAAGTATTTAATCAAAGCAAAAAAAATATGAAAACAAGTAAGTCTCACCAAATAGAACCAATTAATCAAAGTTCCCAACATTATGAAGCTGCGGAAGGCGGATTAAATTTAATTGATTTCAAAGACAAGATCATCCGGCAGATTCATATCGTAGTAGGAATGACGATTTTTATGTCTTCTTTAGCTTTTTTTAGTGCAATCAAACGTACTCCTACCTATCAAGCTGGTTTTGAATTACTTTCTGAGCGAGTAAGTATTGAAACAAAAGTTACTTCTTCTGTTTCACAATCCAGAGAAACCACACAAGAAATTGGAGCCGTGGCTTTGGATGAAGTTCAAATAAAAAACTTAAAAAGTCCTGATATTATTGGACCTATTGTTACAAAACTAAAACTTAAGTACCCAGAAATTAACAACGACTCAATTACTAGTACATTAAACTTAGAAGCCGACGAAATAAAAGGCATTTTAAAAGTAGTTTATCAACATAGCGATCGCGAGCAAGTTAAAGATGTTTTAGAAGAGTTAGTTAAAGCATATTTGAACTATAGTTTAAAAAGAAGACAGTCCGGAGTAAATCGAGGACTAGATTTTTTAAACCAGCAAATTCCCAGAATACAAACTAAAGTTAATATACTTAATTATAAAATTCAAGAATTAAGAAAAAAGTATAATATTGTCAACCCACAAATTCAGGGTTCTCAAATATCTCAAAGGATAGATAGTTTTGTTATTAAGCAGATTGAATATCAATCGCAATTAGAAAAAACTCAAAAGCTGGCTGCTCTTGCTAAAAAAGAACTAAATGAGCGGTCTACTACATCAACTACAGCCATGCTGATTGGTACTTCCCGATATAATGCACTATTGGAAGATATACAAAAAATAGATAGTGAAATTGCTAAAAAATCTGTAATTTTTTCAGATCAAAGCATCCAAATACAGAATTTGCAAGAACAAAGACGAGCCATAGTTTCTCTAATAAATCTAGAAATTGCCACTATCCAACAGAAAATTGATAATCAGATTAGGTTAGAAAAAGAACAGGTACAAGCTATTAATGAAGAAATAGCAAATACCCAACAAAATTTCCAAGAATGGTTAGTGGCTACAGCACAATACGAAAGTATTGAACGAGAAATAACTATTACATTAAAACAACTGGATGAACTGCTAATTCAAAGAGAAGCTCTACGACTGGAATCTGCTCAAAAAGAAGCTCCTTGGAAGTTACTTACTCTCGTAGGAGAAGCCAACACAAATGCTGCTAGTGTGGCTAATTATATAGTATTGGGTACCCTTTTAGGTTTATTGATCGGGGTAGGAGCGGCATTGCTCTTAGAGAGCTACAAAAATCTAGTTTACAATCCTAATCAAATTCAAGAAATTACTAAGCAACCAATTTTAGGTATTATTCCCTTTAACCGCTATTACAGAAAATTGCATTTTCTGAAAAAATTCAATTCAATTATTTCACCATATTCAAAATCCGAGGAGTCAAGAAAGCAGGATTATCATAAAAACTATACTTTCAACAACATGCTTTTCCCACCTATAGAAGCTTATACTTTTTTAGTATCTAACTTGGGTTTATTTGAAAAGAATAGAAATATTCGTTCTTTGATTATTACTTCTACAGTGTCTGGTGAAGGAAAATCTACTGTGGCACTTAATTTAGCTAAAGTAATAGCTGCGACAGGAACCAGAGTCTTAGTTGTTGATGTTGATGTGCGTAATCCAGATAATTTAACTAGTACTATGGCATTAAATGCAATCAAAGGTCTAAGTGATATTTTATCGTCTGATAATTTAAATACGGAGATAAATGTTAAGAACGTTATTCAAAAATCTTTTTTAGGCGATAATTTATTTATTCTCTCATCGAGAAATGCAAGTAATGATGTTAATACTAGTCGCTTACTAGCTTCCTTTAAAATGCAAGACTTGATGAAAGAATTACAACAGATATTTGAGTTAGTCATCTACGATGTTGCTTCTATTGTTGATTATGCGGATGTAAATTTGTTAGCTAATCATACTGATGGAGTAGTTTTGGTAACTGGTTTAGGTAAGTTACCAGCTTTAAAGCTCAGAGAAGCTATTTCTCAATTAAATACATCTAAAACACCTGTGTTGGGCGTAGTGATTAATAATTTGACCTAATAATTCACCATGATTATCCGTTTTAAAAACTCTTTAAATTTATTCGGTAATATAGATTTAAATATTGCTTGGCTATATTTGATTTTTTAAAGCTCTCTACATCAGTAGAGTTTGATAAATTAGGTTTGTTTATAGATTGAATAATGGCTTGGCTAAGGTTAGTAACGGCATCAGCCCCTAAAGAAAAATAAGTACATTTATCAGTACCAACTTCTCTAAAAATTGGGATATCAGAGCAGACAATTAGATTGCTGAAGTGCAGAGCTTCAGCTAAAGGAAGACAAAAACCTTCTGTAGAAGAAGGAATTGCAAAAACTTGGCAATTTTGATATAACCAACATAATTCTGGATCGTTGATCGCAGCTAGCAGAATGACTTTATTTTCTAAAGATAAATGTCTAATTAAATCTTGAATATTTTGAGTTTCTGGTCCAGAAGTACCAACAATCACTAATTTAGTGTCCGGAACTAATTGCTTATTATTTAGTAACTGTGAATAAGCTTTAATCAACAAATCCAAATTTTTATTCTGACGATGTTGGGCAACAGATAACAAAAATAAGCTATTTTCTGCTAGCTGTTGGGTAGCTAGAGGGATAATATCTTCAAAATCAACGTAGTTATAAATTACATCAATTGTTGTACTGGGCTTAAGATGGGGAAAATAAAATTTTAGTTTATCTAAGGTTACTTTAGATACGCAAGCAAGACCATCACTATTACTAATACATTGGTTTAAAAATAGACGATTAAACCAAGCTTGAGGAAAACCAAAGTTTTCGGGACATTCGTAAGGATATAAATCATGAATCGTAGTTACCACAGGAGCATTAAATTTAGCTCTGAGGAATGGGAAAGGAAACGAAAAATGAATAAGATCTGCATCAACATTATTGGCTAGTTGAGGTAAACTCCTGAGAAACCAAATATTCCTGGTGAGAGAACTATTTTTGATATTAATACTAATTAGTTGAATTTTTTCAGAGGTAAAAGAAAAAGAGGTTTCAAAATAATGTTCTTGCCAAGCCCCTATCACTAAACTGATTTTGGTAATTTCTTGATTTTCCGCTAAACAGCGAGCTAGATTAGCTGCGTGGCGGCAAACACCAGTTGGTTGAATAGGTCGATGTAAAGCGGCAATTAAAGCATGCATATTTAATTATTTTTTTTCTAATTGTTCTCTAAAGTTGAACCAGCTTTCCAGATGGGAGTACCTCGCTCATATGCACCAATATCTGGTGCACCACCAACAAAATTTTCTGTAATACCAGGAATTATTACCCCAGCATCCACGGCTGGAGAGTTTGACTGTAAGCTAAAGTCGGGAAGAGATTTTGCTTTTTTGGTAGGAGGTTGAGAAAACTTCGGATTATTGTTTATAAACAAGTTATTGGATTGTTTATTGGTAGTTATAGTTTTAGATTCTGCAAAAATATTATTGCGCGCTTCAATCGAACCTCCACCCACAACCACATCTCCCATAAAAGTATTATTAAAGACTCGCTCGTATCCTCTAGGACTACCTACCAGTAAGTTATGGTTGTCTTTTCCTCCAGTTAAATTCCAGACTACATTATGGTGAATAGTGCTGTTAAAGCTTTCGAGGTCTAAATAAATACCGCGAGTCCCCCAGAATGGACTAAAAGCTTGGGCATCTCGAATCCAGTTATGATGAATCGAACCACCTTCTAAATTAACGTAGCAGCAAATGTAAATAGCACCCAAGTCAGTACTGAGCATACCAAAGCGAGAAATGTCATTGTAGGCAATTTCGATGTTACGACCATCTGTACCTGCGGTATGCCAATCAATATTAATTGCGTCACGACCAGCGCGAGAAATTGTGTTATGGGTAATTTTATGACTAGTGCCATTAATGCGGACAGGAGCCGCATAGGACACCATGTAATTACTATTGGTAATAATATTGTTGGTTACTGTATGATTTTTTCCTTCTAGGAGTACACCATTACCAGAACTCCACTCGATTATTGAGTTTTTTAGTGTATGACTGTTTCCACGTAATTGAATTCCAGTATCGTGGGCATGAGAAGCTACAACTAAACCATTATCAGAGTTAGGAGCTTGTTTTGACTGGGGTAGGGGCGGTAGAGTCATGTGGTGGGACACATATTTAGCTCGAATACCATCAATAACTATATTAGTGCTGCGATCGCTCGTGGTAATTGTGTTAGCAAATAGGTTTAAATTACGTAAAGAGATATAAGAGCGATCGCTTAAATCAAAAGCAAAGTTGCGCTGTTTGACTTCTACGTTACTTGGGATCTTACTGTCAGGAGACCAGAGGTAAAGAGTTCGAGTTTTATAGTCGTAAAACCATTCTCCTGGACTATCAAGTAATTCTAATTTGCCAAACAGATAAAACCAAAATCCACCCCTATCCCAAGGAGCAGTCATTTGAGCAGTTAATTTTCCTGCTGTGCCACCAGTTATTGTACCTGTGCGGGTGGTATACCATTCATTAGTCCAGACTTTTGCACCAGTCCATCCTTCAGATAAATGAGGAATTTCTTTGTTTTCAATACTAGCTGCTATTCCTCCCTGACTTTTGACACCTCCACCGATGAGAGCAGGACGTAGGAAATCTCGTTTTTCATCCATGTTGGGAAAACGGGCTTCCGGCATCATTTCCTCATTGATAAATACCTGATTGGCAAAAAAATCTATATCGCTATAGCCATTGACAGGTAAATTCACCTGGCTACGATAAACTGAGTTCCGATCTGTAGTCCATTCTCCAACTACTTCAGTCCCAGAAATAGTGGCATTTTCATTTTTATAAGCTGCAAAGGTTATCGGTGCTTGTGCTGTCCCTGAAACTCCAGGACGAACCTCCTCACGATAAATACCTGCTCTCAGCCAACAAGTTTCACCTGGCTGAACAACAGTGGCACATTTTTGAATAGTTTTAAACGGGCGATCGATTGTTCCAGGATTTTTGTCCGAACCATTTGGTGCGACAATATAATATTTTTTAGGGATTGCAAAGCTCTTACTTAAAAACATTAAAATAGTAAGAGAAGTAATAAAAAGAAGAGTAAATATTGAGTATTTAAATAGTTTCTTATTCATGTGTCTAACTTGGGTATAAGGATTGATTTTATGTGAGTTTCCTGGCGTGTTCCTAAGTGCATTTGGTGTTCGTGCCATGACAATCCTAAAATAAAAGCAACAAAAATCATATATCCAGGTTCTTCCATTTGCGTAAAAATGCAACCTATCACAAATACACTTAAAATAGTCACTTTTGCGATATCATTCCAGCCAAAAAATCGCCAAGTTAAAAATGCTAGGTAAAAGTATGCACCTAATCCAAGTAAACCTAGATCACCCCAAATACCAGACCACCCAAAGATGGGGCTAAATAGGCTAGAACCACTGGTTAGCCAAAAACCAGCGACAAAGTCCATAGAGTCTTGACCAATACCTGTTGTAGTCGCTCCTAAAGGACCTAAGAGTGCTGCATAATCTCTTAAAAACCATGCTCCAAGGCGGCTGACTGTGTGTCCAGGACCTAGACCTAGTAACCAGTTCAAAGGAGATTGGAAGTGAGCGAGGATGGTGCGAATGGAGTAGAACTTGGCATACCAAGCAAGACCATCTGAGCCATAGAGTTCGGGTCTTGCCCAACTTGTATAGGCTTTAAGTGCTTCTACATTTGTTGCACCCCAAACACCTATAAATACGATCAATACTAGACCAAGGACAAGTTTTAAGGTTTTCACAATATTCTTGGAATTGAGCAGGATTAACAACCCCCATGCAACTCCATAGGCAAGTACTAACTGTTTGGAGTCAGAAAATAAAAGATGCCAGATAGCTGCCATTGCTATAACAATTTTAAGCCATAGGGGTTTATTTTTACCAGATGCCCAAAAGTAAAGGGCAAATACAATTGAGACAGTAGCTGAAATATAGTTTCCAGCGCCTGACACAAAAAATACTCCCCCACACCCGTCAGTTCCATCTAATCCACCAGCATAGAGCTTGCCACTATCAATGAGGATCTTTTGAGCAGCAGCTAACAAAAAATTAATTAGTACAGACCAGTACAATAATTTTTTCATTTTTCTGACAATTTGGTCGGTAATGGGGATGCATGTCATGGCAAGCAGAAACATATAAGGTTCTCCTAGCATCATGAAACTAACGATCGCATTAATTAAACCCGCATTATTCCAAAGTGCGCTGGTGAGCGTGACTCCAAACAGCACAAGCAAACCCACTAAAAATGAAAAACACAGCGAGATTTGTTTTTCATTTTTAATTCGAGTTGTGGTTAAAGTAATTACACATACTGCTGGTACTAAGCCAAAATGTAATAGATTCAGCAGTGAAAAACGAATCGTTGTTGCTAGAATGCGGGAATAAAAAATACTACAGAATATTAAAATAATCAAAAGTGAATTTGTTATATGTCCTTTGTTTTTTATAGACATCTAGTAGTTTTATTCCTATAGCGATTAAAATATCCATATTTTAATCTTCCTGAGGCTGGTTAACTAGTTTTTGGTATAAATCAGAAAGTTGTTGCCCTTTCCTCTCCCAACTGTAGGATTCTTGGATATGCTGATGTCCAGATTGTCCCAGTTGATACAGTAAATCTTTGTCTTGAGCAAGTTTAACCATGGCTTGAGCCATTTCCTTAATTGTCTGCTCAGGATTGATGGCACTAACTTTGATCCCAGTAGCTTCAGTAACTTGTTGAGCCGGACCACCAAGATTAAGACAAATGACTGGTCGCCTTGCTGCCATAGCTTCTAGACAAACCCAACCACCTGAATCATGGAGACTGGGATGTACCAGTACTGAAGATTGCCCTAGTTTAATTAAGACTTCATGGCGGTCGAGATGTCCGAAAAACTTGACTTGATCACCAATGCCTAAGTCTAGGGCAAGGGCTTGCAGAGTTGGCAGTTCTGGTCCTTCTCCTAATATCCAGTATTCAGCCTTGGGGATTTTGCTGGCAGCAAAAGCCCGTAAGCCGAGATGAAAACCTTTCCAATGCAGTAAACGAGCAATATCAATAAAGCGAATTGGATCAACACTGGGCGGAGCGGCTTGACTGAACTCGGCAATTTCTTGTTGCAGGATGCCAGATTCAGATGTTATCTGCACTAGAGGTGCGCCCATTTTGCGGATACGTTGAGCTGTATCTTCAGTGGTGGCAAGTGCGATCGCGCTGCGTCGAGCCGTCATGCGGGTAAAAGGGTCACACTCACCGATAAATCGCCAAGCTCCGCGTAAGGTTTCGTATATCTTGTTTTTGAAACTAAAATCATTCCAAAAAGGGGCAGGTGCTGACTCACCACCGCCTACAGATCCCCAGACAAAAGGGATCGGGAGCAAGCATAAAAAACTAGGCGTAGAATAGCGAACGAAAGTAACGTGATGAGTTATATCAAATTTGATCTCTTGGTGTAACTTATGAGCAACAAAATAAGCCTGAATCTGCCAGAGATAGTAGTGGATCTGCATTGGTCCACGCTGCCCCCAACGCAGGCTATCTTTCCAAAACGGCAATGTGAAGTAAATAAAATGGAGGTTTGGATTAGGATTGCATTGAAGTTCGGACTCAATCGCTTCCTGACTCTCGTCAGGGCGAGTTAACACCCAGACTTCGTGATATTTGGCAACTTCACGGGCAACATTCCAACCTACTCCCCTTTCAGATCCTTTACTGGGTTCGCACGAGTAAGCAGAGATCAAAACTTTCATAGAGGAAAATTCTCAATCCAGCAAAATAAAGTTTTTCTGTGAATTATTATGATGCATACGAAATAAATAAGCCTAGTGCCAAAGAAAGGGATTATGTTGTCAAACCTTCATATTCTTCTAATGCACGGGCAGCAATTGCATTCCAATGTAAGTTGTTCAAAACATACTGTCGTCCTCTAAGCCCCATTTCCTGCCACTGCGGTCTCTTTTCTAATAACTCAAGCAATCCTACTTTGATCGCCGCTGGGTCAGGCGGCACTACAACACCACATCTACTGGCTTCTACATGAGGAGCAATGCCAGCAATCTCTGAAACGAGTAAAACCCGTCCAGCTAACATTGCTTCAAGGGCAGATAAGCTGAAACCTTCAAAACGAGAGGTAATACAAAAGATATCGTACTTTGCAATAATTGATGAAGGCGAGGAATTATAATCGGGTTCAAGAAAATTTACTTTTTGGGCCAGGTTTAGATGTTTAGCTTGCTCTTCTAATGTAAGATGATCGCCCCAATCTGGTCCTTGAATTGTAAGTTTCCAATCTGGCAATTCAGTAAGTTGAGCAAAAGCACTCAGTAAAATGTCAAGTCCTTTGTTAAAAGCATCTAAACGTCCTAAAAACAAAAACTTAGGAACGGACTCTGTGTTCCAACTCAGTGTGGATTCTTGATAAACATCGTTTGGTGAAAACCCATTGGGTACTTCGATAACAGGAGTTTTTATTCCTAATCGACGCAACCATTCAGCATGACGCTTATCTAAAACTTGAACAGCATGTGCTTGCTTTAATAAATTTCGCTCTAATAGATACCAATAAGGCCACTTCAAATGAGCATTCTTGCGAAAGATTGTTGGATGGTAAGGATCGTGAGGAGCTACGATATACGGTAAGGAATCTTTTCTTAATAAGCGAGCTAGGGCATAAACACTACGATGAAAAATCCCATTCAAAATAAATAAACTTCGTTCATAAGTAGGAATATTAGCAATATATTGTTTTAGATTAGCTGAGATTTTTAAGGAAGGTTTGGTGCTTTCACTTGCAAATGATGCAATATAATATCCTTCTTGTGTCTTGTACAAACTATCTACTTGTGTTCCTTCACAGAGAATGACTACATCGACATCACAAGCTGCTAACCCAGAAGCAAAACCATGAACTGCTTTACTAGTCCCTTCATGCAATTCACTTCCGTCTGGTGGAAAATGTTTAAGATAAATGTATATTTTCATAGGGTTAGTTTACTCCTCTCCAGCCTTGGATAATTCCTTGCAAAACCGACCAAGCAATTTGTTGCTTTTCTGGGCGTTGCTGAATCAAACCTAATATTGAATTTCCTAAAGGTTTGGCGCACTGGTAAGCAACAAACCAAACAGGCGTGTCGGATTTGCGAAGTACTCTCCCCTTACCCATTGCATAATGAAACGTTTTATTCAAGCTAGAGCTATTATTTTGATTTGGTATAATGGGTCCTGGATGATGCACTTCTAAGGTTGGATCGTAATAAATTTTATAGCCAGCCTTCAGCGCACGTAAAAGATAGTCAGTTCCCTCACCAGCCCAACAGGAAGTTCCTGAACCAGGTCCAAGGTTTTCATCCAGAAAACCTATTTGGTTAACAACTTCACGACGCAGGAATATTGAGTATTCAATGCCTCGTTTCCAGACATTGAACGAATTAACCATTCCTGCGCTACGGTTCCAGTAAGTATCTCCAGCAGATGATCCAGTGAAGCCATGCCAGTTAGGATGTTCTTCAAAAGCAATTTTTAGTCTTTCTAAAACATCTTGAGGATACCAACAATCATCATCTGGAAATGCAATAATATCTCCAGACGCTTGCCTTAAACCAACATTTCGAGCGCGAGATGCTCCGGCTTCGGAACGGACTTGAATAATAGAGAGAGAAGTTCGATAAGGTTGTAAAATTTCAACTAGGCGATTGTCTGGGTTTTGATCAACAACAATTAGTTCTAAGTTTTGATATGTCTGAGATTGCAATTTTTCCAAAAATCGACTTATTTCTCTAGTTCTATTTAGAGTGGCCATAATCAATGAAAATCGCATATATCCTCCATGTTATTAAGTTTTTAGATTACTTATTTTTAGTTTAAGTAGCATATTTATGTATTAACTTAATGTTTAGCATACAACATAAATAGTTTTAGCTATTATAGGTTTATCAATGCATATAAAGTTGTTTTTAAGCTGCTTTAGTAAAGTGGATATGATTTTTATCAGAAATGTTGAACCTTGATACAAAACTTTACATATCTAGTTACACTAACTCTCTGAAGTCTAAAATAGTCAGCATGACATCATCTCCTCAAACCAATGAACATAACTGATTTTCTGACACATACAAGACTGTAAATAGCGGAATTTATCTAATAGTGTATGACCCCATTGTGGTGGAATAGATAATAACTGTAAAATCAGATAAGCTATCAAGCTAACGTAAATTTGTATGGTAATACCATTAACATTTTTGGTAATTAACTTGTCAAGTTTTAAGTGCATTTTTAAAAACTTCCACAACAATTCAACTCCCCAGCGTAATCGATAAATATCCCTGACTTCATCATCACTCACGGCAGCCTCTCCTGACGCTGGTAAGTTAGTTACTAATCGAAACTCAGTTTTCGTTTCTAAATCACAAAAACTAATTACCCTATAGGCTTGAGCATCATCAGATGCACCAACTTTAATTAATCCAGTTTCTCCCTCAAATTCTAACTTCCAATTATTTTTTATCCGCAGAACAAAATATTTTTTTTCTTGGACTAATTCTTGGATAAATTTTAATCCAGCAAAGCCTCTATCCATTACGCCAACAGCATTGTCTGGTAATCTAGACATCATTTGTGAACCAAATTTATAGTCATGGTCATGCCCGAAGTTGATGAAGTTATCTTCTGGACTTCCCGTAGCTAAATTTAGAGAACTAAAAAGTTTTACTTGATGATGACCTAGCACCCATAATAACTTACTGGTGAGAGTAATAATGGTGGAATCGATTGGACAAATTGCGTATTTATTATGTAATTTATTGAGAGATTTATTCTGTACTAATTCATTTAATTTTTGGTGAATTTCTTGAAAGGGTTTTTGGCTTCGATGTAAATTCGCTTTAGAAAAAGTAGAAATATCTACCTCAAATCCTGTATTGTTTAGCCTGCTAAACAAATCTCGCATACTTGTTAGACTGTTATCCAGGACGTAAGAGAGCCAGCATTCAAAGAATAAACGGCTGTTCAAGACTGGATAATCATTTTTTGGCAGTCCTTTCAGGATATCTTTGACAATTTTGGGAAATGAATTTATAATCATTCTTAACTAAAATATTTTAATCCTTAGCCCAAAATCTAACATATTTTGGGCTATTTTTGTCAGCTTTTTCTAAACATTCAACACTTCTGGATTTTTATCTATAACTCTTTCATACACGTTAGCGATTTTTTCAGCATTCTTATACCAAGATAGTTGCTTGGCTCTCACCAAACCTCTTTCTCTAAACTTTTGTCGATAAACTGAGTTCTTTTGAAGAAGACAAACAGCTTCTACCATTCCTTCAACATCCACAGGATCTATTAAAATAGCTGCATCACCAGTAACTTCCGGTAAAGATGAAACATTAGAGGTGATAACAGGCGTTCCGCATGCCATTGCTTCTACAACAGTCAGTCCGAACCCTTCATAAAGAGAAGGTGAAAGTAAAATGTCGGCTGCGTTATAGAGATGTATTAAAGTATCTTTATCAGGATTACCGAAGTGAATGATATGTTGCTCAAGCTGATGTTGATGAATGAAAGCCTTATGTTCTGGAGTAAACTGTCCACCTGTTTTCCATAAGCAAACGGATAACCCTTTAGTGCGTAAACTTTCTACTACTTTGAGCACGGTCAAAATATTTTTGCGTTGATGTGTTCCTCCTACGTGGAGTAAACAAATAGTTTCTGGAAATACAGAATATTGTTGACGTAACATATCTACTGCGTCACGAGACAAAACTTGAAATTTTGATTCGACTCCATTCAGTGCCACAGTGATTTGCGCTGGTGGTATTTTCAACAAATGCTGCATATCTTTAGCCGTATTGGAAGAAACAGCGATCGCATGATTAGCCTGCTGCATTCCTGTAACAGAATATCGCCAAATGGCGAGACTAAGAGCAGGAAAGCGCGACTGTTTTTCGGGCTGGATGAATTGCACTAAATCATGACAGGTGACAACTACCCTTTGCCCTGCTTTGCGGAGCCAACGAGCAATATGAGCATCCGTATGATCGACAATATGAAAAATATCGGCTTGTTGCTGACTAACTTCCTGCGGGTATCGCCAGTAGCACTCATAGTATTTACGAATACCTAGACCTGACATCCATAACTTGTCTGGGCTATTCCAAGGCTTTGGCTCAATTTCCATTATCGTCCATTCCGGTCGCACATTTCTAAGACCAGCGACTAAATTGTCAGTATAGATATCTATGCTGGGTGTAGAACCTCGAATTCGACGGACAAAAAAAACTTTCATGAATCTCCTCCACTCATTAGTTAGCCCAAGCTCTGCGTTTGTTCGGTGAGCATGTCCTGCCACAAACGAATCAACCGCTCTGCAATACGATCATGGCTGTAGTGCTGTTGAACTCTATGAAGTCCGTACTGTCCCACTTCCTGCCACCACTCAGGCTCACGAATCATCCGTTCTAGGATAGCTGCTAAACCATCAACATCTTCCTCCTGAAATATTAGATCTGATCGCCCAATTACATTAGGAATTTCGCCGGAACAAGAACCAACTACAGGAATTCCCATGGACATAGCTTCAATCAGAACATGACCAAATTGTTCTTTCCAAGTTGGGGTTGAGCGAGAAGGTAGTACTAATACATCAAATTGCCTGAGTTCATCGGGGGCTTTGTTGTGGGGAACTGCACCTCGCCAGAGAATGCGATCGCTAATTTGCAGATTTTCGGCTAGGTTTCGCAGTGATGTTTCTTCAGATCCAGAACCGCAGAGAATAATTTGACTGTTGATACCGCGATCGCGTAACTGAGCAACAGCACTAAAAATCAGATCAATTCCTTTGCTTTGAGCCAATCTCCCAAGAAAGCCAACCCTAAAAGGGGATATATCAGAGGTAGGCAATTTTGTGGGTGGGGCAAAAAACTCTGGATCAACACCCATTTGGGGCATCACTTCTAATAAGCCACCATAGCCCCATTTTCCCATGATATCGGCTCCGTCTTGGTTGCCTGAGATAATGGCACTGGCAGCATTAAGCACATACTGACAAATTTTCCACCGAACTAGGGGCAATTGTCGTAATTGATTTTCCCATCCAAATATGACAATCGGTTTGTGGATTATACGAGCTAAAATAGCGATCTCAAAAGCACAGAGTGAAAAAACTTCCTCCTCAACTTGGATAATATCGGGTTTAAAGTCTTTTAAGATTTGCCAAAGTACCCATGGGGCATAAAAATGCGCTCCTACTCTCCCCGTAAATAGGACAGGAGATGAATAGAGGTGTAAATTAGGATAGGGACGCTCTAATGGTAATGTACGATTCCACTCTAATGCAGTCCAGTTACTAGGAGCAAGTAGTCCAATTTCTAACCCTTCCACTTGAGCGATCGCATTTAGCTTACCTTGATTTACGCCTACAACATAAGCATGACTGATAAATAGGACTCTCAACGAATTAGGAGGAGGTTTTGTAGAGACCACAGATAAATTAGTATTGGGAATTTCTTGCATATTCTAAATAGTTTATTGAATGTTGGATTGACTTAATATCTAGTTTATTTAATAGCTATTGAATATCTTTATTTTGTGAGTGTCCGAATTTTTTCTACTGCCCAGCCAATAAATTTTGGTCGATATTGTGGAGCATATAACCAAGTGATCGCAGGGGTGGCTAATGGTAATGGCAGTAACCCTACCCAGATAAACCAGATACTGTAAAAAAATCGCTTTTGCCAGTTAAAATCTGAGTATTTCCACAAAGAGCGAATTCCCCAATAAATTAAATTTAGTGGGCGATCGCTCAGAACTGGATGTTTTTGGGGATCTAGGCGTAGAGAGATAATGCGAGACCATAAGCGACCGATTGAGCGTTGTTCTAAATCCGCAGGAATCTTATAGCCTAATGCTTTTGCTTTTTGGGTTAACAGCGCGAAGTTTTGTAAATCGTGACGAACAAAGCGTTGGAAGCGATCGCTAGTAACAGTTGCCAAAGCCCATTGATTCGTATCGTGAATTCTGTAAGCACCCAAAGGTTCATCTATTGCTGCAACGTCGCCGTAAAACGGAACTTGAAAAGATAAATAGTCATCTGCGGTGAGTTTATATTCATCAGGAATAGGAAACAGCTTTTCCAGAAAGTGCCGATTCAGGGCATTACCGCTAGTTGGAGTGCTGACATACCCACCTTTATCTAAAAGGATTTTCCATACCTCACCACTTGAAAGGGAGGAACTTCCTTGGGGAGAAGAATAGCCAAGGGATTTCCCCAGGGTATCAACAACTGTTAGACGGTAATGTACTTTAGAAAGTTCTGGTTTCCAGACAGCGACGATTTGCTCAACTGCATTAGGAAATAGGTAATCATCTGAATCTAGAAAGATAATTATGTCACCCTTACTTTTGGCAAAACCACTATTGAAGGCAGCAGCCTGTTTGCCATTAGGCTGGAGAATGGAGATGATGCGATCGCTATACTCGGCAATAATCTCGCGGGAGTTATCGGTGGAACCATCATCTACCACAATAACTTCAGTGTGAGGATAGGTTTGACTCAACGCACTATCGATCGCTTGGGAGAGGAAGCGATCATAGTTATAGTTATTAATAATAATGCTGCATAAAGGCTGAAACTTCATATTTTTGGATCAGGCAAACAACTAAGCTCTTAACTTTTATTCTGGGATTATTCCTAATTTATTTAAGATAAAATTTGGTGTTTCCGAGGGTGCGAGTATTATATGTTCAAGATCGGGCTTAAATTGTTTTATCTCAATAAATTGACCAGATCTTTTTTGCTGAAAAAAGCGGTAGTTCCAAGGTAAAACTATGTTGACTACATCTAGAAATGAAGCCCCAAACTTGGGCAAAAAATAATTATTAAACTCTCCATAGATAATGGGACGAGTTTGACTAAGAAAAGATGCACCACCGCGCAAAAACATAACTTCTGCCCCTTCAACATCAATTTTGATTAGATCACAGTTTTGGATATTTTGTTTCTTGACGAAGGTATCGAGTCTCGTCAAATGGGCTTTTGAAGTTCTACCAAAATAATCGGCTGGAAATGCTGCAATCATTACAGCATTTCCAGTACTAGAATTATTCTTATTCTCCATAGAGATTTCAATCATACCTTCATCATCTCCTAGGGCAATGTCGTATGCCAAGACAGTCTCTTCGAGATTATTTAATGAGATGTTAGTCTTAAGACGCTCGAAATTAGATTTAACTGGCTCAAAAGCATATAATTTACCATTTAATGTTTGTAAGTGCGACCTAATGGGACTGAATAAAACCCAATATTCGCACCAACATCAAATACAATACATTTTTCTTTCAGACAATTAGACAATCTTGAAATTATGTCATTATCATAAGCTCCTGTCCAATAAGACCACTGCTCTGTTCTACTTCGCACATCCAACCGCATCGAGGTTCCATCTCGCATTTTAACTTTTGAAATACATTCTTGGTTATTATTAAAGTTAGTCAATAAATGACTAATTACGTTCCCAAGATGACGCTTTCCACGAAAATATGGTGTAGAGCGGGATAGATAAGCAATTGAATTACGCAATTGATGCATGATGTTAACTTTTTATTGTTTTAGGCTCTTCAGAACTTGATTATGCTAAAAAATTAAAAGCAAAGTCAGATAAGGAACAACAAAATTATTTATCAATAAAAAATAAATTTCTTGATTGCATGAAAATCTAAAATTTATTTTAATGGCAAAATTTAAATTTTAAACAATTGTTTGGCATATATATCATGTACAAAAAATCAGTTTTTATTGGATTTTATAATGTTAAATATTTTCCCTTAGTAAGTTTTTGACTGTTTTACCTGCTACTACCCAATTCAGTCGCGATTGATATTCGTTAAAAGAGGATAATGCCAAACTCTGATAATCTGAATAGTTGTCAAACAACCGAGTGATGTAATCACAATATTCAGATATGTCAGCATTGATATCAAACAGATTACCATTAATATTCGGTTTAATAATTGTTGTAATTCCACCAACTTTCCTGGAAATACAAGGAACACCAAATGAATTAGCTTCGCAGAAAACTACGCCATAACATTCTGCTCTCGAAGGAAGAATGAGCAAATGAGACTCTGCAATTAGTTGATTAATTTTCTCTTTTCCCGCAATAGTAGATTTACTAATATATCCTAAAGATTTAACAAAGCTAGGGAGACGACCTTCGACAATTGGTTGACAACCAACAACTGTCAATTCTGTATCTAGACCTAAATTATTAAGTTCTTCAGCAACCTTGAGGGCAACATCTCCGCCCTTTCGATACCAATCAACCCCTAAAAATAACAGTTTACATTTATTTGCAGGTCTAGCTGCAATCAGACCTTTAATCTCAGTCAAGGTTCTTTGACTATGAATGTTGGCACCAAATGGCACTACCTTCACCTTCGTTGGATCGGCACCGTAATACTCAATTGCCGTCTGGGCCGCCCATTCAGAAGCGTAAATCGCTAACTTACACTTTTCTAGAGCTAGCTTTTCCATCATGTGCCAATTATCGAGAGATTCCTCACAGAGATTACTATACTGGGAATAAAAATCCACCAAGCCAGCACAGGTTGCATCTGCCCAGAAAACAATAGGTTGTTTACACTCAAGATAGACAATTGGTCTTATCGTCGCACTAAACACGATTTCTGCATTCCTCACGGAAAGCATTTTAGAAATCTGATGAGCATAATGCTTCAAAACTAGCAGTTCTGAGTCTTTTTCATAATGTGTATTTTGAAAAAATTTGTAGTAGCGGCGTTTGCACTTTTGCACAATCCTAAATATAAATTTCTCTTCCAGAGGACCGAAATACTCCAGATGCATACCTTGCTTCTTCAACGATTGTGAAATGTAGTAACCTAAGCCAGACCACTCATTTGAACCTGTCAAACTTCGTGCATCATAGGTAGTGGTATACGCTAGTTTCATTGTAGATTTACTCTAGTGAATAGTAGAAATTTTGGTTTTTCATTACCAGAACTTACGCAACTGGCACATTTATCCTAATTGATATTGAAATAGAAGTATTGGTAAGAGAAAAGCTTTGACACCTTGCCTTGCGTGCATTGTTCTTCAAAAAAAGCTTGGATCGAGTTTCTATCCATTCTGAAAACTAAAATTATCAGTATTTCTTATGTTCGTAGGGTGTAGATTGGAAGAAGCCACTCAAATTTTTTCTGGTTAGGAAAACTCGTTATCACGACTGGGTAAAGCAATGAAATTTGTTGTACGGAATTGTTCGTAGACCTCTTGATATTCAAGTATGGGGCTTAAATAGCAAGAAGGAGTAATTCTAAAAATATTACCCATACCATGGGCTTGCAGAAAGTAAAAGATATCTTGAAATAAGATTCGTGAATCAAGATTGCAACTGCCAAACTCAAAGGATATCATTTTAATTTTCTTCTTTTCAAGCATTTCAACTGCTCCTTCAAGTACATCAAGTTCATGACCCTCAACGTCCAGCTTTAGCAAATCAATATGCTGAATTTCATAGCATGAGCAATAGTTATCCAGAGTATCAATTTTGATAGTTTCAGAGTATTTAAAGTCAATACCGACATGATCTAACCTACGCTTAGATAAAGATGCTAACCAGGAGCCATCCCTCTCATAATGCAATTTAGTCTCACCAATTTGTTTCCCCAAAGCAGAATTATTGAGAGTGACATTATCATAATATTTGGCAGAGTCACATAAAATTTTGTATGTGTATTGGCTAGGCTCAAATGAATAAACCTCTAATGCTAAATCCTCTAAGTGTTGTTGTGCCATACTAAGAAATTGACCTTGATTTGCGCCAACATCAAAAATGCAGAGAGGTTGCTCTGGAGTAGAATGTTTTTTCAATAGTTTGAATAATACTGATTCGCCACTGACAAAAGAATTACTACCAGATCCAATACCAATAAGATAATGTAGGAATTGGGAAAAAACTAAACGTTGGATTGCAGCCTGAACTATTGCATTGCCTGAAATAGGGACTAATAACTTTGTAATAAAAGGATGCATATTTTAGACTCCAAGAGTGATAAATTAATCAAGAACATTAAAGTAAAAATAACTAGGTAACTCCTATTTGTTTTTATCTAGAATAACTTCCTGGTAGCTACCTGATTTGACAATTCGACCTTGATCGAGTTGGTAAATGCGATTGCAATGTTCAATTGTTGAAAGACGATGTGCAATAATGATGATTGTTTTAGTGCCAGCTAAAGCTTTTGTCGCTTCAGTAATCAGATGCTCTGTTTCTGTATCTAGGGCAGCAGTTGCTTCATCGAAAACCAGTATTTCTCTTTCGTAATAAAGCACCCGTGCAATTCCAACCCTTTGCCGTTGTCCTCCAGATAAAAGTACTCCCCGTTCGCCAACAACTGTTTTAACACCATCTGGTAGTTGCTCCACCACTTCACTCAGTTGAGCCATCTCAACTGCCTTTCTTAATCGATTTTGATCAATTAAATGATCCGGTACACCAAAGGCAATATTTCGCTCTAGAGTATCATCTATCAAAAAGATAGATTGAGGAACGTAACCAAGCATATTCTGCCAAGAGCGTAAATTACTGTAGACTGAAACCCCGTCAACTTTAATGTCTCCACATTGAGGAATGAAAAGACCTAAGAGAACATCCACTAAAGTCGTTTTACCAGCACCGGACTTACCAATTACACCGATGGACTCGCCCTTTGGAATTGTCAAGGAAATTTCGTCTAACGACTTCCTTGAAGTATCTGGATACTGAAAAGTAACTTGGCTGAGAACTATCTGCTTCTTCAATGAAAAGGGCAATGCATCAGAACCAAGTGACAAGTTTTTTGGGAGATGATTAATACTAGCAGTAGGTAGATTTTTTAGTTTTTCTATCTCTTGAAAGTCAAAGAATAATTTATCAACGCCAAAAGTATTTGATCTAAATACGTTAATTGCTCCTACTAAGTTACTTACTGCGGGAAGAAGACGAATTGAGGCAAGGGCAAAGATCCCTAAAATGGCTGACAGATTTTGTCCTTGCCCTCGATTTAGATTAATATACAAAAGTGTAAAAATCACTAAAAAGGTAATCATAAAGGCTTCAATCACAAAGCGTGGAAGATTACCATAACTTCGATTCAATGATATATTTTCGGCGAACCTCTTAGTCTGTTGCTCCATTTGGTGATCGAAATAATATTCGCAACCAATCACACGGGTTTCTTTCAAGCTTCCTAAAGCATGATGTACAATACGAATCATCTCTTCCTCAGATCCCCATCCTTCCTTGCTCCAGAACGCCAAACGACTTTTCAGTGACTTGACTAGCCCAAAGACAACAGGCAATAGTAAAACAATCATAAACAGTGCTATGGCACTAGCCTTAATTAAAAGTAGAGTTAAGGCTAAAACAATAGCAAAATTAGAGATAGCTGTTAGAAGAGGCATCACTACGCCAAGGCAAACGTTATCTGTGGTATTAGTAATATTTTGAATTATTGATGCAGAATTAATCCGTAGATGAAAGCTGTAAGGAGCTTCAAGATAAGCTTTTAACAGCTTATGTGATAGATTCCCTTTCAAGGTGAAGCCAAATTGAAACACTGATTTTTGAGCTTCAAAACTCAAAAATGATTTTAAATAATAGGCAATTAGCACTATTATAGCTAAAAATATCAGAAAATACTGTTCAGAGCTAAAGTTTAATTGGCTGTATATTAGATACAACCAATAATTATTTTTAATTAAATCTGGAGTAGTAGCAACGGCAATGAATGGCCCAATCATCGCAGTTCCAATAACTTCTAAGAAAGAGACAATTATAAATACAAAAACCATTACAACAAGCATCTTGTGATGCCCTTTAGTAAGGTATAAAAGCTTAGATGCAAATTGCAACATAAATACAGACAATGTCCTAATATAATTTTTTTATTAAAAAATAAATTACAATACAAGCGAAACTTGAGCCGAGAGTATCTCATTTACAACTTTGAGAACCTCAATAACTTCAAAAAATGCGGCAGTCGAGAGCGCAATGTGTAGAATCTTGCTCTAAATCTCCCGGCGATTAAAGTATTGGGTGGATTATTACGAAGACCATATTTTCTAACCATACTTAGCCACATAAATAGACGGTGTCGGAATGGCATGTATGGCAAGTGGGATTGTATAACCCTGTTAATTTCCATGCCATTTACAAGGGGTAAATAAACATCTGGCTCATTTAAGAATACCTTATCTACCGAAGCTAAGGGTAGTAATACTGCTGGTAAAGTAATTGCTTGGTGATAGACTTCATTTAGGACATTTTGCCAATTTTCTCCCCAATGAACTGCCTCAATTTTACTTTTTGTAGCTTGTCCTAAGGATAATCGGAAAGTTTGGTCTTCAATCAAGCGAGATAAAACATCTGTGTACTCATCAATATCTCTCACTCGAATGAGATTTCCAGACAAACCTGGCATATCAGCCCCAAGAGTTGCGCTGGCATCAGAAGAGTAGGGGTAGCGGCTTACTAAAGGTACACCAAAACTACCAGCCTCTAGCAAAGAAGTTATTGAAACGAAAGGGAAAGAGTCAACATAAATGTCAGCCGCTTGATAAAATATAGTCGTATCTTGAGTTTCTCCATAAACTCGAATTCTTCCATCTACTTGACTAATAGCTTTGGACCAATCTTCGTCGCTATTACCTGGTCCAATCACAATTAATACTGCTTGTTTATGATGTTTGAGTAACTGAACATGAGCATCGGCAAAGCTCGTATCACCAACTGTTCTATACTTAGCTGCTCTAGCTATAGATAGAAGCATAGTGCAGTCTTGGTCAATTCCTAGAAGTTGTTTTGCCTCCGAACGAGAAAGTGTCCTTGGAAGGGGCTCTAAGATTGTTGGGAGGAGCATGTTTCGTTCTGACTCAATCCCCCTACGCTCTTCTGACAAGCGCATACCAGACTCACGAAGATTCGCCACCACATCGCTAATACTTACTCCAACCCAAAACCAATGGTCTCCATTATTTACGTATATTATTGGCGGCGATTCTTTTTTATTTGCAAATGCAATAGTGGGTATAACATCAAATTCCCATGTATGTATAATGACTATATCTACATCTACTGAGCATTCATAGAGTCGTTTTGCAATAGAGGTGATTTTATCAACTCCCTCATCTAGTAGATAAATACTACCGTTCCTTCTTAACACTGTATCCTGTAAGATTGAGGGAACTTGCAAACTTCCTTGTTTTGTTAGGGCAATAGAGTGAGATCGCTCAGAATCCTGCTGAATCCAGCGCTGAAGCAATCTGGAAATCCCACCTATATGACTGACGTGTGTAGAAACGTGTAAAATTTTCTTAACTCTTTCAGTTGAAGAAGCCCCTTTTCGAGGGTAAACGCTTTTCGACATGAATCTTTGACCAATTTTGAGAAGAATATGCTCTAGCCTGGGACAACTGTAAAAACCACAATGGTTGACAACTGCATGGGCTGCTGCAATCTGTAAGTATGCTGCCGCAGCATCCAACTGCTTTCGGCTTACTAAATCTTCAGCTTTTAAGATCAAGTTATTGAAAACCTCGAGATTTTTTGGGATCATTCGAGTGCCTTCTTCTCTCCAAATATCGAGGTTATCGTTAGTCATTAATCTAAATGATTGATTATCCATTTATTTTTAGATTAGGCTTTTTCATAATTAAAATGCTTTTTCAAGTTATTAATCGGCTTTTCAATGAAAACCCAAGAGGGAATGGCAATAGCGAATGAAGCCATAAACTTTAAAATAATTACCAACAACAGAGGAATCGAATCAGGAAGATTTAAATGCCAAGAGAGTATGCCATAGATAGGATTCATGAAATTATGATAAATATAGATTCCGTAACTAATTTTACCGATGAATACTAAAGGCTTGAGTTCCAAAAGCCTTCCTGAAAGACCATTAAAGCCTCTCGCAGCTCCATTGACTAACCAGACGAAAAAGATAGCTAAAATAGTTGGTTTAATTAAAGTATTAAGCAGAATTGTTCCTTGGAAAGCGAAGGAAACAATTGTAAAAAAAATTAGTAACGGTAAGCAAATCCACAGACCAAACTTACATAAATTTCGTTTGGTGTACTTGAATTGAGCATGATTGTGTGTGTAAAATGCCAACAATGCACCAAATCCAAGAGCATCTAAAGATGCAAGAGGAAAGACCCCAATTTGAATTGGAGTTAAACCAAAACCGTAATAGCCTATAAATCTGAATAAAGGTGACAGACTAATTGTTATAAGAATAGCTTTTAGAATCTGTTTTTCAGGCAGTAAAAGTATCACCAAAGGCCAAACTAGATAAAATTGTTCTTCCATTGCCAATGTCCAAAAATGGGTCGCATATTCATCAAATCCTTGGACAAAAACCATGACATTAGTTGTATAAGTTAAGTGCCAAAAAAAGTCACTTCTTACCTTCTCAAATATAATCACGGCAACGGCAAGAGTAAGGTAGTAAATTGGAAAAATTCGGAGAAAACGTCGTATATAAAATCTCTGAATCGTAAATCCGATGCTTTGCTTCGTTGGGCTGATATTTCGGCATCGTAAAAGAATACCAGTAATCAAAAAACCACTAAGAACAAAAAAGAGTGTAACTCCCGATCCCCATTCTAAAGGGAAGGCTGGTTTCCAAGAAGATAGAAAAGAACCATAAATACTTTCTGGTAAAAAATGCTCAATCATGACACCAAACAAAGCTAGTGCTCTTAGAGAATCTAGCTGAACCATATAGCCTGGACTTTTGCAAATATCCATGTTTTTTGGGGCAACAACTCGATACACATTCTAATCTTTTAGAATGGTCTAAAATCAATAAAAAATTCATCAATAACAATGTTTTGTGAAACCAAAATTCACTTATGCATCGTTGTAAGCTTCCCCTTCACAGAAGCCTACTTAGCGTGAAAGCCATGTACGAATCTTGTTGATCTCTTCTTTATACGGGAGCAATAGTTTTCGGGCGTGATTGCGGACGTAGTTACGGACTCCACTCTCGAATCTATTGTGTATTATACGATCAACACTACCCACAGCAGATGCATTGAGTGGTGAACGATCAATTTTCTGATAGCAGTAGTAGGATAGAATGTTTGGTAGGCGACGGAAACCGGTCTGCCGGACATGACGTATCACCGGATAGTGAGCAGTGTAGAGATGCCACTGAGACGTAGTTGGAGAAGACGGATTCCGACTAACAACGTTGAACACCAGATACCCGCCAGGTTTGAGACTCTGATGTAGTCGGTGCAGAACTGTAGGAATATCGGCAACATGAACCATAACATCGAATCCAGTGATCAGGTCGTATGTATTTGGCAGAAGTTGGTCGGTTTCAAAATTGTAAAACGTACTTTGTATTCCTCGCTGTTCAAACCGCCAACGCACGAAGTTTATAGCCGTCTTCGAAACATCAGCCAGATCAGTCTGCCACCCGAGAGCATTGAAAAATAGGCTGGCAGTTCCAGCACCACAGCCGAAATCGAGGTGATGCCCAGTGGGAAAATTCTGGAAGGTGTGTGCAATCTCGACAGCAGCGTGTGCAATATGGGGCTGTGCTTGGTCGGCATGATGCCTCAGCGTGCCAAAGAGCCAGTATGTCTGAGCTTGATAGAAGCGGTAGATATCGTCAGGTGTCGATTGACCCGTCTTAAGCCACTCCTCGTTGACAATCTCTGCGGAGTTTTTGCATATCCAGCGAACCTTCTCTGGAGACAACTCAAAGTATCTGCCAAGCTCGTCGAAGATTCCTTCGTGTGGGTCTGTAAAGTGATCGCCAGTGAGACAGCGTCGCCAGATGTCCAAAAGCTCCTGACGGTTAAGTTGTATTGGGCAACTTGTAACGATGTCCATATATATTTCTTATGTAGTGTAGATAAGTTGTCGAATCTTGCGATAAATAGTTTTGAAACGAAAAGGCCACCATAAAAGAGATATCATCCGATAATGTCGGGCAGAATTCTGGTCGCCAGCCAATTGATAACGATCTGCGATTGCCCTGTAATGGTGAGCCACATTGCGTGGACCTACCTGCTTGACAATTTCAAAAAAATGCTTATTGAATACTTGCCTGTAACCTTCGATGTCAAGCACCACGCTTTTAGACATGGTGTCATCACCACGACAATCATAGATAAATGTAGGCTCTGCTACAAAACCAAAAGGATAATATTTTGCCAATCGGATGGCCGTATCCCAATCTTGATAAGAAATAATTTGTTCATCTAAATAACCGACTTTTTCAAGTGCTTCCTTTGCAATTAAAAGTCCCGAGAATAATGGTCCAGGATCAATCAACATATCTCGATAGACGTAGCCATTCAATGGTGAAACTCCATAAGCAGTCATGCTTTTATCTTTTCTTAAAACTTCGCATTCGGAATGTACAACTTTCACCCCTTGACTTTGAGCAACCAATATTCGCACTTCCAGACTATTTGGCGTAAAATAGTCATCTGAATCTAAGAAAGCAATCCATTCTCCCTGGGCTGCCTTAGCACCTGTGTTTCGAGCAGCCTGAGCGCCTCGATTAGTGTCATGACAGAAGTAATGAATCCTGGATTCTTCTTTAGAAAGGGACGCAACGACTGATTCTGTATCATCTCTAGAACCATCATCAACAACAAGAATCTCAAAGTCTTGATGGGTTTGCCCCAAGATACTTCGTATAGCTTTCTCAATTACGAGACCGCGCTTGTAAGCAGGTATTACAATAGATATAAGAGACATAATAATATTGCTCCTGGAATACTGCAAGAATGATTAGTTTAGTAATCTCCTATTTATCTCTATCATGTGCTGAGAAATGAATAGGAGATTTGTCCACCGCAAATGAGGCTCTCCTTTAGCCCAGTCTTCACTCATTTGTTCGTAGATTCCGAAGAGAAAATACTTATGAGACTCAAGAAATTTCTTCAGAAATTCAAGTGGCACATGCCGGTTATTATTAGGGTTCATACCAGCTTCCACTTGCACGCAGTCTATCCTCTGTTCCGTTAACATATTCACAGCAACTTTCAAAACTTCGAGATCTCCTCCCTCTGTATCAATTTTGAGGTAACTGATGCGATCGATTTCCTTTGCATAACAGAATTCATCCAATGTGACAACATCTACTGATTCAGTCAGCACATTACTGTTTATGGCTGACTCCTTCGACTGATTTAATAGAAAGAACATATCAGAGTAGCCACCTTGGAGAACCATCTTGCCCCTGCCCTTTGCAGAACCAAAAGCTAGTTGGTAACAATCAACATGCTTATTACCTTTTAAATTATTTTGAAGCTGACGAAATGTAACACTCACTGGCTCAAAGCAATAAATGTGAGAATTTGGGAACTTGTCCAAATAGAGCTTTGAGGACTCCCCCACATTTGCGCCTATGTCAAAAATAATGTCAGCGCGATACCTTCGCAAGGATTTGGCGATGTCTCGAATTGGATCGACACCGTGAGGTACTGAACGATATATATGAGTACCGGTCAGTTGTTCTACTAATTGCTTTGCCATACTTCTTAGAGTCATGCTTTTTTCTCCGTACATTCATATAAAATATGAGTAGATGGGGTTTGAGGTTTAGCTCCCATATCAGCAAACACATTAACTGCGATTTGCTGAGCGCGAGAATCAACACGAGGACTTGTAATCCTTGATCTATCTATCCAAAGGCTTTTCATTTTTCTCAGCCAACTTTTCACTTTTCTCAGCCAACTGCTTTCCACAGGAGGATTCATAACCCAGTTGCTATCTAAGCCCCATACCCACTGAATGGAGCCGATGGAAAAGACTTTGGCTCCACTGGCAGATGTGTAACGCACGGCATTGGAGATCGCTGTATTGGTTCCTGGAGGCACTTGTGGTAGTAATCCTTGGAATTTTACAGGCGATTGCGATAATACAACCAGTCCTTCTGGGACAAAGTTGTTGTTTAGCAATCCATCCCACTCATAGCCCACTAAACCCGTAAGTTTATCTCCATTTTTAAGTCCAGTATGGGCATAGTAAGGATCGGAGGCATTGCTGACTACATAATCAAAACCCTTGAAAACATTACCAGCCCCCCAATCTCCAACATATCCAACTCCCAACAATTCGTTTTCTGGTCGATTGACTTCTGGATTCCGAAAAAGTGTGGTGGCTGCAGTAGGGTTTGTTGAAGCAATGGGATCGAGTGACGCGCCAGTGCCGATCCCTGAAGTATCTTTATAGATGGTTATCACGCGATTCGCTTGTCCGCTACTGCAAGGATCGAACCGAACTTGCCAATAGGCAGTGTTAGCTGAGAAGAAGGCTAGGTTAATACCATTGTCTCTGGCTTGTTGGACGTTATTGCGCTGATCCATCGACCAGTACTCATCATGACCTACCGAGAGAAATATTTTCTGGGAATACAATTGCCAGGGATTGGTATTCACATCTAAGTTGGTGTAATAGGAGACATCATAGCCTTGGGATTCCAGCCAGCGCGTCATGTTGTACTCCCAGGTCAACATATTGTTGAACTGTTCTGAACCAAAATCAGAACCATATTGGAAGGGTCGATCAAAAGATACTTGGTAAGCGCGTGTGCCACCATTACTGTTGAAGTCATAGACGCTGTAGCCACCAATATTGTTGTAAGCTACGGCCGTGTTAATGGCATCCTGGAAGCCCAAGTCTGCCGGGCGATTATCATCCCGCAACACAAACTGGATGTAATTTTGCTTGCCCGTTCTGCTTTCAGTTAACTTTACCAGATAGAGACCAGTAGTCCATTCTGTGCCAGTTTGCAGAGTATAGGAGGTATTCCATTTGTACTCAACTAGATTGGTAATGGCATTTGTTATGGTAGGACTTACTTGAGTCACCCCATTGAGCCCCGTCACACTGGCTATCAGCCTACCTCCCGTGCCACTATAGTACCCCAAGCGATAGACATCGAGGTTGTATTGTCCGGCTTGAGCCAGGGAAATCTTCAGGTTTAAGGCTTGTCCTTTGTTGATACTGGTTGCATCCCCATAGCCAGCAATCTCATTATTCATAGCCGGGTTTGTGATTTTCCAAGCGGTTGTCCCAGCCTTTTGATTTTCCAGGACGATCGCATTTTGAGCCGTGACACTCACCCCCGGACTAGCAATGTATTTGCTGGTACCCAATGAACCGATGCAGCTTGCCAACATCCGCACCTGCTGTTCTAGTAAAGAATTTGTTAATGTTAGTGACTGGGTTGTTTCTCCAACAATATCGCTCCAACTGCCGTTCACTGACTGTTGCCATTGGTAGTTCATGGTCACCCCTCTCAAAGTTAAACCATTATTGTCTAAAATACTCGCAACTAAAGTGTGTCCAACTGTAGCACTACCCCTGATAATCACAAGACAAGTACCTTTTTCTTCCCAAAGACTTAGTAAATCATCAGAAATTTTTTTCATATGCAAGTTTTCAATAATTAACTGATTAAAGTCTGAGTAAGGATTTATTTTTTTATTCCTTCCAGAACAAAAAAAAATATGCCGTTTGTACTCGCAAGATGAACATGTACCTTAAAAGAATGAAAATAAATTTCATATCTTTGTTTTACTTCTTCAATATTTTTAAAAAACCTTACATGTGAATCACAACTAAAATTGGGAACAGTACCGTAAAAGTGTTTTCCAGAAGGAATTTTACAAATTATTTTGCAATCATTTTCAACATGCTCGAGAAATTCAGTGCAAATAACTGTATCATAGTCATATACATCATACAAATCTGTTTGAAAAGCATCCGCCACTAAAAAATCAAACTTCGGACACATCTTTTTGGCGTAGTTAATAGCTTGTTGACTGAAGTCAAAGCCTAGATAACGAGTAAGTCCCTGGTCATAAAGAAGAAGCGGTAATTGCCCAGGACCACAACCTATATCTAGCACAGAAAATGTTTTCCCATCCCTCATAATACGATCAGTTAAGATAGTCCATAGGGGATAGTAATATGATTCTGTGTAGTGCTTACTCCACAGTTCGTTTTCGTTGGTTATAAACATTTTATCGTAATAATCAGGATTTTGCTCTTTTCCTTCTTGGAAATAACTTTCATCTATAAAGGGTTGAGAATGATTTATTTTTCGATAAAATTTTATTAATACGGGTGGCAAAAATTCTTTAATTATTTGTTTGAATTTGAATGTTTTTGATTGCAAATCCTTATGATTATCTTGAGCATTTATTTTAATATTATTCATATAATTTTTCCTATGGCATGAGTATTCGTTATTACTTTGTTGATATTTATAGGACTACGCAATCGCCATGAGAAATCAGGGCTTTGAGATTGCTTCCTTACGTCGCAATGACAGAAATATGTAGTTAGTGCGTAAGTCCTGATTTATACAAAAACAGTATAGGATCGATTATCTTATTTCTTGGACTTTCCTAGTACCAACGGAAAAAAGAGAAGGATCTTACAGTCATTAAGTCAAGAAGATAGTAAATTTACTTCCGAAAAATGTGTTACTGGCTTTGGTCATAATTTCCTTATATTAGTTTCAAAAATCCTACTGATATAATCTTGGTCTTTCTCAGTCATTTGGTGGAAAAGAGGTAACAGAATGCACTCCTGTTGCGCTTGTTCACTCTCACGCAATTGATCGCAACTTTCCTTTTGACAGCCACAATCTTTTTGTTCAATTCCACAAGACCACTTTTCATGACTGTAAGCTGGTTCACGATGAGCGCACATTATTCCCCGTCGCGTTGACACTCCAGCATCTAGCATTGCTTGCATTACTTGCAATTGGTCGATTCCCTCTGGTAAGCGAACACAAAAGCTTTGCCAGTTACTCTTTGCCCAAGCTGGCTCTGTCGGTAATTTTAATCCAGGTACATCTGCCAACATTTGCTGATATCGCTCTGCCAAAAAACGTCGGCGTTCGATAATTTCTGGTAATCTTTTCAGTTGCTCTCGCCCTACTGCTGCTTGAATGTCGGTCATGCGGTAGTTATAGCCCAACATTGGGTAGGACTCGAAGATAACTTGTTTAGCACCGTGACGCACGGTATCGGGAACGCTCATACCGTGTTGTCGCCAGAGGCGAAATTGCTGATCCCATTCAGGGTTATTGGTAGTAATCATGCCACCGTCACCAGTAGTAATTACCTTACGGGGGTGAAAGGAAAAGCAGGCAATATCCCCGTGGGGCTTACCAATTTTCTCCCACTGTCCATCCCAAAGAATCTCACTGCCGATCGCACAAGCTGCATCTTCAATTACTGGTAGATTATATTGACGAGCAATATCGATAATTGCTTTAAGATCACAGGGCATTCCCATCTGGTGGACAACAAGGATTGCTCTAGTGCGATCGCTAATTACCGATTCAATTAGAGTAGGATTAATATTATATGTATGGGGTTCAATGTCTACAAAAACTGGTGTTGCCCCACAGTAACGAATACTGTTAGCCGTAGCAATATAGGAATGGCTGACGGTAATTACTTCATCCCCCGTTTGTACCCCTGCTGCCAATAAGGCTAAATGTAATGCGGTAGTACAATTAGATACCGCACAGGCATATTTAGCTCCGACCAGTTCGGCAAACTCTTGTTCAAAGGCTTCTACTTCTGGTCCTTGAGTAACCCACCCAGATAGGATAGGACGGCTTGCTGCTGCTGCTTCTGCTTCTCCTGTCCAGGGTTTAGCAATCGGAATTTTGTTGATTTTTTCAGACATTACTTGTTTCTTTCTCCTGTTTTTGAGAACTCCACCAACTAACCAATCTTTCTAAACCTTCTTCTAAGGACACTTTTGTTTCAAAATTAATTAATTTTTTGGCTTTACTGATGTCTGCAATTCGCCTTTGTACGGGATTGACTTTGCGTTCTGGACCATATTCTGGTTTGAGATCAGATTTCATTACCTTCGCTAAACTCAAAGCTAGCTCATTTAAGCTGGTTTCTGTTCCACTCGCAACATTGAAAACTTCGTCTGTTACATCAGCTTTAGCTGCCAAGATATTAGCTTTGGCGATATCTTCAATGTAAACAAAATCCATTGTTTGCTTGCCGTCGCCAAAAATTAGTGGTGGCTCACCTGCAATAATGCGTTCCATCCAACGAATTAGCACTTCAGTATACACGCCGTAAATATCCATGCGTGGACCATAAACATTAAAGTAGCGTAGAGCTACATAGTCCAACCCATACATATCGTAGAAACTACGCAACATTCCTTCGTTAAAAGTTTTAGCAGCACCGTAGAAAGTACGATTGTTATATGGATGATGAGATTCCGTAGTTGGAAAATCTTCCGCCATGCCGTAAATAGAAGCAGAAGAAGCTGCAACTACTTTTTTGACCTTGGCGTTGACTGCTGCTTCCAAGACGTTAAAAGTACCATCCGCTAAAACTTCTAGTGCCAAACGTGGTTCTTGAGCACATTGGGTAATCCGAATTGCAGCTTGATGAAAGACAAAATCAACACCCTGCATGATATCAGCTAGAAGTTGGCGATCGCGAATATCTCCCTCTACCGTTACTAATGATCCATTAGCTTCTGCCCAAGCTAGGTTTTCTCTTCGTCCGCGAGTAAAGTTATCTAAAACAATAATCTCCGCAACTTCCTCTTTTACCAGTAAATCTGCAATGTGAGAACCAACTAAACCCGCACCACCTGTAATTAAAACTCGTTTATTTTGCATAGTCTTTATTTTCTGATATGTCTGATGTTTGATCTTTTTCTCGCCAGCGTAAAAATTGAGCAGGAACACCAGCCACTATGGCAAATGGTGGTACATCTTTGGTTACTACTGCTCCAGCTCCCACAATACTGCCCTTACCAATCGTGATTCCAGGAAGAATCACAGCATTCATGCCAATATCTGCTCCAGCTTCGACTTTTACTGGTTTAATTTCTAGATCTGTTTGAATAATGGGAATATCGATAGGAGTTCCCGTATGGCTAGAGCCCAAAACTTTTGCTCCTGGTCCCCACCCTACATAATCTTCAATAATTAAGTCACGAGCATCAAAGTAGCTTTGTGGTCCAATCCAAACATGATTGCCGATAACAAACCTGCCATCAAATCTTCCTTGAAGATAGCTTTGGGAACCGATGAAAACTTGGTTTCCAATTTCAAATGTTTCTAAATGTTTAAAACCTATGCCACTGTTAATATTGATACCATTTCCAAATTTACGGGTTACTGCACGCCAAATTACTCTTCGCATCATTGCATCAAACTTGCCATCCCCAATAGCAAAGCGCGAGTACAATTCGATTAAACCTTCATTGCTATACTGCTGACGTAGATGCTCTGCTAATCCTATTTCATATTCCGAATCTGGCTTTAATTCGTGAGAGCCATGTACGGCTTTAACTATTCTACTTACAACTGAATTAGACATTTAGATACTCTCACATACAGCAGTGCTAACTATTTCTACTTGCTGGGAAAAAAGTTCTGCATACATTGGCAGCGAGAGTACTTCGTTGGCTACTAATTCTGAATTAGGAAAATCGCCTAGTTTATAACCTAAATCAGAGTAAGCTGGTTGCATATGTACTGGGATTGGATAATGAATGCCGGTTTGGATGCCTTGCTCATTTAGTTTTACCTGTAGCATCTCTCGTTGCGTAGTTCGCACTACATAAACATGATACACATGATGACTGTAAGGCATGACTGTCGGTGTTTTCACTCTCGAATCTGCCAACAACTGATCGTAATGTGCTGCATGAGTTCTGCGTGCTTCCGTCCATTGGTCTAAATAACGTAACTTCACCCGCAAAATTGCTCCCTGAATTCCATCCATGCGGTAGTTGTAACCTTTGAGAACATGATGATATCTTTCTTCTTGTCCCCAATCCCGCAGCATTTTTATCGTGCGAGCATACTCAGGATTACTGGTGACAACTGCACCACCTTCGCCATAGGCTCCTAAATTTTTGCCAGGATAAAAACTAAAGCAGCCAATATCCCCAATACTCCCAATTCTTTGCCCTTTGTACTCAGCACGATGAGCTTGGGCAGCATCTTCAATTACGGTCAAACCATGACGGTGAGCAATCTCCATTATTGGCTCCATATCAGCCGGTTGACCATATAAATGCACTGGTAAAATTGCTTTGGTTTTGGGGGTTATAGCTTGTTCTATTTTTGTCACATCAATGGTGTAAGACACTGGATCGATATCGACAAAGACTGGTGTAGCTCCTGCATAACAAATTGCTGCAACCGTAGCGACAAAAGTGAAAGGTACAGTAATAACTTCATCACCAAGACCAATCCCAGCTGCTAGCAATGCTAAATGCAAGGCACTAGTACCTGTATTGACACCCAAAGCGTAGTCTGAATTGCAGTAAGCAGCAAACTCTTCCTCAAAAGTTTTCACTTCTTGGCCCAAAACAAATTGCGTACTGTCTAACACCTTTAACACAGCATTATCAATTTCGTCTTTGATGCTTAAATACTGGGTTCTTAAATCTACAAATGGAATCATGCTGCCACCTCTGCTAAATTTAATTTTACTAATTGACCTTGCTGTTGCATCGAATGGGTAGCAGCTTCCAAAATTTTAACGATGTGTAATCCTGCCTGTCCATCGGTAATCGGACGTTTACCCTGTTCTATACACTCAACAAAATGCATTACTTCCGTCCGCAATGCCTCATTCATTTCTAATTTAGGAGACCACATATCTCCTGTCCGATAACCGATAAGCATCTGATAAACCTTGTCAGTATTACTATTCTGATTGCCGTTTAAAGTAATGCCTTTATCGTATATTTTTACCTTTTCACTAGGTTCTAAGTCATCAAAGAGAATCATTTTTTTGCTACCACCAATCAGAGTCCGACGTACTTTGACGGGCGCTAACCAGTTAACATTAATATGAGCGATCAGGTTGTTATTAAAAAATAAAGTTAAATAGGCAAGATTTTCTGGTTCTCCAGGAACATGGCTAATCCCAGTCGCGGAGACAGCATACGGCTGTTCTTGTAAGACATAGTTCATTATCGATAAATCATGAACAGCTAAATCCCAAAGGACGTTGACATCATGTTGAAATAACCCTAAATTGACCCGCACTGAATCGTAATAGTAAATATCACCCAGTTCTTTAGTGACTACTAAATCTCGCATTTTCTGAACCGCACCAGTATAGACAAAGGTGTGATCGACCATTAAAACTAAATTACGTTTTTCTGCCTCTTCAATCAACCTCAGTGCTTGGTCGGTTGTAACCGTCATCGGTTTCTCTACTAAAACATGCTTACCTGCTTTTAATGCCGCCAGCGCTAAGTCAAAGTGTGTAGATACAGGAGTTGCGATCGCGATCGCATCAATATTGGGGTTAGTAAATAAGTCTTGACAATCTGTAGTTACTTCAATGGCTGGATATCTAGTTTTTGCTTTTAACAATAATTCTGTTTTAAAATCACTCACCATGCTAACTTTAGCTCTTGGTGATTCCATAAAATTACGAACTAAGTTAGGACCCCAATAACCGTAACCAATTACACCAATATTAATTTTATTTTCCATTGATTTTCTATTTCCTAGATATCTATCAAAATGCTTATACTTTTGAACTATGAGAACGAACATCTCTAATTACACGAGCCGGAACTCCGGCGACAATAGCATAGTCAGAAACATTACTAATTACTACAGCACCTGCTCCAACAATCGCTCGTTTACCAATAGTAATTCCTGGAAGAATAGTGGCATTACTACCAATAGAAGCACCTTGTTTGACTATGATTTGAACTGCATTCCAATCATCTTCGGTTTGCAACCTACCATCTTCGTTAGTTGCACGGGGATAGAGATCATTGGTAAACATCACCCCATGACCTATAAACACCTCATCTTCCAGAGTTACTCCATCACATAGAAAACTATGGGAAGAAATTTTACATCTTTCTCCTACAATGACATTCTTTTGTATCTCAACAAAAGTACCAATTTTAGTATCATTACCTATTTTGCAACCATAAAGATTAACCAAGTCTGGATGAAAAATATTTACATTATCACCAAGAATAACGTCGTCACTAATTGCCATATTTGTTGCTGTTAATTCATTAAATTAAGTAATGCTACTCAGAAAATCAAGTTGACCCGTTAGAAAACCTTACCATTAGACTGAACATCAATTTTGTCTGATACTTGTAGCCATAGTCCTTTTCTTCTCAAATATTGTTCCATAATGGCAACTTTCACTTGTTCATAACTCAAGACGTTAATCTCAACCAAAATTTCTCCTATTTTTTTTGATTTCTTTAATTCTTGAATGAACAAAGCTTTTTGTATAGTTGAAATCTTAATTATTTTTTTCTCAACCAAAATTTCTCCTAGTTTAATGTGCTGATTTTTTAAATAGTACTTAAGCTGAGGTAAAGAAATAAAATTGTTTTTAATCAAAATCTCTCCCAGTTTCATGTTGGGAAATTGTTTCTGTTCTTGTAATGATTTTTCTAAATCTTCTGCGTTTAATACCCCCTGTTTCAAAAGAATTTCGCCAATCTTACTGGGGGAATTATCTAGTTGACTAATATCTATCAAGAAATTGTTTTCTGATAATTTTTTACGAGCTTGTTTAAATTTCTCTTTGTAATAACTAAGTACTTGTTTAAGAGCTAAATAGATAAAAGGAGGAATTGTTTCTCCATAACGTCGCCAAAGACGGCGTGGTTCTTGCAAGAGACGGTATAACCATTCCAAATACAACTGTTGAATCCAATAGGGAGCGCGTGGAGTATCTCCTGCATACATAGAAAAAACTGCACCTATACCAATCATGACCCCTTTAATTAGTCCTTGATAGTGAGACATCCAAATTTCTTGTTTAGGACATCCCAAACAAACAAAGATAACCCCTGCATCACTTTGATTAATTTCTTTGATTAACTCTATATTATGAGTTTTTTCAATTTGATCAATTGTCATATAGGGAATAGCTTTCATCCCTGCTACTTTTAATATTGGATATTCTTGGTCTAGTTTTAGTTTCATTTTGTCTAAAATCTCTTGAGTAGATCCAAGAAAATAAACTGGTGTTCCCATAGTTTCAGCTAACGCACACAAACTCAGGAAAACATCCATTCCTGCAACTTGATTTTGATGCAAAATCCCCAATCCACGTAACATTAGTACCAAAGGTTTCCCGTCAGGAGTTACCAAATCTGCTTTTTGTAAATTTTTTTTAAATGAAGGACTCCGATAAGCCTCCATTATCATATGAACGTTGGCTAAACAAACGACTCTACTAGCCCTCATTTTTGCCCAGCATCCAATTAACATTATTTGCTCATCCAAAGGCAAACAAGTAATAGGAATATTCAGTAATTCTGTCTTTGGAATCATCATTTTGACTAATCTTATGGTAGCACTATCGATAATATTGAAGCAGTTGTATGATGTTAATGTTACTTTCTTAATATCACAGTTAATCACGATATCGAGGGAAAGTTTTTGATCAAAAGCTATTAGTTATGTCCTAAATTCAAGAACAAGCAAGCATTTGATTTTGGACAATTTCGGGGTTCCAAAATGTTTGAAAAATATTACAATAAAAATAATTAATTAAGCGATTTTTTCAGCCTTAATTGAATCATTGCGACTTACACAAATAATTTATGAGATTGCGGGAAGATTTAATGGTATTTGATTATATTCCTACTAATTGAAGAGAAAAGTCAATATGTTTCAGCATAATTACAACAAGCTTAACTTATTTTTTACAGGCTAGAAATATTGGATAAAGTTTCAGTAAAAACCATCACTTAACTATTGACATTTAGCTACTTCTTTCCACTTGATTCACCAAATATCAGTTACCAAAAAACAACTAGATGCTGATGTTAGAATATGAAGCAATTATACAGCAAATAACCACCTGCAAGTCGCAAAACAACTAGACGTTAATAGTAAAATATGAAAATTAAAAGTAACCCAGAGCATTATGGACATTACCACGATCGCTCTTTGGCTGATTTAGAAAAGTTGTTTGTCATTTGTACAGGGTTAAGAGGCAAAAGTTATTGTTTCATGCCTTATTATTTTTAACTGTCACTAATCCATTTATACCTAGCGCTGTGATGACACCACCCAATAACCCCCAAGTGCCATCAGCGAATACGTTGAGGCGATGAGCTAAAGTCCGATGATAGGCAAACTCTAATTGTCTGGCGTTCAAGTTTTTTAGCTCTACTTGGGTTTCTAGATGCTTTTCAGCTTTTATTAGTGCTGTATAGTCCAGGTTAAACCAATAAAGCGATACTCCCACTACTGCCAAACCTGGAAAAACTAAGGTAATTAAAAGAATTGTCATGCGTGCTTTCATAGTTTTTATGTGAAAATTAAAAGTAACCCAGAGCCTTATCGACATTACCGCGATCGCTCTTTGGGTGATCTGACAAATTGGAAAGTGAATCTTAATTGATGGTTGTTTGTCATTTGTAAAAAGTCAAGGAGCAAGATTTATCCTAGAGAAAAATTTTTCAACACAGCGATCGCAAATTTTGTATACTCCATTATGCAGCGCCTTCCTGAACCAAAAACTGAGCATAAGAATAATCCCAACTTCTGGCTCCATCCTGTGACACCAAATGAGTTTTTACCCCCCATTAGTCCTTGGGCTACTGTTGGCGGAGTTGTGCTCCTAGGGATTTTTGGTACTGTGATTATTCTTGCAGCCATCCTTAAGTATAAGGTGGTTATTAAAGCTCCAGCGACAATTCGCCCGACTGGAGAGTTGCGCTTAGTACAAGCAGCAACAGCAGGAACTATTAAAAGTATTGCTGTGCAGGCTAACCAAGTGCTTAGACAAGGGGATGTCATCGCTACAATTGACGATTCCCGCCTCCAAACCCAAAAAAAGCAACTGCTCACAAATATACAACAAGCCAAACTGCAACTATCTCAACTTGATGCTCAAATTCGCGCTTTAGATGCACAGGTAGCCGCAGAAAGCGATCGCATTAATCATGATATCACTTCCGTGCAAGCAGAACTTAGCCGCAACCAAAGGGAGCTAAAAGATCAGCAAATTAGCTCGATTGCTCAAGCAACAGAAGCAGCAGCCAATTTACAACACACCCAAAAGGAATGGCAAAAAACACAGTTAAAGTTGAAATCAGCTTTCGCAAATTTGAAGTCTAGTGAGGCTGCTTTCAAGGCAGCAAAAGCAAGGCGAGATAGATATCAACCCCTAGCCCAATCCGGATCGATTTCCATAGATCAATTCCAAGAAGCACAGCTAGCAGTTGAACAGCAAGAACAACTCCTAGAATCACAAAAAGCGACTGTGGAAGAGTATCGACAAGCAGTTGGGCAACAACAACAAGCGATAGAAGCTGCCAAAGCTAGACAACAAGTAGCATTAGTTGCTCTTACTCCCAGTAATGCGAACGTGGTGATCTCAAAAGAGAAAATTGCCGCAGAAACTGCTACAGGCAAAATCAACTTGGCAAGGTTAAACCAACAAAGAGCGCAACTCATACACCAAAAATTTGAAATTCAAAAGCAATTAAGCAGCAATACACAAGAACTTCAGCAGGTTAATAAGGAAATTACTGATACTACTATTCGTGCTTCTGCCTCTGGAACTATCCAGGAACTCAATCTGCGTAACCCTCAACAATTGCTAGGCTCTGGTGATGTCATTGCCAAAATTGCTCCCAGTGATTCACCTTTGGTAATTAAAGCTTTGGTAGCATCTGAGGAAATTCCGCAAATTCAGATAGATCAAAGAGTAGAAATGCAAGTTGCTGGTTGTTCTTATACTGACTACGGTACTCTTTCAGGGGTAGTCAAAGAAATTTCTCCAGATGCGATATCTTCCGCAGATGCCAGTAGCACAACTGCAAACAGAGCTACTTACGAAGTTACTATTCAACCTGAAGGTATGAAATTATCGGACGGGAGTCGCAAGTGTACTATTCAATCGGGTATGGATGGGAGAGTAGACATCATATCCCGTCAAGAAACAGTACTAGTGTTTATGTTACGCAAGGCAAGACTGCTGATGGATTTGTGAGGTACAAAATATTTACAAAAGTGCTAAATAACTAATAAATTAAGTCGCTCAGAAAATGCGATCGCTTCGGTAAATACTACAATGGTTGAAGCCACAAAAGTAGGTGTAATTGTTACGCAATCTATTTTTTGGAGTGTAGAAGAAGCCGCCCGAAGTTCCTAAACTTTCAAAATTTTCATGAAATATCCAATTGTTCTCCAGCATAGTGAAGAAGACTGTGGCGCAGCCTGTCTCGCTACGGTAGCTAAATCCTATGGACGTACACTTGCGATCCCTCGTGTCCGTGAGGCAGTTGGTACTGGACAGTTAGGAACAACACTTTTGGGGTTACGTCGCGGGGCAGAAAATCTGGGCTTTAATGCCCGTTCTGTGAAAGCTACACCTGAGTTAATCGATCACCTCCAAGAAGCTCCTTTACCAGCGATTATCCACTGGAAAGGGTATCACTGGGTTGTGCTGTACGGATGCAAAGGCAAAAAATACGTAGTTGCCGATCCAGGAGTAGGAGTACGTTATCTTACCCGTGAGGCGCTGACAGAGTCATGGATGAATGGTGTCATGCTGCTGCTTGTCCCAGATGAAAGTCGTTTCTGGGAACAGCAAAATGACCAGATTGTTGGTTTTAGACGTTTTCTGAGTCGTGTTTGGCATTACCGGGGTTTAGTTGCAGAAGTTCTACCGCTCAATTTGGTGATTGGCTTACTTTCTTTGGCGTTTCCACTACTAATTCAAATCCTCACCGATGATGTTTTAGTAAGGGCAGATGTAGAACTTTTAGTGACAGTGGCGATCGCTACTACCGCAACAATTTTTTTTAGCGGCTTGTTAAGTTTGATTCAAGCACATTTAGTAGCTCATTTTGCTCAACGTTTGGAATTAGGATTGGCATTGGAATTTGGCAGGGCGATTTTGCGACTCCCCTTGAGCTACTATGAATCTCACCGCAGTGGCGAAGTTGTGAGCCGTCTGCGGGACATTCGAGAAATTAATTTACTAGTTTCTCAGGTCGTAACTACTCTGCCTAGTGAGTTATTTATCGCTTTGGTATCTTTGGGATTAATGCTGGTTTATAGTTGGCAGTTGACTATTGCTGCGATCGCTGTAGCTTTCTTCATGAGTCTATCTACCATAGTTTTCTTGCCTGCTTTGCAACAGAAAACCCACGATGTCTTAGTTACTGATACAGAAAACCAAGGACTATTAGTTGAGACTTTCAAAGGTGCTTTAACACTCAAAACCACTAACGCTTCACCTCAAGCTTGGGAAGAACTCCAAAGCCGTTTTGGACGCTTGGCAAATGTCACTTTCCGATTATTGCAGATTGGGATTGTCAATGGTGTGTTCTCTACCTTGGTATCGGGGTTGGGTTCTCTTGCCATACTCTGCTTTGGTGGTATCTTGGTCATCCGCAAAGAACTTACCATCGGTCAACTGTTGGCATTTAACGGCTTGAACCGTAACTTTACAGCTTTGATTAGTACGATGATCAACTTTGTTGACGATTTTGCCCGTGCCCAAACTGCCAGCCAACGCCTTAATGATATCATTGACGCTACACCAGAAAATGGCAATAATGCCCCTCAAGATTGGGTCAAAATTACTCCGGATGGCGATATTATTTGTCAACATCTGAGCTTTCATCATGCTGGTCGAGTAGACTTGCTGCAAGATTTCTCTCTGATTATCCCCGGTGGGAAAGTTACGGTACTAATTGGTAAATCTGGTTGTGGTAAAAGTACCGTAGCAAAATTGATTGCCAGTCTTTACACACTGCAATCTGGCAATATTCGCTTTGGTAAGTACAACCAATCTGATATATCCCTAGAATGTCTGCGTCAGCAAGTTGTGCTTGTACCCCAAGAAGCGCACTTTTGGAGTCGCTCAATTATCGATAATTTCCGCTTTAGTTACCCGCATGTCACTTTAGAACAAGTGGTCAATGCTTGCGAGATTGCCTGTGCTGACGATTTTATCAGCGAACTACCCGACAAATATCAGACTGTATTGGGTGAGTTTGGCGCAAATCTTTCAGGAGGACAACGGCAAAGATTAGCGATCGCACGGGCAATTGTTACAGATCCACCCTTGTTAATTTTAGATGAATCCACAGGCGCACTTGACCCTGTGACAGAAGCTGAGGTACTCGATAAATTACTAGCCCATCGTCAAGGTAAAACTACAATTATGATTAGCCATCGTCCGAGAGTCATTCAACGCGCCGATTGGATTGTATTGTTGGATAAAGGCGAAATTAAGCTAACAGGAACCCCGGAAGAGTTAAGTCAACTTCCGGGGAGTCATTTAGATTTTCTCAATCCTTAATTTAACCTCATCTAGTTCGATAACTGGAGTTATTTACATCCCAATTAAAGACTTTTGCGTATCTTTTTGTGTCATTACCACCAGATATTGTTTCTTGCTTTTCTTCGTTTAAATCCATCACTAAATTTTGTAACTTTTGATCATTTAAAAAAGATGGTGATGATTGTTGGATTGAAGATTTAGAAATCATTATGCGATCGCAATTACTAACCAAATCTATAGCTAGGCTATTATTGATGTCAGTGCAACTAAATCACATGTGTGATTAGGGAATTTTTGAACCGACAACGACGATTTCTTTTGGCTTAGAATATATAGATAATTCCACTGCAAATTCTTCCTGAAGTCGCTGTAAACCACCGGAAATAATTTCAGCTTGGTCATCGTCTAATTTGTGCCAAAGTTCTTCCTTTATTTGTCGCTTTTTCATCTTAAGTTTATCCTAAAGTATGAAATGGTAAAACTTATACAAGATAGGTTATTGGATGGTTTTTATTCTCTAACTTCATTAATTGCTGCATAAAGCCTTAGCAATTAGGGGTGTTGACTTGTCGATTCTAGACGGATTAGGTTCAGGTGCAACAACTATTTTAGTAAAAGCATCAAATACTCCACCTTTAATAATTTCCTGTTGGGTATTGCTCAAAATCTGCCAAAGTGAAGAATTTAACCGAAGTTTTGAGGATATAATTTTTTGTGGCTCATGCATGTTTTTCCACCCATATTCTACAAAGTTTCAATTTTAAATTGTTGATTTAACTAGTAAACCAAAGAACTATTCTGCCTGGCGGTATAGAACTTTGTTGAATTGTATGAGTCAGTTCGTTTGCTATGGGGTTGTTACCAGTACCACCAGATAAAGATGCTTGTTCTGGTTGATTTATATCTACCCATAGCTGAGGATTATGTAATTTTTTTGAATTAGTTACATTATGTTTGTTTTGCATTTTGTTCACCTCAGGAAATTAATACTTTGTAATATTGCAAAGCTTTATTTACTATTTTGCAAAATCTAATATTACATTCAGATTGCCACCTTACAAGTTTCCTAAATCAAACTTAAAATTAGGAGCAAGCCAAGGTTTCTGCCTGTCGCTGCTTTTAACTATAACTCCCAAAGTCCAAGCATCATCTCGTCCTCCAGAACCAGAAATAATTTCTTGCTCGCGTTCATTTAAATCGGTAACTAGCTCTTTTGATGGGCAAGTTATAATAGTTAAAGAAAGTTTTGAGGAATTATCCAACATACATTTATTAAACATTGTGCAAAACCTGATCAAAATAAATGAATAAAGAAGGTGATCGCCACAAAATTTGCCCGAATAGATAACTAAATTAAGACACAAAATATAGTATCTATGAAAGTAACAATAATGCTACAGTTCATATCTTTGCGTCATTATAGGCGGCGATCAATGTTGCATCTACATCAGCATCATCAGCTGGCGAGTTTGCAGTGAACACTGCATGAGCACCAGATGGGAAACGAATGACCCAAGCAATGGATGCATCACCACCTTCACCACGGTATCCGTTATGTATGAAACTTCGCCCATCCTTAGCACCACTGCGCGTCCAGAAGCCGAAAAGATTATCAGCATCTCCGTTGTTGATCATTCGATCTCTTTGTCGTCGATCCAAAAACTGAGGATCGTCTAACGCTGACATAAATTTCGCTAAGTCCTTTGTTGACAGGTAGAGTCCTCCAGGCGCACAGTTAACCCGCATTTCTCACAAGTGAGGAAAAAACACTTGGATTAGCTAGATTTAGGATAATTTAATTGATACGTCATCAAAATACGTCCAGAGCGTGGGTAACTCAACGTAAAAAACGAAATAATTAA
>JAHHHF010000111.1 GCA_019359495.1 Goleter apudmare HA4340-LM2
TATGTGTCAGAAAATCAGTTATGTTCACTGGTTTGAGGAGATTATGTTTTGTTGACTAATTTCAGCTTTTTAGGCTTAGTCTTAATAAAAATGTAAAGTTTTATATCAGCATTCAACATTTGTGATACCAATTTAAATTGGATACAGGATAGATGAGGAAAACTGCCGAGTTTATCTGCCTATGCAGTAATTTTACAAACAACCCCGATAGTAGCGATCGCACCTTTAATCATCCTCTGGCTTAAAAATAACACCTTTGCCGCCTTAGTAGTTTGCGCTTGGATTGTCGCCTTTTTCCCGATCATCTCCAACACTACACAGACTAAGCCATCACCAAGGTTGCTGGTTTTGTACTCAGGTTATGGAAATTTAAAGTTTAATTTTTAACAGCTTATATATATGGACGCATTATATTCCCATTATAAAAATATAATATCTAAAACTAGAGAATTTTGCAAGCGGTTTCTAAAATTACACTTCATGGATTGTGTAGAAAACATATATATAACGCCACGATAATTTATGCTCATTGTTACAAAACTGTTGTCAATAAATCTAAAGCATGTATGATATGTATGGGATTTTAAATTATGCCAAGAAATATCAATATTTGAAACGTAATGCCAATAACAAGTTGATATTTTTAGTGGATGTTTTGAAGCAGAAACTGCACAAAAAAACAGCATTAATTGCTACAACTTGATTTTCTCAAAAAATAAACTTCATTACAACTTTAAAAAAGGTTTATAGGCACAATGGGGGCAAAGAAACAATAATGTTTATTTGCGCTCGGAGACGAATAATGGTATCGATGTCTACGACCGGCAACGCCCAGGCAGAGAACGTTCAGCATCGGCTAACGATACAAACTGTAAAAATTGCCCCTAATACAACGGCGATTCGCTCTCTTGATTGGGACCGCGATCGCTTCGATATCGAATTTGGCCTGCAAAACGGCACAACCTACAATTCATATCTAATTCAGGGCGAGCAGACAGTTTTGGTCGATACTTCTCACCAGAAGTTTCGTCATCTGTATTTAGAAACCTTAAAAAGCCTGGTGAACCCCAAGGCAATTGATTACATAATTGTTAGCCACACAGAGCCAGACCATAGCGGCTTAGTTGAAGATGTCCTTCAGTTAGCACCGAGAGCCACTGTTTTAGCATCAAAAATTGCGCTCCAGTTTTTAGAAGGGTTGGTACATGATCCTTTTTCTAAGCGGATTGTCAAAAGTGGCGATCGCATAGATATTGGCAAAGGACACGAAATTGAATTTGTGAGTGCGCCTAACCTGCACTGGCCAGACACCATCTTCAGCTATGATCGCAAAACCGAAGTCATCTACACCTGTGATGCTTTTGGAATGCACTTCTGTGACGATCGCACCTTTGATGAAGACCTAGAAGCGATCGAAGCTGACTTTAGATTTTATTACGATTGTTTGATGGGCCCCAATGCCCGCTCTTTGCTGAACGCCATGAAGCGGATGGGTGATCTGGGGAAAATTAAAATCATCGCCAACGGTCACGGACCCCTACTTTACCACAACCTGGATGTACTAACTGGGTGCTACGAAAGTTGGAGCCAAAGACAAGCCAAAGCAGAAACAACCGTCGGCATATTTTATGTCTCAGAATACGGCTTTGGTGATCAGTTAGTTCAGGCAATTGGTGAAGGCGTCCAAAAAACTGGAGTGGGGATCGAAATGATCGATCTCAGTTCCGCCGAACTCCAAGAAATCCAAGAACTTGCAGGTAGAGCATCTGGCATTATTATTGGGATGCCTCCCACTACCGCCGCCGCCGCCCAAGCTGGGATAAGTTCCTTGCTATCTGTGGTCAAAAATAAACAACTAGTCGGCTTATTTGAATGTTACGGCGGGGATGATGAACCCGTTGATACCATCCGCAGAAAATTTATTGACTTGGGTGTCAAAGAAGCCTTCCCAGCCATTCGGATTAAACAAGCTCCCACCGCCGCCACCTACCAACTGTGTGCAGAAGCAGGGACAGACTTGGGACAAGTGCTGATGCGCGAGCGTAACATCAAGCAGATCAAGTCCCTTGATGTGAATATGGAAAAAGCCTTAGGTCGCATTAGCAACGGCTTGTATATTGTCACTACCAAAAAAGGTGATGTCAGCAGTGCCATGCTGGCATCCTGGGTAAGTCAAGCGAGTTTGCAACCTTTGGGATTTACAATTGCCGTTGCTAAAGACCGCGCGATCGATTCTCTCATGCAAATAGGCGATCGCTTCGTCCTCAACGTCTTAGAAGAAGGCAATTATCAAGAACTGAAAAAGCACTTCCTCAAACGCTTACATCCCGGTGCTGACCGCTTTGCTGGCGTCAAAACCCAAACAGCGAAAAATGGTTCTCCCATTCTCACAGATGCACTGGCATACATGGAATGTGAAGTTCAAAACAGCATTGAGTGTAGCGACCACTGGATTTTATACTGCACCGTCCAAGAAGGGCGAGTTTCCAAATCCGATGGATTGACAGCAGTTCGCCATCGCAAAGTAGGTAATTATTACTAGGGAATAGGGCGTTGTTTCGACTCCGCTCAACAACCGGGCATAGGGCATAGGGCATTGGGCATAGGAAGTATAGATAATTAATCTGAACTTCCCCCCATCTCCCCATCTCCCGTGGACTGAGCGAAGTCGTAAAGCCTGCGGCATAGCTGCGCCCTAAGTGCAGCCTCTCGCAGAGAAGTCCATCTCCCCTACTTCCACAAAATTCCCATGAAATTCCGATCTTCCCTGAACCGCGTCGTGCAATTAGCTAAAAACTGGGTAAATCCTACCCGGTTTTTCCAAATTTTTCTCCAACTTCACCAAAAACCTATGCCCAATTCCAAACCCCGTGACGTACAAGTTTTGCCCATTGCGACAAATACTAAGGTTCTCAGAGCACGTAGTTGGTCACGTTTGCGGTTTGAAATTGAATACGCACTTGAAAGAGGTACAACCTCTAATTGCTATTTAATTGAAGGTGATAAAATTGCAATTATTGACCCACCTGCTGAAACCTTTACCGAAATTTATTTAGAGGCATTACAGCAGACCATCAATGTCAAACGGTTGGACTATATAGTCTTGGGCCATTTTAATCCCAACCGAGTCGCAACCTACAAGGCAATTTTAGAATTAGCACCACAGGTAACTTTTGTTTGTTCTCTGCCTGGTGCTGCCAACTTGCGGAATACTTTCCCAGAAGATGGTCTGAACATCTTAGTGATGCGGGGCAAAGAAACCCTAGATTTGGGCAAGGGTCATGTTTTAAAATTCTTTCCTACTCCCAGTCCTCGTTGGCCGGAAGGACTTTGTACCTACGACCAGCAAACCCAAATTCTCTACACAGATAAGCTATTTGGTGCTCATATCTGTGGCGATGAAGTGTTTGATGATAACTGGGAGACATTTAGGGAAGACCAGCGCTACTACTACAACTGTTTGATGGCTCCCAATGCGTTGCATGTGGAAGCTGCTTTGGAGAAAATCTCCGATTTACAGGTGAGGATGTATGCAGTAGGTCACGGCCCTTTGGTACGCACCAGCTTAATCGAACTGACCAAAGCTTATGCTGAATGGAGTCACTCCCAAAGAACGCGGGAAATCTCCGTGGCTCTACTATATGCCTCAGCCTATGGTAACACTGCAACCTTAGCCCAGGCGATCGCTCTGGGATTAACTAAAGGCGGCGTGGCGGTAAAATCCATTAACTGTGAATTTGCTCCACCTGATGAGATTCGCACCACTGTACAAGAGTGTGATGCCTTTATCATTGGTTCTCCTACCATTGGCGGTCATGCGCCTACACCTATTCACACCGCCTTGGGAATTGTCCTCACTGTTGGTGACAGCAACAAACTCGCTGGGGTATTTGGTTCCTACGGCTGGAGTGGTGAAGCCTTTGACTTAATTGAAGGTAAACTCCGGGATGCCGGTTATAAGTTTGGCTTTGAAACTTTGAAAGTCAAGTTTAAACCTGATGATGTCACTCTCAAATACTGCGAAGAAGTCGGCACAGACTTTGCTCAAGCACTCAAAAAGGCCAAAAAAGTGCGCGTACCCCAACAAGCTGCTACTCCTTTAGAACAAGCCGTTGGTCGGATTGTCGGTTCAGTGTGCGTGATTAGTGCCAAGCAAGGAGAAGTATCTACAGGGATGCTCGGCGCTTGGGTATCTCAAGCTACCTTTAATCCACCAGGAATTACGATGGCGATCGCTAAAGAACGGGCGATCGAATCTCTGTTGTATCCAGGCGGTAAGTTTGTCTTGAATATCCTGGAAGAAGGCAATCAACACGACTACACAAAGCATTTCCGCAAATCTTTTGCCCCAGGCGAAGACCGATTTGCTTCTCTCTCCACAGCAGTTGCCGATAACGACTGTACAGTCCTCACTGATGCTCTAGCTTATTTAGAATGCTCAGTTAGCCAACGTCTAGAATGTGGCGATCACTGGGTAGTATATGCGATCGTTGACAACGGCAAATTACTCAAACCTGATGCCGTAACTGCTATCAACCATCGCAAGACTGGTACTCACTATTAAAAAGCAGGGACATGGGGCGCACGGGGAAGAGATGAAAACTTAACCCAATGACGGCAGTTGCTCCCCCATGTCCCATCTCAACAAAAATGATTAACTTAAATAGTTAACTTTTGCCAGAGTTTTCATACTGTTAAAAGTCAAAAGTAATGTTGTCTTATATTCAGTAATTATTACCAAGACAACTATAAAAATATTGTGTCATATATAACTATAGGTTCAGTATTTGGGCGACCAAATATTAATTATATTAAATTTCTGATGTTGCATATTTGCAGGATGAATAGCTTTTTTGTGTGAGATAGCTGTCTTACTTGACTGTTGATTATTAATGGCTAGCAGGAGACAAAGCACAGATGATCTCACAAAAATCATCCCTAATTTGTGCAGCATCAAATTTCCCCTACTGTGAAAACGCTTGTATAATATCTTGTTTTTCTAATGGCTTCACAAAATAACAAAATTAAATTTCCGCTTTGGCATTATCTCAAACAACCGTTGTTTAGTTCCCAGACTAAATTCATTTGGAATCCTCACCGTTTTGCTTTTATCTGGCAAATTCAACTTCTAGAAAGGTGCTGGAGTAAAGAATGTGATGCCAAAGGGCCTCAGCAGTATTAAAGCAGGGTGTAGGGTCATGAATCAATTCAAAATTCACCTTGCCTAAGTATCGGGTAACTGATTTGACTATAAAGAATATTGCTTCCGGGATTGAAAAATACGCAAACTGCGTTAGTCTAAGATCCCGTTGCTTTTTCTGTTCTTATGTCCTTTGTCCCTTTGCACATTCACAGTGACTACAGCTTACTTGATGGGGCCAGTCAGTTGCCAGAGCTGGTTGATCAAGCGATCGCCCTGGGGATGAAAGCGATCGCCCTCACTGATCACGGTGTAATGTATGGTGCTGTGGAACTGATTAAAATCTGCCGCAGTCAGAACATCAAGCCCATAATCGGCAACGAAATGTATATCCTCAACGGCGATCTCGAAAAACAAGAACGTGGCCGTCCTAAATATCATCAAGTTGTTTTAGCAAAAAATACTAAAGGCTACAAAAATTTAGTCAAGTTAACCACAATTTCTCACCTCAAAGGTGTGCAAGGCAAAGGTATTTTTTCCCGTCCTTGTATTAATAAAGATTTACTCAAAGAATATCATGAAGGCTTAATTGTCACCAGCGCTTGTTTGGGTGGAGAAATTCCCCAAGCAATTCTCAGTAATCGACCAGATGCAGCTCGGAAAGTTGCCAAGTGGTATAAAGATGTTTTTGGTGAAGATTTTTATTTAGAAATTCAAGACCACGGCTCTCAAGAAGACAGAATTGTCAACGTCGAAATTATTAAAATTGCCCGTGAGTTAGGCATTAAATTTGTTGCTACCAATGATTCCCATTATATTTCTTGTTTTGATGTAGAAGCACATGACGCTTTGCTATGTATTCAAACTGGCAAGCTAATTAGTGAAGATAAGCGAATGCGGTATAGCGGTACAGAATATCTCAAATCTGCTGAAGAAATGCTGCTGCTATTTCGTGACCATTTGCCAGATGATGTCATTGCTGAAGCTGTGGCAACCACCGAAGAAGTTGCAGATAAAGTCGAACCTTACCATATCATGGGCGACCCGAAAATCCCCACACCGCCCATTCCGTCCGGTCACACTGCGGATACATATTTAGAAGAAGTTGCTTGGCAAGGACTGTTAGACCGGTTAAATCGTAAATCCCGCAATGAAGTTGATGCTGTATACAAAGAAAGGTTGGAGTATGAACTCAAAATGCTCCAGCAGATGGGTTTTGCCACCTACTTTTTAGTTGTGTGGGATTACATTAAATTTGCTAGAGATAATAATATCCCCGTAGGCCCTGGTCGGGGTTCTGCAGCTGGTTCTTTGGTTGCCTATTCCATGCGAATTACCAACATTGATCCAGTACATCATGGGCTACTATTCGAGCGCTTTTTAAACCCAGAACGGAAATCCATGCCGGATATTGATACGGATTTCTGCATTGAAAAGCGAGATAAAGTTATTGAATATGTAACTGAGAAATATGGTGCTGATAAAGTTGCCCAAATCATTACCTTTAACCGTCTAACTTCCAAATCAGTCTTAAAAGATGTCGCCAGAGTATTAAATATTCCCTATGGGGAAGCCGACAAGATGGCGAAATTAATTCCTGTGGTGCGGGGTAAACCAACTAAACTCAAGGTGATGATTTCTAATGACACACCAGAACCAGAGTTTAAAGCCAAATATGATAACGATCCTAATGTGCGTCACTGGCTTGACATGGCAATGCGAATTGAAGGTACTAACAAAACCTTTGGTGTCCATGCCGCAGGTGTAGTAATTTCTGCCGAACCACTGGATGAAATTGTCCCTCTACAAAAGAATAATGACGGCTCTGTAATTACCCAATATTTCATGGAAGACCTGGAATCAATGGGGCTGTTAAAAATGGACTTTCTCGGTCTACGAAATCTGACATTAATTCAAAAAACCATTGATTTAATTGAAGAAACCAGTGGCTATAGCATTGACCCAGATGAAATCACAGGTCAAGAAAGAAAGGCCCAGAAGATATTAGCTAAAGGTGAACATAGCACCATGCCTAAAGATGTGCAAAAAGCCTATGCACTCTTGGAAGCCGGGGAATTAGAAGGGATATTTCAATTAGAATCCTCCGGGATGAAACAGATAGTTAGAGATTTGAAGCCTTCTAATATCGAAGATATTTCTTCAATTTTGGCACTGTATCGACCAGGCCCGTTAGATGCGGGACTAATACCTAAGTTTATTAACCGCAAACATGGACGGGAGAATATTGACTATGAAACTGCGATTTTGCAACCCATATTAAATGAAACCTATGGCATCATGGTCTATCAAGAGCAAATTATGAAAATTGCTCAAGACATGGCTGGATATACTCTAGGACAAGCCGACTTGCTGCGCCGGGCTATGGGTAAGAAGAAAGTAGCCGAGATGCAAAAGCAGCAGGAAAAGTTTATTGATGGCGCGACTAAAAACGGGGTGAAAAAGCAAGTAGCTGAGAAATTATTTGCCGACATGTTGAAGTTCGCCGAATATTGCTTAAGCTATGACACAGAAGTTTTAACAGTAGAATATGGCTTGGTTCCCATTGGGGAAATTGTGGAGAAAAATATTCAATGCACAGTGTTCAGTGTTGATAATAATGGCAATGTTTATACTCAACCTGTAGCACAGTGGCATCATCGGGGTAAACAGGAAATTTTTGAGTATTGTTTAGAAAATGGTTCAGTAATTCGGGCGACAAAAGACCATAAATTTATGACCACTGATGGGGAAATGTTGCCCATTGATGAGATATTTGAGCGGGGTTTAGATTTGTTACAGGTGCAGGGTTTGCCGGAGTAAGCAAGAGGTCTATTTTGACCAAGGTTGGGACGATCAACTACTTCTCTTAAGATACAAGGTTGGGTTTCGCTCCGATCAACCCAACATGGATCTACACTAAAATAGCGATCGCACCCTGTAAAAAAACACTCAGAGTCCAGAGTAAGCGATCGCTTTATTTCGCAATAATCTCTAAAAAGATGTTATGGAGAAATCAGCATGAAATAAACGCAGAATACACCTTTATCTCAAAAATTAACAGGAAAGATGACAATGGTCAGCAGCCTTAAAGAACTAATTGATGAGCCAGAATTGGGTCATGGTAACGACCCAGAAGAAAAGTTTATCAGTAGTGGTGTGAGTTGGGAAAGTTATGAATCGCTACTGACGAAATTAGAAAACAACTCTCATTACCGTATTAATTATTTAGATGGAATCTTAGAGATCGTGTCGCCATCAATCAGACATGAAAAAATCAAAACGAATTTAGGAATGCTGTTAGAACGTTTTTTATACAGCAAGCGTATTCGGTTTGTACCTATGGGAAGTTCTACTTTTAAAAACAAAGCAAAAAAAGCTGGTGCAGAACCAGATGAGTGTTACTGCATAGGCGAAGAGAAAAAAATACCAGATTTAGCTATAGAAGTAGTTTTGACAAGTGGTAGTGTAAGCAAACTGGAAATCTACCGAAGATTAGGAGTTACAGAAGTCTGGTTTTGGGAGAGAAACCAGTTTAAGTTATACCATTTACGGGACAATTCCCAGAAAGAGCAAGCTACTGTTTACCCTGATACTTATGGGTATGAAGCAATCTCTAAAAGTGAGATACTTCCAGAATTAGATATTTCTTTGCTAGAGCAATGTCTGACAATTTCGGATTCAATTCAAGCTATTGACGAATTTGAGCAGGGGTTGAAAGTAGCAGATGAGCAACAGTAATAGCCACGACGGTCTACTACTTCTCTTAAGATACAAGGTTGAGTCTTGCTACGCGTAACCCAACATAGTGGCGTGGCAAGGCTAAAATATTGCAAACAATTTTCTTGTTGTGCGGGCATCTTGCCCGCTAATTAGAACGGGCAGGATGCCTGTACTACAAGAGATTGCTAATACACAAAGTTAGCTTAGACACGCTAATAGATATACTATGAAAATAGCGATCGCACATTAACACTACCAGAAATGTTCTTCCATAACACTCAATATTTATGCTTCTGTAATTTCAACTGCAAAGCACCAATCTAGAAAGCGCGATAATTCCTGATGGGACAATTACAGAAAAATCAATCTTGGACACGCAACTCCTCATCTCCCCCCAAGAACTCGCCTCACTGTTAAAAAATCATGCATCACAAGTTGTCGTCATTGATACACGCACTCCAGAAGAGTATGCTATCTCTCACCTTCCCAGTGCCATTAACATCCGGACTTTGTTCACCTATCTTTTAGAGAACTCACAGCCAGCAGGATTCAGGAAATTACACGATTATTTCACTGAAATATTGAGTAAGGCAGGAATTTCTGGCACAGAACGGCTGATTATCTATGAAGACAGTTTAAATCAGGGTTACGGGCAGTCTTGTAGAGGGGCTTTTTTGCTCAAGTATTTGGGTTGTGCTCAAGTGTCCGTCCTGCACGGGGGATATCAAGCTTGGCTAGCAGCTGGATTCCCAATCACCGAGGAAATCCCAAATCGGGAAAGCAGAGTGTTTACAGTACATGCGGATGCTTCCTTGATGGTGACTACACAGGAGATGTTGCAGGTACTAGATGACCCAACAATTATAAAATTAGATGTACGCGATCGCATCGAATGGCAAGGACTAAGTTCTTCTCCCTACGATCCTGATTTTTGTCCTCGCAAAGGTAGAATCCCCAACGCTGTCTGGCTAGAATGGCATCTTCTAATGAATAAGGAATCAGCCATCCCCACGTTCCGCTCAAAAGCAGAAATCCTAGAAATTTGTCAGTCGGTGGGTATTACTCCAAAATCGATTGTCTACGTTTACTGCTTCAAGGGTTCCAGGGCGGCTAATGCATTCATTGCCTTATGTGAAGCAGAAATTCATGTCAGAAATTATTTTGGCTCCTGGAATGAGTGGTCTCGTGATTTTTCATTACCAATTGATAGCAGAGTTATCTAAATAGCATGGCTATTTGCTAATCAATAACTTGCAAACTCAATACAGTACTTATAATACTTAAAATTCTACTCTTAACTTGTGCATAGTTTGCAACATTTGTTGCGCTTGAATTTCATCTCCTAATATTTTATATATTTTATATGTCTGGTTATAATTGTCCATAGCTTCTTGATAACGGTTCAAATTCTGCAAAGTCGCACCTAGAACTAGTGCTACTCTGGCTTCTTCACGAGTATTTTGTAAGTCTTGAGCTAGAACAATGGCAGACCGTAAAAATCCCATTGCTTGGGAATATTGCCCTTCTTGGTAATATATACTGCCAATGTTAAAAAATAGCTGTTGCTGACTTTGTTTAATTCCCATCATTTGGAAAATTGTCAACGACTGTTTATAGTAAGTTAGAGCCTGATCATTTCTATCTAATTGTTTATATATCGACGCTATCTTAGATAGGGCAGAAGCCTCTCCAAATTGATTCTTGATTTGGCGATAAATACTTAATGATTCTATATTATATTCGATTGCCTGCTCAAGTTGATTTATTTGACTGCAAAAATCACTTAATTCTTGCAAAATATCACTTTTAATTCTTGGTTCGTCAGTATCGTAGGAAATTTCTAAGGCTGTTGTCAGAAAATCCATTGCTTTCTGATATTTATCTAGTTTTTTATAGGCTTGTCCAAGATAATAAAGGCTGAACATTTCTAAGTTTTGATACTCAATTTCTCTAGCAAGTAAGAGGGATTGATGACAAAACTCAATTGCTTTTTGCCACTCTTTTAGCTGGAGATGAATACCACCTATATTGACTAATGAATCTCCTATAGCTTTAGTATCTTTGATTTCACGAGCAATCAACAGAGCCTTTTGCTCGTAGTTCATTGCTTGGTGGTGATCTCCTAGAAACTGGTAAATACTTGCTAGGGAACTCAAGGCGCTTTTTTGCCAACTACGTTCATTGATTTCGTAACTGATAGCCAGTTGATTTTGAAAGTACTCAAGAGCTTTTTGGTAGTTTCCTAGAGATTGATAATTAGTCCCCAGTCCTGAAATTCCAGCTATTTGTAATACTCTATTTCCAGTTTCATAAGTAATTTCTACTAATTGGGAGAAGTATTTGATCGATTCCTGAAATTGATTCATTTGCCGATAACAGTTGCCTATATTATACAAACCAGCTTCTTGACAACCTTTATTACCCACACGTTGCGATAGGGATAATAGTAGCTTATGATACTCTATCGCTTGTGAATACTGAAATAATTTTTCGTAGATCGCGGCTAGTTGACTTAAACAAGTCAGTTCTTCTTGCTGGTCTTTAACTTGACGGCTGCTGGACAACTTTTCTAGGTAATAGGCGAGTCTCCTACGGAGGAAATTGGCAAAATCTCGCTCATCTTCTCCTAACATACTTTGTGTTGTAATATACTTGCTCACTGGGTCAAAATGACTGCATTACTATGCAGCTAATAGGAATTACAGTAATAATTAACATTTTCTAGGTAGCCTGTCATGCTTTGTTTTGGTAAAGATTCTCTGTTTTTTGGATAAGATTTGAAATACTTGTCAAAATCTTGAGTAATAGTTGAGCTTGATCGTTACTCAGAACACATACTCAAGATGACAATTGCCTTGAGTCTGGGGTGCGAATTAGCGTAAAAGTTAGGAATAGAGGTAAGTTCCTCTGGCTACACCTCCCTGAGTATGATCTTTTATCCTTTAGTTGTGTATCTAAAAACAGTCAATCAATTTTCAATTAAAGTTACGAGTATCAATGATACCGGAACTAAGATTTACACCCCATTACAGTCAAATCTGTAGCTTTAGTAACTGGTAATATAAACAGCTACAGTTTCTTTCTCGTCAGAGACTATATTGCTCCTGAGTGCGAGCCAAACAAACGCACAATCAAGATGGTATAAACTATGCTTGGTTTTTGCTCGGACTTATGTATAGTAACTAACAATTAATCTTTTCATCTTGAATCTTACAAAACTTTTTCATACATTTACCAAAGAAAATAGGTAAGTATGGTAACTGCTATTTCCAGAAAAATCAACAGAGTTTATACGGTCGAGTGAATAAGTATGAGAGATTTGACAAAAGTCGGCGGGAGACTCATCCTTTTATGGGTCAAGAGAAATAGCACTTCAACAAGACAAGTCACCACCGCTTGCCTACTTGGGGCTTGGGGAATAGGTTATTGGTGTTCCCTGATCATGCTCACAAACTACACTTTTTGTGGATGTGGTTTTTCACTGCACAGGTTCACTGATTCGGAGTCCCATGATCACTAGGTCACGTTCCATACCGTCAAGTTCTGCAATTTGAGGCAAATGTCCCCAGGGTTGAAACCCAAATGTGGCAAATAGCTTTAAGCTGGGGTGATTGTGGGCAAAAATAAAGCCTACTAGAGTTTTTAAACCCAAGCTAGGACTTTCGTTAATAGCCTGTGCTAAGAGTTGACGCCCCAAACCACGCCGATGAAAGGCTGGGGCGATGTAGATACTAATTTCCGCAGTTTTGCTGTAGGCTGGTCGTCCGTAGAAGGACTGGAAACTTAACCACCCAGCGATCGCACCTTCTACTTCCATCACCCATAGTGGACGTTGCAGAGGCGATCGCCCTTTAAACCAAGCCAGACGACTTTCTACAGAAACCATCTCTAAATCAGCGCTGGCCATGCGGCCAGGAATTGCCGCATTGTATATTGCCACAATAGCAGGTAAGTCAAATTCTGTGGCATGGCGGATAATCACGTCCCTTCGCTCCGAATTCAAAATTCAAAATTAACAATTCAAAATTAATAATTCAAAATAATACAGCGTTCATGGGGGCAATTCTATAGACTAATAATTTTTCACTTAGATAATAATCAATATTTTTTTTCTAAATATATTCATTTTCAAAGTGGGTAATATTTGTAAATTTTATTTACAGCCAAAGGCAGAGGTTGGTTTTATTATCTCTGGCTAGGATGAACGTAGTAGTAAAAATAATTTTAGTGCTTTGTATAATTATGTCTATTAATTCGGTTCAAAATGAACATAATGCACCTCAGACAGACGGCAATCTATCTATAGAATTAGAGATTGCTATGTTTATAGTTAAACTCAAAAATAGTATTTGGCTGATTGGGATTCCATCTTGGATTTTTGGCATCAGCGATAGAAGTATAGCGGCATTTGCTGATGGTTATCTTTCTGTGGTTGAAGTTGTTCAGCTATTCATGACTTCTTTCTTTTTTATTAGTTGGTTGTATTTGAAACCGGAGAATACCGCAGATATTAATGATGCCAACTCTAGTGTATATCAAGGATATCTATGTCGAACTCAAGAAAATAAATTTCAATTGAAGAGGCGACACATGATTAGCCAGGAATACATTTTACCTTTTCCTTATCTTTGCCAAATCTATCATCTCTTGAGCTTAAAACATCTAGAAACAGTACACAAGTTTAGCCTGAATAACTTGAAGATCATCAATATCAGTTATTTCCAGCCTACAGATATAGGTGGAATAATTAAATTTCAAACCATTTTAGATTCTCCAGTCAATCCTTTGAGAATTTGGCGGCAACCGATTGTTGAGGTAGATTTAATATTGCATAGTCCCTACACCGTGGAACTGAGTATTCCCGTCTACAACAATAAAAGAATTATCGTCATCTTTCAGACTTTGCCATTAAATGACAGAGAACATCATTTGTTCATAGATATTTACAGTGACCTAGATTGGCCAAAACCGCTATTACAAGTAATTTTGCATTTTGCTTCTTGTTTAACTTTATTTGAAGACTTACCTTATTTACAAGCTCTAACTGATAGAAATGTAGAAGGATTATTCACCTTGAATGCAGCATCAAAGCATGAAACTATGTTGCTGTTTAAAAGATTCGTTGAATTGTATTGTTCAAGTACAGAAAACAGAAAATTAATTGCTGGGACTAATTAGATAGTCATTTGTTATTCATCCTATTATCCATGCCCTATGTCCTATGCCCCATTCCCTAACTCTAATATATTAAGCCCGTGCAAGTAAGGGTGCTGCTGCTAGTAGAGTTTTGGTGTAGGGATGTTGTGGATTAACGAAAATATTTCTCGTCGCGCCAATTTCTACAATTTTGCCACCATTCATGACGGCAATGCGATCGCACAAAAATCTGGCTAGCCACAAGTCATGAGTGATAAACAAATAAGTTAACTCAAACTCTGCCTTTAATTCCAACATTAAATCTAGCACCTGCGACTGCACGCTAGCATCTAACATACTTACAGGTTCATCACAGATCAGCAATTTAGGATGGGTAATCAAAGCACGGGCGATCGCTACTCGTTGTTGCTGTCCACCAGATAAATCTGAGGGATAGCGTTGATAGTAAATTTCTGGTGGTGTTAATCCCACTTTCTCCAGCATCCTTAAAACCTGTTCCTTGGCTTTGGTAGCATCAGCCAAATGATGAATTAGCAGAGGATCAGCTATACTTTGTCCCACTGTCATCGCTGGATTAAGACAAGCATGAGGATCTTGAAAGACCATTTGTATTTGTCGCCTGGAAGCGCGGACTTTTTCGGACGACAGCCTAGTTAAATCCTGCCCTAAAAACTCAACTTTGCCAGATGTGGGGCGAATGAGTTGTAATATTGTTCGTGAGAGCGTACTCTTACCACAGCCTGACTCGCCAACTAATCCCAAAATCTCCCCAGGATAAAGTTCTAAATCAATCCCATCCACTGCTTTAATGGTTTGACTTTGGGTTTTAAACAGTCGTTCTATAAAGTTAGGTTCTATGGTGTAGTGCTGCTTCAATTCTGTGATTTGTAATATTGGGGACTGGGGAATAGGAATTGGGGAATCGGAGGATATTTCCTCATTCCCTATCTCATCTACAGATTGAATATGTAAAGCGGCTTTGAGAAGCGATCGCGTATATTCATGCTGGGGTTGTGCAAACACAGATTTTGTTGTCCCCATTTCCACCATTTTGCCCTGATACATCACACCAATGCGATCGCAATATTCCGCTACCATTGCCAAATCATGGGAAATCAGTAATAAGCCCATGTTTTCTTCAGCGCACAGACGAGTTAATTCTTGTAAAATCTGGGCGGAGACGGTGACATCTAAACTTGTTGTGGGTTCATCAGCCACAATTAACTTGGGGTTGAGGAGTAAAGCCAGAGCGATCGCTACCCGTTGTCGCATCCCACCGCTAAACTCATGAGGATACTGATTCCACCGACTAGCAGGAATTTTTACCTTTGCTAAAGTAGCGATCGCTTTTTCCTTGGCTTGCTGCTTGGATAACTCCGGTGCATGGGCTTGCAAAGTTTCCATACAATGATTTCCAATAGTCATCAACGGATCAAGGCGCGTCATCGGATCTTGGAAAATTAGCGCCACCGCTTCCCCGCGAAATTTCCGCAATTCGTCAGGCTTTAAGTCAAATACTGATTTCCCTTGAAACGTCACCCGTCCCTCAATCTTACTAGAAGACGGTAGCAAGCGCATCACAGCCCGTCCTATAGTTGACTTACCACAACCAGACTCACCCACCAATCCCATTTTTTCACCTGGTTGCAAGGTGAAAGACACATCATTAACCGCCCAGGTGAGTTCTTCCCCACTAGGCTGAGGATAGGCGACTCGTAAATTTTCAATACTAAATAAAGATTCACTCATACTTAATTATTAGCCGGCTTGCTATTAGCTGCCAGCTTATATATTTCAAATTGACGATAGTCTACTCAGATTAGCAAAAACAGTTAACTGGATCACTCCAGAGTTTATAGATTTGAGACTTGTTGTCAAAATAGCTGTCCACTAACAGTGGTAGGTGGGATGATAGAGTAACCAGAGCCAAAGGAGAACTTAGTTATTTTCCATCTCTTGTTATGGTTGCAGGATAGTATCACAGTATTGCATCAGCGTAGTCAAGCGATCGCTAATTGTTTGCCGTCTCCCCTGTGCGGTAGACTGCTGACGTGCTCCCTGGAGAAACATGACATCTATTTCCAACAAGCGCAGCTGCTTGCTGATCTCCGTCCGGTAAGACTGCTCACGGGAGTCTACCTCAGCCAAAGGTGCAATCTCCTGCCCAAAAAATTGCTGCAAGGAGGCTAAACGCTGACGCAGTTGAGCTACATCTAGTTGGTTCTTGGTAGCATCAGAGTGTAACTGCTTGAGCAAATCTGCCAAAGCCTGATATTTTTCTCGATTTAGAGACATCCAGTGCCAGTTGAGATAGTATTAATGTCAAGAAATTTTTCTTTTAGAATAAACTTTTTCCAGCTGTTTTTAAAACCAGAAGCCTCAAATCATGCTTTGAGGCTGTTTTGGCAAAAATCTATTTTCAATAATATGAACCTTGAAACTGACAATGGATGATTACCATAAGCAATAAGGAATCATCCTCACACTACTTTTTTTAACCCGTCTCTGGGCTAGCAGCATCCCCTATTGGCGATGCTGTGATTTTCGTCCATCTCTGAACTTATCCACAGATCACCTCTAGTCCCCTTTGTATGAGCACCATAGTTATCAATTCCTCTATTGATGTTCCTCTTCCGGAATGGCTACAAAAATGTTTAAGCGAGTCATCCGGAGGCGGTAACGAAGCGGAAGATGACCGAAGGCATAGTGACGCAGCTTTAATTTGTGAGGCATTTAAATTTGCTTATCAGCTGCATGAGGGTCAATATCGCAAATCAGGAGAACCATATATCTGTCATCCCGTCGCTGTGGCTGGATTGCTGCGTGACTTGGGTGGTAGTGCTGCTATGATAGCAGCTGGATTTCTGCATGATGTAGTTGAAGATACAGATGTCACAATTGAGCAAATACAAGAGCGTTTTGGCCCAGAAGTCCGACAATTAGTCGAAGGTGTCACCAAGCTTTCTAAAATTAATTTCAAAAGCAAAACCGAAAGCCAAGCAGAAAACTTCCGGCGGATGTTTTTGGCAATGGCTCAAGATATTCGGGTAATTGTGGTGAAATTGGCTGATCGTCTGCATAATATGCGAACTTTACAAGTTATGCCAGACGAAAAACGCCGCCGCATTGCTCAAGAAACGCGAGATATTTTTGCGCCCTTAGCCAATCGCTTAGGAATCTGGCATTTTAAGTGGGAATTAGAAGACTTAGCCTTTAAGTACCTGGAACCGGAATCGTTCCGCGAAATTCAGCAACACGTAGCGGAAAAACGGACTGCACGAGAGGAAAAACTAGCGAGAACCACGGCAATTTTACAGGAACGTTTAGCACAGGCAGGAATTAAATGCCTCGATGTTAGTGGGCGTCCTAAGCATCTTTACAGCATCTACCAGAAAATGCAGCGCCAGCAAAAAGAATTTCGGGAAATTTATGATTTGGCTGCACTGCGAATTATTGTGCAAACTAATGAGGAATGCTATCGTGCTCTAGCGGTAGTTCATGATGCCTTTCGTCCAATTCCTGGCAGATTTAAAGACTACATAGGCTTGCCCAAGCCCAACCGTTACCAGTCATTGCATACTGGGGTGATTGGCTTGACTGGACGTCCTTTGGAAGTGCAAATCCGGACAATGGAAATGCACCACATCGCTGAATATGGGATTGCAGCTCACTGGAAGTATAAGGAAACAGGCACTTCCAATGTTAGCAATATCACCACAGCCGATGAAAAATTTGCTTGGTTGCGACAATTACTAGAATGGCAAAGCGACCTTAAGGACGCTCAAGAATATTTAGACAGTGTCAAAGATAATCTCTTTGAAGATGATGTTTACGTATTTACACCCAAGGGTGATGTTGTACCCTTAAGTCCTGGTTCCACCACTATAGATTTTGCCTATCGCATTCATACAGAAGTAGGCAATCACTGTGCAGGGGCGCGGGTGAATGGGCGGATGGTGCCTCTGTCAACCCGGCTGCAAAACGGCGATATTGTGGTGATTATGACCCAAAAGAATTGCCATCCTAGTTTAGATTGGTTAAACTTTGTCAGAACTTCCGCCGCCAAGTATCGGATTAAACAATGGTATAAGCGATCGCGTCGGGAAGAAAATGTTGCCCGTGGTCGGGAATTGTTGGAAAAAGAACTCGGTAAAACTGGTTTTGACAATCTCCTGAAATCGGACGCCATGCAGAGTGTCGCTGAAAAGTGTAACTACCACAGCGCAGAAGATTTACTCGCTGGCTTGGGTTACGGTGAAATCACCCTCAACCTAGTGCTCAATCGCTGGCGAGAAGTGGTGAAAGCTCACCAACCAATGGTCAGCACCCCCCAAGTACCCACCAAAGAATCAGCCGCCGCCACCAAAGCCTTGCGGGATGGCCCAACGAGTTCACGGGTAACTGATTCCCCAATTTTGGGCGTGGAAGGGTTGGTGTATCATTTAGCCGGGTGTTGTACACCCATCCCTGGCGAACCGATTATTGGTGTAGTGACCAGGGGTCGGGGAATTTCTATCCATCGTCAAGGGTGTAGTAATCTCGATAGTGTGGAGTATGAGCGCTTAGTACCAGTGAGATGGAACATAGCCGCAGAACATAGTAGTCGCCCCCAGACTTATTCTGTGAATGTGCAAATTGAAGCCCTAGACCGCGTGGGGGTATTAAAAGATATTTTATCGCGGTTAAGTGACCAGGGGATCAACGTGCGCCATGCTCAAGTCAAAACTGCGATCGGTCAACCAGCGTTGATGGAGTTAGGTATAGATATACGCGATCGCCCACAATTAGAACAAGTGTTTACCCAAATCAAAAAAATGAGCGACATTCTCAATATTCGTCGCGTTGGTCAAATTGACGAGTAGAAACCAAATCAGACTGGAGAAAAATCCATTAGCAGGAAAGTGAGTTGGCTCTGGTAACAAACTAGCCAAACTGCACTGTAGTTTTCTGTTTCTTTTCTGATTTTATTTTTTGTTTAAAGACAGATTACTAGGATTAATAGATTGCAACATTCTTTCTCGTTTTTTGCGGGCAATCTCTTGCAGATCAACAGTTTTATCAGTTTCATCGACAATTTCACCTGTAATTACCTCAAGCACATCTTCCAAAGTAATTACACCAGCAACGTTACCATATTCATCAACCACGACTGCCAAATGTTCACGGGCTTCTATAAACTCTTTGAGTAGCTTATCTGCCTGAATTGTCTCAGGAACAAAGCGAACTTTTCTTGTCAGAGTTGCAATTTTTTGATTGTGGCTGCCTTCCACCATTGCTGTCAACAAAGACTGTTTTAAGGCGAAACCTAGGACTTGATCTATTGATTCATCAATCACAATGATGCGGGTATGCTGGGAAGTAATAATATCTGCTTTGGCATCAGCTAGACTTAGATCGCCACGAATATATGTCAACATGATTCGGGGTGTCATTAAGTCAGATGCAGTCACATCATTTAATCTAAAAACACGCTGGATCATTTCAGCTTCAGCGCTTTCGATAATTCCTTCTTGCTGACCAATATTTGCCAACAGCTTAATTTCAGCCTCGTTCGTTGTTGGTCTTTTTTTCCCTTTTGTAAAGGGTGCAGTCACGGTTTCCAGAATCCACACTAAGGGTCTAAAAATAATCGATAGTCCGGTGACTGGTATAGATGCAAAAATGGCAATTTGTTCGGCATATCGCTCTCCAATAGTCTTAGGAATAATTTCACCAAAAATGATAATGAGGAAAGTCAATATTCCTGAAAATAACCCCAGCCACCTATCCCCTAGTACTTGTGTAGCAACACTACCTGTGAGAATACTGCCAATGATATTAAAAGTATTGTTAAGAATTACAATTGTGGCAATAGGTCGATTCATGTTTTCACGAATCGCCAAAAGTGCGACTACTGAAGGATTATTTGATTGCGCTAATTGTCGGACTCTGAGCGTAGAAACGGAAAATAGTGCCGTTTCTGTACTAGAACAAAGCGCTGAACCTAGAATAACAACAAATACGATGATTAAGAGCTGTAGCATATTATTCCCAAATATGGGAAGTGAAGTTGGCGTTAGCTGATGGACGATTGAGTGGCTAAATTGTAAACTCTGACAATTTACTGCTTTTTTATTTTAAGCGTATGTAGGCTGTATTTCCATAACCTCGTGTATTCAAATTATTATAGTTGTGATTGATTTTGAGCTTCATAATCGGGCGATCGCTCTAGGGTGTTGCACTCCTCAAATATAACTTTGAATTCTAACTAACCACTGAAAAAACCTGATACTAACCCTTATGTCACAGATATTCCCCGGAGAAGTCTTCGCTAACACAGATGAATTTGATACTGGCATTCGCCAGCTATTACCCAAGTATGATGAGATGCTGGAGGTCATTGCCCATTGTCTACCTACCTCAACTCGTCGCATCTTAGAATTAGGCTGCGGTACAGGCGAACTCAGCCTCAAAATACTCAACCGCTACCCTGAAGCGAAAATTATTGCCCTCGATTACTCACCCCGAATGCTGGAATTTGCCCAAGCTAAAATTACAGCAGCTGGATATGAGCAACGGTGGACTGGTGTACAAGCAGACTTTGGTGACTGGGCCCATCATCCAGCCGAATTTGACATTGGCCGCGAATTTGATGCTTGTGTCTCATCCTTAGCAATTCACCATCTTAAAGATGAGATAAAATTCAAGTTATTTCAACAAATTGCTGACAGCCTGAGTCATCATGGCTGTTTTTGGAATGCAGACCCCGTCTTACCAGAATTACCTGCCTTGAGCGAAGTTTACGAGATAGCAAGGGAAGAATGGGCAACTCAACAGGGAATAGAACTGGCAGCAGTTCGTGCCAAGGTTGGTACTAGCAATACTCAAGGTTACTCCAATCCCGATCAACTAGCTACTTTAGATACCCATATACACATGCTAGCGATCGCTGGCTTTGAAACAGTGGTAGTACCTTGGAAATACTACGGCTTGGCTGTTTTTGGTGGCTGGGTGTGACAAATCTTGATATTTGAGGATGGGGTAGTTGCCAATACCGACGTTTTCTGGAAATTTCTCGTAAAAAATAGTAAAAAATTACACATTTTCCCTTGACAGGTACTAATATATAAACCCGTTGGGTCTGTGAAGGGATCTGTGCTAACCAAGACAAGGATTTCGTAGCAATTTGCGGAATCACAGTTTTTCTTATGTTTTTATACCCTGTGAGGGTACTGTCCTCAACCAACAGACTTAACTGAAAATATTAGGTAGAAGCTTTTTTAAAAGACAAGCCAGGAACACATTCTTGATATCAGGTTTTCTGCGCTTTTCAACAGTGAAGTTAAACCAATGTTTGCCATCACTTAGTTTCAAAAGGAGAATATGTTGGATGGCTAGAAATAAACAAAAATCATCTGGGTTTAAGTGCGAGCATCCAGTTTACAACAGATGTCCTATCTGTTGTATAGTTCCACCACACATGCTAGAAAATGTGGCTGTAAATGGCAATCCTGAGCAGCGTCGTTGGGCTTTTCAGACATTAAATGTTTCCGCACAACTGCGCGGACGGCGCAATGTGGTAGGCCCTATCTCGTTTGCGCCATCTCCTGGCGTGAAACGCCGCACTGTTTACGATGCTAAAAATAATCAGCAACTCCCTGGTACACTGGTACGTGATGAAGGCAGTCCTCCTAGCAGTGATGTAGCAGTGAACGAAGCCTACGACGGGGCTGGTGCTACTTATGACTTATTTCATGAAATATTTGATCGCAACTCTATTGATGATAAGGGACTGCGTTTGGACTCGACTGTACATTATGGTGTCAAGTATGACAACGCCTTTTGGAATGGCGACCAGATGGTATACGGTGACGGTGACGGCGAATTGTTTCAACGCTTTACCAAGTCAGTAGATATCATCGGCCATGAGTTAACTCACGGTATAGTTCAATATGAAGCGAGCTTACTGTATTACGGTGAGTCTGGGGCACTAAATGAATCTTTTGCTGATGTCTTCGGTTCTTTAGTGAAACAGAGGCTCAAGAATCAGACAGCAGCTCAAGCAGATTGGATTATTGGCGAAGGACTCTTAGGGCCAAGTGTTAAAGGTGTTGGTATTCGTTCCTTGAAAGCACCAGGGACGGCATACGATGACCCTATATTAGGTAAAGACCCCCAACCAGCATACATGAAAGATAAATATACTGGTTTTGAAGATAACGCTGGGGTTCATATCAACTCAGGCATCCCCAATCATGCATTCTATCTAGCAGCAATGGAAATTGGCGGCTACGCTTGGGAAAAAGCTGGTAAAATCTGGTACATAGCTTTGCGCGATCGCCTACGTCCCCAATCTGAGTTTAGGCAAGCTGCCGATATCACCATCAAAGTAGCGGGAGAACTCTACGGCGCTGATAGCAGAGAACAAACAGCAGTGAAAAAAGCTTGGCAAACGGTAGGAGTGATCGTGAAATTATAAGATTCATGGGTAAAAATTGATCATTTCTCAATCAGAACTTTCACCGTGTTGTATTGAGATTGCTAAACTGGGAGATGATGATACTCATCTCCCAGTCTTTGTCTTTCTCCCCTACAACAGCATGACGGAGAGTGAAAATGCGGATCTCATTTCAACGCACTGGCGGCTTTACTGGCATCAATAAGACTACAACCGTTGATACAGCTACTCTACCGCCAAATGAAGCCGACGTACTACCGCGACTGGTGGAAGCAGCCGATTTATTTAAATTACCTGAACAGATTACCTCTTCTACTCCTCAGAGCGATCGCTTTCAGTATAAGTTGACAGTAGAAGACCAGGGTAAGCAACATACAGTCACAGTCAGTGAAGCCGCAATACCAGGCACTTTAAGACCTTTGATTGAATGGCTAAATCAAGCAGCACTGAAAAGATAAATTGTTTAACTCTAGCCCTTTCAATGTGTATACAAATTCTCGAAAATAAATTCCTCTATTACATCCTCCCTCCGTGCTCTCTGTCTCCTCTGCGGTTTAAATTAATAACTTTTCAACATAGAGAGCGCAGACAGAAAAAAGGGATTTTTTGAGTCACCTCGAAAGGGCTACACTTGACTCTTGACCTTTGATTTACAAAGCTTCCCAAGCAGTGCCTTTGTAGCCATACTGAAAAATATCAGAATGCAAAATTTCTGCCAAAATTTCTAGAGAATCGACTAGTCTTGGCCCTGGACGGTTGAAGTAAGCATTGCCATCAGTAATGTATACTCTCCCTGCCTTGGTAGCGTGGAGTTTTTCCCACTCAGGACGTTGAGTTAACAACTTTGCTTCTTGACGAGTGCGTTGTAAATCGAAGCCGCAAGGCATAAAAATAATGACATCAGGATTGCTGGCTATCAGTGTTTCCCACTGCAAGTGAGGGGAAGGCTGACCTGTAAGGCAAAATAAGGATTGTCCACCTGCCAAATTCACTAATTCTGGAATCCAATTGGCTCCGACCATTAAAGGTTCAGTCCACTCAATACAGACGACAGTGGGTAGCTCATTTAAAGACAACCCTTGGACTTTCCTTTGACAAATTTTAACGCGAGCTTCTAAGTTGTCTAAAACTTGTACCGAGTCTACGCCAAAAACCTGACCTACTCGCTCAATATCAGTCCAAACGTCTTTGAGAATATTGGGTTGTAACGAAATAATCTCAGGAGAACTGTGGGTAAGGCTAGCAACTGCCTTTTCTACATCTTGAAGGCTGACTGCACAAACATCACACTGGTCTTGAGTCACAATGTGGGTAGGCTGCAAGCGCTCTAAAACGTCAGTTTTGATTTGATAGATACTGAGTGCAGATTGTAATATATCGTTGACACTATTGTGAATTTCACCACTGGGGGCATTACTGTCCAAGCGTGCTGCGGTGCAAACAGGAAGATGTTGGATTTCTGGGGGGTAGTCACATTCATGCGATCGCCCGACAATGGCATGAGTTAGCCCCAACGTCGCCAAAATCTCTGTTCCACTGGGAATCAGTGAGACAATTTTCATATCGCTATTTGTCATCCCTCTACCTCCGCAACTGCTACTCACACTTTAATTGTTGCAAAATTTGACAAGCCAAGTATCTTTCTTAGGAGGAATGACAAATTTTTTGATAATCAGCACTAGGAGGGGAATAGACAATCACTGCAACGTCTCTCCAAATGACAAATTACTCAAAAGACCTTTGAACTTGCCACGCTAGAATCACAAGAGTTGATGAGAAAAAATATACTTTCCGGTTCTGAAAAAGCCAGTGAAGTAATTGTAGTTATAAAGGATGGTTCTACTTTTCTCGTAGAGCTGCAAGGCAAAGTGATTTCTTACGCGGGGCGAGAGATGCAGGTGGTGGCGGTTAGAAATATTACAGAGCGCAAGCAGGCCCAAGAGGCTTTACAAATCAGAGAACATGCTCGGCGAAAACAAAGCCAAACGCTAGTGCAAATAGCGAGAAGCAAAACATTCCAAGAAGGCAATCTCAAGGCAGCGTTTAGAGAAATCACAGCAGCTGCTGCAAAGACACTTTTAGTGCATCGGGTTGGGGTGTGGTTATACAACGAAGATCATTCAGCTATTGAATGTGTCGATTTGTATGACATGACAACAGATGAACATAGCTGTGGAGTGTCGCTGTTACAGGCGAATTATCCGAATTATTTCCAGGCCTTGGAAGCAGAACGTAGTATCACCGCTCACGATGCCATCAATGACAAAAGAACTCAGGAATTATCCCAATCTTATCTCTCTGGATTGGGCACTGTATCCTTGCTGAACGCATCAATTTGGCTAGGGGGGCGACTAGTGGGGGTGGTGTCCCACGAACACTTGGGCGAAACTCGCCAGTGGACAGTGGAAGAAGAAAATTTTGCCAGTTCCATCGCTGACTTTATCACAGTGGCCATTGAAACAAGTGATGGCGTAATCGCCTCCCGGAGGCATTGCAATGCGGCACAGGAAGCATTACGCCAGAGTGAAGCCCAATTCCGGGCAATTTTTGAGCGATCGCCCATTGGTATCGGACTGACAGATATGAAAGGGCAGATAGTCGATATCAACCCCTCACTGTGTCAGATGTTAGGATATAGCCCCGAAGAATTACGGGGTAAATGTTTGACAGATTATATTTCCCAAGAACAGGAAGACTTAGAACTATATGGACAACTCGCATCAGGAATTAACATAGATGCACAGCAGGTTGTCGCCAGACGTCGCATTGATATGGAACGTTTATTCCTCCGTAAAGACGGCGAGTTAGTGTGGACTCAACTTTCAGTCTCAATTATCCCAGACAGCAACGATGAACCTGAGTTTTTCCTGACGATGATTGAGGACATTACCGAACGCAAGCAAACAGAACTAAAACTGCGTGCCTCTCAAGCAGCAGCAGAAGCTGGTAGTCGGGCAAAAAGTGAATTTTTAGCAACCATGAGCCACGAACTGCGAACACCTCTAAATGCAATTATGGGTTTGTCTCAATTGCTACAGCAAGAAATGGTCGGCGCTCTGAATGAGAAGCAAAAGGAATACATTGGCTGTGTATATAGTAGCGGTGAACACTTACTAGCACTGATTAACGATATCCTGGATTTGTCTAAGGTAGAAGCAGGCAAAGAGGAATTGTTACTGTTGCCCTTGCTAATACCAGAGTTATGCCAGAACGTAATTTCCACGGTTTGGGATCAGGCTTCAACCAAGGGCTTGCAACTTACCAGTCAAATTGACCCCCAAGCTCATATTTGCATTGCTGATGCACGACGAGTCAAGCAAATGCTACTGAATTTGTTAACTAATGCGATTAAATTTACCTCTACGGGTCAGGTATCGTTAGAAGTAAAAAAAATTACTGAAGGCATGACCTTTACAGTGGCAGATACAGGTATTGGTATTGACCCTGATCAATTTCAATTTCTGTTTGAACCCTTTAAACAACTGGATAGTCGGCTAAATCGTCAATATGAAGGTACTGGTTTGGGTTTAGCTTTGACACAAAAATTAGCGCGGTTGCATGGCGGCGATGTGACAGTGGAATCAACTTTGGGCGGAGGTAGTCGCTTCACTTTGTTTCTACCCAATCAACCGGATGTTACAGATGATCAGATGGAATAGCAAGAATTAGCCACGCTGAGAGAGAGATTACGGAATGGCGGCTTTTTTCACCGTATAATCACTGAAGTAGGCGGTGTTATCAGCGGATTTCGGGTGATTGGTCATGAAACTGGATTTAACGAAGTTTTTTCAGGCGTGTAGTGTATTTTGAGTCTAGCTAAAGCCTAGATATGGCAGATTATTGATGTTACAGATATTTTATTAGCGATCGCTCGTGAAGTCAGCTAATGTCATGTTGTTTATACCATTCCCCTAGTTTTGATTTTTTTTAATGCTTTAGGTCGGTTAACAAATCGCTTTGGGGTAGACCCTAAAGTTTTACCGATGGTTCCTGTGCAATTATAGGATGGTTCGCAAAGTTCACAGGGAATTACGCTACTACAAAAAATGATTATGGCAAGGGCTTTTCGTGGCGTGAGTTGGGAACAAAGCCAGCATTTAATCACCCAAGTTTTCGATAGTCCTGAAACTTGGTAGAGACGTAGGGACGTAGCAGTGCTACATCTCTACTATTTGATATCGGATTGGTCAAACTTGGGGGGGATGTAGATGGTGCGATCGTTTTATACTTTGTTAAGTAGTGTTAATACATTAGGGGAATATACTCAATGCATTTATTTATGCAAGCAGCTGCACCAGCAGCAGAAGGCTCCCATTTTCCTTTGGCTTTCACCTTGGTGTATGTAGTTGGTTTTATTGCTGCTGTCACCATCGGTTCAATTGCTTGGTACAACTCCAAGCGTCCCCCAGGTTGGGAAAGCAAAGACCGTCCCGACTTTGTGCCAAAAATTGATCAAGAAGAAACTCCGGGTCTGGGCGAACCGAAGTAGAGACGTTATATATAACGCCTCGTCTTTATGGAGACGTTACATGTAACGTCTCTCCTATGATTAATTCTGAACATCCACCCAACGACGGTAAAGCTTTTGAATTTGCTTGAGTAGCACAGTGTGAGCTGGTTGGCTTGTCTCACTGAGCTGGGTCAACTCTTGTAATTTTGTTAAGAGTCTGGCTTCTTCGGTCGCTACATCACCATCGCTATAAATTAAACCGCTAATAGCTTCAATCAGATTTTCACAATCTTCAACACTGGGCTGTTCACCCAGATATTCTTGTACCCAGTCGTAGCACTCTTGTGGCTGTACAGGGACTAATTCGTACAACCAAGGCTTAATCTCTGGATCTGTAGCCAAACCTTTGGCTTGAGCTATTTCACGCAGGTATTGCCGTTCTTCTGGCTGAATTCTGCCATCAATCCAAGCTGCGCCAATCAGGATTTTAACTAAGTTCTTCACATTGGAATGATTAACCATGCTGCATCCTCTGGGAGATTTAAACCTCCATCAAATCGTACAATCCCAAACAGTATTCACCCGGAATTATTAGTTTTTCTTAAGCGCACCATAAAAAAGCCGTCCATGTCCCGTTGGTGGGGCCAAACTTTCAACCAGCCTTGGGGCGTGGAATAGGTAGAGAAAGGTGACTCCGCGCTAGGGGGTTCAATTTGCCAATCAGGATGTGCAGCCAGAAAAGCTGAAATCACACCTTCATTTTCGGCTGGGTGTAGTGTACAGGTGGCGTAAACTAGTACACCACCTTTCTTGACAAATGTTGATATATGTGATATAAGTTCGTTCTGTAACAGAGAAAGCTCTTGGATAGACTCTGGTGTCTGTCGCCAACGAGCATCAGCATGACGGTGCAGGGTTCCCAAACCAGAGCATGGTGCATCGAGTAGTACGCGATCGCCAACATTCTCAAACTGTGAGAAATGGCGACTGTCACCAGTGCAAATTTCTATAGACTGCAAATTTAGCCGTCGTGCATTTGCTTGGAGTTTACGCAGACGAGAAGGAGTGCGATCGCACGCCCAAATTTTTCCCTGATCTCCCATTAACTCAGCAATGTGAGTTGTTTTCCCCCCTGGTGCCGCACAAGCATCAATCACTACCTCTCCTGGCTGGGGGTCAAGCACATGACTCACCAACTGAGCACTACTATCTTGTACAGTCCACCATCCTTCACTAAAACCAGGGAGTTGAGGAATGGCGCCACTACTACTAATCAAGCGCAAAGCTTGGGGTAAGTGAGGAACGCGCCGCACCAAAACATCTGCTGATTGTAAAGCCGTTTCCACTACTGCTAAATCACTGCGGAGTGGGTTAATCCGTAGGTCAATTGTTGGTGATTGGTTCATCCATACACATAATTGTTCTGTCTCAGCCAAACCCAGTTCTTCTAACCACACTTCCACAATCCAGTCAGGAAAGCTGTGTAAAACCCCCAAGCGTTCTACAGGGTTTTCTGGTAATTCCAAACAATTATCTTTCCCCCTCTCTTCTGCAAGCCGGAGATATTGCCGCAATAAGCCATTAACAAAACCTGCGAGTCCTGAAAAACCGTTTTCTTTAGCTAATTGCACAGTAGTGTTGACAGCAGCTGAGGGCGGAATTCGCTCTTGATAGCGCAGTTGATACAAGCCCAAGTGAATAATACTGCGGAGGTCTGGAGCTTGTTGATGAGATTTCTTGGTGGCGAGTTGGTCAAGGAGGGCATCTAGGGTACGCTGCCTCCTGACGCTACCATAGACTAAATCTGTTACCAAACGGCGGTCTTGAGCAGGCAAATTCACCTTTTGCAGCACTCGATCTAAGGCAACATCAGCATAAGCCCCTTTGTGGACATCTCGCAGGGCGATAAAAGCTAGTTGACGGGGCATCTGTTATTTGTTATTTGTCATTTGTCATTTGTTATTTGGTAGAGACATTGCAGTGCAACGTCTTTACATTGGGTCAAAATTTTGAATTTTGCGGAAAGTTCTGTAGGCGGGTTTCCCAACCTAGGAAGTGGCTCAACTTTTCAAGACGAATTTTGAATTGATTTGATCCCTATTCCCTAGATATAATTGGCTGCTTTGCCTCTTCACCAAAACCCACAGGGATGAGTAGGTCTTGCCATTGTGACTGAAGTTTAGCATTTTGTGGATCTTTTTGACGCAGTTGTGCCAGGAGCGTCACGGCATCATGCCAGATGCCATTTTGGTTATAGACAGCAAATTTTTGTAGTGGCTGTGCTATTTTTAGTTGCTCGGTGGCTACCTGACTCAGACTAACTCGTTTGATCACCCCTTCAACGTACATTGGGGGTAATTGTTGTGTGCGATCGCAGTAAATGGTAAAAAACCAACGGTATCGTTTATTCAGTGCCAATGAGGGTGCATTTGCTGACAGAGTAATACCTATGACACCGGGTTGATTTGGTAAAGTCACATCTTGCTGATGGATCGGGTTTGAGTCTTGATCCTGCAAGACAAATTCTGCCGGATGGTCAGGACTCTGGGAAATTGGTACATAGAACCATAGTGTTGGGCGTTCTGTTGTTGTCAATCCCCAAACATTTGTCACTGAAGGCGCTGGTTCAGTATAAGGTACTAGGGCGGCGAGATTAACTGTATCAGCTGGACAAGTCCCGCGCCTGGCTCCGCCACGGACACGCCCTCCTGGTGGAGGTTCATCTGGAGGGGGAGGCGGTGGTGTTGGCGGGGTTTTTGCGTTTTGTGCCTGACTAATAATATTTCCAGGGTAGGAACTGAGTGGTTTCGGTGTCCCTAGTGTTGAGGTTTGGCTAATCAGTAAACTAGTACAGCCAAGAGTTAATGCTAAAACGTGAGGCAACTTCATATTTTCAATCAGCAACTCGAAATTTTCTTGATTGATTTAGCATCTAAAGGTGGAAATTCTGCATTTTGTATTGCAGTCACACCAGCAGCCCCAAGCAACGCTAAAACTACTGGGATAAAGGGCACCCAAGTACCCCCAATCAGTAATCCAAAACAGCAGAAGTACGCAGCACCAGAGGTGATAATCACTGCCAAAGCTAACCTGAATGGGGAAGTCAAACGCCAAACTAAAATTCCCCCTACTAAAGACCAACCGCCAATCCAGATCATCTCTAGCCAAGGCGACCATACCTGCAACAATGGACGCCCATCCAGGACATGACTGAGGATTTGGCTGACCATGTGTGCCTGTACCATGACTCCTGGCATTTGCTGGTCTAACAGATGACCGTAGGGGGTAGCCCAGTAGTCTGGGAAATCTCCTTTGGCTGTAACGCCAATCAGAATAATTTTGTTATTGACTGCCTGAGCACGGACAGGATTAGATAAAAACTGTGTGAGCGTTACCTGTTCGGCTATTTTCCTGGTGGAACGGTAATTGAGCAAGATTTGACCATTAGCATCGATACCTTGATAGCCGCCAGCACGAGGTTTTAGACGCTGTAAAACAGTACTGCCAAGTTGCAAATTTTTTTCAGGAGTAAACTTAGCTTGAATTCCTGATGGTTGTAGATAGCGGAATGCCACTTGCATACTGAGTGCATAGGGGACAGAACACAAAGATCCAGCTTCTTGGTTCATATACATCAGATGACGACGCACAACCCCATCAGGGTCGTGGATAAAGTCACTGAACCCTAGGCGTTCTGGGGGAATTTCTGGTGGTGGCGCAATACCTCTAGTATTTTCGACTGTATCACTACCTTTACAGACGCCAATCAAATTCTGAGTTTGCTGGAGGCTGAGAATTAAATCTTGGTGTTCAGCATGAAAATCGCGGTAGATATCCAAGCCAATGACACGGGGTTGATACTGCTGGAGTTTGTTGAGTAGCTTATGGAGAGATTTATCTGAGAGGGAAGTACCTTTTAAGGTCTCACCATTTTGGCGTTGAAATGCTAGGTCAGCATCGTCAATTGTCACCACTAGTAAGCGTGGATCAGGCCCTTCAGCAGGACGCGATCGCATCATCTGGTCAAAGGCTTGCAGTTCTATACTCTGCAATAGTCCTAGAAATCTGACTGCCATCACTAAAGCAGCGATCGCTAAACTGGAATATAAAGCTACCCGCAATTGTGGTTTTGTCGTCGCCAGTTTGGTTATTTGTTGTCTTCTAGTCCCCGTCAGTTCTTCCCAAGTGGGCGGTATCTGCGCCGGATTTTGGCAAATTACTGGTAGCCAGGTGGCACAAGGAAATTGATCTTCTAGTCCTTGCAGTCGTTCTCGCCCTTGGCGGACTGCTTGGTATAAAGATTCACCACCAGCAAAGCCATCGAGAAAATATTTTAAGAACTCGTGAGCAACTTTGTCTGGCACTGGTTCCCGCATGAAGATAATCTGGGGAATTTGCAAATCAGCCATTTCTCGCGCCAGTCCCAACCCATCACAGGAGTTGAAAATGGCTATTTGTAGTCCCCGTTCAATCGCTTTTTTCAGGGCATACTTTAACTCATTGATACTCAGACTATCAGTTTTATTTAAGTAAATTCGCCCACTAGTATCATTGCTATGACTATAACTATGTCCAGCAAAGAACAAGATATCCCAATTTTGCCCCCAAAGATGATCAGTCAATTCCTGACGCTGTGGTTCTACCAAAAAGCAGATATTGGCATTCGTATACTTTTGCAGGATAGCTTGGTCAGCTTGGGTGTCAATGCCTTGGCTATTGCCAACTATTGCCAAAATATTGACCAATTGGTTGGAGGTGGGCGGCTTGTGGTGGCGATCGTAAGTCGATGATGACAAGCCAATTTCCGCCTTAGGATAGCGTTCTAATAAATCCCAGAGATGCCAAGGTAATCGTTGCAATTGGCTATTTTCAGCTTGCAAAATTACCCGCACTTCGTCGGTGGGTAATAATCTTTCTAACCATTTCTCCCGGAGGGGACGAAATTCTTCTGTTTTCAGCCAGGTGTTAAAGCGTGCCCGCAAAATATGAGATGTGTTGTGGCAATCTCGTGTCATTGACACATTTGTCACCTGCACCTTCTCAGCATCTAGACGATAAGAGTTACCCAAACGTCGGTAACTAGACTGCCAGTGGCTGTAATAAAGGGGCATTTCAGGACACGGAGGGAGCTTTCCTGTAATTTCTGTTGTGGGGCGATCGCCTTCTTCACCAATTTGGAGGGTAATAGCAAACCCTTCCTCAAAACTACCAACTGCAAATTTTAATACTACTAATTTACCCATGACTGTCACTGCCCTCTAAGTAGAGCGTTGTCGATAAAGCTAACTAATGAGGGTCGTTATTTGTTATTTGTTATTTGTTATTTTTCATTTGTCAGAATTTTGGTTGTGTTTACACTTCGTAACATATTTGGATTGATGATCGCCGACTTACTGAGTTTAAGACACTAACTAAACTAAGGACTTGACAATAAAAGACTTTTAAGTTGTCATATACTGCTGCACGTTCCTCTTGGGTTGAGCGTAGCCGAAGTCTTCCCTTTGATCAATAACGACAAACTTCAAATTACAAACTGTTCTGTAATACTGGTGTCATTCAATGCTACCTTAACACCAAAGAGTTCTTTAGAATCGCCTCTAAATTGCAATTGAATGTAATTATCTGCACTTCTAGCTTGGGCTTCCAAAAATACTGCACCTGATTCATCTAAAACTGTCAGTTGTATTCCTTGTGGTAGATAGATTTGACTACCAGTAGGATGTAGTTGCAGACGTACACCAGTTTTTTGGTCAGCTTCCGGGTGAATTTCCACAATTAACATTACGGGTTGGTTGGCAATTTGGATACCCAAATCAATCAGTTTTGCCCGTTTAGTCAGTGCTGGTAGCTGGTTGAAAGTTTCATGAGAGCGAAACCCATAGGCTGGTTCCATGTCTTGGGAATTCCACAACGCTTCGACAGTCTGCCAGCCAGACTCAAATATATCAATAAACCACTGACTTAAATTCACCCGTGCCGTTACTGGTGATTGTCTGAGTTGTGCGAGATAATCGATCAATGCTTCTGGCGATCGCAATTGACTTAAAGGCACTTCTTCAGTCACCACACTGGTCACAAAACCCAAAAGCTTTGCTTCCTGGAGTGATTGATCAATTTGCACTACTAGATAACCCACTCGTTCTTCCCAGGTTTCGGGAGGTACGGTAAATACCTGCTGATGAACACCTACAGGGCGACACTCCAGACGCCCAATTGAGGGTACATCCAGGTCAGCCACATCAGCACAAAGACGGATCAGAGGATTCCAACTGTCACTGGCTCGCAGGTTAGTTGGAATGTCCATCATTTGCAAGTAGTCATTCACCACCCACACCGCTAGGCTATTCAAGCGGACTTGCTCTGCTTTTTCAGGAGTCACCTGCTGGTTAGCAAATTGTTGAGCTATATTCCTTGCTGCTTGGGCGATTGGTAAAGGTACAGCGAAATCGTCCAGCTGATAGGTGGCGTTAGTCATAAATTTAGTTCCAAATTATCAATGCTGCTGTGTACATATCGCCCGCATTGATTAAATTTATGCCATTTTTTTGGAGAATAGGGAATAGAAAATGACGCCTAATGTGAATTAGGCTTAAATTGGTAGCAGCTGATGATCAACCGCATGGTGGCAAAAAATTAATGACGTCCGACTGGTTGCTATCTTGACTGATGCAGTTGCGATCGCACTTTTCCCCGTGGAGAATATAGAGCTTTAATCAACTCAGTGTTACGTCGTTACATCGAAAGTCATGGCGAAGAGTCAGCAGTATGATCAGTATTTATCTGTAGAGCGATCGCCTCAAGACTCTCAATATACAAGCGCTTGACTTTTAAGACAGTCGCTACATTTAATCCAATATCTTAGCTGTCTCAGTCGAGTACTAGCGTGGCAAGACTAAAATAGTGCATTAATAAACCGCAGAGGCGCAGCGAAAAGTCTTGCTACGCGTCAGCGTTCCGCAGGAAGGTCGGGTTTCTGGCTCAACTTTTCAAAACAGAGTAAACAGAGAAAGAAGAAGAAATTTATTGCATCATTTTAGTCGTGTCAGTCCAGTACGGTAAAATAGAGATTTAGTTTGGATCTGCCACAGCTATAGGTAAGCCCAAAATGGTACAAATACCATCTAAAGCATTGACATTGGAGGAGTTTCTGGAGTTGCCGGAAACAAAACCCGCGAATGAATATATTGATGGTCAAATTATTCAAAAACCGATGCCACAAGGAAAACACAGTGCAATTCAAGGAGAATTTGTACCTGCCATCAACATTATAGTTAAACCTAAACGTATTGCTCGTGCATTTCCTGAATTACGTTGTACATTTGGCGGTCGTTCAATTGTTCCTGACATTGTAGTTTTTATTTGGGAACGGATTCCTCGTGATGAAAATGGAGAAGTTTCTCATACATTTTCCGTTGCCCCAGATTGGACAATTGAAATCTTATCTCCAGACCAAAGCCAAACAAGAGTGACAAAAAATATTCTTAATTGTTTGAAGTATGGAACTCAAATGGGTTGGTTGATTGATCCAGATGAGCAAACGGGAGCATCCCAATTTTGCAAAAATAAAATTTGTAGCGGGAGCATCTTGCTCCCTAATGTCCAGGAAGCGGGCTAGAAGCCCGCACTACAAAAAAAATAAATTTACACATTTGGGATGCTCCCTGAGCAAACCGTGTTCGTCTATCGTTCTAAACAAGAAACAGAAGTATTTGATGAGCCTGGTGAGGTTCTTCCTGTGCCACTATTTGCAAGTGAATTGCACCTTACAGTTAAGGATTTGTTTGCTTGGTTGCTGGAGTAATACCAATTCAAAATTCAAAATACCCTGCCTTAAGCGCAAATTCTCAATTAAAGCCAATTGCCAATCAACACATAGGCAGACCAAAAGCTGGGTGCGCTGTAGTTAGGATGTTGTATTAATTTGATCTGGGCTTGGCGGAGAGCTTCAGCTTTAGTGATTTTGCCAGTTTTCAAGCTTTGATAAAAAGCACCGACAAACATGGCTGTGGATTTGTCATCAATATGCCACAGAGATGCTAAGGTACTGCGGGCCCCGGCTTTTACTGCTGCACCAGCGAGGCCGAGTGCTGCACGATTGTCTCCAGCTGCTGTTTGACAAGCACTCAAAAATAATAGTTCTAATACCTCTGGTTTGATTAGATCACGACTGCGGATCAAAGTGTCAAATTGCTTGACATTAATCGGGCCATCATCTGCCAAAATATATGTTTTTTCAGCTTGTGAACTAAACTGACCATGAGTGGCTAGATGTACCACATTAAAAGCAACTCGATTAATTTTCTCTTCTAGTGCTTTATGGGTAAATTCTTGATCCATCATACTGGTTGTTGATACTCCCGCTTGGGCAATCAGATTCACCTCAGACCGGATAGAAGGTAAAAATGCCAGGTCGGGAAATCCTGACGGGGGACGAGTTAGTCCGGCAGCCAGTGTCTTGATATCCTGATTTACTATGGGTTTGGGTTTAAGGAGTTGCAAACCCACACTCAAAGCGATCGCATATTTCTCCACTAAATATTTTTTACCGTCATAAAGCGATGTCATGGGTAAATTACGAAATGCCCCATCTAGTACAAACACGAGGGTGTTAACTTGACTAGCTTGTAATTGGGCATCAATATCTTTAATTAGCCAGTTATAAATTTGTTGTGACTCCCTTTTCACAGCATTCACAGATGCAGGATTCACCAAATGTTTTCGCAGTTGTAGCAGTATTTCTTCTACCTTTGCTTGGGGAATTTTGGTACTGTAATGTTGCAAGGGTTTGTGGGGAATTTTGGCAATTACCTGAATTTGATCAGGAAGAATAATTGGATAAAGGATAGCCGTCTGGGGATTATCTTGGTCTACCACCTGATCTAACGGTACACTCTTACCTAGTAGACAAGCTTCTCTAAAGAAGTTATCTAATTCTGCCAATTGTAATGCCTCAATCCTCTGGCGTGCCTTGTCTAAAGTTTCTGGATCTGGCTTTTGGGCTTGGTATTGCAGCAATAACTCTACTGACTGACGATAGACGGGTTCGACATTGTCTCGGAAGTTGAATTGCACATCCTGATTTATTGCTACCAAATCTTGACGGAGGAACTGGAGAGTTTCTATAGCTCCATCATAGGCAGCGATCGCCGCTTTGATGTCTTTTTGTGCCCAGAGTAGCCTGCCTAACTGCCAATTTAGCGGATAGACTATATCCCATGCATTACTCGTTTGAGCTAAGATTAATGCCTTTTGGGTAAGTTTTTGTGCCTCTGACCACTGTTTTTGTGTTTCATATAAACTACCGAGACACCCAAATGCATAAGCCTCTACCTGTTGATCGCCCAAACTACGGGCTTTGGCGATCGCGGTAGTGAATAATTGTTCTGGGTGTAAACTGCTACTGATTACTCTCAACTCAGGACTCAGGAATTGCTTCAGGCTTTGAGCAAAGTTAATCTGAGCATAAATAGCTGCACGGCTGGTTGGAAGTTGCTCTATTTGGGATTGAAGAGATGGTAAAAGAGTTTGCGCCTCTGCTAATTTTTTGTCTGTAATCAGGAGGCTGAAGTGATTGAGTTGCGCTTGGATTTTTGTCAGTGGTGAGGGGGATGTTTGGACTGTTTGTTGATAATAGGCGATCGCCTGGGATTTTTGCTGTTGTGCGCGGGCGTTGTTACCCAAACTGAAAAGACTAGCCCCAATCTCTGCACTTGATTGCAGACGTTGGGCAATGACCAAACTTTGCGCTAAGTTAGTGCGGGACTCTTCCAGATCACCCACTACTAATAAGGCATCTCCGAGCGATCGTAACCCCACAGCCTTAGCGATCGAATCTGGCTGCGATCGCAACTTCTGATTTAGTTCTTTAAGTATTTTTACTGAACGATAATAAAATCCTTGGCTCCGCCACGCCTGTGCTTGGTTAATTAGCGCTTTCACTACGCCATCAGGATTTTCGGCTCTTTTGTAAATCTCTCCAGCTTCTTCCCAAGTTATTAAAGCTGCCTCTGCCTGTCCCATCGATAATTGTAGACCACCGTGGATATCCAAAGCCTTAGCATAAATTAGCTGATTTTGGCTATTTTGTTCTGCTTTAAGCAACTTCAAGCTTTCTGTAATTGCCTGTTTGGCTTCATTCCATGCACCGAGTTGTTGATAACTCAAAGCTAGATTACTCAATGTCACAGCATGTCTGAGGTGATCCCCCTGCTTTTTGTACTCTTGGACTGCTTGCTGCAATGTCTGCACTGCTTCAGCAAACCTGCCAGCGTCATACAGCACTTTCCCCTGCTGTACCAGAGAAGCATTATTCACATAATGATTAATGGCCAATTGATCTGAGGACTTGACTCCTGGCACCCTTGCCAACACTGGTGAAGCAACGATGCACAGCAAAGCCATCAGAAAGTAACAACACAAAAGTATCGCTTTACGCCTATAACCTTTGTCCAAATTCAACCAACCAAACCCAATTAATTTATTCATCCCCCATTGCCTCAAATATCATAAATATCCCTCTGTCTCAGCAAATTTACGCAAACGGGGAAGACATTGACGCTGATAGAAGCTACTCAAGGTAGGAATTGGCAAACCTAGTTCCTCAGACAATTCTTTCCAACTGGCTTCTGGAGGTAGGCGTTTCAAAATTAACACCTGACAATTGACATCTGGGCGTCCTTTAACATTAGTACCCCGCAGTTCCTCATCCAAGTCTTCTTCCACCCACGCTCTGACATTTTCCAGAATCGGTGGAGCTTCCGGAGTGGCTGCGAGGTTATCTACGGGATTCAGGACTTCGTTATTTTCACCAGAACCAGACTGGTACATTTTGATTGGTACTGTCATGGCTTGTTCGCGGCTGTGATTGAGATAAAAGTCCTGTAATCTGCGTTTGAGGTAAGCATTCAACCATGTAACAACAGTGCCATAATTAGGGTTATAGGCTTGACCTGTCGTACCTTCACAAATATTACGGCAGAAGTATAACCAAGTTTGTTGCAGTGCATCTTGATAGTAGGGAGTGCTTTCCCGCCAGAGTTTATTTGCAGTCAAGCGAATGATTTGCGTGAGCTGCTTCTGACGCTTTTGACTTCCGGGTGGGTTTTCACAGGCTTCAGTAACTAAGCTGCGTAGCTGGTCATCCAATTCAACCATAGCAATCTGGGTGAAGAAAGCAAGAATATTTTAGTATTGCGTATAAGTAGCGAGAAGATGAAGGGGAGTGGGGGAAATGAAGGTAGGGCGTGTAGCTGAATCACAACAATCATGGCTCTACCATACTTGTTATGCTAAATTCACAGTCGATGGACATATCCGAATGGGGTAAAACCGCGAGAAACGGGCTATCCTAGTAAAGTCGAAGATGGCTTCGGCGGATGGGTTACGGTGGTGCAACCTCCACAAACACGCCAATACACGAATAAGGAACAATAGATTAAGTTGGTGACTCGTTAAAAAAGTGTAATTGTGTTCCCTTCGCTTCTTGCTGCTGTTGATGTTGAGCAAGGGTAAAGTTTCCAATTCTGCTGCTGCATAGTTAAGTTTTATCTTTCCATCTCCCATTAACTTATTTTTTGAGGTGAAGGTCTATCCCCTTCCATTGTTCCGTTCCAACAATATCCGTGCCTCTTTTTCCCTGAGCGTTTCATTCCTCTAGTCCCCCCTTAGCTCGACTTTATCCAAAATTAAGAACTCGGCTTTCCTAATCCGGCAAAATTCCTGGTTTTTTGGCAAATACTTTTTCCATATCGCTGATTCGCACCCAGATCCAAATCCAGAAACTTTTAAAACAACCTCTTATACAAATTCAAAATTCAAAATTAAGAAAGTGAGATTTTAGAGTTTGCTTTTGTAGCATATTTTTTGTGAATTGATATTAGCAAGGGGGAACGGCATTAGCCGGGTGTTAAAAATATATTGCAGCTTCATAAAGAAACGGTATCACTTCATTTTTTGAGATTTGAACTGGCTAAAAAGCCTAGCTCTTTGATGAGCCATTTCTGGTCTGGTCAAAATTCCCTGAGTAGGACTCAAAAATAATGCTAATAAAAATAGTACAGAAACAACTAACACTATAGCTGCACCTGATGGCACATTTAAATAGTAACTAATATACATCCCTGTCACACTGCTAATCACACCAATAACAGCACCTAAATGCATCATTTGATATAACTCTTTCACTAATAAATAAGCTGTAATTCCTGGGCCAATCAGCAGGGAAACAACTAATACTACACCCACAGTTTGCATACTCGCAATAATCGTCAAGGTAATAGCACCAGTTAAACCAAAGTGAATTAAATTAATTGGTAAACCACTCGCTTGAGCGCCAAGTGGGTCAAAAGTATAAAATAGCAATTCTTTGTAAAATAGCTTAACTAAAATCAAAATAATAACTGTGATAATTACAGTCCGCTTTACATCATCTGTAGTTACACCCAAGATATCACCAAACAAAAACTGATGCAGGTCTAACTTGCTTTTCAATAAGGTAATTAGCATGATACCCAAGGCTAAAAATCCCGAAAAAACTAACGCCATCGCTGCATCAACTTTGATGCGAGATTGAGATTGAATCCAACCAATAACAAAGGTGCTAAGAGTTCCAGATATAAATGCACCTAAGAAAATATCAATACCTAAGAAAAAGGCGATCGCTAGTCCTGGTAAAACTGCATGAGCAATGACATCTCCTAATAATCCCATGCGTTGAACGATAAGGTAAGTACCCACAACAGCACAAAGAATTCCTAGCAGAATCGCTGTGGTAATAGCTCCCCGCATGAACTCAAAACTTAGAGGTTCAATTAGCCAATTTAACATTAAGCTACTTCCCTATTCAATATAAATATGCCATCTCCATAAGCACGTTGAATATTATCTGCTGTCATCACTTCTTTCATCGAACCATTAGCAATCATTTGTTTATTCAACAATAATAACTGGTCACATTTTGTCAAAGCTGTTCCTAAATCATGGGTGACTACCAGCAAAATCTTACCTTGAGTTTTTAGTTCTTCAAATACCTCAAACATGATGGCTTCTGTCTTTTTATCAACCCCGACAAACGGCTCATCAAAGAATAATAATTCGGCTTGTTGTGCTAAAGCTCGTGCTAAAAATACTCGCTGTTGCTGTCCTCCTGATAATTCTCCAATTTGACGTGATCGCAACTCTAGCATCCCCACTCTCGCCAGAGCATCTTGAACTATTTCTTGAGATGGCCGTGAAGGGGAGCGAAACCAGCCTGTATGCACAGTCCGCGCCATCATCACCACATTCCAGACTGTGATTGGATAATCCCAGTCAATTTGCGATCGCTGTGGTACATACGCCACAGAACTTAATTGTTGTTTCAAAGCGCGATCGTGAAACTTTACAACTCCACTCGTGGTTGGTACTAAGCCCAAAATCGCCTTCACCATCGTACTTTTACCAGCACCATTGGGGCCAATCACACCCACAATTTGTCCCGGTAAGGAATGGAAACTCACATCCTCAACCGCCGTGACTCCCCGGTAATTTACAGCTAAATTTTTAACTTCTAACATAAATTTACCATTTAATATGATAATGATAATCACTCTAACTTAAGCAATCAGATTTATGATATCTTACAAACTACGATTAAAATCCCTAGCTGCTCTTGCCCTAACCTGTGGGGTACTTGGGTGTAATGCGACATCAGAAACCAGCCAATCGACTCCCGCACCTCCTAATAATGTGGCGGCTCCCCAAACAGGGACTTCACCTGCACCAGAAGCCAGTAGTAAACCGTTAGTAGTCGCCACCAACAGCGTTGCTTGTGGCTTAACTAAAGAAATCGCAGGCGATACTATTGACCTTAAGTGCTTAATCGACCCCGGTTCAGATCCGCACGTATACCAACCCAAGCCTGATGATAGCAAAGCAATTGAGCAGGCTAAGTTAATCCTCTACGGCGGTTACGATTTTGAACCAGGTTTAATCAAACTAATTAAAGCTACTTCCAATCCTGCTCCCAAAGTGGCTGTAAACGAAGTTGCAGTTCCCAAACCCCAGCAGTTTGAGGAGGATGGTAAAACTGTCACCGACCCTCATGTATGGCAAAATGCCGAGAATGGTATAGCCATAGCACAGACGATTTCTCAACAGTTGGCAAAGGTAGCCCCAAATAATGCTGCAACTTATACTAGCAACACGCAAAAACTCACAAACGAAATCAGTCAGATAGATACCTGGATTAAATCAGAAGTAGCGACAATTCCACCCAAGCAACGCAAATTAGTTACCACCCATGATGCTTTCGGTTACTATTCCAAAGCTTATGGAATTCCCATTGAAGGGGCGCTAGGGGGTATTAGTACGGAAGAAGCGCCGACACCTGCGCGGGTAGGCGCACTATCGAAGGATATTCAAAAAGAGGGTGTACCGACGATTTTTGCAGAGACGACGATTAACCCTAAACTAATTCAGGCGGTAGCAAAAGAGGCAAAAGTTAAAGTTTCAGACAGAGAATTGTTTGCTGATGGTTTAGGCGAAAAGGGGACAGAGGGTGAGACTTACCAAGGTATGTTGATTGCCAATACACGCACGATTGTCGAAGGTTTAGGAGGCAAGTATACAGCGTTTAAGCCTAAATAATCAGAGTTAACGTTACCGATAGCGAGATAGCACGAATATAGCTATTATCAAATAGCTATTGATGTCCTTTTAAAAAAACTGCCATTTTTCAGATCAGCGATAATCGTGCCAAATAATCCAGCAGACGCTTCTAGGCGCAATTTGTATCGCCAATTAACTCTCTATCATCTCCTCGTTAGCCTAACCTAAAGTGTATCTTTGGTACGATGAAGGAATAAAATTGATTGATTAATTGTGAAAATATTCATAGTTGCGCTTATCTATACCTCGTAGATTTCAGCAGAAGTTGACTTTTCGGCGGGCATTCTGACTCACAAGGTAAACCTTGATTACATCTGCGGGACAGCGCCGGATTCGCACCGGACTTTCCCCCTTACCTCTAGCGGCTGACCCCCACTAGAGCCGAGTTGCTTATGAATCAAAAAATTTAGTTCTTGCAAATAGAAATGAAGTAATAATTCAGAGATAGGCTGTCTTATCAAGAAACAGCCTGTAAAATATTACAAAATACCCAACTTTTCAAACAACATCTAAGTTCTATCAAAACCTAAAAGTAGTCCGAATTGTACCTATGACGACATCAGGGTTATCACTGCTTTGGTTAGGAGCGATTAACCAAATTACACCGGGTGTAATTGAGATATTATCGTTGAGTTGATACTTGTAGAAAGCTTCTAAATGCACTGGTGTAGAGCGATTAGGTATAGTGTTGATCGCGTCAGTTGCACCACCGAATAATTGTCTAAAATTAGGTACTATGCCAGAACGAGTAGCATAGGGAGGAACACCGACGACAATACCTCCCAAGTTACCATTTTTACCCAAATCAGGAAAGGCTAGAGCGATCGCATAACTGTAGACATCTGCACTTTCATTATTAATGCCTGCGGATTGTCCTTGTTGATTAGTATACATAAACCAACCATTAATTGCGAATTTAGAGGAAACTTGCCACAACCCCGCTACACCATAAGCATTGATTGTCCGTCGGGAATTATCCGCAATTAAACTAGGTGAGTTTGCAGCAATTGTCCCTACATCATTGAGAAAGGTGGGTGTTCCTGCGGTGTAACCATTGACGTAAGTTAAGCCGAAAGCTAAATTTCTGGTTGGTTGGATGGTTAATTGCGCTAAAGCTGAATAGCGACCATCAAATAAACCTCCAGCCGTTGTACCATTACTGCTACTAGGAGTTAAATTTTCTGGACTACTAGCATTTGGGGCTAAGTATCCTAAACTCAAGTTAATAGCAGGACTCAATTCATAATTCAACCCCAAACCTGCACCTTGTGAAACAATACGATAAATCGGGCTATATTGAGCAAAAGTGGAAAGTGAGCCAGAACCCCCATCTTCATCACCAACTGCACTAAACACAGTTGGTAGATAATCTACGTGTTCCCCCCGATTGGCAAATACAGCCGCCCGTAATTTATCACCTACTGGAAATTTATAACTAACAGTGCCTATTTCTACACTACCTGCTTGATCTGGAAACTCTTGGTTAAAGGTTTGACTACCTTCTGGTGTTGTTTGTCTACTTCTGAACCGTGCTAGTATGGGGTCGGCTCCGTAGCGGAAACCTCCTGCTCTTTGGGGGTGTGGAGTGCTACCAGCTTGCAGCCTAATTTTGAGTTCGTCTTTACCTGTAAAGCTACTAAGTAAATTGAGTCGAACTCTATTAGCAAAAATAGTGCTGTTTCGAGGTACACCAACTCCAAAAGGATCACTATCTCCTGACAAAACATCAGTAATAGCAAAAATTACTTCACCAGAAAGCTTGGTAGTTGTGGAGAATTGCTGTGCTTCTAAAGTTGCAGTCCTGGCTTCTAGTGCATCCACCCGCCCCCGTAAAGTCGCTAGTTCGGCTGTAAATTCCTCTTGTAGCCTTTGTAAAGTCGCTAAGTCTGCTTTTTGGACTGTTTCGGCTGTAGCGGTGGCTATTAGCTCATTTACCCTATCTAAGCAAGCATTCAATCCGGCAGCGAACTCGTAGCGAGTCATGGCGCGATTTCCCCGGAATGTGCCATTGGGATATCCTGCAATACAGCCATAGCGTTCTACTAAAGATTGTAAAGCTGCAAACGCCCAATCTGTGGGTTGGACATCGGATAACTGAGATACGGAAGTTACCTGTGCTAATGATTCATCTGTCTTTTCCGCCGCCCATACTTCTGCTGCAATTACCCATGTTGATACACCCAAAAGCCCACACCACAATGCTTTTAACATCACAACCTCAATAGTATATACACTTGTATCGCAGATACTTTACGTTAGTATCCAGACAATGATAATAATTATCATAATCACGCGACAGTGTAAACATTGGGATTGTCAATGAAACAATTTAACTGTGAGGATGCCGCTTGGTATCGTGCAGCATCATTAATGGAACGTATTGCCGTGATGTCACTAGAAGCACCATCTAACAAGGACTTGGGACGGCAACGACTCCAGCGATGGCGGATGGAATCTCCTTTTACAAATAAGGCTTTGTTTGCTGAAAGGTTAGTAATGGATGGTTTAAATCCAGATAACTTTTGTTACTTATTGGGGCAAACAGCACCGCAAATACCACAAGCTTGGCTAGGTAAATTCATTGCCGCTTTTAATAACTTCGAGGTTAAGGAGATTACAGAACTGCTATCATTTGTGCATCCTAATCTGGGGTTATTAAATGCGATCGCACCCTGCATTCATCAAGGTATGATGCAACTGAGGGCGGAGATTGATAATCTACAAAATATACCTATTTGCATCAGTAATATTAATAGTATTCTTTTACAGGGCTTACCAGAACAACTATTATTCATGCTCCATCCCACCTTGGTACTAGAACTCAACGTGGCGAGGTTACAAGGGTTATTAACAGGTGATACCGCCGAGGCGAGATTTTCTAGCTTCTTAGAGGGTTTGCAAACGGCACAAGTCAGGCTGACGCTATGGCAAGAATACCCTGTGTTAGCACGGCTAATTATAGAAGAAATTCAGCGTTGGGTGACTACTAGCTTAGAGTTTCTGCAACGTCTTGGTGATGACTGGGAAGAAATATGTCGCCAATTCCAGCCAGATAACCCTGGTAAACTGATCAAAATTCAACGGGGTGCAGGAGATAGTCATCGTGGTGGTAGGTCTGTTTTTATACTTAAATTTGCGAGTGGTTGGCAGTTGGTTTATAAACCCCGTTCCTTAGCTGTAGATGGACATTTTCAAGAATTACTACTCTGGTTAAATCAACAAGGTACTCATCCCCCCTTTAAAACCTTACAAATTCTCAACCGGGGTGATTATGGTTGGATGGAATTTGTCAAAGCGCAAGAATGTACTGTTGCAGAAGAAGTTGAGCGGTTTTATCAGCGTCAAGGTGGTTATTTAGCCTTGTTATATGTTTTGTCAGCCACTGACTTTCATTTTGAAAATCTGATTGCTGTCGGGGAACATCCCATGCTGATTGATTTAGAGTCTTTATTTCATCCCCGCAGCCATGAAGCCACAACCACAGTCGCCGCTACCTTAGATAGAGAAATGATTGCAGATTCCGTATTGCGGGTAGGTTTATTACCTCAATTAGTCTGGGGAAATACCCAAGCAGCCGGCATTGATTTGAGTGGTTTGGGTGGTGCGGCTGGACAAATCACACCAGAACGAGTCCCCCAGTTGGAGAAAACGGGTACTGATACCATGCGAATTGTCCGCCGACAGGTGGTATTAGCAGGTAGTGAGAATCGCCCCACACTCAACGACAAGGAGGTGAATGTACAAGCCTATACCCAAGCTATTACCCAAGGATTTACAGATGTTTACCGCACCCTGTTACAACATCGTCAAGAATTGCTGAGTATTTTGGCAAAATTTGCAAATGATGCTGTGCGTGTGGTGCTGCGTCCTAGTAGAAGCTACGCTTTACTACTGCGGGAAAGCTATCACCCCAATGTTTTGCGAGATGCCTTAGAACGCGATCGCCTGTTTGATAAACTGTGGATAGACGTACAAAATCGTCCTCTTCTTAGTCAAGTCATTAGGGCAGAACATCAAGCATTATGGCAAGGTGATATTCCCTTATTTACCACCCATCCCCACTCCCGCGACTTATGGAGTCGAGATACTGGCTTACATTTGCCCAATTTTTTCACCCAGTCGGGAATGGAATTAGTTCACCATCGCATTCAACAACTGAGTGAACATGACTTACAGCGTCAGCAATGGTTTATTCAAGCATCGTTATCTACCTTGGGGATAAATGCAAATACAGATCAACATCAAGTCAAACATTCACCCTCGATTCCCCATTCCCAACTCCCAACTTCCAATTCCCCCCTCACAGCAGCTTGTATAATTGCTGACCGTCTAGAACTCCTCGCTCATAGAAACGGTGAATTGATTAACTGGATGGGTGTCACCATCACCAAAGATGCTCAATGGACATTAGCCCCCTTGGGAACAGATTTTTATGAAGGTGTGCCAGGAATAGCTTTTTTCTTGGCTTATCTGGGAGAAATTACGCAAAATTATCACTACACCCGCCTAGCACAAGTTGCCATCAAAACTTTACAACAGCAGTTGCTTAGAGATTCCGACTCAATCAAATTCATTGGCGCATTTAGTGGCTGGGGAGGAATTATTTACACCTACACTCACTTAGGAACACTATGGCAAAATCCCGATTTAATTGCTGATGCAGTTACCTTAGTCGAAAAACTCCCTCCCTTGATAGCTCACGATGAACAGTTAGATATCATCGCAGGTGCAGCCGGTTGTATTGCTAGTTTATTGAGTTTATACCAAGTTTTTCCCTATGACTTAATTTTAGATGTCGCCCTTGAGTGTGGAGAACATCTGCTCAACCAAGCCCAAATCATAGATAATGGCATCGGCTGGATTTCCCCCAGTTGTGGAAAGCAGCCCCTCACAGGATTTGCTCATGGTGCGGCTGGGTTTGCATCGGTGCTGTTAGAATTAGCTCAAATTACCGGAAAACAAGAACTTCAAACCGCAGCTATCAAAGCAATTAACTACGAACGCAGACATTTTTCTCCAGAGGTGGGTAACTGGCTAGACTTACGTACCCCCGCACAAAACCAATTTATGACAGCGTGGTGTCATGGTGCGCCAGGGATTGGCTTAGGACGCTTGCGTGGCTTAAAATACCTGAATAACTCAGAAATCAATAGAGAAATTGCGATCGCTATTCACACCACCATCAACCAAGGATTTGGGGATAATCAATGTCTCTGTCATGGAGACTTAGGTAATCTAGACCTATTATTACTCGCCAGCAAAATCTTCAACCAGCCAGAACTCACATCGCACACATCCCCCATCGCCAGCCAAATCCTCAATCAAATCCACCAACATAACTTTTATTGTGGCGTACCCCTAGCCATAGAAACCCCAGGACTAATGACAGGACTAGCAGGTATCGGCTACGGATGCTTGCGCCTAGCCTATCCTGACAAAATCCCCTCCATCCTCCTTCTAGAACCCCCTCATCCCAATTCAAAATTCAAAATTTAAAATTAACGCAATGTGCGACTTTCCAGTCAAAGTCCCCCTTTTTAAGGCAAGGCTGTTTCATTCTAAAAAGAAAAATGGTTCAATCAAGACTGAAGTCAAAAATTTAAGTGTGGGGGGTATCGATGACTGGCTGAGAACTAGCATCGCGATCGCACACCATTAAAAAGAGAATTAATTATTGAGAAATATTATGATTAATAGCAGCTTTTGGCATCCGGTGAAATGAGTGTGACTGAAGTTGCCTATGCCGTCGGTTATGCAAGTCTGCCCTCATTTAGTAAAGCCTTTCGACGCAAATTTGGAGACAGCCCGATCGCCTATCTGCCTAAACGCAACCTTAAAAAAGTCCGTTTGGGATAATAAAAAGTTTGGATGGGATAAGACAACCAAGGCGCGATCTCTTTACTACAAGTCCAGGGCTTACGTTGAATTGAATACTCGCGCGATCGCAGGTTGAAGCTTTGTCTTCGGAACAGTTAGAAAACCTGGGCGAGGCGTTGCTAGATTTCACTAGTTTGGATGATTTGCAGGCTTGGTTGGCAAAACAGAGTGGGCAGGCGACTGGTTTGTGATTGATCGCCCGTTTGCCAAGTGGGAAGCTGGGCATTTACGGAGTGTGTAAGAAGTACATTCGCAACGGCAAAGTGAACGGGTTTGAGTCAATGATGCTCTTGCAGAGATGTTTTGCGATCGCGCTTGGTCGGCTGAATTTGGGGCAGACACAATGCCGAGTCAGTGCTGGGCGGGCAAATGCTAAACTAAGCACAGTCGTATTAGAGCTTGTTCAACCATGGTTCGACTCGATGCTACTCCCCCGACAACCTCACCCCCTGAGACTCTAGAACCAGAGTTGGACTATCCTGACGACTATACTCCACCTCCCACGAATCTCTACAGCGATGAACCCCCCTTGGAAACCGACCTACACCGCGAACAAATTGACCTGCTGATTCGCTTGCTCAAATACTGGTGGCGCGATCGCAATGATTTCTACATCTCTGGCAACCTCACCGTCTACTACAGCGCCGAGCAGACGAAAAAGCGAGATTTCCGCGGACCAGATGTGTTTGTGGTGATGGATGCCCAGAAGCGCGATCGCCGGAGTTGGACAATTTGGGAAGAGGGTGGCAAGTATCCCCATGTCGTGATTGAACTCCTATCCAGTTCCACACAACAGGTCGATCGCACGACGAAGAAAGACCTGTATCAGAACGTGTGGCGGTTGCCGGAGTATTATTGGTTTCATCCAGAGACGCTGGAGTTTGCGGGGTTTCGGTTGAGCAATGGAGTGTATGGCGCGATCGCCCCAAATGAGAGTGGCAGACTGCCCAGTGAGCAGATGGGTTTAGAGCTAGGCATCCATGAGCGGCAGTTGCGCTGGTTTACAACCGATGGAGCATTGATTCCCCTGCCCGAAGAGCAAGAGCGGTTAGCGAAGCAGCAAGCAGAGAAGCGGGAGCAACAAGAGCGACGGGAGAAAGAACAAGAACGACAGGCAAAGGAACGATTGGAGGCATACCTAAGATCGCAGGGTATTGACCCCAATCAGCTACCAGAGTAGGCGACAGCGCGATCGCTTCGATGCCAGAGTGCGATCGCGATCGGTCGGCTGAATTTGGGGCAGACACAATGCCGAGTCAGTGCTGGGCGGGCAAATGCTAAACTAAGCACAGTCGTATTAGAGCTTGTTCAACCATGGTTCGACTCGATGCTACTCCCCCGACAACCTCACCCCCTGAGACTCTAGAACCAGAGTTGGACTATCCTGACGACTATACTCCACCTCCCACGAATCTCTACAGCGATGAACCCCCCTTGGAAACCGACCTACACCGCGAACAAATTGACCTGCTGATTCGCTTGCTCAAATACTGGTGGCGCGATCGCAATGATTTCTACATCTCTGGCAACCTCACCGTCTACTACAGCGCCGAGCAGACGAAAAAGCGAGATTTCCGCGGACCAGATGTGTTTGTGGTGATGGATGCCCAGAAGCGCGATCGCCGGAGTTGGACAATTTGGGAAGAGGGTGGCAAGTATCCCCATGTCGTGATTGAACTCCTATCCAGTTCCACACAACAGGTTGATCGCACGACGAAGAAAGACTTGTATCAGAACGTGTGGCGGTTGCCAGAGTACTACTGGTTCCATCCAGAGACGCTGGAGTTTGCGGGGTTTCGATTGAGCAATGGAGTGTATGGCGCGATCGCCCCAAATGAGAGTGGCAGATTACCCAGTGAGCAGATGGGTTTAGAGCTAGGTATCCATGAGCGGCAACTGCGCTGGTTTACAACCGATGGAGCATTGATTCCCTTGCCCGAAGAGCAGGAACGACAGGCAAAGGAACGGTTGGAAGCATACCTAAGATCGCAGGGTATTGACCCCAATCAGCTACCAGAGTAAGCGATGCCAGAGTGCGATTGATCGCCTGTTTGCCAAGGGGGAATCTGGGCGTTCACAGAGTGTGTGCGAAGTACAATCGTGGCGGCAAGGCGAATAGTTCTATAATGCAATTGTTGATCTTGCTCATCGGCTCAAATTGATCACTGGAGAATAGACCTATGAGTCCTAAAGAAGAGTTGATTCAAGGGATTGAACATTTGCCTGATGCAGTCATTAAAGCACTTTTGGAACTGCTCAAAACATTGCAGTTTCAGCAGTCGAAGACTGGGCTTCCTGTTGAACAAAAGACTGTTCTAGAACGCATGGGGGGAGAACCCCAACATATGCTTTCTGCTGGTAATTTGTCTGATCGCGATCGTCGTACCTGGCAATTATGCGGTCGCTTTGCTGTTGCTGAAAATCTGAATTCAGCAGCCCACACAAATTATGCTGAAGACGTTGACGATGTTCTTTATCAAGGGCTTTGATGGTTCAGGTTTTGGTGGATACCTCTGCATTAGTTGCGTTTTTTGTTGAGTCAGAAAAGCATCATCTTGCAATCAAAAACTACTTTCTGGGACACCCAACGATTGAATGGGTAATTTTGTCAACGGTGTTCGACGAAACCGCAACTTGGTTGAGACTTAAAGTTTCGATTGCGACTTCGATTGAGATTGGTTCTGTGTTGCGGCAGGAGCATCGCTACATTGCTTTGTCGGCGGAAGATGATCAGGCGACCTGGGAAGCTTTTTGTCGCTATGGTGATAAGGCTTGGAGCTATACGGATTGCTCACTGTTAGTGATGGCTCAACGGTTGGGCATTTCAGATATTGTTTCGTTTGATCAGCATATTCGGCGGATGGCTGGGTTAGGCGTTGTTTGCGTTCCTTAATGATTGATCGCTCGATAACCTGCGATCACACGTTTCGAGATGAGAGTCTACGATCGATAACTGACGATCGCTGATTTTGCGGCTATTGAACCGACGAGTTGGGGAATTGCCTGAGGCGACACGATCGCAGGTTGAAGCTCTGTCGTTGGAACAGTTAGAAGATCTGGGCGTAGACGCGAAGCGGCTTCTCGTAGAGTGGCGTTGCTAGATTTTACGAGTTTGGATGATTTACAGGCTTGGTTGGCAAAATAGGGTGGCAGGTGACTCGTCAGATTAGTTTGCGATCAATCGCTTTGACAGGGAATACAATGAAAGCATTGCTTTGAAGAGGGGCATTATGCAAGTAAACTTAACAGAGTCATCTCAAGATCTGGTTCAACTGGTGGAAGCTGCTTTACACGGAGAAGAGATTGTTATTCTTAAAGACGATAAGCCTGTTGTAAAATTGATTTTGATAGAGCCAGCCCAACGTCGTCCTGCTAAGGCTGGTAGTGCTAAAGGTTTGGTTTGGGTATCGGATGATTTTGATGAACCATTGGAAGACTTTAAAGAATACATGGAATGAAGCTCCTATTGGACACGCACACGTTTATTTGGTTTGTTACGGATAGTCCGCAACTCAGTTCTTCAGCAAAGGTGCTCATTGAAGATGAGCTGAATGAAAAGTTTCTGAGTCTTGTTAGTATTTGGGAAATGGCAGTGAAATGTAGCATTGGCAAGCTGAGATTTGATTTGCCGTTTCAGTCATTCATAGAGCAGCAATTAGTGCAAAATAATCTGGACTTGATGAAAATTGAAGTTCCGCATGTTTCAGTTGTGGCAACGTTACCCTTATATCACCGAGACCCGTTTGACCGTTTGCTGATTGCTCAGGCGATCGCAGAACAGATACCGATTGTAGGAGTGGATCAGATATTTGATTCATATGATGTTGAGCGGCTATGGTAGTGAAGGGAACTGGTGAAAGCAATCGCGAAGCGTCTGTAGAGGGCGTTCACGGGGTGTGTACGAAGCGCGATCGCGGCAGCAAGGCGAATCGTTCTATAATGCAGTTGTTAACCTTGCTCATCTGCTCAAATTGATCACTGGAGAATAGACCTATGAGTCCTAAAGAAGAGTTGATTCAAGGGATTGAACATTTGCCTGATGCAGTCATTAAAGCACTTTTGGAACTGCTCAAAACATTGCAGTTTCAGCAGTCGAAGACTGGGCTTCCTGTTGAACAAAAGACTGTTCTAGAACGCATGGGGGGAGAACCCCAACATATGCTTTCTGCTGGTAATTTGTCTGATCGCGATCGTCGTACCTGGCAATTATGCGGTCGCTTTGCTGTTGCTGAAAATCTGAATTCAGCAGCCCACACAAATTATGCTGAAGACGTTGACGATGTTCTTTATCAAGGGCTTTGATGGTTCAGGTTTTGGTGGATACCTCTGCATTAGTTGCGTTTTTTGTTGAGTCAGAAAAGCATCATCTTGCAATCAAAAACTACTTTCTGGGACACCCAACGATTGAATGGGTAATTTTGTCAACGGTGTTCGACGAAACCGCAACTTGGTTGAGACTTAAAGTTTCGATTGCGACTTCGATTGAGATTGGTTCTGTGTTGCGGCAGGAGCATCGCTACATTGCTTTGTCGGCGGAAGATGATCAGGCGACCTGGGAAGCTTTTTGTCGCTATGGTGATAAGGCTTGGAGCTATACGGATTGCTCACTGTTGGTGATGGCTCAACGGTTGGGCATTTCAGATATTGTTTCGTTTGATCAGCATATTCGGCAGATGGCTGGGTTAGGCGTTGTTTGCGTTCCCTAATTATCGCTCGATACCCTGCGATCGCACGTTCAAAAACCACGAAACACCAAAGCGCGATCGCACGTTCGAGATGAGAGTCTACGATCAACAACTGACGATCTCTGATTCTGCGCCAACTGACTCGACGAGTTGGGGATTTACCTCAGACGGTACGATCGCAGGGCATTGACCCCAATCAGCTACCAGAGTAGGCGACAACTGAAGTGCGATCGCTCGCCCGTTTGCTAAGTGGGAAGCTGGACGATCGCGGCGGAAAAGTGAACGGGTTTGAGTCAATGATTCTCTTGCAAAGATGTTTTGCGATCGCGATCGCCATCAGCGGATTGATCTTCGGGTCTTTTTTCGGAAGAGTGATGGCAGGATTGGCAGACGGAGAGGGTGGGTTTGGGTACGAGGTTAGGGTGTATCGACAAGATATTTGTAGAGGTCATCAATGACAGCAGCGGCGGCGAATGGATTTTTACCTCTCCATTTACTGGAGTCTACATAATAAACGTGATTTTGTTGAACAGCGTTCAGCTTTTGCCACAGTGGTTTCTGCTGAATACGGTTGAAATCATGTTCGCCTGTATCACGAACTTTGTAAGCCATGACAAACATTACATCGCCGTCAACTGAATCTAGTCTTTCTTCAGAAACGGGAATATTTGGTGAATCAATCTTTTGTGATTCAGGGCGTTGGAGTCCTAAATCGCTAAGGATGGAACCACTAAAGGAGTTTTCACGTGAGAGATGCATTGCTCCACAACAAAAAATAACAACAGAGATTGTTTTGTTGCTGTAGCGATCACCTAACGCTATCTTCAGTTGTTCAATGCGTTGATTGTATTGATTCCATACCCTTTCTGCCGCCTCTTCTTTCATCAACACTTTAGCCATAAAATTAAAATATTCCTTCCAATAATGCTGAGAAGAAGGATTGCCTTTCCAGTCGTATAGCACTGTAGGAGCGAGGTTAGATAGTTGAGAATAAATTGACGCGTGATGCATCTGCCAACCCGTGATCAAGTCAGGCTCAAACAATGTAATTCGCTCAACATTAGGTTGTACTGAGTCACCCATATTTTCAACTATTTTCAGTTTATCTTTTAGATAATCAGGGTAGGGTTGATAGTAGTCGAAAGTACTTCCTATAGGAGTAACGCCCAGCGCAATCGCGTTGCCCAAAGAAGCCGTATTGAGGGTAATCAAACGCTCAACATGATTAGACACACAGGTTTCACCTAGAGCGTGCTGGATAGTGTGACAATCTTCTCTACTCTGCTTTGAATCGGAAAGATTCTGACTATTGTTTTGGGAACATGCTACAACTATCCCAACAATAAGGACTCCCAAAAGTAGTAGATAAGTAAAGCGATGTAATAGCCTTTTCATCAGAATCTCGCTTTTCAAAACTCCCAAGCAATCGTGCCCTGTACTGTAAATGGAGCACCATAAAAACCGCCTCTTTCAAAGAAGGCAGGAGATTCAAAATATTTTACGTCGAATAGATTTCTGACATTCAGCGCTGCTCGGAATCGATCTCGCTCATAGAAAATGGCGGCATCGGTGCGGAAATAGCTGGGTAGCTCATAGGAGTTAGCTAGGTTGCCTTGGCGAGCACCCACAAAAAACAATCCCAAACCAAATCCCAATCCTTGCAAATCTCCCTTCTGAATTCTATACGTACTCCAGATATTAAACGCATGTTCCGGTACGTTCCTCAAAAAATTGTCCACTTCAAATCTTTCGTCCTCAGTGATACGGGCATCGGTGTAGGCGTAGCCTGCAATAATATTCCATCCAGGCAAGATTTCACCTGCAATGTCAAATTCAATACCTCGACTGCGCTGCCGTCCAGTTTGAATCGAAAAGCCTGGATTATTCAGGTCGGCTGTCAAAATGTTGGATCGAGTTAAATCATAGAGGGCAAGAGTTGCCGACAGTTGATTATTCAACTCTGCCTTGACTCCGATTTCATATTGTGTGCTGCGTTCTGGCTCGAAGAGATCTCCATTAAAAGCAACGCCGATCGCGGGGGTAAAGGAGCGTGCATAGCTGGCATAGAGTGAAATTGGAGGAATGGGCTGATAGACAATTCCCAGACGCGGGCTGAACGCTCCGGCAGATTGCTCAGTGCTGGTGTCAGTCAGAAAGTTTCGTCCCCGTTCCTCAAACAGATCAAACCGCCCGCCCAACAATAGCTTCAAGTTCTCTGCTAGTGTCACTTGATCTTGGACAAAAATTCCCAAAGAATCTCTAATTCGATTGAGGTTTAAAATAGGAGAAGCGGAACCTCGTGGTAAACCATATTCAGGATTAAACAGATCAATGGGTGTAGCTGTCCCACCTTCTATCGCAATTGCAATACTGAATCGGCTCAGATCAACCCCAAACAGCAATTGATGTTCAATGGAACCAGTAGCAAATTCACCAATTAGATCAGTGGTGACTACATACTCGTCATAGTTTCCATAATCGAAGTTACGGAACCTACGGTCAAACGTGCGATTGTCAGTTCTCAAACCTGTAAGCAAAGTAATATCATCTCTGTAACTATAAATCTTCACTCCCAATGCATTACGTAGCACCCAGTTATCACTCAGTTGGTGTTCTAATCTATACCCAACTCGTCGAGTTGTTTGTTCAACATCAGCGGATGGTTCACTCAAATTACGGCTGCGCGGTAGATCTATGTTTACAGGCACCCCTACATAATATCCATCGGTTCGATCGGTGTACTCTCCTTCTATGGTTAAGCGAGTTCTCTCTCCAATTGCAAAACTGAGAACAGGAAGAACACTTAGAAAGTCATTATCTACAAAATCAACGAAACTGCCTGAGTCTCGGTAAGCTGCATTCAGACGGTACAAAATTGTTTTGGAATCATTTAAAGGTCCAGTTAGGTCGATTGTTCCCCGATAAAAGTCATAGTTGCCGATTGTGGCTTCAGCAGAATAAAAGGGAGTTTGCAGAGGTTGTCTCGTGACTAAGTTAATCGTGCCACCTGGATTGCCGTATCCATATAGCACCGATGCTGGACCTCGCAGCACCTCTACTCGCTCAAGACTGGGATTTTCAGAAGCAAATTCTCCAAGAGAATCTCGTAGCCCATTCCTTAAAAAACTACCTTCCCCAGTCTGAAATCCTCGAATCACAAAACTAGCGCTTGCTCCAACCCCCCCAAGTGATGGAGTAATGCCACTGACGTTTCGCAGTGCATCGTCTAGCCTGATAGCTTGTTGATCCTCCAGCACTTGTTGAGGTACCACTTGAATCGACTGAGGAATATCACGAATCGGTGTATCCGTTCGCGTTGCCGTACTCGCATTCGGCACACGATAGCCTCCTTCTCGTTCCCCCGTCACCACAATTTCCTCATCCGGTTCGTCCGCTTCCGGGTTGAGACTGTAGGCAAGGTTGCCTGTTCTCAGCGTCACCTCAGTTTGAGGTAGGGCATTGTTGCCTGTGACACTGACCCGAATGCGACTCGCATCCTGCTGAACCACTTCCACTCTGGCGATATCCGTTGCTGGGTTCTCTGCGACAAATGCCTGACCCTGGGGCAATGCCAACACCGCATTGGGAATGTCGGCAACCAGGCTGTTGCCCTCACTGCGAAACTTTGTGGCATCCACCTGCAAGGGTTTGCCCTCAGCCGTTTCCAGGGTGATGTCGAGTCCATCGGCAGTTCGATCGACCCTCACATTGGTCACCTGCACCGTTGCCGCTTCTACCTGCGCCAGCCATTCTTTCACCGTCGTTGCAGGTCGATCGCGTCTCAAGCTTCCAAGGGAATCAGGATCGCGCAATTTCTCCTGCGCTTCTCCTGGCAAAGTCTCAGCCGCGATCGTACCCCCGGCGATCGCAATTCCCAACATCAACCGCACCGACAACTGTTTCACGCTCATCACAACTCTCCCCACCAAACAATTCTGCTCTATTGAAAATTACTTCTAATAAATAATTACAAGCAGTGTATAGAAGTTGCTTTCAGTGTGTCTATCCCAAAACGGACAAAATGCTCAAACCTGGAATTATGCCGTCAAAATTTCCTCAAGTACTGTCACAGTCAGCCCTGCAACTGTGCGAAACTGGCGATCGTTGGTGAGAAATAAGGTGCAATTCTCCCGTAACGCCGTTGCCGCATGAATCGCATCGGGCGTTTTCAGCCGAGTCGTTGCCCGTAACGTGGCGGCACCCCGCAAAACCATTTGACTAATAGGCAACAACCTTAAGGGCGACGATCCTAACAACTGCTCAGACATCAAGCAACCCTCATCCCTTAGCCCCTTCTCCCCGTGGAGAAGGGGAACCGAACCGATTCAAAGTCCCTCTCCCGTTCTGCTACCGTGTACACACAAGTCAAATTACCCCCTTAATCCCCCCTTGGAAAGCTATGCATTATAAACATCTTTCTTAACAAAGAAATTGACAAAAAACAGAAGTAATGTAGTGTCTATAGCAAGAGCCGGAAGCAGAACAAAGTCAAACATGGAACAATGGATCACACAAGAACT
>JAHHHF010000112.1 GCA_019359495.1 Goleter apudmare HA4340-LM2
TTGATGACCGTGATTTTTCTGGTTATCGTTCGGCGGGGGGGTTTTATCTGAATCTTTCTTTGAAGTTGAATGCTCTTTTTGGCGGTTTTGGTTTCCAACACCCTGTTCCTCCTCAGCAAATGGAGTCTGAGTCTTTGGTGCAGAATACTCGGCAGTCTGAACCTAAAACGTCTCAAGGTCAACTGATCAAAATTTTGCGACAATCTCTAGCGCGTCAGTAGCTTGTCTGCTGCTTGAGGGGGCCTCTTCTGTTGAGATAGCTCTATAAATGGTGTTTCTGTAAACTTTAAAACCTGTCTAAAATCACATAAATCATGAAAGGACGTTTTAAATTTCCTGCTTACTTAAACTTAGGTTCTATACAGTCTAGATGCGCTAACAGACTGGAGACTTGCTCTTTGCGAAGCCAAACATCTCATAAATTTTCAACACTAGCAATTCGTCTATCCCGTGCAGTACTAATTGTCCCTTTTGTGATGTCTGGGATGGGTTATTTTCCCCAGGCGGCTCAAGCTCAAATAGTTAACAGGGGTAATAACGGTTGCCCTGCTGGTACAAGAATAGATATTGAGAATAATATTTTAGTTAACGGAGATTTCTCTGAAGGCTACACCGGATTCACTAGCGAACTGCCACAGATAGGGCCTGAAAATGCCTATGGTGAGGGATATAGTGTCGTTAATAATACAGAAGCATTCAGAACTAATATTGGTAGTGTAATCAGTGTTCTTGACCCCAAACCATTCCCCGGAGATCCGGCAAATGGTGTGCCTCCTTCCAACTCTTATTATTATTCAAACCCCAGCAATAATGACTATATAACCCGTAATGGCGCGCCTGTATTGTGGCAACAAACAGTAGCTGTGCAACCAAATACAACTTATAATCTCCTATTTTATATTGATAATCTCCTCCGAGTTAATCCCGGCGATCCGGCTTCTGGTCAAGCTCCTGACAGTTCAGGATACCCTCCAGTAATTGAAGTGACAGTCGGTGATGGAGCCGCAACCACAATTTTAGCTCCCCCAGCAGTGATTAGAAATGTTCCCGATCAATGGGTGCCAGTGCAAGTTGCTTTTACTACAGGCTCGTCACAAACAACAGCAACTTTATCTCTGCGGGATATTGCTGGAGCCTTTTTTGGTACAGATGAAGCTGGAAATTATAGGGCTGTGTTTGGTGATGATTTTGGGTTTACAGCGATCGCTTTCAATCAGTGTCTACCCATAGCGTCAGCCTCGCCCGAAATTCGCAAATCAGTCCGACGCTTGCGAGACAACGATAACAATGGAGTATTGAATGTCGGGGATGACTTAGCATACACCATCACCATTACCAACACCAGTACCACCGATAACATCACAGATCTGGTAATTGGCGACGCCATCCCCACACAATTACAGGTGTTGCGAGATGATTCTAACCCCATTCAGTTTCCTTCAGGTTTCTCTGCGGTGGCCAGTCTCCCAACGACGAATTTTAACGGTACGGGAAACCCAATTACCCTGACAAACCCAGGAACATTAGCGGCGGGACAAAGTATTACCCTCACCTACAACGCCCGCATCCAGCCAGGGGCGACAAGTCCGATTATCAACCAAGCTAGGGCTAACTTTGCTGGTGATGGTGGTCAGCCGATTCTCTCTGATGCGAGCGATTCTACCAATCCCACTCAACCTGGTTCGGCGGTGAATCCTGGTACTCCTAACCCCGATGGTAATATCAATCAGCCGAATGCTGGCCCAGCTGACCCTACGATTGTAAATTTGAGCGGTGCTGTTGCCAGTGGAAATCGATTAATTTTAGTGAAGCGGATCACGGCTGCAAATAGAGGTGGCGTTCCTATTAGTGGTGTGGCTTTCACGGAAGTTGATGCTGATGCAGACGCCAATGCGATTAACCAAGCTGGTCTCAGACCTATAGGTGTGCGCGAAATTCCTTCAACAATACCGTTGCAAAGTGGCGATGATGTGCAGTACACAATTTATTTCCTCGCCGAACAGTCATTAAATAATCTCAACTTCTGCGACTTAATTCCTGGAGGAACAACCTATATACCTAATAGTATTTCTATAGTAGGAGCTGGTGCTGGTGCAGACCAAGGCAGATTTTTCTCGCCTTTGACATCCTTGGAACAATTACCTGAAGGTAGCATCTGCGAAAACCGAACTAATCCTAATGGTGCGGTAATTGTCAAGTTAGGCAATGTTCTGAATGGACGGCCTGGTTCTGTGAGTTTACGCGTCAGAATAAATTAAATTAGATAAGTGATCGACGCAATCAATAGATCGCACAAAGCGGCATAACTTAATCGATATCATGACGATTGCAATAATAGCAGTGATTTGTGGGGCGGATGGCTGGGTGGCAGTAGAGACTTATGGATGTGCGAAATATGAGTGGTTAAAAACATTTTTAGAATTACCAAATGGCATTCCGTAAAGTAGCGGAGAATTTGGGGGTTGACTAATTGTAGTCCGATGCTGGCGAGGAGAGCGATCGCAAATTTAGAAACCCGCCATTTTTGAGGCTTGAGATAATCTACGAGTAATTTCCAGTATTGCTGTAGTCTGATTTTCATAAAGCTTTAGCTATCAGCAAGCAGTATTCTGGAGGCTGATTGAAAAATAAAGTAAAGGAATTGCGATAATTGCTGTAATGCAATTTTTTAGGTAAGAAATGTATTAGATATGTGGTGATTCTTAATTCTCCATTGCCTGAAATCCCTTCCGGGAAAGCAAGTTACGCTAGAAGCTACCCTTACATCATTTCTGGAGATGTCTATTGCATAATTTCTATTCATGATCATCATTCCGCATTTTCATCAATTAATACAGAAGGAATCTGCGCGAAGATAGCAGATTGCAAAAATTGGGGGAGTTGTTTCCAGGGAATCGCTCTTTTGCCACTCCTAATGTACATTTGCATCAGTTCTAATAATGCTACCGCACTTTCATCTGGTGGAAGATCAACGAGTAGATAAGTAGGTTTTTCTGGGCTAGAAATAGCCACAACACAGCCGCGACTACATGCCCACAAACATCCCAAAGGCTTAATTTCCATTTGTGATGATAGCAGCTTTTCTCCAGAGCCAGATAAAGTATTTAATTGCTCTAATAAACGAGTACCATCTCTATGTTGATTTTCAGATAATTCTGCGGAAGAACGGTGGCAGGATGTGCATACGAAAAGGGTGTGTTTAGTCATGGGGTTAGGGGTGTATTAATTAAGTATTTATATAAATCATCTAACACTGCATTAGCAGCAAGTAAATTCCCCCCAGACCAAGTTAAAGCATCTACAGTATATACTTGACCTTGCTGAACTGCTTTTAGTGTTCTCCAAAGAGGCTTTTTTTGTAGTTCATCAAAAATATTTCTACCACGATTATTCAAAATTTGAATAAACAGAATATCGCCATCTGCTTCTTCCAAATTTTCCTCAGAAATGTTTTTTCTACCGTATAGTGCAATGACATTTTGAGCTTGCGGGCGTTGCAGTCCAATATCATTAATAATAGAGCCTATAAATGAATTTTTTGTACTAATTTGAATCCCCCAGACATCAAAAATAGAAATAACAGATATTGTCTTATCTTTATATCGATTCCTTAAGGATATTTTCAATTGTTCAATTCGTTGATAATATTGACTCCAAGCTTTTTGTGCAACTTCCTGTTTCCCTAATGTCTCGGCTACGAAATCAAAATGTTCTCGCCAAGACGTATCACCACCTTGCCACTCACCCAGTACTGTAGGGGCAATTTGAGAAAGCAGAGGATAAATTGTTTGAGTAAGTTTCCAACCTAGAATAAGATCAGGCTTAAGTAGCAAGATTTTTTCTAGATTAGGCTCGTTTTGACTACCTAATTGCTTTATTCCTTCTGTGTTATTTTTTAGATATGTATCGAACTTATATTGTGAAACATTGGCGACTGAAGTGCTACCGATTGGTTTAATACCCAGAACAAGTGCATTGGCCAAAGTAAAGCGAGATATGGTAGCAATACGCTTGGGATTTTTAGGAATACAGGTTTCCCCCATGACGTGCTCAATCATACGACAATTAGCAGTAGGTGATAATCTATTTATGTTGGGTAAAGTATTAGCAAATTTGCCATTACAAGTGCTAATCAAAAAAAGAGTTGATATGAAAAGTAGGAACAGTATAATTACAGTAAGAACTCTATTTTTCATTTGCTGCTGAAAGACTTATTTCTAACACTCTCGAAGAGCGTAGCTACGCTCTTCTCGTTTCTTATCTTCAAAAATATTCATCAATTTAAAACTGGTATGAAATTGAACCAGTAACTGCAAAAGGTGAGCCTTGATACACATTAGCAGCATTCACTGTGGAGACAACATATTTCGTGTCAAACAGGTTCTCAATTCCCAAACGAAATGTGAGATTTTCCAGCTTGTATGAAGCCCCTAAGTCTACACGTACGTAGCTAGGAACATCAAAGGAATTAGCACTATCGCCCTTTCTGTCACCCACGTAGACTAGACCACTGCTGAGGCTGAGTCCTCTCAAGCCACCTTTGATAAAATCATACTTAGCATATAAGCCAAAGCTATTGGATGGAGAATTGACAAACGTATTGCCTTGCTGTCCCGTGTTATTTTTCGTAATCTCAGCATCTAGCAATGTGTAGGCGGTAATCAGGCTGAAGTTATCTGTGACCTTACCTGCAACTTGTAACTCCAAGCCGCGACTGCGAACCTCACCGACGGGAATACTGAAACCAGGATTGTTGGGGTCAGGTTCTGTAATATTAGTTTGAGTAAGATTGAAGAGGGCAGCAGTTATGCTAAGTTTGTTGTTGAAAAAGTCTGCCTTGGCACCAATTTCATACTGGGTAGCAGTTGTAGGATCGATAAAGCTGCCATCTGCCAGCTTGGTAAATTGTGGCTGAATCGATTGGCTGAAACTGGCGTAGAGAGAAGCGGAATCTGTGAAGTTATAGACTAGCCCCACGGTTGGAGAAAGAAAAGTTCCTTTTCCATCAGTCGTAAGAGCTGTAGCACTGGTTGACTTAAAATCTGCTTGATACGAACCGTAACGCAAACCTGCAAGAACTCGCAAACGTCCGAGAGTTATGAAGTCCTGAAAATATACACCGTATTCTGTATTGTCGACAAGTTGGTTACCAAAATTTAAATCTGTTGGTAATGGAGCACCAAAAACAGGATTGAACAAGCCAATGTTACCGAACAAAGCATTTCTTCGATTAAACGTGGCATCAGCTTTGACTCTGTTATATTCAGCTCCCAATAATAATTTGTGGTCAGATGCTCCTATTTTGAAATTCCCTCGTACCTCAGCCCGTATATCGCTTTGAGTGTAACTTTCTGTAAGTGGTCTGTAGAAGTACGGAACTGTATCTCTATTCAACGAAAAAGCAGAAACAATGAACCAATCTCTGTTAGTGTTTAAGTATTGACCACTGAGATTTAGTGACCAATTTTTACCTAAAGGCTGGTCAAAGTAAGCACTCACGCGATAATTATCATTGCGCGCACTATCACGCGGATCGACGTAACTGCGATCATAGAGAAATTGATTGTTAAAGAATTTGATCCCGGAATTCCAATTTTGCCTCTGCTGATAGTACTCTGCCTCAACCGTCAAAGAACTACCGTTCTTAGGCAACCAAGTGATAGAAGGAGCCACAAAAATGCGATTATCCTCTACATTTGCGTAAAATGAGTCTGCATCCTGTACCGCAGCGACTAGACGGTAAAGTAGTGTTTTATCACTATTTAGCGGCCCTGTAAAATCGACTTCTCCACGATAGGAGTTAAAACTGCCTGCTTGAAAGGTAACGGTGTTACTTGGTGTTGCTTGTGGCTTCTTGCTGACATAATTAACTACGCCCCCAGGGGTACCTGTGCCATAGAGTAAGGAAGAAAGGCCTTTAAGAATTTCAATGCGATCAATGTTTGCTAAATCGCGTACAACAAAGCGCCCATTATCTCGCAAGCCATTGATGTAGGTTTGTCGTGACACACCAAAGCCCCGAATTGTAAATTCAGGAGTAGTTCCTCCGGATGCTTCCGATCCTCTTGTAACGCCAGGAACAAAGGGAATCAAATCTTCCCCACGCTTGGGAGAGATATCTTCAATTAACTCCCTGGGAATCACCCCAATGGAAGCAGGAGTTTCCAGAAGAGGAACATCTAGTCTTGTACCAGTGATAGCATCTCTTACGCGGTATCCATCATCTTGCTCACCCGTCACCACCAACTCTATTGGCTCGTCCTGCTGCGCCGATGGTTCTTCTTTGGGTATTTCACCTGTTGGCTGTTCTAGCGTTTCCGGTTGGGGTGGTGGCTGCATTGCATTTGCCGCAGGTGTAAAACCTAAAATCAAACCTTCATCACTGTCAAATAACTCAAACGTTGGCAGCCCTATCTCACCTGCCACCGTCACCCGGATAGTATTGGCATCAAAGTTTATTACTGTTATCTCAGTAATACCCGCAGTTGGCTTTTGGGAACGGAATGTGAATACATCCCCACTAGGTAAACGCAATTGAGCATTAGGGATATCTGCAATAAAGTTATTTTCGGCACTGCGATTTGTGATTTGCAACTGCTCTCCTTGAGTTGTCTGCAAAATCACCTCCACACCTTTGTCAGTGGGATTCACCTGAACTCCCGTCACCTGAATTTGTGATTGAGCATTGGGAACTGTGATTTGGGAAATTTTCTGTACAAGAGTAGGTGTTTGTTCTTCTTGTGCTTTTGCTGAGTAAATCATCAATCCCCAAACAATACTCGTCATCAAAACCAGTCTTTGCAGTCGATGCGACATAACTCCACATACCAAAGTGACAAAGTTGATAAAAATTCCCACATAAAAATAGTCTGTAAACTACAAAAAATGCTTGCAGAGATGAGATAAATTTCGCCTCTACTTGCAGTTAATGGAAGCAACAAACTATTGACAGTTAAAAATTATTATTAATAAGCTTACAGTAATCTCTTTGGCTATGGAACTAGACAGTGTTATTCAAACGGAATTTTTTGTTATTCAAACGGAATTTCTTACTTTTGCCTACAATCGCTAGGACTAATCCCAAATTTTCGTTTAAACGCAGTAGCAAAACTTCTGCTGTTAGTGTATCCTAATAGGTTGGCAACTTCACTCACATTCATTCTGTTTTCCTGTAATAACAGTCGCGCTTGTTCCATCCGTAAGTTGTAGAGATAGCCAAACACTGTTGTTCTAAAGACTAACTTAAATCCCTGCTTCAGCGTACAGTCATTCAAACCAACTAATCGTGATAACTCCATCAAAGAAGGGGGATTATCCAATTTTGCTTGTAAAATTTCTTTAGCGTGGTGAATACGCTTGATTTGATCGGGTTTCAGCGATAAATTTTCTTTGCTACCGTTTCTTACTTCTAATTCTTGCTCGGTTAGCAACGCCATTAACTCTAATGTTTTCCCTTCAAGATACATCCGCTTTACAGCACCTTGATATGGACAGTTTAAAATTTGGTGTAGTACAGCTTGCATTGCTGGAGTTTTTATGCTTGTCCGGGTATAGCAGTCATAAATGGGTTTTTTAATCAAGTGGTGTAATTTTTGTGGTAATTCTCCTGACTCATCCCCTGCGAATGTGCGAAATGTTTCTGGGTTTATATGTACATTAATCTCCAAAAACCTCTGCTCATTTGATAGTTGACAGCTTCCTTGGGGAAATGTACCACTACCACAAAGGCTGTAGTGTCCTGGGATCAAAGTAGTATCTTCATTGCTCCAACTCCCTGACAGCAAAAAGCTGTATTGCAATGGATGGAGTAAATCTGGTAGTTGCACTAGAAGGTTGTCTCGTAGCTGATATTCAGATATTGCTAAATTCAAACCTTCTTGCAACTTAATTGCACGACGATATCCTTCACCAAGTTCTTGGGGATACTTCCAAATCACATCAAACTTATCTGCGAGGTCAAAATTTTGTCGGGTTTCGTCAACTTCCCTAAATAGTTCCCAGTATGCTTGATAAGAGATGCTGATAGTCATTATGAATTGGGAGAAGTTGATGTTGAATACTGCCTGTCGCAAAATTACCAATGACAGTTAAGAATCTTTATTAAGAAGCTTACAGTAATCTCTTTGAACTAGCAAGGATTTTGTAGTTGACCTCACCTTAGTTACGGACACAAGTAAAAAATGTTACTAAAATTAAGTACATGGACAGAAGTTGAGACGTATTTACAAACATCTACAGAAATAATTTTGCCTATTGGTTCCACAGAACAGCACGGGCCAATGGGTTTAATTGGGACTGATGCGATTTGTGCAGAAGCGAACGCTCGTGGTGTGGGTGAAGCCACTGCTTTTATTAATGTTGTCTTTTTTACTTGCTTTTGATACCAATCATCTACGATGACAAAGATTGTTGTTAATAGCGTTCCAAAGTCTATGCTATTCATGGGGGAGGTTTGAGTTGAAAAGCTAGTAACTTTCATCTTCTTACTTCTCCCGCCTTTTTTCTAATTCACATTAGGCGTAGTATATATTTGCTGCTGAGTTATTCTACAGCGTTAGGTCAACAACTGGGGATTATGTAGGTAAAACGATGGTAAATATACTCCCTTCTCCTAACTTTGATTGCACGCTGACGCTACCTCCCATACCCTCCACAAGCGTCTTGACAATCGATAAACCTAAACCACAACCCCCAGTTCTGTGAGAACGGGATTGGTCTACGCGGTAAAATCGCTCAAAAATACGTGCTTGGTGTTGTAAAGGAATGCCATAACCCTGGTCACAAACTTGAATAATTGCTTTGTCTTGTAGTTGATCTAACTTAAAAAGTATGGGTGTATGATCTTCAGAATAATTAATAGCATTATCAATTAAGTTCAGCAATATTTGTTTAAGACGACTGTAATCTACATTGATTTCGATGGAATGGGTTGTTGACTCGATTGTAATGATGCGATCGCTATATTTTTTTGCCATCATTACTACTTCTTCAACTAAGTCATGCAGCACATGAGATTTCATCTGTAACTGCAAATGACCGCTATCTGCTCGTGCTAAATCAAGTAAGTCTTGTAGTAGGCGGATAGTACGTTCGGCCTCTGATGCCGCAGTTTCTAAAGCTTCTTGTTGGGTTTGAGTTAAATTATTCTGTCGTCGTAAGATGCTTTGCAAGTAACCATGTACAATCGTCAAGGGTGTGCGTAACTCATGAGAAACATTACTGACAAATTCTCGCTCTTGCTCCCATGATTGGGAGAGACGCAATAAGAGCATATTTAAGGTTTGAGCTAACTCTTTGACCTCACTGGGTGCATTATCAAGATATAACTGTGCTTGTCCTAAATCTTCTACAGAAATCACAGCAGCCATGTGATTTAGCTGGCGTAGAGGATTTAAAGAACGCTTGATATAAAATGCGATCGCCACAGTAAGCAAGATAATTGCCAAAATACTGGTAATGCCTAAGCTCTGTACCATAAGCACAAACATCGACTGTTCACGGGTAATATCTTTAACTACAAATAATTCACCTAGCAATTTACCCTGTATTTGCACAGAACTACCACACCAAACAAAGTAGCTTTGGTTGACTTTGTAAACTTGTGCTTGAATTGGCATCTTAGTCAGAGACATCAACTCAGTCACTGTTGAAACAGATAGCAAATTTAAAGTTGGAGATTTTACTAAAATTTTATTATCAGGAGTTTTGAGCCATAATAATGTATTAGTATTTGTCAAGTTATTGATAGCCTTTTGCAACCCAGTTTCGAGTTGGATCATTTCACTATAAACTTGCACATCTTGTGGCAAGCGCTGGGCAATTTGTTCTATGTTATGTTTATGACTATCAATTAAAATATGCTGCATTCTCCAGCTAGTCCATACAGCGAGGCTACCTAATACCAAAGCTGAAAATGTTGCAATGCCAATCGTGAGGCGTAACTGCAATGAGAATGGGTCAACATTTCTCCAAATCTTAATAATTTGCTTCACTGTTTTGGTTGGGTTTTAAGTTTTAAATCGGGCTGTTTAATTAATGAATAGCTTGCTGACTAGAAGTCGCAGCTACACAACGGGAAAAACTCCCTACCTTTCTAGACAAATAACTACAGTGAAAAAGACAGCCATTCCCAAAATCAAGACCCGAAATTTTTATTTCCTCATTTTCTGAAATTGGCAAACCCTTTATTATAAATATATAATTTAATTCACTATCAAATAAATTAATCTAAGCTGAGAATTTCATTAAAACTTATGTCGTTATTTTCCTGTAATTTTTAGTCTCGTTTAAATACAGTAATTATAACTAATTAATGGGTAATTGATTTAATTATTCTGAACAAGAATTCGGCAAATTGCCAAAGTACAAACAAAGCCTGAAATTATATGACACTCAACCCGTTTGCACCACTGGTAGGACAACAGCAAGCCGTAGAGTTACTCACTCAAGCTGTCAGACAAAATCGGCTAGCTCCAGCTTATCTGTTTGTGGGCCCGGATGGTGTGGGACGGAGTTTAGCAGCACGGTGTTTTATAGAATTACTATTTTCTGAGGTAGAGGCGACAAATGTTTTATCTCTACACAACCGCTTGCAACAAGGTAATCACCCTGATTTACTCTGGGTGCAACCAACATACCAATATCAAGGACAAAGACTAACAGCCGCAGAAGCCGCCCAAAAAGGACTCAAACGTAAAGCACCACCTGTAATTCGCCTAGAGCAAATTCGGGAAATTACGCAGTTTCTGGGCCGTCCACCTTTGGAAGCACCTAGGAACATGGTGGTGCTGGAACAAGCCGAGACAATGGCAGAAGGTGCAGCAAATGCTCTACTGAAAACTTTGGAAGAACCGGGAAAGGCGACACTAATTTTAATGGCTCCCACGCCTGATTCTATATTGCCGACATTGGTATCGCGCTGTCAACGTATTCCCTTCCATCGCTTAGATGTGCCTTCTTTGACTCAAGTGCTTGTCAAAACAGAGCATCAGGAACTTTTGCAACATCCAGCAGTGTTGAGTATCGCAGCTGGTAGCCCCGGAAATGCGATCGCATCTTATGAGCAATTACAGACAATTCCCGCACAATTGCTCCAAGACATCAGCAAAGCCCCTTCATCTTATCGCCATGCCCTAGAGTTAGGGAAAACAATTGATCAAGAATTAGATACAGAAGCACAACTGTGGTTAGTCGATTATCTCCAGCATTCCTATTGGCAACAGTGGCATCAACCACATATCATCCAGCAGCTAGAACAAGCACGGAAAGCTTTACTTTGTTATGCCCAACCACGCCTGGTTTGGGAATGCACATTTCTATTTATATATCAACAAGTTTAAATTCCAGACTAGTGGCGTGTCTAAGCTAATTTTGTGTATTAGCAATCTCTTGTAGAACGGGCAAGATGCCCGTTCTAATTAGCGGGCAAGATGCCCGTTCTAATTAGCGGGCAAGATGCCCGCACCACAAGAAAATTTTTTTGCACCATTTTAGGCTTGTCAGTCCACTAGGATTAGGGATGAAATATGAAGAAATTAGTGCTTGGTCAAAGTAGCAATCAATAGCAAGCCCTGTTTTCGCTATCCTAGAAAAGAAAATCATTCCCCGATCACCGCGATGGTTGCATCACCCGACAACATTTTGATGAGTGCAGAGGAATATCTGGTTTGGGAATCCACCCAAGAGCAACGTTATGAGTATTGGGATGGCGAAGTTGTGGCGATGAGCGGTGGTATACGCAACCACAATCGGGTTTCCGGAAATTTCTTTAAGCTGCTAGATGATGCCCTAGCTGATCGTGCCTGTGACGTATACATTATAGACGTGAAGGTGCAGGTGGAACCGGGGCAAAAATATTTTTATCCCGATGTAGTGGTGACTTGCGACGAGCGCGATCAAGATACCCAACTGATCCAATTTCCCTGCTTAATTATCGAAGTACTATCACCCTCAACAGAAGCAGTTGATAGGGGCAAAAAGTTTGCCAAATATCGCCAATCTTCTACTTTGCAAGAATATGTCCTAGTACAAGTAGCTCAACCGGGTGTGGAAGTGTTTCGGCGCAACGAACAGGGAAAATGGGTGTTGTCGGAGTATAATTTGGATGAAAAATTGCCACTAGAATCGGTGGATGTAGAAATAGCGATCGCCCATTTATATCGACAAGTGCAGTTTGAAACCGAAGCCACAGATGAGGATGCATAAACGCACACAAACTTAAACAGCTAGCCGTTTTTGAGGGACTCGCAAAAGTGAGATCCCCATGATCAATAACCAAACCTCCCATAAAATGAATCCTACAGGAGTTGCTTCCACTAGAGGCATTGTCGGGATTGCCGTTGCCAAAAGCTCACTTTGTCCCAACAGCAATAGTGGTGTAGTAAACAATCCCCACCAAGCAACCCAGGGTTTGAATAGCGGCGACTGTCGGATGGCATTCCCCACACCCAGCGTCCAGCCAATCATTAAAAATGTTTCTCCAGAGAATTAATTAATTAGCAAATGTCTACCAATACTTACGGAGAGACTGCTTGACGTTCAACACCTGAGCGATCGCACTTAATGAGTTAATCAACAAGCTGTACAGCAACCTTGGTATACCCACGGGAATAGTGTCTGACAGTTTTAATAAGATAGCCAGTTGCAAGAGATTAGTCGGCATTCCGTCGGGGTTTACCTTGCCGTCGCTCGCCAATCCATACAGTCCCCGGATAAATTGCTCGAACCCAGTAGCTGGTTGGTTTTCGGTTGTAAATGTGACCCAATCTTCCGAGCGATTGCAAAAGCTGTGGTGCATCCCCGGCGGCATCCGCACACTTTCCCCTGATTGCAGACTTCGCCAATTACCTTTTTGTCCTACTTCCATATCAAGTCGCCCTTTAACCACAGTGAAGGTTTCATGCATTGCGGTGTGATAGTGCAGTGGACTGCCCTTAGCACCTGGGGGCAAATCAAAGCGAATTTTGGCGTCAGCACCCTGGCTTTGCTGGGAAGTGTGCAAAAAAGTCATGCGATCGCCTGTGACTGGATTTACAATCATTTCTGGGTTTGTTGGTTCATGAGTCGAAAACGCGGAACTTGTTATCATCACTACCTCCTGGGGTGCTGCTAGTGAATTCATGGGTTGATAAGTCCACAATAGGGCTGGCGGTGGGGAGATCAATTGACGCACCACGCCAGAGAATTGACAGGTGATGCCAATCTCAGAGATGACGTAAGATGCAAGAGGCTAATTTCTCCATCGCCATTGTTCGAGACATCCTGCAATATGTTGCAGCACAAGGAGTTGAAGTCAGTTGTCTGTGTACTACTGCCGGTATTGATCCGGTTTGGTTGGATGATCCTGATCGTCAAGTATCTGGCGATGTCCTGAAACACCTGTGGCGCGAAGCGGTACAACAAACAGGCGATCGCAACTTAGGGTTACACATCGGTGAAGCCTTTGACTTGTCTGCCATTGGGATCGTGGGTTATGTGCTGTTAAATTGCCAAACCTATGGACAAGTCTTGACAAAACTTTCTCAGTACACGCGCCTATTCAGTCAGGGCGTTGTAATTCACCATCAAGTTGTGGATGGTTGGGTGGAATGTGATTGCGAAATTGTTGGGGATATGAAGAATTATCTGATTGACGAGCCGCGTCAGCCAATCGAGAGTACTGCTGCTGCCCTAGTCACCGCCACCCAGCAACTCACCGGAAAATCTCTACCAGTCGAAGCAGTTTGGTTTCAGCATCCCCATCCAGCAGATTGCTCTGAGCATCAGCGTATTTTTCAAGGGACGGTGCAGTTTGCTCAATCAACGAATCGGATCGTGTTTGCCGCGCATTGCTTGGATTGGGTAGTGCGATCGGCAAATGCCAATCTCCTCTCTGTTTTTGAAAACCATGCCGCCGCCATGCTGACTGCCCAAAGTCAATCACAGTCCTACTCCCAAAAAGTTATACTTGCTATCACTCAAAACTTCCAAGGAGAAGTGCCGACAATTGAGGCGATCGCCCGTAATCTGATGGTTAGTGTGCGCCAGCTTCAGCGCGAATTGCACAGTGAAAACTCTTCCTACCAACAACTTTTGGACACAACTCGGCGAGAACTTGCCCTACGGCAACTACAAAACCCCGAAACCTCAATTCATGATGTGGCATTTCTCCTGGGCTTTTCTGAACCTAGCGCCTTTCATCGCGCCTTCAAACGCTGGACAGGCAAAACCCCCCGCCACTATCGTTCACAACAGGTTCAGTAAGAGAATTGGGCGTAATTCACAAGGTGTGATGGCGATCGCTATAGCTCATATCAATTTGAAAAAAGAATCCCGTATTTATCCAACACCAACTATTCTTACGACTTGTCAACATAGCCTAATTTCCAGTTACTGGGTTGTTTTAACTCATCTATTTTGCCTTGAGCAATTAGGAAAAGAGCAACCCGTGTATTTATATATCCCTTCATCAAGTAATATCCTGGTTTGGCATCAATATTTTCTACCGATGGATCACTAATTTTTATTGGTCTTCCACAGTAAGTTTTGTTTTCTGATACTGTGAATGTGACTAGTCGATCACTTTTAGATCCCTTGGGCACCATAAATACACCGTAGACATGATGCTGACCACGCCAAGGCTTAACCACAATTTTTTCAGGATATGCGTAGTATTTTTCAGCATTTGTTTCCGAAATAAAGGCTGATGGGTAGCAACTAGCTCTAGGCCATCGCTTCCAAGAAAAAGCAAAGGCCATGACGCCAACTAAACTAAGTACAAATAAGATGTAAATGAATCGACGACTTCGCACGCTTTAGCTCCAAAAACACCTATTTTAGGTTATACATGAATTCTGCCGAATAATCCGTAACCAAACAGTAAAGAAATTCTGCTTCTGCCAACATCCGTCTGGTGAGTGTCCATAAAAAATACTTTTTTCTCAAAATACTATCAAGGCGCTCTTAATTCATACTACTCTGCACCAATTAACTGCGGGTAATCGGCCGCTCAATATGGCTGAAATCAAATATGAGTCCTATATGTATTCACAGCATGGCACAAGCAGCAAAGCTTTGATATTGAAACTTTATGAGTGATTCCAACAGCGATCGCCCTTATGTTGTTAAATTAACAAAGGAAATTATGATCAAGGCTAGCTGCAATCAACAATGGTATCTATTTCTACTCCTTTCTCGGATGTTCAAAACCATTGGGCACGCTTATTCATTGAAGCCTTAGCTGGGCGTCGCATCTTGAATGGGTATCCTAATGGCACGTTTCGCCCAGATAACTCAGTCACTCGCGCTGAGTTTGCTGCCATACTGGGGGCGGTCTTTACGTTACCCCCAAAGCGTCAGTATGTCCCCTTTGTTGATGTCCCTGCTAATCATTGGGCGGTAAGTGCAATTAAAAAAACTTACGAAACAGGATTTCTGACTGGCTACCCCAATAAGACATTCCGCCCTAATGACAGAATTTCTCGCGGTGATGTTTTCGTGGCGATAATTAACGGCTTAGATATAGCTGCACAAATCAAACCCGACCTGTTAAACGCATTGCCACAAATTTATCAAGATGCCAATGCGATCGCTAACTATGCTAAAAATCAGGTGGCTATTGCTACTAGTGCTAGTTTAGTTGCCAGCTATCCAAATGTAAAATTACTTAATCCCAACATTGCGGCTACTCGTGGTGATGTAGCAGCAATCATATATCAAACTCTGGTGTATCAGGGGAAGGTTGACAAGATTCCTTCTAATTACATCATTGTTCCTCCTGGTGTTGCACCTACACCCATACCTACACCCACGCCCATACCTACACCCACGCCCATACCACCAGGGGCGATGAAACCAACTCATCAGCGAGAATTTCGGGGTGCGTGGGTGACAACCGTGTGGAATAGTGATTGGCCCTCAAAAGCGGGGCTAACTGTTGCTCAACAGCAAGCTGAATTCATCGAGATTACCAAAAAATTACAAGAACTAAACTTCAATGCTCTGATCTTGCAGGTGCGACCGGAGGGGGATGCTCTGTATAATTCCCAGTTAGAGCCTTGGAGTGCTTGGATTACAGGAACACAGGGTAAAGCACCAACACCCTTTTATGACCCATTGGAGTTTGCGATCGCTGAATGCCACAAGCGTAATATAGAACTCCATGCTTGGTTCAACCCCTACCGCGCCAAGACTAGCACCAAAGCTGGGCCGAATGTCGCCCCCCACATTGCTGTCACTAATCCCGAAGTCGTTTACCAATGGGGTAATCAGCTGTGGATGGACCCTGGAATCAAAATTGTTCAGGACAGAGCCTATAACGTCATTATCGATGTTTTACGTCGCTATGACTTGGATGGTATTCACTTGGATGACTACTTTTATCCCTATCCCATCGCCAATCAAAGTTTCCCCGACAGCAAAACCTATGCAGCTTACAAAGCAGCTGGTGGCGGACTCAGCTTGGATGATTGGCGGCGGGAAAATGTTAATCAAATGGTGCTGCGCTTATATAACGGCATTAAAGCCACAAAGCCTCACGTTAAATTTGGTATTAGTCCCTTCGGGATTTACCGCCCTGGACAACCACCAGGTATCACAGGGTTAGATGCCTATGGTGTGCTGTATGCTGATGCCAAGAAATGGTTAGAACTGGGCTGGGTTGATTATTTCGCCCCTCAACTTTATTGGCGCACCGACCAAACAAAACAGAGTTATGCTGCATTGCTGAAATGGTGGACAGAAGTGAACACCAAACAACGACATATTTATGTGGGTAACAATATCTCGCAGTTAGACGGTAAAGCTTGGAAAAATGAAGAGATTCAAAAGCAGATTGTCATCACCCGCAACAACGGAGAATATTCCCTAGGGAATATTTTCTTTAGCATGAATTCTATTAGTGAAAATCGCCAAAGTATTGCTGACAACTTCAAATCTGCCTCTTATCCCAGACCAGCACTAGTACCTACCATGACGTGGCAGAATTCACCCGCACCACCACCACCACCCAAAGGACTGCAATTCATTAACGGTAGACTCAATTGGCAACCAGGAGATCAGCCGCTAGTGCGTTCTTGGGCGCTTTATCGACAAAGTGCGAATACTTGGACACTCCAGCGAGTCTTATCGGCTGGTACAACTTTCGCCACAGTTGAACCTGGAACCTATGCTGTGTGTGCAGTAGATAGGTGGGCAAATGAGAGTGATCCTACTCAAATAACGGTAAGTTAAGCAAATTATTATGCCCTGCAAGGAAATTAATTTCCTTGCTCATAGCTGAAGTCATCTAAAGATGACTATACATAGCCAAAAATCTTGAGTCCACTTTAGCCAGGGAATTATACCAATTCTCTAAAATTCGGCAACAGATTCAAACTTAAAAACCTAGATTCTGTGGGACTTGCGTAATTATATGAATTACGAATTACGAATTGGAATTGATTCCCTGGCTGGCGATGACGGTTACATTCATAAGTTTTGCTTAAAAAATTAGATAAAAAGATAAGCATTTATAGCTTTTGCTGACGCATTTGCTGTTTTTATAGCGGTTTTCAGACGAGTGAAGTACAGTTTTAAATCGCAAAACCCGTAGGGGCGGGGTTTCTTGATTGTGTTGCGTTCAACCGAGAAAGGCTATAAGTTGACGGTTACGGTTTTTGAGTTGGCGGTTATAGTTTTTGCGATTACAGTTACGGTTTTTGTTTTTGCGATGCTTACGACTGGCTACGCCTACGCAATTACGGTTTTTGAGTACGAATTATCGGCTTTGCTGATTAGTGGGATGATTTTTGGCTCACGCTCCAGGCGCAGAGAGTAATACCATTTCACTAAAATAATGAAACAGAGCCAAACCCTGAAAGCCTGACTAGGTGAGACTTTCTTAATCATGAATTACGAACTACAAATTACGTTGACCTACTTGAATTAAACTTTACATATCCTCATGAGTAATACGGGGTAGTTATGGTTAGCAATGTGGAATATCAGGGTTCTTTTGTCCCTGAACTGCTGGAAATATTAAAGCAACTAGACCAATTGCTGCAAACAGCAGTCTCTAACTTCCAAACTACTGCCGATATGGAGTCCAGACTTAATCCCTATCGGGGACTTTATATCAATCAAGAAGACGTAGAACACAACTTGATGCAAGAACCAGGTACTTCACCTCTGTATGTTCAACAAGTTGATTTGGAGGTGTTTTTAGCTGATGTAGTAGCCAATTCTGCAACTTTATCCAGGCTACAACAAACTTTTGCTTTATCACTATTCGATGTTGCCCTAATTATCATTGCCGTCGCACCAGAAATAGATTTGCGCTACGAACGAATATATGCATATCTGCAAGATGATGTGACTCGCAAGCGTCCAACAGTAGATTTAGCGCTGAATTTGCTCTGTACTTCGCCGTTAGAGAAAATCGCTCGGCGTGTGCATTTCGCTACTGATGCGCCGTTGCTGTGTCAAGGATTATTGCACCTGATACCAGATCCTAATCAAAACCAACCACCTTTGTTAGCGCAATATCTGAAGTTAGATGAGCAGGTGACTCGGTTGTTGCTGGGTGAACAGGGACTTGATCCGCGATTGTCAGGGTTATGTCAGTTGCATCAACCAAAGTATTTATTAGAGCAGTTACCTTTAAGTATTGAAATTAAACAGGCATTAGCAAAAATTACTGAGCAAGCGGGGAAGACTCAAAAACCTTTACACCTCTATTTTTATGGTTCCCAGGGTGTAGGGAAACAACGGACTGCGGAGGCGATCGCTCATCATTTAAATGTATTTTTAATAACAGCAGATTTGTTGGAGTTAGTAAATTCACCAGCAGACTGGGAAACAACGCTAAAATTACTGTTTCGAGAAGCTCAATGTCGTCATGCGATTATTTATCTAGCTAAATTTGACGAGTTAATCACCAAAGAACCAAAGGCTATTGTTCCACATTTATTCGCCGCACTCGCCCAACACCAAGGAATTACCATCTTGGCAGGTAGACAACCTTGGCAACCCAGTATGACTGGTAATCTCAATGTCTTCCCTGTAAAATTTACCACGCCTAACTTTGCCCAACGCCGCACTATTTGGGAGACAAACCTAACTGCTTTGGGTATTCAACTTACTGGGGATGAACTAGATGCTTTGAGCGATCGCTTCCGGTTAACATTAACGCAGATCGAAAGGGCGATCGCTACTGCTCATAATCAAAGTCTTTGGGAAGAAGTCCCACCAACCATTAATCACTTCTTTGCGGCCGCGAGGATACATTCTGGGCAGGATTTAACAGCATTGGCACGGAAAATCACACCCAAGTACACCTGGAACGACATTATTCTCCCCCCAGACCCCCTAACGCAATTGCAAGAAATTTGTTACCAAGCACAATATCGGTCTGTCGTGTACGGTCAATGGGGATTTGAGCGGAAACTATCCCTAGGCAAAGGATTAAATGTGTTGTTTTCCGGTTCTCCGGGTACGGGTAAAACAATGGCAGCAGAAGTGATTGCCCATGAGTTACAAATTGAACTCTACAAAATCGATTTGTCGCAGGTTGTGAGTAAATATATTGGTGAAACAGAGAAGAATCTTGACCGTATTTTCACGGCTGCTCAAAGTGCTAATGCCATCTTATTTTTTGATGAGGCAGATGCTTTATTTGGTAAGCGATCGCAAGTTAAAGACGCTCATGACCGTTACGCCAATATTGAAGTTGGGTATCTCCTCCAAAAGATGGAGGAATACGAAGGAGTAGCAATTTTAGCAACTAACTTAAGGGATAACATGGATGAAGCCTTTGTGCGACGCATCCAGGTAATTATCGAGTTTCCTTTCCCTGATGAAGAATATCGCCAACAAATTTGGCAAGTTGTCTTTCCTCACGAAGCGCCCCTTGGTGAGGATGTAGACTTTGGTTTCTTGGCTAAAGAGATTAGATTAGCCGGGGGAAATATCAAAAATATTGGCTTGGCGGCGGCGTTTTATGCAGCGAGTGATAGCAGTGCGATTAGCATGTCGCATTTGCTAAAAGCGGCGGCGCGGGAGCATCAAAAATTGGGGCGGACATGGCAAGTGAGCAAAGTTTGAGCGCAAAAGGCAAGTTATTTGTTGACGCGAGGTCAGGGAGTAAAAGCCTCCTCACCTCTCTGATTGAGTAAAGGAAACTTAGTGTACTAGTATTATAGTACATAATACTAGGAATAGTCCTAGTGGGCAATATATTACTAACGAATCCTAAATTAATCACTTATGGCCACAACTCAAGACTCGCAATTACTGGCGGCGTTTTCTAAACAACAGCAACTATTAGAAAAAATTCTGGCAGCATTAGATAAGCCACATCTGGGATTTACCAACGATACAGGAATGGTCTATATCTACTGCAATCGCCAACATGGATGCCTGTGGTACAGTTTGGATGCAGAACGCAAACCTATACCCATTCCCCACGCCGCACTAACTGGATACTTGCGAGAATTGCGATTTGAAAAGGTGGAGAGGAGAGGTAAGGAAGTTTACAAGTTACTGGCTACAATCAAGGCAGATCGACTGTATATTCTAGAATCAGGACATGATAGCCACTTTTCTAAAGGATTATTAACAGCGATCGCATCTTTAACCCCACAACACTTAATGCAACCAATTACTATTCAACCATCACCTGGTGATGATGATGCGGTGCTGTTTTGTCGCCTGTGGTGTGGTGGAGAAATCATCAAAGCATCCTACAACGAAACTAGCAACTTCAGAGAAATATCAAAAAAGGCGTTGGCGGTTGTGCGGGAATCTCAAGCCATGCCTTATTAGGGGAATGGGGAATTGACTCTTGACCATTGAGCAATAACACAATCCCTATGGTGTAAGCATTCTGTAGAATGGGTGTATCACTCATAAACAACAAAAACCGCAGTAGCCAACATTATGCTCACAACAGCTGATTTCCTTCAATACACTCAATGGTCGGTGATAGCCACTTTGGTATTCGCCGTCCTGACAGTTTTGAGTTTGCTTTTTAAATGGGGTATCCGCTTTCGGCTGGTGGGTGCGACTGGTTTTATGCTGGTACTGACGGGTGGTTTATTTGCTCTCTCGCTAGTACCTTTGAGTCGCACTGTGATTCCTGGCGCAACGCGGTTCACTCTAGTTTATGACAATGGTTCCACACATGCGGTAATCGCCACCTCGCCCCAGATTACCCCAACACAATTAGAAGCAACTCTACGTCAAGCGGCTAGTAATCTCTATTCTTACGGTCGTTTAGGTTCACGGGAGGAAAAGCAACTTACAGTCCGCGCCCGTACTATCATTCATCCGGAACCAGGAGTGTCAGTACCAGTATACTTGGGTCAAATCAAGCGATCGCTGGTTAACCGTGAAGATCCTGATGTGACAGTGGAAATTTACCCCGAAAAGTTTGCTCAATTACCCCAACCCACTGTTTAACCTCGCTTCGCTTGTCATTGGTCATCTGTCTTTTGAAATACAAATGACTAATGACAAATGACGATCCCTACGAATTAACTTTTTTTGTAGTAACTCAACCAGTACAATGCCTTCTCCTGAGTATCTGCGAGTGCTATTGTTGATTTATATACAGTTATTCAAAACTTTAATAGTTCGGAATTTCAGGACAATGGGCATTATCAAGTCAAAGCGTTACGCATTGGATGGGAGAACTACTGCTACCTCGGCGGCGTCGAACAGCAAGTGGCGTGATTTGGTATCAGATACGAGGTAAGAAACTATTACCCGTTGCCTTTTGCCTTTTCGCCCTATTCCTTTGCCACAATTAATTAAATATTAGGTTAAGAAATATCAAAGTTTTGGCAAACTATAATATATGCCCAATCAATTTTCTCATCCAACATTGTCTACTCAAGCCCCTAGTACATTCTTGACACTTACACTAGCCCCAGCGCAAGTAATTTGCGGTGTCGGCGTCTTGCAAGGTGCGATTTCGGCGGTCGCAGGTTTGGGAAGTCGCCCCCTAATTGTGGCAGGTAAGCAGACTCTGGCAATTACCCAACAGCATCTGCAACCACTGTTAGAAAAGCAAAAGTTACATGTTGCTGCTACTGACTACGGTGCTGATTGCTGTGAAGCTAGCCTAAAATCTTTGGGACGGACTGCCAAAGAACACAAAGCTGATGTGATTATTGGTGTTGGTGGTGGTAAAGCCCTGGATACAGCGAAATTAGTGGCCTATCAGTTACAGTTGCCAGTGGTGACAGTTCCAACCTCGGCAGCTACCTGTGCCGCTTGGTCTGCACTCTCGAATGTATACACTGAAGCAGGGGCGTTTTTGTATGACGTGGCGCTGTCTCGCTGTCCTGATTTGTTGATTCTCGATTATGAGTTGATCCAAACTGCACCACCAAGTACTCTAGTAGCAGGGATTGGTGATGCGATCGCTAAATGGTACGAAGCCTCAGTTAGTAGTGGCAATTCCCAACAAACTTTAACTATTGCCGCAGTTCAACAAGCGCGAGTCTTGCGGGATATTTTATTCCAAAAGTCAACTGCTGCCCTCCAAGAACCAGGTAGTGAGGTGTGGCGAGAAGTGGTAGACGCCACAATTTTATTAGCTGGGGTAATTGGCGGACTAGGAGGGGCACAGTGTCGCACCGTTGCTGCCCATGCCGTGCATAATGGTTTAACTCACATTTCGGGGCATGGTAGTATTCACGGCGAAAAAGTTGCTTACGGTATCTTGGTGCAACTGCGTTTAGAAGAGATGATTCAGGGTAATCAATTAGCTGCGGCGGCTAGACAACAGTTGCTAAAGTTTTACGCAGAGATTGGACTACCACAAAAATTAGGCGATTTAGGATTGGGTAACATCACTTTGGGTGAGTTACAAACATCTGCGGAAATCGCCTTAAATCCTAATTCTGATATCCATCGACTACCGTTCAAAGTCGCATTGGAACAGTTGATGGCAGCGATGGTTTCTACCACCGCACCCATAGATAGTCGAGATACGACTAGTCGAGTTGCAGTTAGGGGAATGAGTGACGAGGTTGAGGAATGAGTTTGGATTGGATTGTCCCAGCAGAACGGATACAAAAGCTGCCTCCTTATGTGTTTGCCCGTTTAGACGAACTGAAGGCAAAAGCACGAGAACAAGGTCTAGATTTGATAGATTTGGGCATGGGAAACCCCGATGGGGCGACACCACAACCGGTGGTAGAAGCAGCGATTGCAGCGTTGCAAAATCCCGCTAATCACGGTTATCCACCGTTTGAAGGTACTGCTAATTTCCGCCAGGCGATTACTAATTGGTATCGTCGCCGTTATGATGTAGTACTTAATCCCGATAGTGAGGCTTTACCCCTACTCGGTTCTAAAGAAGGATTAACCCATTTAGCCATCGCTTATATCAACCCCGGAGATGTTGTGCTTGTCCCCTCCCCCGCCTACCCCGCCCATTTTCGCGGCCCAGTGATTGCTGGTGGACAAGTCTACAGCTTGATTCTCAAACCAGAAAATGATTGGTTAATTGATTTAGCCGCCATTCCTGATGAAGTCGCCGAAAAAGCTAAAATACTCTACTTCAATTACCCCAGCAACCCCACAGCCGCCACCGCCCCCAGAGAATTCTTTGAAGAAATCGTTGCTTTTGCCCGCAAATACGAAATTCTTTTGGTGCATGATTTGTGTTATGCCGAGTTAGCTTTTGATGGTTATCAACCGACTAGCTTATTAGAAATTCCCGGTGCGAAAGAAATTGGTGTGGAGTTTCACACCTTATCTAAAACCTACAACATGGCTGGTTGGCGTGTAGGATTTGTGGTGGGAAATCGCCATGTAATTCAAGGTTTGCGGACCCTCAAAACCAACTTAGATTACGGTATTTTTGCCGCCTTGCAAACAGCCGCCGAAACCGCCCTGCAATTACCAGATGTGTATCTACATGAAGTCCAACAACGCTACCGCACCCGCCGGGATTTTCTCATTCAAGGTTTAGGGCAATTGGGGTGGGATGTTCCCAAAACCAAAGCTACCATGTACCTGTGGGTAAAATGTCCTGTGGGTCAAGGCTCCACGGACTTTGCCCTGAATGTGTTGCAACAAACTGGCGTTGTCGTCACCCCTGGTAACGCTTTTGGGGTTGCCGGTGAAGGGTATGTGCGGATAAGCTTGATTGCAGACTGCGATCGCTTGGGTGAAGCTTTGCACAGATTTAAACAAGCTGGCATCTGTTATCAGCCGGAATCTGTGATCTCTAGTTCAGAATAGAGATAGAGTACCTTTATCAAACTGTGATTAATGCCAACCTCCTCAGCTACCACTCCCCAAATCATTGTTGCTGGCTTCCGCGCCCTTTCTGATCCTATCAGAATTGGTGTGTTAGAACTGTTGCGACAGCGAGAACAGTGTGTGTGTGACCTATGCGACGCTTTGGAGGTCAGTCAATCAAAACTGTCTTTTCACCTCAAAACCCTTAAGGAAGCAGGCTTAGTTCACACCCGTCAAGAAGGACGTTGGATTTATTACAGTCTGAATTTGCCGCAATTCGCCGCCCTAGAACAGTATTTAGCCGATTATTACCGCCTGAGTCAGATATTACCAGTCCGGACTTGTAATAATTCTTAGTAATATATCAACATTTCTTTGATTAATTTTTGTATTAAGTGTTATTTTTTTGATTGACATATCAATTTTTTTTGAAATGATAGAGATGTACCTTGAATATCAGCCTTATAGGTAAGGTCAATGAACGCAGTAGCACAAAAATTGGTACTTGCAGTTGGGATTGCAGCCATAGCAGCCAGTTGCACACCAACATCCGATTCATCTCAAACTCAGCAGTCGCCAAAAGCCCAAGAAGTTGCTGCTTCATCCAACGTAGCAGTAATCAAAATAGACGGTTCTAGTACTGTATATCCCATTACAGATGCGATCGCTAAAGAGTATCAAAAAACCGCTAAAAATACCCAAATAGAAGTGAACTTTTCTGGTACTGGCGGTGGCTTCAAAAAATTCTGTGCTGGAGAAACAGACATCAGCAATGCCTCTCGACCCATTTCGGAAAAAGAGATGGTAGAGTGCAAGAAAAATAGCATTGGCTACATCGAATTACCCGTAGCTTTTGATGCCTTAACCGTTGTGGTTAATCCCCAAAACGACTGGGCAAAAGACATCACCACAGAAGAATTGAAAAAGATTTGGGAACCTGCGGCGGAAGGAAAAATCACCCGTTGGAACCAAGTACGTGCCTCTTGGCCAGACCGTCCCATCACTTTATACGGGCCAGGTAAAGACTCTGGGACATTTGACTACTTCACCGAAGCAGTTGTTGGTAAAACTGACGCCAGTCGCAACGATTACACAGCCAGTGAGGATGATGATGTTCTCGTAGATGGCATTAGTAAAGACCCCAATGCTTTGGGTTATTTTGGCTTTGCATACTACGAAGCCAACCAAAGTAAGTTAAAAGTAGTGCCAGTTAATAATGGTAAAGGACCTATTACCCCATCACGGGAAACCGTAGAAAAGGTCAAGTATCAACCACTGTCTAGACCCTTATTTATCTACGTTAATCCTTGGTCTGCCAAGAACAAAGGTGCAGTTTACAAGTTTGTAGATTTTTACCTGAAAACAGCAGCAAAGACATCTACATCTGTAGGCTACGTACCCTTACCAGCAGAAGCTTATCAAATCGATTACGTGCATTTAAATAAAGGCAAAGTCGGCACAGTCTTTGCAGGTAAACAACAATTAGATTTGACGATTGGAGAACTTTTACGTAAACAAAAACAGTTTTAGTAAATTTCTCCTCGTCAACAGAAAATTCAGCCCAAAAACATAGTTTTATTTGGTGTTTACTGGATTGTAAATCACCTATAGTTTACTGTGCAAATATTAGCTTAATTACTAAATAATTAAGCAGTATTTATGAAGTGAATTCTTAAGTTTGTAGTAGGCATTTTAATGCTTTGGCGGAAAATGTAGGACTCACTAAAAAACTATTATTGAATCATTTTCTGATTTATTTGTGAGTGATTCAGTTGTGATTAATCAGCACTAAAGTGCTTACTACGAACTCTCTTAAGTATTTTGTAGATAGCGGTAAGAAAACAGATGAAACTTCGTGTGGGAATCAATGGATTTGGTCGGATTGGACGCCTAGCTTTACGGGCGGCTTGGGGCTGGTCGGTAAAAGAGCTAATAGTTTATTGAAAGCAGCTTCTGAGCAAGCACCACTCAAGGGAATTCTCGATTATGAAAAGCGTCCTTTAGTCTCTATCGACTATTGTTCTTGCGTGGAACTCTAGGCTAGTCGTTCTATCAAGTCGGAGGTTTTTTGGCTTGTTGGGTAATTGGTTACGGTGTGATTCAGTTTTTAGCACCCGTGCTGATTCAACGATTTGGTTCTGGTCGTCCGCCGCAATCGAAAACCATCCAGTTTTGGACATTGACCCTGACAGCCGTGCCGGCAGCGATCGCCATCGCTCTACAATTAGGCGTACCCGGTAATATTGCGATCGCCTCGAAGGCTGGTGACGGCGATTAATCATGTAGAGACGTTGCATTGCAACGTCTCTACAACGTGAAAATGACCTGTTCCCTATCCCATAAGCATGAATCAACACACAAACACCGCCCCAGTACAGGCAGGGAATAACCTCAGCTTTTTTGAAAAATACCTCACCGTTTGGGTCTTTTTATGCATCTTGGCTGGAATTGCCCTAGGGCGATTATTTCCCGGAGTAGCGATCGCTCTTGATGCCTTCAGTGTGTATCAAGTTTCGATTCCCATTGCTGTGTGTCTGTTTTTCATGATGTACCCCATCATGGTCAAAATCGACTTCACTCAAGCTAGCAATGCCATTCGCGCACCCAAACCAGTAATTCTGACTTTGGTGGTGAATTGGTTAATTAAACCGTTCACAATGGTGGTATTTTCTCAATTCTTTTTAGGATGGTTATTTCGTCCTTTAATTACCACAACGGAATCAATTCGTGGTAGTGAAGTCACTCTAGTTAATTCCTATATTGCAGGGACAATTTTATTAGGAATTGCGCCTTGTACAGCAATGGTATTAATGTGGGGCTATCTTTCCTACGGCAATCAAGGACACACCTTGGTAATGGTGGCAGTTAATTCCTTAGCAATGCTGTTTTTGTATGCACCGTTGGGTAGGTGGTTACTAGTAGCCAATGATTTAACTGTTCCTTGGCAAACAATAGTTTTGTCGGTGCTAATTTATGTCGGCTTGCCTTTAGCAGCAGGCATGTATAGCCGTTATTGGATTTTAAAACACAAAGGTAGGGCATGGTTTGAAAGCAAATTTTTAAAGTATCTCAGCCCCATTGCGATTACTGCCCTACTGATTACCTTAGTTTTGCTGTTTGCCTTCAAGGGTGAATTAATTGTTAACAATCCCTTGCATATTCTATTAATTGCCGTACCCCTATTCATCCAAACTAATTTCATTTTCTTGATTAGTTATGTAGCAGCCTTAAAGTTAAATTTAGCTTATGAAGACGCCGCACCCGCAGCCTTAATTGGCGCTAGCAATCATTTTGAAGTGGCGATCGCCACTGCTGTGATGTTGTTTGGCTTAAACTCCGGTGCTGCACTGGCTACAGTAGTAGGCGTTTTAATCGAAGTCCCAGTCATGTTAATGCTGGTAGAGGTTTGTAAACGGACTGCACCTTGGTTTCCACGGGAACTAGAAAAGGCCACATTACGAGATCCCCGTTGCATTCGGTAATTCGTAATTCGTAATCACCAAACCGCAAACACCAAACACCAAACACCAAATAACCATCACCTCTGTGGCAGTATCAAAGCATTTCGCAAAGCTTCAATCCTTTCTGGCACCAGTCGATAGTAAATCCATGTTCCCCGTCTTTCTTTATCCAGCAAACCAGCTTCATACATCACCTTCAGATGATGGCTGACGGTAAGCTGGGATAGTCCCAGTGGTTCGTCGTCGATATTTCAAAAAGTTCTATAAGGAGCAAAAGCTATGACAGTTTTGAAAACTCATGTGGCTTTGAATGTGACTGACATTGAAAAGTCCGTAAAATTTTATCAAGCAATGTTTGGTGTGACACCAGTGAAATATAAAGCTGATTACGCTAAGTTTGATATTTCGCAACCAGCGTTAAATTTGACACTAAATTTAGCTCCAAGTGTGCAGACTGGTGGTGCATTGTCTCATTTAGGTGTACAAGTAGCAAGTACACAAGAAGTGCAAGCATCTATACAAAGGTTTGCAGAAGCTGGACTAACGTTATTTACCGAAGAAAATAGAGATTGTTGCTACGCCATACAAGACAAAGTGTGGGTAACAGATCCCGATGGGAACAAATGGGAAGTGTTTGTAGTGAAGGTAGCAGATACCACACCAGAGCAGAATGTATTGGTAACCCCGGCTGCGAATAAGCCTTGTTGTGCTTAATTAACTCAATACATGTTTGTAGTAAGGACTTTAGTCCTTGATTCTTAAGCACTAAAGTGCTTACTACGAGCCTCAAAAAAATCACACTGTTTGAATGAGAAGTTTACGCTATTGTTGCGTGACGAAGTTGATTACCTCGCAGACTGCTACAGTGAACGCAAAGAACAAGCAGCCAAAGCCACAATCAAGGTAGCGAATAGTGCATTGGAAGTTCATGCTACGCGCAATTCATAAAGGTTTCTAGTACATCTACCAACAACCAACAACATGAAACGAGTAATGTTTGTTTGCACACATAACTCTCGCCGTTCCCAAATGGCAGAGGGTTTCGCACGCACATTAGGAAACGGAAAAATTACTGTTTCTAGTTCCGGCTTAGATGTGGGCCAGATAGATCCAATCACTATAAAAGTGATGTCAGAAGTTGGGATTGATATCAGCAACCAAACCTCTAAGCCTTTAAGCAATTTTGATCCTGAAGATTATGATGCAGTAATTTCTTTGTGTGGTTGCGGTGTAAATTTACCTGAAGCCTGGGTGTTAAGGGAAGTATTTGAAGATTGGCAACTTGAAGACCCTAAAGATAAATCTATCGACATTTTCCGCAAAGTTAGAGACGAAATTAGAGAAAGAGTGAACAATTTAATTACATTTTTGAGTTAAATAGGCAAGTGCAAATAAAGCTAACTATTAAAGGTCGTTATTTGTCATTGGTGATAGGAAAAACTATTCCCTATTGCCTGACTACACGACTAATTTTACAACTCAAATCGCATAGCCATAACGATTTCCAACTTAGGGCTGACAAACACCCTACAAACTTTTTTTAGGAATCAAATAATGAACTCAATTGAATTGCTACCAAATATCAATATCCAATCTCAAGGTATTGTGTCTGATAAATTTCTAGAGATTGGGATTAAAACTCTTGGTACAGCCTGTTATTGGGTGCAAAATTTACCTTACGGTTTGAATTCAAACAACGAAAATTCTCTGATCATTTTTACAGAAAAGTGCGGCACTTGCACTACAAAGCATGGTGTTATTGCCAGATTAGCTCAAGAACTAGAGATAGGCTTATACAAAAACCTTGGTTTTTATAGACTAAACAATGAAATTGTCACAGGTATAGATGAAATTATTCAGCCTCATGGCTTAACTTTCATGCCAGAAATCCATTGTTTTCTAGAATACAACTCTATTAAAATAGATTTAACAGCAGGCAATTGCAACGGCAAGAACAAGACTATACAAGACTATGATTTTGTTGTGAGGGTGAATCCAGATTTAACCAAAGAAGAATATGATAATTACTATATGAGTTATTTGCCAAAATATTTTTTAATTGAACCGCAATTAGCAGAGCTAGGGATTCCCCAAATTTTACAACTGCTGGAGTTATGTAAAAATCAAGTTAAATATCAATGTTCAGTTATGAACTTTCAGATCCCCAATTTATTAGAGAAATCGGGAATCTGAGAAGGAGATTGTGGACTTTATGGCGTTCTAGCACGCAGTGCCGGATATTGAAAGAGGGCTTGAAAACCAGCTTGTCTTTGGGCAACAGACTCTGAAGCATGTTGCCACAGACTTTCATAGTAGAAAAAGGCTGTACCCAAACCTCGTTGCCGAGCTGCACGCACTTGAGATTTAATTTGTTGCATGGAAACTGGATTAGTCCGCAATCCTGCCATAATCCCAACTCCAGTGGGGATTAGTCGCTGTGTTTCTTGCATTTCTGGTAGGGAAATAGTTTCTACAAAGCTTTGTAAATTAGGACGATAAACTTGCACAATTAGCTCATCCACAATATTTTGCCGTACCCAGTTGAGCCAGTCTTGCAGCTGAAATTTGTAGGCAAAGTTGTAGTAATTGGGAGAAACAGAAAAAATTGTATTTGGTTTTCTCTCTTTCACGGTCTTATTGAGCTGTACCATGAATGCTGTGATTTTATCTGCCCGCCAACGCATCCATGCTTGGTCTTGAGGATTAGTAGGGGGAGGATTTTTGGTTTCTTGAGTGTACAAAGCTACCGTATATTTATCGTAGCCAAATTCATGTGGCAAGCTCATGTGATCGTCAAACTGAATGCCATCAACATTATATTGAGTGACGACTTCTAGCACGAGATTGCTAATAAATTGCTGTACCTGTGGATGAAAGGGATTGAGCCATTTCACCTCACCAGCTGCACTGATGGAAGTTTGACTACCATCCCGCTTTTGGGTAAACCAATTGGGATGATTTAATGCTAGTTCTGAGGTTGGGGGAGCCATAAAACCAAACTCAAACCAGGGAATTACGAGTAAGCCCTTGCGATGTGCTTGGTTAATCAGATCTGCGAGAATGTCTTGTCCTTCTGCACCTCGTAACACAAAGGGCTGAATACCAGTATTTCGCGCCACTGCACTGGGATACATGACATAACCGGAATTCCAGACTACGGGGTAGATGGTGTTAAAATTCATCTGCTGTAGTCGATCTACAGCTTCCTGCACCTTGGCACGTTCTCTGAGAGTGGCAAAATCATTGTTAGTCAGCCAAACACCACGAATCTCTTGACGGGGTAGCTGGGCGATCGCTGGATGGAAGCTGCTTACCAAGACAGTGATCACAAATGACATCAAAAACAGTGCTGGCAAAAAAAATTTCAGCGATCGCCCGCATACTGCGGAGGCTTTTCTAAAATAAAAACCTCCCCTGCTCTGAAATAGCAGGGCAATCCCACGGGGTGCGGTTGGGCAGTAGGGCGCGCTACGCGATCGCCGCCACAATTGGGATAAAATTTCTGATTTCACAGACTTAAAAGCTACCCACGCCTGCGATCGCTTGTTTTCGTTGTCAAATCTACGTGCCATATAGTCTATTCAATATTTCTGCTTGCTAAACGATTGTGTAATTGGTAGTTTTTTATTCAATACTGCACGCTGAAATTTTTGCCTCAGAGATACTGAAGCAAACATTGACTGTAAAATAAATGACGCAACTATTGGGTCACTAGTGCCCGCTAAAACACTGCACTTAAATTACGATGGCGCAATTTAGTCATCAACATAGCGGGCCCTGCTGTGCGATCGCACGGTTTTGTTATTAGTACTCAGGTATCGATGTCACTGACTACAAACCTCATCAAGATACTAGTTACATAATTTTCAATGTCCTCGCTCTCTCTAGCAGGACAGTTAATTCTTGCTACTCCTGTATGGTACAACCAGACACATTATTAACTCTTACCAGCTTGTGAGTGAAATCACAAGAGATATCCAATTAGTGAAATAAGATCAAGTTTCTACAAGTATTTACATAAAACCACGTATAGTTTAAAACTTAAAAATGGCTTTACTTCAGTTAATTTTAGTGCTGGGTACAATAGTCGGTGTCACAGACGGAGAGACAATTCTTGTCAAAGATGCTGCTGGGGAATCAACCACAGTCAGACTAGCGTGTATTATTACACCATCTGCGGCTCATTACCCGTTTAATTTGGTAGCAACTCAGAGACTTAAGGAATTATTACCACCAGGTAGCCCTGTTGTGATCAAGACAATAGAACAAGATAAAAACCCCACAGTTGGCGAAGTCTTTTTAGATAATCGCTCAGTCAATCTCCGTTTGGTCGAAGATGGTCATGCTGTCGTGGATCAAGATTCTTTATACAACTGTGATGAGAGTAGAACGCAATTTTTAATTGTAGAAGCTAATGCTAAAAATAAGCGACTAGGATTATGGCAGAAGTTTAATTTTAGAGTACCTAAAAATTCATCCAATTAATCAAGTTAAATACAGGTTAAATTCCTAACTTTTCTCTTACTACTTCTTCTTTGTCTTTAAAGCCTATCAAGACTGCTGTTCCATTATTAACAAAAATAGGTCGCTTGAGTAGCATAGCATCATTGGCAAAAGCCTCAGCCCACTGCTCATCACTCCAACTCTTTCTCATTTCCCCCAAAGCTCGATAGGATTGACCAGAGGTATTTCTCATGGGCAAAGCGCCCAAAGACTTTACCCAACTTTGAATCATTTCATAAGTAGGAGGATATTCTTTGGTGTTAATGAAATCGTATTCAACACCGTGATCTTGGAGCCATTTAAGAGCCTTTTTACAGGTTCCACAGTTTGGTATGCCGTAAATTTGAATGGACATAAAACTGAATAAATATCAAATATAAATTATTTCACCTTAAATATGAATCATACCATCAGGCATAGTTGCTCCAGTCAAGAATGTTTCACTCATATCTGTAGCATTCAGATTAGCCCCAGTCAAATTTGCTTCACTTAAATTGGCCTCGCTCAAGTCAGATCCACTCAAATCTACTTCTTGCAAGTTTGCCTTCCACATTCTGACACCACTCAATTTCGCCCCACTCAAGTTTGCACCATGTAAGTTGGCTGTGCTTAGTGACGCCATGTGCAAAGTTGCATTACACAAATCTGCACCACTCAAAGATGCACCACTGAGATCTGATTCATTGAGGTTAGCATTTGTGAGTACAGCTTGGCTCAAATCGGCTCCACTGAGAATCACTTCAGATAAATTTGCTCGATTGAGTGTCGCACCTCTGAGATTTGCTTGACTTAAATTAGCTCCACTGAGAGATGCTGCTGCTAGGTTCGCACCTCTGAGATTTGCTCTGCCAAAATCTACACCACCTAAATTAATGCCTCGCAAATCTGCTTCTGGTAACGAAATGCCGCTAAAGTTTCTTTCTCCTGCGGCATATCTAGCTAGAAGTTCTTTAACATCCATAAATGATTGATTTCCTAGTATTTTAACTGGAATAACTAATTTGCTAGTTAAGAAAATCTATAGCTCTATCAATTAAAGTCTAACTATAATTAAAGCTAAAAAATACGGCAGCGTTATATTTATTATTGGTGCATTAATTAAATTTAAAAATTTACACTACAAACTACTAAGCCTGGTATCTTACACCAAGTAAATCGCTGCAAATAAAGTTTACTAGCTAAAATTATCATTTGTGAGCAACTAAATTGCCTTTCTAATGTTGTAGTAAGTGATGTTCAAGGTTTTTTGGATATTTGACTTTTAACCGACTCGGCGATATTTTCGGTTTCACCCTGGATAGCTTTAGCATAAAAAATATGACATTTGCGTAAGTCCTAAGTGAGTTATCTTGTCTGACTCAGCCTCGCGGGCAGGGATTATAGTAGTTCTCAATTGAGTAGAATACAGATGTTTTGTAGAGAACACCAAAAGTCTTTCATACAGAGGAAAATCTTACCTATGTTCCTGACTGCATATTTTATGCAAATGAAAATCACTGTAGGAAGAGGCAATAGTTTACCATTTTGGATTTTGGACTTCGTCGTCAGCACTCAATCGAACGATTTTGAATTGGTAATCCCTGACTACATCTGGGTTTTGTGAATCCAAGTGTCGCCATCATTTTTCAAATTTTTATTAGTTGAGAACTCTGACTTAACCTATTTTGCTCAGATTATGAGGAATGATTAAGAAAAATGGAGTGAGGAGCAATATGATCAAAATATTGGCTGAAAGCTTGACTGGGATTGAGGCAAGATTACAGATGAATTGGGTTTTGATAAATACCTGTTTGCAGTTTGCTAGTTGGGGACTATTCTCGCTGTTGCTCGCTGAAGTACTGCGAGACTCATACCATGCTTTGTGTCACCAAGTCAATTGGCTTGCTAAATGGCACAACAAGCACCATATGGTATACCGTCGGGATTTCTCCCTAGTTTCTCTGAAAAACTACAAGGAATCCCAGTTGTACCACGATATTGTCGAGTCGAGTCTACTAGTAGTGATATTGACGCTAATCGCTTTATTACTCAACCAAATGGGGTTATGGCTGGGAGTCGCTTATGCTTTCACTTTCCTCTATGGTGCGTCTATACGATATTTCCAAGGGTCAATTGATACAGACTATAACCATCTTCCCGGCCCTTTAGAGACAATTCCATCTGTTTGGTGGGTGAATCGCTCTTACCACTGGCGACATCACTTTGATGATGTCAATGCTTATTACAGTGGTGTCTTTCCTTTAGTGGATAAGGTATTAGGAACAGGACTGTCACTTAAGGGTAAAGTTGTGGCTTTAACTGGAGCTTCCGGTACACTGGGGCAAGCTTTGGCGGTGGAATTGCTCAGGCATAATGCCAAAGTAGTAGCCTTGACAACTAATCCAGAAAAATTACAGCCTCAACTGGGGATGACAGTAGTTCCCTGGCGGTTGGGTAATGAAGCCGAACTGCGGGATAGTTTAGAGAAAGTCGATATTTTGATTATCAATCATGGGGTTAATGTTTATACTAACCGTACAGCAGAGGCGATCGCATCTTCCTATGAGGTGAATACTTTTTCGGCTTTGCAGTTAATGGATATATTTTTAACTACTGTCAAAGGGCCACAAGACAAAGCCACTAAGGAAATCTGGGTCAATACTTCCGAAGCTGAGGTATCCCCAGCACTCAGTCCGCTTTATGAACTTAGCAAACGAGCGCTAGGAAATCTCGTTACCCTGAAACGATTGGAAGGGGATTGTGTCATTCGCAAATTAATTCTCGGGCCCTTTAAGAGTCAACTCAATCCTTATGGAGTGATGTCAGCACCGCAAGTGGCTCGTGCCATTCTGTTTTTAGCACGGCGAGACTTCCGCGATATCATCGTGACCATCAATCCACTTACCTATTTGCTTTTTCCCTTCAAGGAAACAACCACTTGGCTGTACTATCGCATTTTTAGTAAGTCGGCTAAGTACAATCGAACGCTGGGTTAAGGGTTAAGGGTTAAGGGTCAAGAGTTATTTTCCTTCTCACTTGCCCCCTGCTCCCATTCCCTATTCCCTACGCCCTATGCCCTATTTCTTATTTACTCCACAACTGTTGTTGTAGCTCCCTCATTGGATGCAGGTAGACTGGGCAATTCCAGACAGTATCCCGCGCCGTATACTGTCTTGATGTAACGGGGGTGGCGGGGGTCTGGTTCTAGTTTGGTTCTCAGATGGCGGATGTGTACTCGAATCGTTTCAATGTCATCATCTGGATCGTAGCCCCAAACTTCTCTGAGGATTTCGCTAGGGGAAACTGTCTGTCCGTGGCGCTGGAGTAAGCAGTGGAGTAGCTCAAACTCCAAATGAGTCAGTTTCACCGTTTCATGAAACCAGATGGCCTCAAATCTTTCGGGAACAAGGGTGAGCGGGCCATAATTCAGAATCTCACTGTGCTTTGCTGCTTGGGGAATGCGATCAGTACGCCGCAGTAATGCTCGTACCCGTGCTAGCAATTCTTCCACTTCAAAGGGCTTGGTGAGGTAGTCATCTGCGCCAGCATTAAAGCCTTCCACTTTATCTTGGGTTTGGCTTAACGCTGTCAACATCAATACGGGAATCTCAGATGTGCGTTCATCCCGACGTAGGCGTTGACAAACGGTAAATCCATCCACCCTCGGCAACATAAGATCGAGCATGATCAGGTCTGGCTGTAGTTGGAGAGCCAAGGCCTGACCTTTGATCCCATCTTCTGCTTGACTAACATCGTAGCCAGCCATTTCCAAGTTGACGGCAACGAGTTCTGAAATTGCTGGGTCATCGTCTATGACAAGAATCCTCGGCATTCTTAAAAAATTATTGCTACTTAGTTAAGGATAAATAAGAACCTTTGGTAGATACAAAGATTGCTGTATTGATTATAAAAAAGATTTTAAATATAACATAAACCTTAAAATAAATAATTGTGGAATCTTCCCTAAAGTACACGAAATTCTTCATATGATGTGTTACGCACCCTACAATCCGGTTCCTTGGTTACAAAATGGCGTAGCCATGACCGTCTACACGGCTTTATGGGGAAGACGTTACTGGCAAAGCACAACCCAACACCCGGAGCCGCCCTATCACAAAACTGTCTTGAATGGCGCCCAAGGCGTGCCGATTTTTAGCTGGCTTGCCATACCTGAAAACCCTCGCGGCACAATTATTGGCACTTATGGGATTACAGGAGAATTAGAACATGAATGGTTCTTGAGATTGTTGGGGCGGAAAGCTTATGCTCAAGGGTATGCAGTGTTGTTGTTTGATTGGCGTGCTCACGGTAAAACGGCTGAGTTGTCGCCGACGTTGACTTCCGATGGCTTGTATGAGGGGGAAGACTTTGTCCGCATCACCGCCGCCGCCGCCGCGATGGGGTGTCCAGGCAAATTTTGGTTTGTGGGGTTTTCTTTAGGTGGGCAGTTAGCGCTATGGGCGCTGAAAGCTGCGGCTGACTTTGCCAGAAGTGATGAGGATTTAGGGATAAAATACAAAGATATTGGCGGTGGCGTGGTGATTTGCCCAAGTTTAGATTCATTGCGATCGCTATCTTATCTGGTTAAAGACCCCGTGGGCAGATATTTAGAAGCGGGAATCGTCCGGAAGTTGAAACAACTGGCGTGGCGAATTCATGATACACACCCAGGCAGTCTTGACCCGGCTGCTATTAAAAGAGCCAACAGTATCTGGGCGTTTGACCACGAACTAGTCATTGAGCGATTAGGTTTTTCTTCAGTAGATGCATATTACAAAGCTAGCAGTGCTTTACAGGTGTTGCCGCAAATCGAAAAGCCCACCTTAATCATCTACGCTGCCGATGACCCATTTTTTCATCCAGAAATCATACCTGATTTGCAAGCTGCCTGTAAGAGCAATTCATCTCTAGATTTAATCCTGACCCGTTACGGTGGTCATATTGGCTATTTGAGCAGCAAAAAAGATCAGCGCCATATAGAAGATCCTGACCCTTGGTGGGCTTGGAATCGGACTTTACAATGGCTTGAGAAACAGGCTTAAATGAGGAAGGGGAACAGGGGGAGCCAGTGAATATTCTTCCTCATCCCGCCATTCCCCATTCCGTTAAAGGTGAACCTTAAATTAAAAAATTAGTCTTTATTATTAAAACCTCAAGCTCACAGCTATCATATGAGAGCTTGATATCCGATAGCTAAAAACTCAAGATGGATCTTGGCGATTGTTACCGTTTATTGGGTTTACGGTCGGGAGCGTCTTTTGCTGACATCAAAACGTCTTATCGACGGCTGGCGCAGCAATATCATCCCGATACAAATCCAGATGACAAAAAAGCTAAAGATAAGTTTATTGCCTTGACAGAGGCTTACAAACTGCTGCTGACGGTTGTACCGCCAGAGGAAACGGTGCTGCGGTCAGGTCGATCGCCTGCGTCTTGGTATGATGACGCCCAGGTATCGCCCCAGGAGACAGCACCAGCTACAAAAGTCAAAACCCCCACCAGACCACCCACACCAAAGCCGCCGCATTTGGCAGAAATAGAACAACGGCTGAAGTGGAAGACTTATGAACAGTTGCAGCGATTTTTGCAAGACAGAAGGTTTCCCCAAGCGATCGCTTTGGTGGAAGCGTTAGCAGATCGTTTACCAGCAGATGCAGAAGTGCGCCAATGGCAAGCGATCGCCTATCAAATTTGGGCACGGGCGCTGATTGGTCAAAACCAACTGCTCAAAGCCAGGATATATCTTAAAAAAGCCCTGAAAACAGACCCCCACAACAAAACTCTCTGGAACGAAATCCAGCGCGATTTCCAGCGTTTGGAACAAATTTTTTAAAGCGGCAACTTTACCAAAACTTTATTTATTCAGTGCAATTGCTGAGGTTTTGTTGAGACTGTTCCCCAGTTCAAGTAATATTACTGTGAGTATGCTATTTGTTAATTGCTTTCTCACATTAATCACAAGCTAAATGCTGCACCGTTTAGTCATTTACTCTGCTGTTCTCTTCACCAGCACCGTTGCTTTCACACCCGCCGTTCTTGCAGAAAGTGTTGACATCCTCTTCACTGGTGTTGTTCACGATTACGCCGCTTTGAGCGTTTCTAATCTGGGGCAAATTTCACCGATTGTGTCTAGTGCGGAAAAAAGTGCAAGTAAGTCTACTTCCGTAATTCCCGCAAGTTTGAGCGTAGAGTCTAGTACATCTGCTCAAATTAGCATTTCTTCACCTCAGTTAGTCTCTGGCTCTAACCTCAAGTCATTAGATTTGCAACCCACAGCCGCTTTAAGAATTGGTTTAACTGAGGTGACAAGTGATGCGAGTAATGACAGTATCAGCTTATCTGCGGGTGCAACTGATTTAGAGTTGGATTTGTTGACAGGAAAATCAGCAGACCTCACACCAGGGGCTGATACTTACCTTGTGATAGTCACCGTGACCAGTAACTGATCATTGGTGTCAACTTAGCGTAAAGTCCATGCCCCGCGAGGAAATTAATTTCCTTGCTCATAGCTGAAGTCATCTGTACACCAAGTGTTTCCGTACCCCTACGGGGAAGCAAGCTACGCGTAGCGGCGATCTCAAGAGAAGGGTAGATGGCTATAATATCACCCAAAATTCTCAGTCTACTTCAGTAGACTTGAGCTATTAGGCAGAGAATTCATTCTCTGCTGGGTGAGGAGGGCAAGTGTTAAGCTATTTTTAGCTTAAGTTGAGTTGACACCAATAAACATTGTTGTGGACATGATATGACAGTAAAAACCCGGAAAGTAGACATAAATTGCCAGGGATATTACTGAGATTCCTAATATATATATAATTTTTTCAAATAATTATTTTTTGTTTCAGTATCTTGCAGCATTTTGACAAGCCTTTAAATTTTGGGTGTTGATACTGAAGCCTTTGTGATTTTGGATAGTTAATCTGTATCTAGGTTTGGTTGTTAGTCAAATCAAGTTGAATAACATGGTGTTTTAGTTATTCAACTTAGTTAAACACAAAGTGCAGATTGGTATTTCTAATCAAGATTTAGCCAATGCTGTTAATTTCTGAATGTCGCTATTAGAGCCTAACCTGTTTGCTGGTTGTGCGTTCGATTTAAAAAAATTCATTGAGATTAGTGAGGAATTGATTATGTTGCGTCGCGCTTTATTTGTTTCCGCTTTGATGTTGGTTGGTACTGTTGGTTTTAGTTCTAGTGCTAAGGCTGCCGATGCTGAAATCCCATTCTCTGCAACTGTAGTTGCTAACTGCTCTTTTAATGATATTGTTGCAGGAACCTTAGAGCCTAATGCTTCTAATAATCAGTTAGTAACGTTAGCACCTGGTACTGTTAACCTGCTTTGTAGTGGTGATGCAGATGTTAGTGTTGTAAAACCTGTCCAAGATACTGGTGATACTGTTATTGGTCCTGCTACTAATCTTTTTGCATCAGTCACAGATGGTACAAACACTAACGATACTGACACGAACACTACACCAATTAATTTAGCCGCAACAGCATTCTCTAGTGGGACTACACCAGTGGCATTGACCGTAAGAATGACAGCAGGAGATGGCTTTTTCCCTGCGTCAACTTACAACTACGTAGTTACTGTAACTGCTGCGCCTAAATAGGTTCTTACTTTGCAGATCAAAGCAATATAAAGTTGCTATTGCTTGAAAAAATTTTCTAAATCTCTTGCCGCTATCAACTACAGCAATTAGCGGCAAGAAATTTTTCTATTACTGGTCTGGTATAAAAAATTTACTGACGGTGTAGTGTATGTTAGTGCTAGAAGTATTGCAGCCTATCAAACCCTACAAGGCAAGAAATTTTTCCAGACAAAAAGAGTAATCACCAGACTATTAGATATGTTGACTTTGTGAGACATAAGAAATGATTTCTCATTTTTGCTTCTACCAAATGCCTTTGTCCGGTAAAAATTTAGGACATAAGCTATTAATAATCTTGGTTACATTAATAGCTTATTTAGTTCTAGCTCCCAATGCATCAGCTGAGGAAGTCTGCACATTTTCACCACCTCCCAACGGTGGATTAGAGCCTAAGGGATCACCTCTACCAACACAGCTAATCAGTACTAGTTCACCTGAATTCGCTGTTTCCGTTACTGTTACCTGCACCAAGTCTGCTACATTAACAGTGCTTCCTCTAACTCAGGCTGAGGGACCTTCAAATTCTGGATCATCTGCTGTGGCGACTGTAGCAAGTCCTTTTGGTTCTACTAGCTCTAATGGCGGTACTTCCATAAATTTACCTCTGGGAGCAACACCTCTGGAAATCAATCTTGAGGTAAACAACAATAGTGTTCCTTTAAAAGCAGGCAACTATAAATACATTGTGCGATTAAAAACTACGCCTTAGTTGATTTAAATATGAATAAATTAACTTTTGGGTGTCAACAAAACAGAATTACCAAATGTCTTTTTTTCAGGGGTGTTAACCAAGTGTCTTTCCTATCAAAAACAATTTTTGCTTTAGCTTTATCTACGCTGTTTTTACTTCCTAGTGCTGCTAAAGCGCAAGTAAAGGTTTCACCACTGGTGATTGAAGCTAAGACAGAACGCGGACAAGCTCAAGGTTTGATTTCTATTACAAATTTAAGCGATACACCTTCTCGCGTTCGGGTTTATGCTGAACCTTTCACCTATAAACGTGATACGGGATTTGAAACTTTGCCTAAAAATAGTCCCAATAACCTCACGCCTTATTTACAATTCTCGCCGCGTGAGTTGACTATTCAACCAGGTCAAACTCGGCGGATACGAGCAATTACTCGTCTAGCTCCCAATTTACCAGAGGGTGAATATAGAGCTGTAGTATTTAATGAAACCCTAACAGAAAGAAAGGATAGTACTGGTAAAATCGTTACTTTAGCAACTCGTATCGGTGTAACTGTCTACGTAGCTAAAGGTAAAGTTTCTCCTAATTTAGTAATAGACAGTGCTAATTTCGACCCGAAGCAAAAGAAAGTCCAGCTACTTGTTCGCAATACAGGTAAAGCTACCACGCGTCCTGGTGTATCTTGGAAAATCAGCCGTGGGGCAACTGTTGTCAAAACTGGTGAAATAGAATCTGCTTCTGTGATTGCAGAGAGCGATCGCAATATATCAATAAATTATCCTGGAAAGGATGATCAAGCTCTTGCTCCTGGTACTTATCAACTTAGTGGTGAGTTGCTATGGGGTGAGAATAATCAAAAGAAGTTGCCATTTAATCTGAGTTTTACAGTTCCTTCAAAACCTGTAAGTTCTGGGCAAAAATTACAAAATACTTTACGCAGACGGTAGTACAACCCTGGCGAATGGAATTCGCGGCTATACAGACAAAACCCACCTCCGTGGGTTTTAAATTTCTTGAGTCCACGCAGGCGGACTTAGTTTGTGTAGCTGTGATTTCTAATCGCTAGTTATATTTCAATACGCTTGGTGTTAATGGTGCTTCGTTCCCTCCTTTTTAAGGAGGGTTAGGGAGGATCAAGTCTTAACTGAACTGTATTGAGTTTTTTTTACAAAAATGAGATGTTCTCAATATCAACTACCGTAGATCCCCGACTTTTTTAAAAAAGTTGGGGATATTGCTTTTAACTATTTATACTTAGCAATTTTTCATACAAATAATCAGTAATACTGTTAATTTCCGGGTTGATTATGGGAATGATAGCTTTGTAGAGATTTTTGCTGACAAAGTCTTTACGGATTAAAAAAATATTGCGTATATTTACGTTGAAACTGTGAGATACAAATTACATATAATTTGCGGTTCCACATTAGCGGCGATCGCTTGCATCTACCAAATTATCCTGATCCCCGTGGGGGCTAATACGCCTGTTAATAATTCAGAAACATCGATTTCTGAGACTCCAGAAGCTAATACACCAGCCGTGGTTTCAGAAACACCTCTAGCAGAGAATGCTGTCCCCCTACCAAAGGAATTAGCGGGTTTCGTGACATTTCCTGTGGGTATTAACGTAGGTAAACGCAATATCAATTCCGGTGTCTTGGTGCGGGGTAAGGAAGATGGTTCCCAGGCGATTGATTTTGTCAAGTGGCTGGTGCCTTATGATGTTGTGATCAGGGCGTTAAAATTAACTGTCACTACTTTAGAAGATGGGCAATTAGAAATGCGATCGCCTGGGGTTGTGACTCGCATCGATCCGAAGAAACTGCGTAGTGATCCAGAATTAGGTTTAGTGTTTTCCATTACAGAATTAAAACAACTGTTTGGGGTAGAAGCTGAATTTGATATTGCCGAATATGCGATCGTTTTAGATGTGCCTTGGTTCAATCAATCTAATCGGAGAATTGGGCAAGCTGAACCGCCCATTATATTAGATGGTTTGCCACGACTCCAACCAGGAAGATTCAATGTAGCAGCCGCAGAACAAAGGTTAAATGCTAGTGGTTCTGCAAGCAGAAATACAAATTTTGTCGGAGATTTCTTGGCGGTAGGGACAATTTTTGATGGTTCTTGGTTTATTCGTACCAATCAACCAGAGTTTGGCAATTTGCAAAGATGGCGACTCTCAGAAGCGCAGTTTCTCCGCCAAACTAATTTTGCAGATTTATTTCTCGGTTCACAACCTACTTTTTGGCACAGTAGCAATTCTGGCAGTTATTGGGGTTTCACATACATTCAACGCCAGGGTTTTACACCACCACAAAATTATTATGCTGGGGCTTCAGATCCACGGCAAAGGCTACAATCAGGACAAATTGGACGCACAATTATTGGTAGGGCAGAACCTGGTAGTTTAGTCCGATTGGTAGAAGGTTTTGGCGAGCAAATTGTGGGGGAAGTGTTTGTTGATTCCTCTGGGATTTACCGCTTTGAAAATGTCAAGAGTGAGAACCGGGGTTTTAACAGTAACTATCGCATTTTTGTCTATCCTGAAGGCAGACTAACAGCAGCCCCAGAAATTCGTGATGCAGCTTCTTCCATAGTACCGGGACAAATTCCTACGGGTGCTACTGCTTGGGTGGCTTCTGGTGGCTTCCGCCGGGGATTTGCTAATTCTTTAAATGATAATTTTGTGGGTGGTTTTTCCGATTTTCAAGGTGGAATTGCGGGACGTTGGGGTGCGTCGGAAAACCTGACGGTAGGTTTCGGTGGTGTGTATGACGAGTCTTTGAAAGGGCTGGCAGAATTATTCTTCCGTCCCGGTAATTTCCCGTTGGAGGTAGCGGTTTCTGCGCTGGCGGGTAATGACTTAGATGTAATTTCCAGCGTCCGCTATCAACCAACGCGCAGCTTAACTGCGACATTTAATAGCGATCGCTTTTCTAATCGTTTTAATGTCAATTGGAATGTGTTTCGTGGTTTGAGTTTATTTGCTAGTACTGACAGTCGCAATCCCACATCTATAGGGTTCCAAACCAACTTTAGCAACAGAAATTTCTTTACCTTTGCCCGCGTCAGCCTAGATACAGAAAGTAACTTGCGTTGGAACTTGCTACAACGTCTCGGTAGATTGGAACTGAATCAGCGAGGTAACGAAATCGGTACGCTTTCGGAACTTAGTTATAACTTGTCTAAAGCTAGTGCTTTGAATTTAGGACACTCACTACTAGTCAGCTATGACACCCGCAATCAAAATGGCGGTGATGACTTACTCACTATGGGTTGGCGGTATCGTTCACCAAGCAGGGCTAGCGATGGTAACTATCTCTGGGAAGCACAACTAGGCTATGGTATGGGTTCGCGGGGGAATGGTTTGGTGGCTTCTTTAGGGACAACCATAGTCCCTGGTTTATTGTTGCGGGGACGTTATCAAGGCGTGTCGCTGACTTCCGATGAGTCATCGTTCAGTGTAGATTTAGTGTCTAGTTTAAACTTCCAAGATGGTTTGAGTCCAGGCGATCGCCGTGCTAACTACTTACGTACTCAAGGCGGTTTATTGATCAAGTCCTTTATGGATCGGAATAATAACGGTAAACACGACCAAGGGGAAGAATTCTACACAGACAAAGAAGGGGCAATGTTGATAGTCAACAACAAACCCATTAAATCTTTACGTCCAGAAACAGAAAGCGATCGTACTAAAATACGTCTAGCACCTGGAACATACCGCCTGGATATCGATCCCGCAGGTTTTCCTCCTGATTGGCAAGCAGAAACTGATGCTTTAGCTGTTGACGTAGTTGCTGGTAGCTATACCACCGTTATGATACCACTGACACAAGCTTACAGTTTTTCTGGTGTGGTGACAGACCCTCAAGGTAATGCCCTTGCAGGCGTGAGAGTAGAAGCCATGCAATCAGGTACAAGCAAACGCCGTTTTTCAGTCACCAATACTGCTGGGGTTTACTATTTAGAAGGCTTGCAACAGGGTGAATACACACTACTGGTGAATGGCAAATCTACGCAAAACATCAAACTAGATACTTCTTCAGAAGCTTACCAAGAACTTCACCTCAAGCAAGTCCAGAAATAGGGAGAATGCGTAATACTCGCCGATGGCGAGAAGCAAGCTAGTACCGCCGTGAATTCAAAATTCAAAATTAAAGACAGCCACCCACAAGGGGGAGTAGCGTGGGCGAGTTTTCCACGCCACTTACTAATGGGGGAAACCCTACAAGGCAGTAGCCTCTCACGCCACTTGCTACAACGGGGAGGCAACCGTGTGGGCGGGTTTCCCGACTTGTAGACGCCCTCCGGGCGGCTTTCCGCAGGGTACGGACTGTCGGCTCCCTTTGGGAGAAGACAGCAGTGGCTCGACTTTAGAGAACTCGCGTTGGAGTTTTTACCTACTGGACTGTCTAGGCTAAAATGTTGCATTAATGCAATCAAATGAACCACCCATAAAAGACAATCTCGTTCAGTTGCTCTCGTAGAGGCACGGCATCCTCAATCTTTTCGGCAAGCCGATAATCTTACTAGTGGACTGACAAGCCTAAAATGATGCAAAAAATTTTCTTGTGGTGCGGGCATCTTGCCCGCTTCCTGGACATTAGGGAGCAAGATGCTCCCACTACAAATTTTATTTTTGCAAAATTGGGATGCTCCCAACAATTTTCTTGTGGTGCGGGCATCTTGCCCGTTCTACAAAAGATTGCTAATGCACAAAATTAGCCTTGATACGCTACTACCTTGGGAAACAAGGATTTTTTCGCCCACCATTCCACTCGGTTTTGAACCTAGCTTTTTCCTAGTAAATAAACCGAACTATGTAAAGAAAAATAAATGAGGCTAAAACCCTCTTCCCTCCTGCCTCCTGCCTTATCCCAATGATAAATTCTTCCACCCACCTACTTACCACCCGATGGACATTCAGTGGTTCCAAATCGGGAAGGGTCGAATCCCCTGTTGAGGCTACCGCTAGCTTTCTCTGAAATCTACGTAATAACTGCTAAATCCAGGTTTTCCATTGCATTGAAGTTTCACGTATCTAGGAAAGCAACACTGAGTTTGCTGCTGCTTAAGTGCGTGTGCCTTTGAAAACTCCTATAATTCCTACTGAGAAGGCATATTTTTATATTTATACACGAAAAAGCACTTGAGAGTTTTGCTCACCCAAGCGCTTCCCCGTATAACTGTATACCAACCCACTTGTTTGATGCAACATTTGAAATCCGCAACAATCCCTAAGGAGGAACGTTGCGAGAATAACTTGTAACAAACATTTGGTGAAGTGGTATCACTCCTTGCACTAACTAAGAATATCTCTTTCAGCATAAAATCGGGGATGTGGTGAGTGACACTTTCTTAACTGACACTAGTTAAAAACGACTCATGATGAATGGTGTCTACGAAGACAAAGGCAACTTATAGTAAATTTGGCAATTTGGTATAAAAAAACAGAATTTTTGAGCTAGTAGGTACATGACATCGCAAATTTGATAGTTGACCGATAGGCTGAATGTGGTAGCATAAGCTGCTAACTAAATATTGAGCAAATATACTTTGAAGCGTAAGCAGCGAAGGCTGGGGGACTGATACCATTTTGGATTGGCAATCCCTGGCTGCATCTGGGTTTTGTGAATCCAATTTTGGCAATCATTTTTAAAATTGGTATGACATATCGGATATGGGAACTGGAATTAATCACAGTCATGTGGACGCGTCGAAGTATCCTTTGCCCTGAAGTCTATGAATATTGTTGTCTCCGGATACTTTGTCTGTTTAGTCAACATCATAATTAAGGGCAGGTTGTCGTCGCCACAGTCTCTAACTGGCAGAAAGCTACACGTGGTAAGCTGTGAGGTGTTTATTCTTTCACATCTCGCCCAGATACTTTTACATGCTCTCTTGACTAAAATCAGTAGTTTTTAAGTTATTCTGCGGGTATCGCGGCTAAAATCAAACCCACCGATAGCAATGTGAAGATTGATGCAGAGAAATCAAGTTAGGAAAGCTGTGATTCCGGCGGCTGGCTTTGGTACTCGCTTATTTCCAGCCACAAAAGTTGTCAAAAAAGAGCTGTTCCCGATTATTGATCAAGATGGTAGGGCAAAACCTGTAATTCTGGCGATCGCACAAGAAGCAATTAGCGCGGGAATTGCAGAAGTTGGCATTGTGGTACAGCCAGAAGACCAAGAAGTATTTACGGATTTGTTTAAAAATCCACCCAAACCGGAACTATTCCAAAAGCTTTCACCCCAAAATCAACAATACAGCCAATATCTCCAAGAGTTGGGTAGCAAGGTGTCGATATTAACTCAAGGGGTACAAGAGGGCTACGGTCATGCGGTATATTGTGCCCAAGACTGGGTAGGAGATGAACCATTTTTGCTGATGCTAGGCGATCATGTTTACGCATCTGAGACTGAAAACTCCTGCGCCCGCCAAGTTTTGGATATTTACGAACAAGTTAATCAAAGTGTTGTTAGCTTAACTATCATGCCATCTGCCATGATTCATCAGGCTGGGTGTATTACAGGGGTTTGGCAAGAGCTAAATTCAATTCTCACGGTAACACAAGTCTACGAAAAGCCAACTGTAGAGTATGCACGCCAGCATTTACGTGTAGAAGGTATGGCAGAAGATGAGTTTTTATGTGTATTTGGTTTATATATACTGACGCCAAAAATTTTTGATTTTCTCGAAGAGCACATCAATAACAACTTACGTGAACGGGGTGAATTTCAATTAACATCCTGTCTTGATAGATTACGTCAGAGAGAGGGTATGACAGGATATGTGGTTCAAGGTCAGTGTTTTGATACAGGGTTACCAGATGCTTATCGACAGACAATAATTGATTTTCCAGCCAAAGTGGCTACACGTACTTCATGAGATTAGGTAAACTCACTAAGAGTGAAATATTCAAGGATAAGTAGCTAGGCAAAAATAAATACACTCATGAAGGTTGGGAATGGGGGATAGGGCATAGGGCATAGACATAGTAAAAAAATTGAAATTAATTATGCCCCATTACTTAGCAATTGGGAACCGGAATTATATTCAAGGTTTCTGATGATTCATGGAAAAAATTAATACAGCAGATTTCAGATTTGTGAGGCACAGAAATACCCCATCCGCGCTATCGCGCACCTTGCCAAGGATAGGGTTGGGGAGGGGTGTCCCTTATGTACTGGCAAAACGCTGTATTTCTGGTGTTGTAATACTTTTCTCTTATAGGGATAAGTATAACAACTGTTGTCAAAGTTAAGCGATCGCCAAGAAAAAACAAAGGAAAGTTGATGATGCTAATTGATGATTTGTCTTATTTAGAGAATGTTTTAGAAGATGAGTTGATTTTAGGTGCTGTGAGTGCAACTATAGGAGCTTATGCATCAGCTGGAGGTTCTAATTCTCTTGCTCTCACTGATACAAATCTGATTCTCAAGACTAACAAGAGGGGTGTTTCTAGGCTAAAAGGTACAGGATTAGCTCTGGCAATTGGTGAAGATGCCACAGCTGATGTTTATTACAATCTTGAAGGCTTTGATAAAGTGAAGGTCAAAACTTTTTCTGTTGAAGGATCAAACTATGATTTGGAGATTGTGAAGATCAGAGCGATTGATCGACCAAACACATGAGAACTTGTAGTCAGCGTTTGAGTCTTTGTGGAAGTACTCAAGTGCTGACTACAAACTTATAGAGCAGGGATAACATGGCGATCTAAACATAATCTTTATCACTAAACACTGACAAAATCTTTATCCTTGTGTGGGTGAGGATTTTTACAGTTTTTGCCCTGTGAAAATAGATCGCACTTCGCCATTACGACGCACTATAGCTTCGCCATTATTCACATCTACTAATGTCCAACCACTGGAGCCGATGTTTTCACCTACGTTAATGCGTTGTGATACGCCTTCGATTTTAAATAAAGCAGCAGATTTGTCCCCTAACTCTAGCAATCCTTCTAAGGTATGACTGGGAGTCGCTACAGGAGATGTAGACAAGTAGGCGTGTTGCTGAATTGTAGTTGATGGCGTGGGTGCTTGGGCTGTTGGTAGTTTTGGAGGTGCTGCGCGGAACGGGACAACAGGTAATGCAGGTAATAGATTTGTTGAACGTCCTACAGGTACTGGTGTGGTTTTTACAGGCACAGGTTTGAGGTCTGGTCTTACAGCTGCTGCATATATGTTGACATTTGCGGGTTTAGCTGGTTTTGGCAATGTATTTAGGGCGTTGTTCACCGCATCAGGTGATAAAGGTTGGAGTGGCGGGGTGTAGCGTCCTGGCGAGGATGCAGACTCTACGGGGATGTATATGCGTTCGACAACATTTGTGGAACGATTGGGAATGGCGGGTAAGTTGTTAGCAATTAGTGGTGAGGATAAATTCCCAATTGTTTGATTAGGATTTGCCCCAATGGCGATTCTGGAATTGACAGGTCTTTGAGAGATCTGTTGCTTTTCAATGACTGCTAGTGCGCCTAGCATGTAATCAACCAGTTCGGCCTGAACATCTACCCTTGTTGGTAACTGTGATTGTGGTACTTGGAGAGTCGTGTGAGTAATTCTGTAGGTGAGGCGGTTGATGACTTCAAATTGTACTAGGTAGATGACGCCAGCGATCGCCACGCCCAAGGTGCTGCCCAAAATTAGCAATCTACCCCAAACATGTCTGGTACGTTGACGCTTTTTACTCGTTGGTTTCATCTGAGCATTGTCAACCATCGACTTGTTCTTGGGGTCAGGAACTCCTGGTACAGATTGGTTCAGAACAATCTGTGGCATCTTGACTGTTTGCAGAGGCACATATTCTGCATTTACAGTTTGGGAGGCAAAATTCCCTCTAGCGTCGAGTATCTGGTCGATATCGGCAAAGATTTCATCCATCAAGCCATCAGCATAGATATCTATCGACCAAGGCTCGTTGGCGATGAGGTCTTCTGATGTTTCCGGAAAAAAGAGATGCGTGCTGGCTTCTTGTAACATAGTCTTTTAGGTTGTGGCTACTAGAACGGGGAAATGCCGTCTTGATCGCCTGGAGGTCAGGATTTTTGTAAATTCTCCAATCATCTATCTACTAGTAGACAAGTTGATTGTTGATGTGGTATTAAATTCAACTTAGAGTCTGGAGTCTGCTGAATAATGGCATTTTTGTCTTCATGTCATCTATCATACCAAGCTCCTGCCTACTACTATACTCAAGCTTCATGAAGTTTGTTTGAAGATAATGCTGTAAACTCTGACTGGGTCTTGTTTCTACGTAATTCTAGATATATTAACAAGGCATTTATATCTGCGGGATTTACCCCACCGATCCGTGCTGCTTGACCGAGGGTGAGGGGTTTTACCCTACTTAGCTTTTCTCGTGCTTCTTTAGATAGGGTATCAATTGTTGTGTAATCTAAATCCGCAGGTAGCTGGCGGTGGGCTTGACGGGCAATCTGCTCAATTTGATTTTGTTGCCTAGCCAGATAACCAGAATATTTGATGTCTATTTCTGCTCCTTCTCTTTCGGCTTGGTTGAGGTTGGGGTTCCCCAGTTGGTATCTGTCGAGGTGCAGATAGTGAAATCCTGGGCGTCGCAATAGGTCGGCGAGGGTAATGGAGCCTTTGATGGCTTGTTGAGTATCAGATGCGATCGCCATGCCAATGTCATCATGTTCTTTGACGCGTGTAGTATACAGCCGTTCTTTTTCACCTGTAATATTTGCTTGTTTTTGGGTAAACAAATGCCAACGGCGATCGTCAATCAAGCCAATTTCCCTGCCCAAGGGTGTGAGGCGTTGGTCGGCGTTATCAGAACGCAGTATTAAACGATACTCAGATCTGCTGGTTAGCATCCGGTAAGGTTCCCGTAAGTCCTTTGTACATAGGTCATCAATTAAAGTACCGATGTAACTTTGCTCACGGCTAAAGACGATCATTTCCTGATCACGAACAAAACGAGCCGCATTAATTCCCGCCACCAAACCTTGAGCCGCCGCTTCTTCGTAACCTGTTGTGCCGTTAATTTGTCCAGCGCAAAACAACCCGGCAATTTTTTTGGTCATCAGTGTGGGATAGCACTGGGTAGCAGGTAAGTAATCATATTCCACAGCATAGGCGGGACGCAGCATCACGCACTGTTCTAAGCCGGGGAGAGAGCGTAACATTTGCAGTTGCAAATTTTCTGGTAGCCCTGTGGAAAACCCTTGGATGTAAAGTTCTGGGATTTCCCTACCTTCTGGTTCAATAAAAATTTGGTGGCTTTCCTTATCAGCGAAGCGCACAATCTTATCTTCAATACTGGGACAATAACGCGGCCCTTTAGCTTCTACCCAACCGCCATAAACAGGAGAAAGGTGCAAATTTTCTTGAATCAGGCGATGGGTGGCGGTGGTAGTGCGGGTGATGTAGCAAGGCATTTGTTCCCGTTCTACCCACACTTGGGGGTCAAAGCTAAACCAGCGAACTTCCGCATCCCCTGGCTGAATGGTCATTTTACTGTAGTCTACCGATCGCTTGTCTACCCGTGCCGGAGTACCAGTCTTGAGTCTACCTGTTTCAAATCCCAAACGATTCAAGGTTTCTGTTAGTCCTTGGGCGGCAAATTCTCCCGCCCGTCCAGCTGGCATTGATTTATTCCCAACCCAAATCTTTCCTCCCAAAAAGGTGCCTGTCGTCAAAATTACGGCTTGACATTGAAACGCCATGCCAAAGTATGTCTGAACGCCGATAACTTCATCGTTAGCACCCAATACTAAGTCTGTAGCCATCCCTTCACGGATGACGAGGTTGTCTTGATTCTCGACCACACCCTTCATCAAGGCTGCATATTCGCGCTTGTCAGTCTGGGCGCGCAATGCCCAAACTGCCGGGCCTCGTGAAGAGTTGAGTATGCGCTTTTGGAGGTAGGTGCGGTCTGCTATTTTGCCGATTTCCCCACCCAGGGCATCTACTTCATGGGTTAACTGAGATTTGGCCGGCCCACCCACGGCTGGGTTACAGGGTTGCCAAGCGATTCTATCTAAATTGAGTGTCAATAGCAGGGTACGACAGCCGAGGCGGGCAGAGGCAAGAGCTGCTTCGCAACCGGAGTGACCTGCACCGACGACAATGACATCAAAAGCGTCTTGGAATTCAGTTTGGAATTCAACGGAATTGTGCATGGTCATACTTACAGGTTCAGCGAGCTGAGATTTATTTCCAATTTTAACCGATTCCGTGGTTTCATGGAGGCAGGTTGTTATGCAACAAGTTATTAAAATAACTGTGCAACAAACAGCAAAATATTTATGTTTTCAAAATTGAGTATCAGGCAAAAGATATTGCTTTTTTGTCATTCAATACAGCGATGTTTTGAGTTTTCATAGTTTAGTCTCTAGATAAAACTAATGCTCACAATTGATGTGTCATGATATGCAGTTACTTATATTTAATTTGATCAACTAGAACAATCTGCTGATTTTTAGACGTTATATATTGGGTTTAAGCTAAAAATTATCTACAAACATACGTATATATGCAACGAGTTCTGCGAAAGACAACTTTGATTACGATTGTTTTCTTCATCAGCTTTATCCTAGTTGCTAGTGGCGGCATTGCTTATCAAAGACTATTTACAAATACTCCACAAGTAAATGAGTGTGCAAACCCTGATTTACGATCATGCAAAGATATCTCACCTGCTGTTGATCAACCATTGACCCCTGACCCACAATTAAATAACCAACAGCGCTTTTTAGCGGCGATCGCCTACAATTTACCAATAATTCCCCAGCCTGGCACTTTTGAATATATTTTACTGCGTGCATACGGTGCGGTATTTGTCAATCAAGAACCTGAGATTCAGCTACCACAAAAGGTAATCTTAGCCAACGAGCAGGAAACCGAAGAATTTCAATCGACTTTGATGATGACAAAAGTTGATGGTATCAATGGCTGTTACCTACAACAACCAGCAGCAGCAGCCTTGAATAAAGTGCGATCGCTGATCAATATCCCCTTAAAATCAGGGTACGGTAGCGGTGACTGTACTCGCACTTTCGCCACTAATTTAAGATTTTGGAGAAAATATGCTAACAATCAAACTCTAGAAAAAGTCCGCCAAGGTAGGGAAACAGCAATTTTGGGGATAGTCGCACCACCTGGAACATCACAACATCTTTGGGGACTAGCGATTGATTTACGCGCTTATAGTCCACAACAAAGACAGGCTTTAAATCAAAACGGCTGGTTTCAGACTGTAGAGAAAGACTTGCCACATTGGACTTATATTGGTTTACCGCAAGAGGATTTACCTCTATTTGGATTTAGAAAGAAAGTTATTAGGGGCGTTACGTATTGGATAACACCAATCTAAATGTTAGACCGAAAATGAACCTTATTGTAGCTTGTTAGGACAAAATGGTTTAGATTTGTCAGTTGTGAGAAAGGTTTTTACAGATTTAATCTCAGGATTTGATTATAAAGTGCAAGGTTTTACAAAATTTAAGTAATATTTGGTTTCTGCTTGTCAAAACACAGAAGTTGAGATAGTTTTTCATAATGGAGATAGAACAAAGAACATATTAAAAGTCAAACAATCTGAAATGTCTAAGTAAGCTTAAACTTTGGTTGTAGTTATCTAATTTCTACATAACGAGATTCGGCATTTTCCGTCACTTTATCAATACTTGCAAGATAATCTTTAATAGCATCTTTTATATTGGCTAAAGCTTCTTCTTCTGTTTCTCCTAAAGTCCAACATCCTGGTAAAGCAGGACACCAAATAGCATATCCTAAATTTGTTTTATTTAACTTAACTTTGTATCGCATATCTCAAGAACCACTTTTGTTTAAATTCTATATGTTTAAATAAAACAAAAAATTATCACATGATACTGCAAATACATGAATTTTCTACTAGAAGGCTGTAATTAAGGGTTCCTGATTAAATTTTTGAGAAAATCTAAGTATATGTAGGATATATTATGGCGCAGAAGTGTTGAATGTTAAGAAAAAGCCGATAAAAATAGCCCAAAATATGATAGATTTTGGGCGAAGGACTAAAATATCTTAGTTTAACGTGATTATAAAATCATTTCCCAAGATTGTCAAAGACA
>JAHHHF010000113.1 GCA_019359495.1 Goleter apudmare HA4340-LM2
AAACTGTTCTGGTATACAATCATTTTTATTTGGGGTCATACTTCAAACTGCTGAAATTGTTGTGCAATATGCATTTTGGCAGTTTTTGACCCCTGTTTCTTCAAGCTTTGTGAGAAATCCGGGTTTACTCATGTCACTCTCTCGGTGCTGTTTATTATCTATTCACAGCTTATACTGAGAGAGCTTTTTTACACCCTTTCCGACTTTTCAAACATCCTCTTAGATGAAACTGAGCCAGAGCAGTGGGTGAAATATACTGCTTATGACTTTTTTACTGAAGAAGAGAAGCGACAATTTAATCCTGATGGTTCTTTCAGACCAGAGTATGTTGAATACGCTTGTAGTATTGGTATTAGCGAGGAAGCCCTTGAGGAGATAGAGCGCCGAAAAAAAATTGATGTACAAAACTATAATGAAGTGTCTGCTCGATATGCGGAACAGGGTATAAATTTTGGCGAACAGCAGATGCAAGCAAGAATTGCTGACAGCAAAAGCTATCTGCAACGTAGAGAGCAGATGAAGAAAGACTTGCGTAATTTTGAAGATGTTGATAGCTTGCCTTTTGATAAAGGCACACCGTATTAGGATGGAGGCAATTAACCAGGGAGACATCATTTGTAGCCACTAAGAGTCCTCTTAAAGCGGATTCTAGGAGCTAATTAAGTGATGGTGGTAGTGAAAAAAAGTATAATTTTAGATTGATTTTGCTTTGAGGCTTACATCAAAAGATATAATTCGTTCTAAAACTTACTCGTAATGCGTCCACATCCGAATTATCTTAACTACTTGCTCGGATTCGATTACCTCATATACCAAACGATGCTGTATATTTATCCTGCGAGAATAAGCACCTGATAAGTCACCAACCAGCTTTTCATAAGGCGGAGGATTTTGAAAAGGATTTTCTTCAAGAACTGCAAGTAATTCCTCCGCTTTTTCCTTCAAATTACTAGAAGCTAACTTCTTCGCGTCTTTTTGCGCTTGTCTTGTATAAACTAACTTCCAACTCACCCCTTCGGGGTTCGTCAGCCGCTCATGGGGGAAACCCCCAAGACCACGCTGACTCACCAATCTAACTCCCCATCACATTCTTCAATAGGAGTTGCTAACCCTTCTTTTATAGATTCTCGCATTCCAGGGACAGATAATAAGTAAAGAGTTTCCTGAATAGCAGACCAGTCTTTTTCGGCAAGCAGAATCGCATTACCACGCTCACCCTGAATAATAACGGGTTTACCCTGCTGTGAAACTTGGTCGATTAGCTTTTGTAAATTATTTTGAGCGTCGTTGACGGGAAGCAAAGACATCATGCTTTTTTTGACTCACGATAACTTTACTCTAGCTGATCTACGAACTTATGCAATCAAAGTTGGCTTCACGGCGCACAAAAGATACTTAATATTTACTCAAAAATTCATTTTGCACCACTCCAGAGCTTCAATTAGCCATTAGCTTGTCTACTCCATATCCACTTGCTTTTCGTGTTCTTGCTGTTGGCTTTTCATCAACAGCAACGCCTTCAGTCTCTCCAGCCTCACCCAATCCTCTTTTGTCAACCCTTTGTCCTCTGCATCAGCGCTAGCATTAAGGGGAATTTCTGCAATTTCCTCTCCATTCTTGCGTCTTAGTTGAAGAAGATTTCTGTCTAGCTGAAGGTCGTAGTACTCTCCTGAATACGTTTTTGGTTGTCCGACTTTGTGCCAAAATAGCCGGATAATGGGACTGATGCTGCTGGCATAGTTTTGTTGCTGAGTTGCCTCCTGGGGTGCTGCATCTACGCCCGTTGTAGACATCGCCGTTGCTACTTCCTCACTGGGGGGCGATACTTCCACTAATTGCTCGGTAGCATCTGGTAGCAATTCAACCAAGTCTCTAGCAGCGCACGCATGTATTGCAGGCAAATCCCGTTTTGGGTCATAAGAAACACCACGTTTTTTTTGAAGACCAGGAAAGCTGTATGCTGACCCTAGCCTATTACCAGCCACCTTCACCCCATTCATCTCAAAGGCGATCGCTTCTTTAAACAACCCCCTGCTGCTAAACTGTGGATGAACCAAAACACCATGCTGCTGTAGTCTGCTAATCAACTCGGTAACAGTGGGTTGGTCTAATGTTGCTTCATCAATGATGTCAGCTAGCAGTTGGGTAACAGGTGGTTTGTTGCTTGTGTGGTGTTTCTGCTTCTGGGTTTGGGCGCGACGGTCAGTTACTGTAGCTTTAATGCCATACTCCTGTTGAACTTGAGTAGCAACCCTTTGGCTACTACAGGGGGCAGCTGACAAATTAAACTGCTTCTCCAACTGTCGCACTACCACCTCACTGCGACGGTAGTCCCAGGAGTCTGACACAACTGAAGAGTCCATGCGAATGCGAGAAGCAATCATATGGATGTGTTCGTGGTCAGTGTCGTGGTGACGGGCAATCACGTACTGGCTTTGATTTAGTCCTTCACCCAGGAATTTCATCTCAAAGAGCCAGCGCTGGGCAACCTCTGCGTACTGCTCATCGTTCAAATGCTCGTGGTATTCCCCTTTTTCATGGGATGCGTCGCGGTGGGGTATAGAGAGAATAACGTGAGCGCAGGCGCGTTGCAGCAGTGGTCGCATTCTTCTTGCAGCACCAAATTCTTTAGCTAACTGCCTGGGTGTAGTGCCGCCCATGTTGCTATCGATAATAGTGGCTTTCTCTTTGCCTAGCACATAGTCTAGGGTGGAACGGAAGCTTTGGTTCTTAAACTGCTTGCCAATCACGGGGACTCCTGTTTGCGTAGACGTGCAGGGTCTTTCATACAACTTGTGCTGCTTTTTACTTGGAATTATACAATTCCTCTCACTAGAACACTGCTAAAGGCGATCGCTCTTTCCAGTATCATAACTCTAAATAATGTTGTCGCCTGTGCATTATTGGAGTTGTCACTATGATTGCAGCCAAAACGCCCACTAGAGGACACTGGGAACTGTTTGAGATTTATAAAGCTAAGGTTGCTATCAAAATGGAGCCTGAAGAGTTCCTGGGACATTGGGCTGTAAATTACGAAGAACTTGGTGAGTTGTGCGGACGCTCTAAAAGTACGGTAGCTCATTGGTTTTCCCAAGGAGAACATCGCAGGGAACCAAGTGAAGCTGACAAGCGCAGACTGGCAGAAATTCATGCTATCTGGAGTCAATTTGAAAATGAACCTACTCACCTCAGAGAAATCTGGGCGAGAAAACGCCGCCGCAAGCACGATACGGAATGTAATATTTAGTTGTCATCGGTGCATTATTTAGTTGTCACCATGACAACAGTGGTTTTATTGTGTGTAATAGCTATTCCTGCTCAAAACAGGTAAATCATAATGACCACTAACTTTCTATCCAGTGCCGACGACCCGAATACACCTGTCCCCAGTAAAACTGCCGACAAAACCGCTCCTCTCAGAGAACCGCTAAAACATTTGTTAATTGGCTCTCCCAAAGCTGTGACAGGCACTATTCACTACCTACAAGTCCTTGGTTATGCGGATGTTGGAGACTGGAGTCCCCTGTTACCAAGCCCCAACCCAGGCGAAGTTATGAGTATCCTCAGCCGTCAGATTTTGGTGCAATAACTGTTACTGCCACACTCAGTAGTTCACGCCCCCAACTTACTGGGGGTTTTGTGCGTGTAAAGTTTCTGGTAGCGGCTTGTCACCAGCAGTCCATGTGCGGGGCTGGAACAAAGCGAGGGATAGTTTGAGCATTTATGCTTAAAAAAATAGCTTTGTTAGGACTGTCCGTTCGCTGATTTTGAGGTGGTAAGAGGAATTAAAAGCTTAAAGAGAAAGGAGTCAGACAATGTTTGAACTTTTGGGAGATGAGAGGCTGAATACAGGTAATGTGAAGACAAGCTAATAGACAGTTTCAGGGTGCATCGATGAGTGAGGTAGAGGTAAAAATAAGTTCCGAACGGATAGACGATATTCCATTAATAGTGGAATGGCTCAAACAGATACAAATAAGTAAATATATAGACCAAAAGCTATCAAAACCGCACGGAAACCACCGAGGTCTAAGTTATGGTCAATTAATTAAGTGTATTACTATTGACATACATAATCACGCAATCAGACCATCGGCTATGTGCAGTAGAAGCGTGGGTAAAGGCACATCAGCATCGCCAGTTACTAGCAACGCTAGACCCAATGGGAATGCCCTTAGTCAGTGCCACGCTCGAAGGCAATGGAGCTGATGACCCATTATATTTTCCGACTTGGGAAAAAATCGTGAAGGTAATTGGACATAAAAAGTTTGTCTTCATTGCCGATTGTAAAGCAGGCTCTATTGCAACTCGAGGGCAAATCGCAGCCAATGGCGGAATTTATTGTGTTCCCATACCCATGAGTGGACAAAACCCCCAATACCTCAAGCAATGGGTACTTGACCCACCCTCAGAAATTGTGGATATTTGTTTACCTCAACCAGGAGCAGAAGAAAATCTCGTGGGCAAGGGTTTTGAGGTCGAATTAGGGAAATTGTGGTTGAACCAACAAACCAATCAATGCTACCCGTTCGCTGATTGAGCAGGTAGTTTCGGCGATCGCTGTCTTGATAGCAGGGCCCCTGGCTGACTATGTTTTTGAACCGGCAATGATGCCAGGGGGTAGTCTAGCACCCATTTTTGGCAGGGTACTTGGCACGGGTGTTGGCGCGGGGATGGCACTTTTATATGTTATTACCTCAATCTGCTTATTAATGCTTGGTTTTGGGGTGTATGCCTTCCGTCTGTTGCGTGATGTGGAGGACATTGTGCCAGATCATGATGCCAGCGCTGGGTAGCCAGTAGTGCTGTGTATTCTTGAGATTTTTCTTTTAGTACACTGTTCTTTATATTTTCTCGCATTTATTAATTTTATGTAATATTCTTGACAAGGATAAGAGCATAATGATAATTATTATCAATGTCAAGCTATTAACAACAAGACTTATAAACCCTAGTAGCTGATCAGAAACTTCTAATTAAAAAATAGCGAGTAGCTTTTTGTGGGATGTTGCCTCTAGCCCGCCTAAGAAGCAAAGCAGATATCTTGTCTGCACCACAATCAGTTATGACTTTTTCGTCAATTAAAGTAACAGATTTTGGGCATGAATTTGTAGAAAAATTTTCTAGCTGACTAGATTTTGGAGACATAAAAGCTAGTGACACAAAAGCCTGATAAGAGGCAAAAGACCTCTCATGTTTTTTATGTGTAACTCCAAACATTAGTAATTGAAGCATCTTGCTCATATTCATAACTATAAGTAGTAAATGGTGGTACAAATGGGCAAACAACTTCTAGAGCTACCAATTGATTTTTCTAATTTTGGAGAAATTCTTCGTTTTCGAGCGAGCGAACAGCCCAAACAGAAAGCCTATTCTTTTTTGCTTGATGGAGAAACAGAAGAAGCCCATTTGACCTATCAGGAACTCGATTGTCAAGCTCGAACTATTGCTGCTTTGCTTCAAAGTTGCGGAGTTAGTGGAGAGCGTGCCCTGCTACTCTACCCGCCAGGCTTGGAATACATTGCTGCCTTTTTTGGGTGTCTGTACGCTGGAGTCGTTGCCGTCCCCGCTTATCCACCTCGGCTGAATCGACCCATACCCAGACTAGAGGCTATTGTGGCTGACGCACAAGCAACTGTGGTGCTGACAACTACAAAAATTCTGACTCAGATAGAGCATCAATGGCTGCAAACTCCAAACCTCAAGTCCATGCAGTGGCTAGCTACCGATAATATTCCTACTGGACTAGAAGACAGTTGGCAGGAAATTGCATCCACAAGCGATACCTTAGCTTTTCTACAATACACATCAGGTTCTACTGGCACACCTAAAGGGGTAATGGTTAGTCATGGCAATCTTCTGCATAACCAGCGGATAATACAGCAAGCTATGGGGCATAGCTCGAAGACCATCTTTGTAGGTTGGCTGCCTCTGTTTCATGATATGGGACTCATTGGGAATATGCTTCAGCCTCTGTACTTAGGCATACCCTGCATTCTCATGTCTCCAGTAGCTTTTCTCCAGCGTCCCCTACGTTGGCTACAGGCGATTTCCCGATATCAAGCGACTACTAGCGGTGGGCCTAATTTTGCTTACGATCTTTGTGTGAGCAAGATTACTCCCGAACAGCGAGCTACTCTTGACCTAAGCAGTTGGGAAGTCGCCTTCAACGGAGCGGAACCTGTCCGTGCCCAAACCCTGGAACGTTTTGCGGCAACTTTTGCATCCTGTGGCTTTCGCCGCGAAGCTTTCTACCCCTGTTACGGTATGGCCGAAACCACCTTGATTGTTTCTGGTGGTTTCAAGACAGCCCCACCAGTACTGCAACCCTTCGAGCAAATAGCACTGGCTCAAAATCAAGTCGTCCCAACTGTTGGAGAGGAGGTTGGGGAAAAGACACTAGTCTCTTGTGGTCAACCGCTACAGGATATGCAGATTGTGATTGCTCATCCCGATACTTTGACCCGTTGCAGTAGTAATGAAGTGGGTGAGATTTGGGTAGCAGGTTCGAGCGTAGCCCAAGGATACTGGAATCAGACAGAGCAGACACAGCAGACTTTCCGAGCCTACCTCAAGGATACTGGAGACGGCCCGTTTCTGCGTACTGGCGACTTGGGATTTTTGTACCAGGGTGAACTGTTCATTACTGGTCGCCTCAAAGACTTAATTATCATCCGGGGTCGTAACCATTACCCTCAAGATATTGAAAAAACAGCAGAACAGAGCCACTCAGCACTGCAATCAAGCAGTAGTGCAGCATTTTCTGTTGAGGTTGCTGATGAAGAGCGATTGGTGCTGGCGATAGAGGTGAAACGCACTTATCTTAAGAACCTGGATGTTAATGAGGTCATTAGAGCCATCCGTCAGGCAGTAGTGGAAGAACATGAACTGCAAGTTTATGCGGTGTTATTGCTCAAGACTGGGAGCATCCCAAAAACTTCGAGTGGCAAGATCCAACGTCACGCTTGTCGAGTTGGGTTTCTCGATCGCAGCCTCGATGTTGTCGGCAGCAGCATTTTGTCACAATCTAATTCTACAGTCAGTTCCCTAACCTGTGAAGCCCTGTTGGCATTAGAACCAGAAGAGCAACAGCAACAGTTAACTTCTTATTTGCAGGAGCTAGTGGCTCAAGTTCTCAAATTAGCTCCGTCGCAGTTGGATTATCAGCAGCCTTTGAGTACTGTAGGTATCGATTCCTTAATAGCTATTGAACTCCAGAACAGCATCGAAACTAAACTGGGTGTAGTATTGCCAATGGCTAATATCCTAGAAGGTTCTTCGATCGCAGAACTAGCGAGCGCACTACTTACCCAGCTAACAGAACCCTTACACTCCCTTAAGATCGCTTTAGCTCCAGAGAGGGAAGTTGTCACTGAGTATCCCCTTTCATCTGGTCAGCAGGCTTTGTGGTTCCTGCATCAGCTCTCACCCGAAAGCCATGCCTACAATATTGTCAATGCTGTACGCCTGCATGGCGAACTCGATATTGCTGCCCTGCAACGTGCATTTCAAATGCTAGTTGAGCGACATCCTTCCTTGCGAACCACCTTTATTGCCTCACAAGGAAAAGCTACACAGTATATTCACGAACATTTAGAGGTTTGTTTTCAGCATGATGATGCTTCGATCTGGAGTGAGGAATTCCTAGAAAACCGCTTAATCACAGAAGCACATCGCCCCTTCAATTTGGAAACTGGCCCCTTACTCAGGGTAAATTTGTTTACTCGGTTAGCTAATGAACATATTCTATTGCTAGCTGTACACCATATCGTTGCTGACTTCTGGTCTTTAACAATACTTGTAGATGAGTTGGGAGTTATCTATCAAGCACAAAAAGCTGGCAAGCAACATACCCTCATCCCCCTAACGTTACAGTACACTGACTATGTTCGTGCTTGGGCAGAAGCGATGCCTGCGGCGGGCTTTCCTGCGGAACGCTGCGCGAACGCCAACGCTAGTCCGGCAGGTGAGAGGCTTTGGGCATACTGGCAGAAACAACTCTCAGGTGAGCTGCCAGTTCTGAATTTACCTACTGACCGACCTCGACCACCCGTGCAAACTTATCAAGGGGCTTCGCAGTTATTCAAACTGAATGCAGATTTAACACAAAAACTCAAAGCTCTCAGTCAGGCTAACAGTGCTACCCTCTATATGACCTTGCTAGCAGCTTTTCAAGTCCTGCTCTACCGTTTATCAGGTCAAGAGGATATATTAGTAGGTTCCCCAACAACAGGTAGAAGTCGGGCAGATTTAGCAGCATTGGTGGGGTATTTTGTCAACCCGGTGGTTGTGCGATCGCATATTTCTGGAAACCCAAATTTTGAGGCGTTTCTCAATCAAGTGCGCTCCTCTGTACTTGATGCCTTCAAGTACCAGGATTACCCCTTTGCACAGTTAGTTGAACAATTACAACCAGTGCGCGACCCCAGTCGCTCCCCACTTTTCCAAGTAATGTTTGTTTTACAGAAAACGCACCTGCTCAACGAAGAAGGTTTGGCAGCATTCGCATTAGGAGAAACAGGGGCAAGGATAAAATTAGGGGATTTAGAACTAGAATCTCTGAATCTTTCCCAGCGCATAGCTCAGTTCGATTTGACGCTGATGATGGCTGAGGTAGATGGTGCGTTGTCTGCTTCTTGGCAATACAATACAGATTTGTTTGATGCTGCTACTATCGCTCGAATGTCCGAGCATTTTGAAACATTACTAGCAGGAATTGTTGTCAATCCACAGCAACAGATTGCAAATTTACCACTGTTAACCGAGTCCCAGCAGCATCAACTATTGGTGGAATGGAACACTATTCAGACAAATTATCCAAGTGATTTTTGTCTCCATCAACAGTTTGAGTTTCAGGTACAGCAGACACCAGACGCAATTGCACTGGTGTTTGAACAAGAACGGCTCACCTACCGAGAATTGAACAAACGAGCCAATCAATTAGCCCATCATTTGCAAGCTTTAGGTGTAAAACCAGAAGTATTGGTGGGTATTTATCTAGAACGTTCCATAGAGATGGTGGTGGGTATTTTGGCAATTCTCAAGGCTGGCGGCGCTTACGTCCCTTTAGATCCCACTTATCCCCAAGAACGTCTAGCTTTTATGTTAGATGATGCTCAGGTTGCAGTATTGTTAACTCAGGAGAAATTACTTGCAAGTTTACCTGAGTGTGGGGCGCAGGTTGTTTGTTTAGACAAAGAGCGTGAAACTTTAGAGTTACTGTTAGTAGATAATTTAGTGAGTCAGGTGAATCCAAGTAATCTGGCTTATGTAATTTATACCTCTGGCTCAACTGGCAAACCCAAAGGCGTTTTAGTTACGCACCAGAACGTAATGCGATTGTTTGCTGCTACCCAGTCGTGGTTTAACTTTAGCGATCGCGATGTTTGGACAAATTTTCACTCCTATGCTTTTGATTTCTCAGTTTGGGAGATTTGGGGCGCTCTCCTTCACGGTGGACGGCTGGTGGTAGTTCCCTACTGGATTACGAGGTCGCCAGATGCGTTTTATCAGTTGTTATGCAACGAAAAAGTGACAATCCTCAATCAAACACCCTCTGCTTTTCGTCAACTCATAGGTGCAGAAGAAGAAGCAGGTGACACTGGAACCTTGGCTTTAAGAAAAGTGATTTTTGGGGGTGAGGCTTTGGAACTTCAGAGTTTACAGCCTTGGTTTGAACGCCACGGAGATAGGGAGCCGCAATTGGTGAATATGTACGGGATTACAGAGACAACCGTACACGTCACCTATCGTCCCATAACTATGGCGGATTTAAGCCAAAAAGCTGGTAGTCCAATCGGGTATCAGATTCCTGATTTGCAAGTATACCTATTAGATTCGCAACAGCAACCGGTTCCCATTGGGGTGGCTGGTGAACTCTACATTGGTGGTGCGGGTGTGACTCGTGGTTATCTCAATCGCCCGGAATTGACTGCGGAACGATTTATTACTAATCCTCATTCTCTTTGCGCCTTTGCGTCTTTGCGTGAGATAAATCATTCTCGTCTTTACAAATCAGGCGATTTAGCTCGTTACTTACCCAATGGCGAACTTGAGTATTTGGGACGGATCGATCAGCAAGTAAAGATTCGTGGGTTTCGGATTGAGTTGGGAGAGATTGAGGCTGTTCTGTGTCAACATCCGGCGGTTCGAGAAGCGATCGCACTGATTCAAGAACCCAATCATCAGCAAAAACCAGCAAATCCAGTGAATGAGCTAGGGGATAGGGAAGCCATCAATGCTTTTCGGCGCTTATTAAAAGGCAAATCTCCGAAAATAGAAGCTGAGGGTCAATTAATTGTTTATTATGTCTGCAAACATGAAAGCGCACCCACGGTTAGCGAACTACGGCGTTTTCTGATGGAAAAATTGCCAGACTATATGATTCCCAAAGCGTTTGTGCTATTGGATGCCATTCCATTGACACCTAATGGTAAAGTAGACAGGCGATCGCTTCCTATCCCTAGCAAGACAAGACCTGAGCTAGACAACGCTTTCGTGGCTCCTCGCACTTCCATCGAGAAGATATTAGCCGAAATCTGGTCAAATGTACTAGAGATTGAACGAGTAGGTATCCATGATAATTTTTTTGAAATTGGAGGAGATTCTATTCGTAGCATCCAAGTCCGAGCCAGAGCTACTGAAAGAGGCTTGAATTTCTCACTACCGCAACTATTTCAACATCAAACTATCTATACTCTGGCGCAAGAAATTACTACTATTGAAACCGCTACTCCAGTAACAACAACAAAGCCTTTTAGTCTCATTTCCGCAGCCGAACGCCAAAAACTACCTAGCGATGTGGTAGATGCTTATCCTTTAGCTAGAGTCCAAGCAGGGGTAATTTTTCACAGTCAGTATTGTCCTGACTTACCGATGTACCATGATGTATTTCTTTATCATCTACAAGTTCATCTGGATGTTGAACTTTTTGAATCAGCTTTGCAGCAGCTTGTGGCTTACCACCCCATCTTACGGACTTCCTTCGATTTGACCAACTTTAGGGAACCGTTACAACTAGTTCATCAAACTGTTGCTGTACCATTTCAAGTACAGGATATGCGGAGTCTATCGCCAGAACAACGAAAAAAAGCCCTTGCAGACTGGATTGAAGTTGAAAGAAACCGGAATTTTGACTGGTCTTTTGCGCCCATCATCCGCTTTTTTATTCAACGCTTAACGGATGAGTCATTTTATTTTACGTTAAGCTGTCACAACTCGATTCTTGACGGCTGGAGTAAGTCTTCCCTACTAACAGAATTGCTGCATCGTTATTACGCACTACTGAATGGCGATCGCTTTATGGAATCCCCTCCAGTAATCACATATCGGGATTTCATCGCCTTGGAGCGTTCGGTGCTAAATTCTCCAGAATGTCGGGCATTTTGGACGAAAAAGCTGGAAAATTGTCTCACCACAAAAATTAAGAGTTGGCATGATTGCGATCGCCAAACAGACGCACCCCAAATAGCTGTCTTAGATGTCCCTATCTCTGGCCAAGTTTCTGAGGGACTGAAGAAACTGTCTCGATTAGCACAAGTTCCACTCAAAAACGTCTTGTTAGCAGCACACATCAGAGTTATGAGTTTGTTGAGTGGTGAAACCGATATTCTCACAGGACTTGAGTCTAATGGTCGCTTAGAAAAAGCCGATGCAGAAAAGACATTGGGAACTCATTTGAACACAGTACCATTTCGCTTTCAACTGATGGGAGGAACCTGGGTTGATTTGGTTCAGCAGGTATTTGAAGCGGAACGGGAATTGTTACCTTTTAGACGTTTCCCCTACGCAGATTTACAACAATTAAGTGGTCGCCAACCTCTACAGCCTTTAGTAGAGACTGTGTTTAACTATACGCATTTTCACATTTTCCATACTCTTGAGACTTTAGAAGGACTGGGAATTGTCGGCGCTCAAGGGTTTGGTGAAACCCATTTTGGTTTAAAGGTAGAATTTAATCGCAATCATGCTTCCGATGGCATACAACTCGATTTAGAATGTGACTTGAGAAACATTCCTCAAGGGCAACTAGAAGCCATTGGTCGTTATTTCAATGAGACACTAACGGCAATGTCTTCGCAACCATTCGAGCGTTATGAGTCTCAATGTTTGCTCCCAGAGTCAGAACAGCATCAGATTTTGGTGGAGTGGAATAATACAGCCAGGGAATATTCACAGAATTTACTTATCCATCAACAAATTGAAGCTACTGCTGCAAAAAACCCTGATGCGATCGCTTTAGTCTTTGGAGATGAGCAACTAACCTACCAACAATTAAACCATCGCGCCAATACAGTTGCACATCACCTACGTAGCTCAGGCGTTAGTTCCGATGTACCAGTTGCAATCTGTATAGAGCGTTCGCTGGAAATGATAGTGGGAATTCTGGGTATTCTCAAAGCTGGCGGTGCTTATATTCCGCTAGACCCAGCGTATCCTAAAGAACATCTTGCTTTTATCCTGGAGGATGCCCAAGTACCAGTTTTGCTGACTCAAACACATCTAGTAGCAAGACTTCCTGCCCATAAATCTGAAGTAGTCTGCCTAGATTCACACTGGAATACCTTGAGTCAGGAGTGTACATACAACCCCATCCATAACAATACTCCAGAAAACCTGGCATATATTATCTACACCTCCGGCTCCACAGGTCAACCCAAGGGAGTGTTAATTACTCACCAAAACTTGCTTCACTCAACCAGTGCGAGGATGAGCTACTACCAAGAACCCGTTAGCAGTTTCTTATTGCTTCCGTCCTTCGCCTTTGATAGCTCAGTAGCGTGCATTTTTTGGACACTTTGTCAAGGAGGAACCCTAGTACTGCTGAAAGAGGGTAGCCAAAAAGACATCTGGCAGTTAGGAAAAGCGATCGCTCAACATCAGATTTCGCATTGGTTGAGTGTTCCTTCGCTCTACAGCGCTTTGTTGGCGCATATAGATCCGGTCGAGTTAATTTCTCTTAGCACCGTCATTGTCGCAGGGGAGACGTGTTCTAGCGAGTTAGTAGAACGTCATCATCAACTGCTACCTTCGACATCCTTATTTAACGAATACGGCCCAACAGAAGGAACAGTTTGGACTACCGTCTACGATTGTCAAAACCATGATATTACGACTCCTGTTGCGATCGGTCGCCCCATTGCCAACACCCAAATATATTTGCTCAATTCTTACGGACAACCAGTACCAATTGGGGTTCCAGGTGAACTACATATCAGTGGTTTTGGTATAGCCAAGGGATATCTTAACCGCCCAGAACTGACAGCGCAAAAGTTTATTCCCAACCCGTTTTACAAGTCAAAAGTCAAAAGTCAAAAGTCAAAAGTAAGTCGTTTGTATAAAACTGGGGATTTGGCGCGTTATTTACCTGATGGCAACATCGAGTTTTTAGGACGTAGTGATTATCAGGTGAAACTAAGAGGATATCGCATTGAACTAACAGAAATTGAAGCGGTCTTGTTACAATATCCTATTATTCGAGAAGTTGTTGTCATCGTCAGAGAAGAAGATTCGGGTAGCAAACGCTTAGTTGCTTATATAGTCCCTAAACAAATACCCGCACCTACCAAGGGTGAATTGCAAAGTTTTTTGAGACAGAAGTTACCAGAATATATGATTCCTACTGCCTTCCTTATCCTAGATACTTTACCATTAACTCCCAATGGCAAAGTTGATCGCCAGAGTTTACCAGCACCAGAACAAACACAATCTGAAAATAAAAAAATGGCTCAAATTCTCAAAATGCTGGAGGAACTTTCAGAAGATGAAGTCAAAGCAATGCTTTCCCAGAAAAAGTTATCGATGCAAACTTAGTACAATACTTCATTAATTACTAGCGAATTCTCTGCGTACCTTTGCGCTTACCTCAGCGCTCCTACCCTACGGGAAGGCGTTCGCGTAGCGTCTCGTAGAGAAGCGCCTATGCGTTTAAATTCCCACCCTCAATTCCCTACGATTTTACGCAAAAACCATAAATAGCATTGCTTAAAAATCCCCAAATAATCCAAAATCTAAAATCTAAAATCCAAAATTGGCATGAGTGATGAACTTTTAAAGCGTATTGAACTGCTTTCAACACAAAAGCGTGAACTTCTGGAAATGCTGATGAAAGAAGAAAGCACAGAAGTACAAACTAACTATGTAGCTCCCCGTACACCAGTGGAAGAGGCACTTGCTACCATCTGGAGTCAAGCATTGGGAATTAAGCAGGTAGGTATTGATGATAACTTTTTAGCTCTGGGAGGAGATTCAATTCAGAGTATTCAAGTTGTCGCCAAAGCTCATCAGTTAGGTCTTCAATTCAGTACCAGTCAGTTATTTGAGTATCCCACCATCGCAGAGTTGGCAACAGTTGTGGATACGATTCCGGTGCGTCAAGCTCAACAGGAGCCAATCATTGGAGCAATACCCCTGACACCTATACAAAAGTGGTTCTTTGAGCAGAACTTTCCAGAACCTCACCATTGGAACCAAGCGGTTCTACTAGAATTACAACCAGGACAAAACCCAGCTTTGCTAGAAAAAGCGTGCCAGCAGTTGTTAGAACATCATGATGCGCTGCGTTTGCGTTTTGAACAAAAACAAGGAATCTGGCAACAGGTGAATGAAGGTTTTGGAGAAAGAGTAGCTTTTTCTCAATTCAACTTATCAGACCTGTCACAAACAGAACAAAAATCTGCCATTGAAAAGATAGCATCTGAACTACAAAGCAGCTTAGATTTATCCCAAGGGCCGTTAATGAAAGTTGCTTTTTTCAATCTCGGTTCTCACCAAACCAGCCGCTTGCTATTGATTTTACACCACCTGACGGAAGATGCCTTTTCTTTGCGGGTACTTGTGGAAGATTTGCAAACAGCTTATCAGCAACTTATACGCCAAGAAGTGATTAATCTTCCACCTAAAACGACTTCTTTTCAGCAATGGTCTTGTCTGCTGATGAAGTACGCTAATTCACCAGAACTCAAACAAGAGTTGAATTATTGGTTGGCATACCCGAAACAGATTAGGCATTTACCTGTGGACTTAATAGAAGGTGCGAATACTGAAGCCTCGACTCGCTTTGTGTCGGGATCTCTCACACCAGAAGAAACTCGTATACTGCTGCAAGAAATTCCTGCAAAATATAATACCCAAATTAATGAGGTGTTGCTCACAGCTTTGGCACAGACTATTTCCCAATGGACAGGGATGGATAATTTTTTAATTGACTTGGAAGGTCATGGACGTGAGGAAGTTATTTCGGGAGTCAATTTATCTCGTACAGTTGGCTTTTTTACTTCCGTATTTCCTGTGTATTTGAGTATAGAAAAGTCTCAAATAACCATTGATGTTTTAATGTCAATTAAAGAACAGATTCGCCGCATTCCGAAGCGGGGAATAGGTTATGGCTTGCTACGTTATTGTTGCGAAGATCAAAATGAGGCAGGAAAATTAAGTACACTTCCCCAAGCTGAGATCATTTTCAATTACTTAGGGCAGTTTGATCGCGTTTTTGGGGAATCTTCGACTTTCCGATTAGCTAGTGAATCCCCTGGTTCGACTATAAGTCCTAGTGCTATTCGTTCCCACCCGTTGCAAGTGATGGGGAAAGTCATGAGAGGACGGCTAGAAATCAGTTGGGGATATAGCGAAAATATTCATTTGAGATCCACTGTAGAACAACTAGCTATTGACTTTATAGAGGGATTGCGATCGCTAATTGCTCTTTGTCAATCTACAGATACGGTAAATTTTACACCCTCAGACTTTCCCGAAGCCGAGTTAACTCAAGAAGAACTCAATCAACTTTTCCTCCAGCAATAAGGATGGAAATCTCAAATCAACTCTTCTCAAATCTTCCTCTGGAGCGCCTGTGCGTGAAACCATTTCCCACTCAGCAACGCCAAATCTTTAGATATGAACCCTAAAAATATCGAAGATATCTACACACTCTCACCTACACAACAGGGGATGTTTTTTCACATCCTCGCCAATCCCAACTCTGGGATGTATTTTGCTCACCAAATGTGCATTTTACATGGAAAATTTCACTTCTTCGCCTTTGAGCAAGCTTGGCAGAAAGTAGTAGCTAGACATACAACCTTAAGAACAGCTTTTGTCTGGGAAGGACTTAAAAAACCAATTCAGATTGTTCACCGTCAAACAAGATTATCAATAAGTCAGTATGACTTGTCTGAACTTTCTCCTACTGCTCAAGAAGCTCATTTACAAGATTATTTACAAGCAGATCGAAAGCGTGGTTTCAATCTTTCTCAGCCGCCCTTAATGCGTTTAGCAATCATCCGAATAGCAGCAAACACTCATCAGCTAATTTGGAGTTGTCATCACTTAATTTCAGATGTCTGGTCTGATGCTATCCTGCTTAAGGAAGTTTTTACTTTTTATGAGGCATTTGACCAAGGCAAAAATATTGACTTGCAACCAAGTCGTCCCTATCGAGACTATATTACCTGGCTAAAGCAGCAGGATTTAACAGAAGCAGAAATATTCTGGCGGCGAGAACTTCAGGGTTTGAGAGTAGCCACTCCTCTGGGAATAGACCAAAGTAACATCAAATTATCTAATCAAGAAGAACGTTATGCTCAACAGCAAGTTGAATTTTCTCTAACTACCACAGAAGCATTTAATTCTCTGGCAAAACAGCAACATTTGACCTTAAATACCCTATTAATGGGAGCTTGGGCTTTACTTTTAAGTCACTATAGCAGCAACAAAGATGTCGTTTTTGGCACGGTTTTGTCTGGTCGCCCAGTTACCTTGACAGGAATTGATGCTATGGTTGGGGTTTTTGTCAATACTTTACCTGCAAGAGTAAAAATAGCTTCTGAGGATTTGCTTTTACCTTGGCTGAAATCTCTTCAAATCCAACACATAAATTTGCGTCGATATGAATATAGTTCCTTAGTACAAGTTCAGAGTTGGAGTAATATACCTAAAAATTTGCCTTTATTTGAGAGTATTTTAGTAGTTCAAAACTCCAAAGTAGATATTTCTCAATTAGGTACACAAAACTTAAAAATTGATAATATTCGTTCGTTTGCGAGTACTCATTACCCTTTAGCGATTGTAGCAATACCTGGCGCAAATTTATGCCTACATCTGCTCTACGATTTACACCGCTTCTGTGGCGTGACAGTTGCCAAAATATTGAGCCATTTTGAAGAAATCATCAAAGCTATGGTCGCAAATCCTGATACTCAACTGAGGAATTTAATCATAATCATTGATGAATTGGAAAGAAAGGAAAAATCTCTAGCTTTGGAAGCACGTCGGCAATTAAATGCTAGCAAGTTAAAGAGTATTAGACCAAAGGCGATCGGATTATAGCAAGTGTGTTTGAGTTATGAGAATTGTTTTTTAAAAGAACCACAGAGGCAAGAGAGAACACAGAGAAGAAAGGAGAGGGAGGGTTTTTTGTCAGTCTGGAATTAATAGAGGTGTGATTTATGTGCGGTATTGTGGCAATGTTCTCGAAAGGAGAGCCAATTTCAAGAGAGGCGTTAGCAAAAGCAACGCAGCAGTTAAGCTATCGTGGGCCAGACAAGCAGTGTCAGTGGATAGCTGCTCATCAACAAGTTGGACTCGGACACACGAGGCTCAGTATTATCGATTTGACCACAGGAGACCAGCCGATCGCCAATGAAGATGGGCAATTACACGTCATTGTCAATGGAGAGTTTTACGATTTTGAACGAATTCAGGGTGAGTTGAAACAAAAGGGACATCGATTAAGTACTCATTCTGACAGCGAGATTGTTCTCCATTTATATGAGGAATTTGGGACACAATGCCTACATCATCTCCGAGGAGAGTTTGCATTTATACTGTGGGATGAGTCGAATCAGCTGCTTTTTGCTGCCCGCGATCGCTTTGGCATCAAGCCACTTTTCTATACAATGGTCGGCGACATCCTTTATTTAGCATCGGAAGCCAAAGCCTTGTTTGCAGCTGGTGTTCCGGCTCGTTGGGATCAGGAGTCATTTTTTCAACAGTTATTCCTTTATGTAAACCAAGACCGCACATTATTTGAAGGTGTCTATCAAGTTCCGCCTGGTCATTACCTTCTGGCAACACGCCAGGGCGTACAACTTGTGCGTTATTGGGATCTTGATTACCCAAGAGATGATAATTCAAAACCACGATACACAAATACTGAATATATTGAACAAATTCGGCATAAGTTGGAGGAAGCAGTAAAAATCCGGCTACGGGCTGACGTGCCAGTAGGTAGTTTCCTGAGTGGTGGTCTTGATTCATCTGCTGTCTTAGGTATAGCAGCAAAACATAATTCCCAGCCAATTCGGGCTTTCACTGTCACTTTCAATGAAGCTGGTTACGATGAAGAAGCAATTGCCCGCGAGACAGCAGCATGGGTAAAAGCAGACTTTCAGACCATTCCCCTCAACCAATCGGATTTTGCTGACCATATTACTGATGCAATTTGGCACGCCGAGACGTTAGATACTAACTCTCGTGGTGTTGCCAGATATTTACAAAGTCGCGTGGTACATGATTCCGGCTACAAAGTTATCTTATCCGGTGATGGTTCTGATGAAATATTTGCTGGATACGGTCATGTAAAACAAGACTTGCGGCTTAATCATACAAAACAGGAATTAGAAAATACTTTATCCAATAGCACGCCCGCTTTCTTAGCAAGCATCCAACAAATCTTGGGTTTTGTGCCATCTTGGTTAAAAAATGTAGCTGTAGACAGAGCTTTTTTTCCTGTTTTACTTGCACCTGATTATGCTTTGAAATTTGCTAAACAAGATGTTTATCGCCTCTTTTTAGAACAGTTTGATTTACAAGAACAAATTGTCGGTCGAAATCCAATTATTCAATCACTATATTTATGGTCTAAATCAATTTTGCCGAACTATTCATTATTTGCAGAACGTTTAGAAATGGCACACGCTGTTGAGATTCGTGTGCCATTTTTAGATCACCATCTCTTCGAGTTAGTGCGTGAAATACCCGTCTCGCTTTTAACTCATGGGATGCAAGAAAAATATTTACTTAGGGAGGCTGCTCGACCTTTCCTGACAGACACAGTTTATACTCGTCCAAAGCATCCTTTTACTGCTCCACCTGCTACTTTGACAAGTAACAATCGCTTGTACACATTAATGCAAGAATCTTTACGTAGTTCAGTTATGGCATCAATACCATTCTTTGACCAAAAAACAGTTATTGCTTTGTTAGATAAACTTCCCACAATGACTGAACGCCAACGTATTGCTCTAGACTCAACCTTACTGATGCTTTTATCTACCTATATTCTTCACTCCAAATACAATTTGTAAAAGTATTTTTCAATACTCAATATTTTAAAAAGAGGAAACTTAGATATGAATACTTTCTCAAAAAGCTTGCCAAAAAATTCACTTGAAAGATTAAATGAATTCCTGAGAATAGTTAAAGGATTACAGACTCGCCCACTAGCACAGCCTGGTCAAAATCCCGATTTTTTTTATCCCGGTTTGACGGCTAAACCTTGGCACAATGCTGTTGATTTTGAATGGATACAAAGTCTTGAAAACTCATTTTCAATCATTAAGAATGAATTATTAAGCTTATGCGACAAGAGAGGTTTTTTGTCATATATGCAACCCGAAAATTCTGATAGTTATAGAGAACGTACTGACTGGTTTCAATACTATTTTTACCTTCAAGGGAGGAAATTTGATGAGAACTGCTTTCAGTGTCCAGAAACAACAAAACTTATTGAAGCAATTCCCAGACGCACAGGAGTAGCCTGTTTTTCTGCCTTAAGTCCAAACACATTCATAGAACCTCATTACGGCCCTACAAATGCAAGAATAAAATGTCATTTGGGTTTAAAGATCCCCTTGGGATGTTCTATCCGTGTTGGAGATGAAACAAGGACATGGGAAGAAGGAAAGTGTTTAGTGTTTGATGATTCTTTTGAACATGAAGTTAAGATTAATGCCACCTCAAGTAGAATCGCTTTGATTGTGGATGTTTGGCATCCGGATCTAACAGACGATGAGGTTAAGGCTCTTGAGTCACTTGAGCAGACTGAATTTGCACAGTATATCCAAGAAGGGTGGCGAATAGTAGATGAGACAAAACCTCACATCCTTACAAAGGATTGGTGGACAGAATGAGATGAATTCAGAATTCAGGAGTCGGGAGTCAGAATTCAGAGGATGTTTTAAAAGTCATGATTGATGTATCAAATATTTTTTACCCCTCCCTAACCCTGCCCTTATAAAGGGGAGGCAGTGCGTTGGACGGGTTCCCCGGCTTGAAGCAACTGCCGTCGGCAATGCCCGACAGTCAAGCAAGTGGCGTGAGGGAACTGGATTTTCTTGTTTCCCCCTAATATATCGGGGGGATTAAGGGGGATAATAATTCGATATTACATATAGGATAAATTGAGCCAATGCAAGCTGATATTATTAAAGGGTTTAAGCTTTCACCTCAGCAGAAACGTCTCTGGTTACAGCAGCAGAATAGTACAGCTTACCGCGCTCAGTTAGCTATACTAATTGAAGGTAATCTCAATGTTAAGCTTATCCAAGAAGCTTTACATCAGCTTGTTGAACGACATGAAATTTTCCGTACAACTTTCCTAGAACTAAATAAAATCACAACACCAATTCAGTTCATAGGAAATTTTGATGGCATTTCATGGCAATATCTTGATTTAAGTACCTGTCAAAATCAGAAGCAACAGAAAAAAATTGATAATTTTTTGGCATCAGAGAATGAATATGTTTTTGATTTAAAACAATTTCCCATTTTACGTCCTACTTTAATTACTCTCTCGAAACAAAAGTATGTTTTAGTGATTAGTTTACATTCTATATATGCTGATGCGTGGACGCTAAAAAATTTAGTCAGGGAAATTAGTATTTTATACGATATATATCAGAAACAATCATTAGCTGAACCAATTCAATATATTCAATTCTCGGAATTGCAAAATGAATTAGTAGAATCAGCGGATGCACAGAAAGAAATCAAAGTTTGGCGTAGCAAGGATATTTCTTCTCTGCTTAATTTCAAGCTTGTAATTGAAAATCAGTTTTTGGAGAAAAAAGAATTTACTCCCAAGGTTTTATCATGCGCTGTTAATTATGACTTGAAGACAAAAATTAAAGCAATTCTTAGGGAACATAACACTTCAGCCTCTGTATTTTTTCTAGCTTGCTGGCAAGTATTACTTTGGCGACTAACTGGTGAGTCAGACTTGATAGTAGGAATTACCTGCAATAATCGAGTTTATGAAGAACTCCAAGACATGATGGGGCTGTTTGCTAAGTGCTTACCAGTTCATTTTTATTTAGAAAAAAGTGATAAATTCAGCAAGGTTATTCAGCAAGTTAACGAATCAATACGCCAGGTAGAAGAATGGCAAGAGTATTTCTGTTGGGAGCAACTATTTGATGAAGCTCCAAAGATTGATAAATTGCCATTTTTACCATTTTGTTTTGAATTTGAGCAACGTCACCTAAATTATTTAGCCAGTGAAGTTTCATTTAAAATTTATAAACAGTATGTCTGTTTTGAACAATTCAAATTAAAGTTGTCTTGTATAGATGTAGAAGGTGCATTGATTACAGAATTTAACTATGATTCTAGTTTATTTTCCGATAAAGTAATTGAGCATTTGGCAGAACAGTTTTATACATTATTAGAAAGTGCTATTAGTCATTCAGATGTATTAATTAGTGAGTTGCAAATTATTAGCGCAGCCGAGCGTCACAAACTGTTAGTTGAATGGAACGATACAAAAGCAAATTATAACCAAGAACAATGCCTTCATCAGTTATTTGAGAGCGTTGTGGAACAAATGTCTGATGCTACAGCTATAGTTTTTGAAAACCAATATTTGAGCTACCGAGAGCTAAATTGCCGAGCTAATCAATTAGCACATTACCTACAATCGCAAGGAGTAGGAAAAGAAGTGATGGTTGGCATTTTTGTAGAGCGATCGCTCTTCATGATAATAGGTCTGCTTGGGATTCTCAAAGCTGGTGCAGCTTATGTCCCTCTAGATCCAACCTATCCCCGCGATCGGCTAGCTTTAATGTTGGCGGATGCCCAAGTTCCCATACTATTAACTCAACAGCACTTGGTCAAAGACCTACCGGAATGTCAAACCAAAGTAATTTGCTTAGATAGCGACTCGCAGGCGATCGCCCAAAATAGCCAGTCAAACCCTGTCAATCAGACAACACCCGAAAATTTAGCTTATGTCATCTACACTTCCGGCTCAACTGGCACTCCTAAAGGTGTTTTGGTGACTCATGGAAATGTCACCAGGCTATTTGCAGCAACTGAGTCTTGGTTTCACTTTAACCAAAATGATGTGTGGACTCTGTTTCACTCAATTACTTTCGACTTCTCAGTTTGGGAACTCTGGGGAGCATTGCTCTACGGGGGACGGTTGGTGATAGTGCCTTACTGGTTGTGTCGCTCACCCAAAGACTTCTACAAGTTGCTGTGTCAAGAACAAGTCACCGTACTTAACCAAACTCCTGGAGCCTTTCGCCAACTAATGCAGGTAGAAGAATCTTCAGGAATTGCATCGGATCTGGTTTTGCGCTGGGTAATTTTCGGTGGAGAAGCCCTAAATATCCAAAGTTTAAAGCCTTGGTTTGAATTACATGGCGATGGGCTACGCCCCACCGGAGGCGATCGCTCCCCGCAACTTGTCAATATGTACGGCATTACGGAAACGACGGTACACGTTACTTATCGTCCACTAAGTAGGGCCGATTTGCAAGTTGGTCTAGGCAGTATCATTGGTCGTCCAATTCCCGATTTGCAGGTTTACTTGCTAGATTCACATCAACAACCAGTGCCAATTGGTGTACCTGGTGAAATGTACGTGGGTGGCGCGGGTTTAGCTCGCGGTTATCTCAACCGACCAGATTTGAACGCTGCTAAATTTATTACCAACCCTTTCGAGAAGGCAGGGGAGCAGGGGAGCAGGGGAGCAGGGGGAGAATTTCTAACTCCTAACTCCTCACTCCTCACTCCTCACTCCTCACTTAGCACTGTCAAAAGTCGCTTATATAAAACCGGAGACTTAGCCCGTTTTTTGCCGAATGGAGAACTGGAATATTTGGGGCGAATTGATCAGCAGGTGAAGGTGCGAGGGTTCCGCATTGAGTTGGGAGAGATTGAGGCTGTATTAGCGCAATACCCGGCTGTACGAGAAACTGTAGTTGTTGCCCAAGACGAAAAGGACGACAAACAGTTAGTAGCTTATGTTGTTCCAAGTAACGAGCAAATCCCTAAAATTAGCGAGTTGCGCTCTTTCTTAAACAAGCAATTACCTGACTATATGGTTCCTAGCGTCTTCGTGTTGCTTGATACCTTGCCGCTAACTAATAATGGGAAGATAAACCGTCAGATGCTTCCTACACCTGACCCGACACGTCCTGAATTGGACGAAGCTTTTGTAGCTCCTAGCACTTTCCAAGAGCAGATACTAGCCCAAATCTGGGTTCAGGTTCTCGGTATGGAACGAGTTGGCATCTACGATAACTTTTTTGCTTTAGGAGGAGATTCCATCCGTAGCATTCGAGTTCAATCTCTGTCGCAACAACGAGGATTGAGCTTTTCCATTGAGCAAATTTTTCAACATCAAACAATTCATGAATTAGCCAAGAATATAACCATAATAGATGTCGCCACAACAACAAATATAGTTCAACAGTTTAGTCTGATCTGTGAAGAAGATCGACTAAAATTGCCTGACGGTGTAGAGGATGCCTATCCTTTGAGCAGACTGCAAATGGGGATGCTTTTCCATAGTGAGTATGACATAGAGAGCGCTGCTTATCACGATATTTTCAGCTATCACTGCCAAAATTTTCTCGTCCTTGAAACTTTACAAGCAGCAATGCAACAACTAGGAAGTCGTCATCCAATCTTACGCACTTCCTTCAATTTTACAGACTTCACTGAGCCGTTGCAATTGGTTCATCAAAGGGTGAAAATTCCCTTACAGGTAGAAGATTTGCGGCATTTTTCTACTATTAAGCAAGATGAGGTAATAGCTGCTTGGATAGAACTTGAAAAGAAACGGCATTTTGACTGGAAAAACCCCCCACTATTGCGCTTTCAAATTCATCGCCGCACTGAGGAAACATTTCAGTTTACCCTTAGCTTTCACCATGCCATTCTTGATGGGTGGAGTGTGGCTTCAATGCTGACTGAGTTATTTCAAATTTATTTTTACTCACTGGGTAAAAAAGTTGATTTAATTCAGCCACCACCAATGAGTAAATTTCGAGATTTTGTAGCTTTGGAGAAAAAAGTTATTGAATCTCAAGAATGCAGAGATTATTGGATTGAAAAACTACGCGATCGCACAATTTCAAATCTCCCTCGCTGTTATCCTCGCCAGCAATTGACTAGTAAAAATCAAGTTGTCACCCAAGAAGTTTTCCTATCTGCTGAGGTTTCCCAAAAACTGCAACGGCTGTCTCAATCAGAGAGTCTTCCCCTGAAAAGTATTCTCCTAGCCGCACATATGCGAGTGTTAAGTTTTCTCAACGGACAACCCGATATCATCACAGGCTTGGTATCTAATGGTCGGTTAGAGGAAGCTGATGGTGAGCGAGTTCTAGGACTTTTTCTCAACACTCTACCCTTGCGTGTTTTGCTAACTGGGGGAACATGGATAGAACTTGTGCGAAGTATCTTGGCGGCGGAACAGGAACTATTACCCTTTCGCCGATACCCATTAGCCGAATTACAGAGGCTTTTAGGTAATCAACCTCTTTTTGAGACGGCGTTTAACTTTGTCCACTTCCATGTGTATCAGGGAGTTTTGCAAGTTGAAGGTATGCAGTTGTTAGATACAAAATTCTTTGGTGCAACAAACTTTAACTTTGTTGCGGACTTTGGTTTAGTACCTGCTTCATCCCAGATTACACTCCACCTCAGCTACAAAACAACGGAATTTAGTGCAGAACAGATTCAGACAATTGGCGATTATTATCTCAGAACACTAGTAGCGATCGCTAGTCAACCAACTGAACGCTATGAGTACCACTCCCTGCTTTCTGCTCACGAAAAGCACCAGCTACTAGCAGAGTGGAATAACACTCAAACTCAGTATCCTCATGATCAGTGTATCCATCAGTTGTTTGAGGCGCAGGTAGAGCGATCGCCTGACGCGATCGCGGCGATTTATGAAGGTGAGCAACTAACTTACCAGCAGCTAAACCAGCGTGCGAATCAATTGGCACATCACTTACAAAAGCTTGGTGTCAAACCAGAGGTACTAGTGGGAATTTGCATCGAGCGTTCGCTCCTGATGCTAGTAGGACTACTGGGTATTCTCAAAGCTGGTGGCGCTTACGTACCCCTAGATCCAGAATATCCTCAAGAACGCTTGACTTTTATGCTCTGTGATGCACAGGTGTCGATATTGTTGACCCAGGAAAAGTTAGTTGCTAAAGTTTCTGAGCATCAGGCATTATTAGTTTGTTTAGATACAAATAATCAGATTTTTAATAGTAAAAATACAGAAAATATAGCCAGTAATGTTCAACCTGAGAACCTAGCTTATGTAATTTATACTTCGGGGTCTACTGGAAAACCAAAGGGGACGATGATCCCTCACCAAGGACTCGTTAATTATTTACATTGGTGTACACAGGCCTATGCAGTCGCGGATGGATGCGGGTCTCCGGTTCACTCTTCCCTTGGGTTTGATGCAACTATTACCAGTTTATTCTCTCCTCTGTTGGTGGGAAAGAGTGTAGTACTTTTACCAAGTAAGCAAGAAATAGAAGTACTCAGCAGTGTTTTGGACTCCCAAAGCAATTTTAGTCTCGTTAAAATTACCCCAGCTCATCTAGAAATCCTCAGCCAGTTGTTATCTATTAAAAAGATTGCAACTCAAGTCAAGGTGATCGTGATTGGTGGTGATTCTCTATCGGCAAATCACCTTTCATTTTGGCGTACTTATATGCCTAATGCCAGAATTATTAATGAGTATGGCCCAACCGAGACGGTTGTGGGATGCTGCGTTTATGAGGTTCCGCCTGAAACTGACATAACCAATTCTATTCCCATCGGGCGAGCGATCGCCAACACACATTTATATATTCTGGACTCTCATTTGCAACCAGTTCCCATTGGAACTCCCGGCGAACTCTATATTGGCGGCGTTGGTCTGGCACGAGGCTACCTCAACCACCCTCAATTAACTGCCGAAAAGTTCATTCCCAACCCTTTTGAGGAGGCATGGGAGCAGGGGAGCATGGGAGCAGGGGAAGCAGGGGGAGAATTTCTAACTCCTAACTCCTCACGGGCTAAACGCCCCGCTTCCGCTAACAGCACTCAGCACGGGCTAAACGCCCCAACAGCACGGGCTAAATGCCCCGCTACCGCTAACAGCACTCTCAGAAGTCGCTTGTATAAAACTGGAGATTTAGCTCGCTATTTAATTGACGGTAATATTGAGTACCTTGGTCGGATTGATCGTCAGGTTAAGATTCGTGGGTTCCGCATTGAGCTTGGAGAAATCGAAGCTGTGCTGAACCAACATCCTGATATACAGCAAACTGTGGTGATAAATCGGGAAGATCGTCCAGGCAACAAGCAGCTTGTAGCTTATATAGTACCTCGGCTAGGAACAATTCCCACTGTTAGTAACCTGTGCGACTTTCTCAAAGAAAAACTACCTAAGTATATGATGCCTTCAGCCTTTGTGGTGCTAGAAGCGCTGCCGTTAACCGCTAATGGCAAAATAGACCATCAGCAACTACCCCAGCCTGACGATTTACCAAAAGAACTAGCAGCCGCTTACGTTGCTCCGCAATCTCAAATAGAAAGAATGCTTGCCAATATTTGGCAAGTAGTTCTGAACGTCGAAAAAGTGGGAATTTATGATAATTTTTTTGATTTGGGCGGACATTCCTTACTGGCAGTTCAAGTTTATAGCAAGCTGCGAGAAATTTTTCACAAAGATATATCAATAGTCGATTTATTTACATATCCAACTATCAGTTCTTTTGCCCAATATCTGAGTCAAGGAGATGCTTTTGAGCCAGAACGAGAATCTTTTCAAACCCTTAGCGAACATCCTCTTCCCCGAAGAGAAGCTTTAAAACAGCAACGCCAACGTAGAAACAGTTACCCTGCCACAGAAAATTAGGAGTCCTTCAAATGAATCATCAAGAATCATTAAATGACCCAGAGTCAATAGCGGTAATTGGCATGGTTGGTCGTTTTCCAGGAGCCAAAAATTTGGATTCATTTTGGCAGAATCTACGTGATGGTGTTGAGTCTATCTCTGTTTTTACCGATGCAGAATTATTAGCTTCAGGAATAGATTTTAAGCTTTTACAAGACCCTAACTATGTCAAAGCTGGAGGAGTTTTAGAAGATATTGAATTATTTGATGCTTCCTTTTTTGGATTTAATCCAAAAGAGGCAGAAATAACCGATCCTCAACATCGGCTATTTCTAGAATGTGCTTGGGAAGCTTTGGAAAACGCTAGCTATAACTCTGAAATTTATCCAGGTCGGATTGGCGTTTATGCTGGTCTAAGCTTGGGTGGCTACCTCTTCAATAACTTAGCTAGCAACCGAAACTTGATTGACTCAATCGGTACTTATCAAACTTTACTGAGTAATGACCGCGATTTTTTAACCACGCAAGTTTCTTACAAACTAAATTTAACTGGGCCAAGCGTAGTGATTCAAACTGCTTGCTCTACCTCACTAGTTGCTATTCATTTTGCTTGTCAAAGTTTGATTGCTGGTGAAAGTGATATGGCACTGGCTGGCGGTGTTTCAATTAGCGTGCCCTATCGAGTTGGTTATAGTTATCAAAAAGGAGGAATCTTTGCTCCTGATGGTCACTGCCGAGCCTTTGATGCCAAAGCTGAGGGAACTGTTGCTGGTAGTGGCGTTGGCATCGTGGTTTTAAAACGATTAGAAGACGCTTTAGCAGATAGAGACTGTATTCACGCAGTCATCAGGGGGTCAGCTATCAACAACGACGGTGCCGTTAAGGTTGGTTATACAGCCCCCAGTATAGAAGGACAAAAAAATGCGATCGCCCAAGCCCAAGCCGTCGCCGGGGTAGCAGCTGAAACAATTAGCTACATTGAAACTCATGGAACCGGCACAGTTCTAGGCGACCCCATTGAAATTGCCGCACTGAAAGCGGCGTTTCGTGAGAGTACTCAAAAAAATGGTTTCTGTGCCATTGGTTCGGTAAAAACCAATATCGGACATTTAGATGCGGCTGCGGGTGTCGCAGGCTTCATCAAAACTGTTCTGGCACTGAAACACAAGTTAATTCCTCCCAGCTTGAACTTTCAGCAGCCCAATCCTCAAATTGACTTTTGCAACAGTCCTTTCTACGTCAACACTACTTTATCCCCTTGGGAGACAAACAACACCCCCCGTCGGGCGGGTGTGAGTTCCTTTGGTATTGGGGGGACTAACGCTCATGTAATTGTGGAAGAAGCACCCAGCATCGAAGCTTCCAGTCCTTCCAGACCTTGGCTATTGTTACTCCTGTCTGCCAAAACCGCTTCAGCTTTAGACATTGCCACAGCTAATTTAGTTGAACATTTGAGGTTATATCCTGAAATCAACTTAGGAGATGTTGCCTACACCTTGCAGGTCGGGAGACGAGGCTTTAACCATCGGCGGTTCTTGGTTTGCCAAGATATTAACGATGCAGTCACAACACTAGAAATCAAAGATTCGCCCAGAGTTTTGACTTTTCACCAAGAACAGCGCAACCCGCCCGTAGTGTTTATGTTTCCCGGACAGGGAACACAGTATGTAAATATGGCGTGGGAACTTTATCAAGTTGAACCTACGTTTCAAGAGGCACTTGATTTGTGCTGTGAACTTTTCCAAAGACACCAGGGGCTTGACTTACGTAGCGTGTTGTATCCCAAGAAAGAACAAGTTGAAACTGCGACGCAGCAACTAAACCAGACCGCCATCACGCAATCAGCCCTGTTTGCGATCGCCTATGCTTTAGCTAAGTTGTGGATGTCCTGGGGCATTCATCCGCAAGCGATGATTGGTCATAGCATCGGTGAATATGTAGCAGCACATCTGGCGGGTGTCTTTTCCTTAGAAGCAGCTGTGGCGTTGGTAGCAGCACGGGGAGAGATTATGCAGCAATTACCCCGTGGGTCAATGCTAGCTGTGCCACTTTCTGCCCAACAGGTGCAACCCTTCTTGAACGAGCAACTTTGTTTAGCAGCGATTAATGCCCCATCATTGTGCGTAGCTTCCGGTTCTACAGATGCGATCGCTCAACTGGAAAATCACCTCGTTGCACAAGGTTTGAAAGTTCGCCGTCTTTTGACCTCTCATGCTTTCCATTCCCAGATGACCGACCCGATTTTAGAATCATTTAGACAGCTGGTAAACCAAGTTAACCTGAAGCCTCCTAAAATTCCCTATGTATCCAACGTCACTGGTAATTGGATTGCAGATATAGAAGCAACAGACCCCAACTACTGGGTTAAACATCTGCGCCAAACAGTTCGCTTTGCTGAGGGGCTGAAACTTTTGTTACAAGAATCAAATCGGCTGTTCCTGGAAGTAGGCCCTGGAAAAACCTTAGGCACATTCGCCAGACAATCTTTACAAAAAGCAGATAGTCATTTTATATTATCTACCCTGAAGCATCCACAAAACCAACAATCAGATCGAGAATTTTTACTCACAACACTTGGTCAAATTTGGCTAGCTGGCAAAGAGATTAATTGGTCGAAATTTTATCGACATGAAAAACGCGTTAGAGAAGCTTTCCGCAGGAATCGCCTACCTTTACCCACCTATCCATTTGAGCGCCAGCGTTACTGGATCGAACCACAAAAACAAACAGATACTCTTAACAATTACGCCCCATTATCGGAGAAAAAGCCAGATATTGGTTCTTGGTTTTATATGCCGGTCTGGAAACAATCTATGCCGCCTCAGCCTTTTTACAACACAGAAATTGCAAAGCAAAAGTCATGCTGGCTAGTTTTTGTGGATGAATGTGGCTTGGGTACTCAACTTGTGCAACGATTGCAACAAGAAAACCAAGACGTTATTTCCGTGGAAGTGGGAGAGCAATTCGTCAAAGTTAACCAACACAGATATGTCCTCAATCCTCAACAACGTGATGATTATGACACCTTAATTAAAAACCTCCGTGTTATCAACAAAATCCCCCAAACAATTGTGCATTTATGGAGTGTCACCCCAAATCAACGTACAGACTCAGACATTGATTTTTGGCAAAAAACTCAAAATTTAGGCTTTTATAGCTTGCTATACCTAACACAAGCTTTAGCAGAGCAGAATTTCACAGATCCCCTACAAATTAGCCTGATCTCAAACAATATACAACAAGTCACAGGACTGGAAATACTCTGCCCAGAGAAAGCAACTATACTCGGTGCTTGTAAAGTAATTCCCCAAGAATATCCATATATCACATTAAAAAGCATTGATATTGATATAGTCATTAACAAATCTAAAACTCCTGATCCTCTCTGCGACTCTGCGCCTCTGCGTGAAAAAAATTCTCCTGCAAATAGCCAACACCACCAAACAGTAACCACCCACAAAGAAAAACTTGTAGACCAAATTTTATCAGAACTGATTGCCAAACTTCCTAACTCAATCATTGCTTACCGTAGCAATCATCGATGGGTGCAAACTTTTGAATCTGTACAATTAGATATTTCACCAACACCAAGACTGCGCCATCAAGGAGTTTACCTAATTACAGGTGGCTTAGGAGGCATGGGTCTAGTTCTTGCAGAGTATCTAGCACAGACAGTACAAGCAAGATTAATATTAATTGGGCGTTCAGCTTTTCCTAGTAGAGAAGAATGGCAACAATGGCAACAAACTCACGATCCTCAAGACAAAATCACTAGCAAGATATTAAAAATCCAAGCACTAGAAGACTTGGGTGCAAAAGTTTTAGTCAAGAATGCCGATGTAGCCAACCTAGAACAAATGCAACTAGTAATACAAGAGGCATATCAAACATTTGGCGCAATTCACGGTGTGATTCATGCAGCCGGAATTGCTGGTGGGGGTGTCATTCAACTTAAAACCCCAGAAGTAGCAGAAAGTGTATTTTACCCGAAAGTTATAGGAGCTAGAGTACTCGATACTATCTTTAAAAATCAGCTGTTAGATTTTTTAATTCTTTGTTCATCCCTCAACTCAGTTTTAGGGGGATTCGGTCAACTAGACTATTGTGCCGCTAATAATTTTTTAGACACATTCGCTTATTTTAAAACAGCTAAAGACGGAATTTTTACCCTATCAATTAATTGGGATACTTGGCAAGAAGTGGGAATGGCAGTCAACACAGCAGTGCCAATTGAACTGAAACAGTTACAACAAGAAAACCTCAACCAAGGAATATTATCGCCAGAAGGCAAAGAGATATTTTCTCGGATTCTGCGTCAAAATATCCCTCAATTGATTGTTTCCACACAAGATTTTATGCTGGTTATTGAGCAAAATCATACTTTGAAAGTATCATCTGCTTTAGAGAAATTTCAACAGCTTCGTGAATCTAAATCAATACATTCTAGACCAAAATTACCTAATGCTTATGTAGCTCCCAGAAACGAAACTGAACAGATTATTTCTCAAGTGTGGCAAGAACTTCTGGGTATTGAGCAAGTGGGTATTCATGACAACTTTTTTGAATTGGGAGGACATTCACTTTTAGCAACACAACTAATGTCTAAAATCCATGAAGTATTACGAGTAGATTTACCAGTACGCAGGTTACTGGAAGCATCAACCATCGCTGAATTATCTGTGATGATTGAAGCAGTCCTGATTGCAGAAATAGCAGAGTTAACTGAAGAACAAGTTGAATATTTTTTGAAGGTTGAATCTTAATTATGTATTGAAATTTGATTAGTGTTTACTTAATGTTACAGAGCAATCCCAAATCAAAATTTCTCTGACTATGGCAAACAAAAATATTGATGAACAACGATCGCAACTTTCAGCAGCTAAACAAGCCCTACTAGCAAAGCGGCTACGGGGTAACTTGACAACCTCCAAAGCCGAACAAGCTGAAGATTCTCTCAGCCTACTGCCTGTAATTGTCCCTAATCCAGAGCAAAAATATTTACCTTTCCCCCTCAACGATATGCAGCAGGCTTACTGGATAGGTAGAAATAGCTTTATGGAATTAGGTAATGTCTCAATCCATGCTTATTGTGAAATCGAAATGGTGGATTTAGATATAAAACGGCTGAATTTAGCATGGCAGCGATTGATAGAACGTCATGATATGTTAAGAGCGATCGTTTTGCCAGATGGTCAACAGCAGATTCTCGAACAAGTTCCTGCATACCAAATCCAACTTCGGGATTTTCGGGGACAAGATCCTGAGATCATTGCTTTGGAGTTAGAAAAAACTCGCGATCGCATGTCTCATCAAGTGCTACCGAGTCACCAGTGGCCATTGTTTGAGATTTGTGCTTTCATGAGCGATCGCCTTACCAGAATACACATTAGCATTGATGGTATATTCTTCGATGCTTGGAGTTACCACATTCTTTTTCTCGAATTGATTCAACTTTACCAAGCTCCCCAAATTCCTCTTCAGCCTCTTGAGCTTTCATTTCGAGACTATGTTTTAGCCTTGGTGGCTTTGCAAGCATCTCCACTATTTCAACGCTCCCTAGAATATTGGCAGCATCGTATCCTCACCCTACCTCCCGCACCAGAGTTACCCCTGGTTAAAAATCCCAGTTCATTATCTCATCCTAAATTCGTGCGTCGTCATGGACAATTAGAGCCAGAGGCATGGCTAAGGCTAAAAAATCGGGCTGCTAAGGCTAACTTGACACCCACCGGACTATTGCTAGCTGTCTATGCAGAGGTTTTAGCTGTTTGGAGCAAGAGTCCTCGATTTACCATCAATGTTCCACGCTTTGATCGTTTGCCCTTGCATCCCCAAGTCAACAAAATTATTGGAGAATTCGCCTCATCTACTCTACTACAAGTAGATAATTCCGAACAAAATTCTTTTGAAGTCCGCGCACAACGTATTCAGCAACAACTATGGCAGGATTTAGAGCATCAATTTGTTAGTAGTGTGCGAGTCCTGCGAGAATTAGCGCATAACCGTAGAAACATCTTAGGAGCAACAATGCCTGTGGTGTTCACCAGCACTCCTAAAGAAGTAGAAGGCAGGGATAGTTCCCAAATTACTGAGTGGCCGGCAGATATTGGAGAATTAGTTTACAGTTTGGCTCAAACGCCTCAAGTATGGCTGGATTTTCAGTATAGCGAGAGTGCTGGCGGTCTAGAATTTAACTTGGATGCTGTGGAGGATCTCTTTCCCACAGGAATGGTTGACGACATATTTACAGCTTATTGTCGTCTTCTGCAAAACTTAGCCGATCAAGAGGAACCTTGGCAAGAGCAAACAAGGCAACTAGTCCCACCAGCCCAACTTGCTCAAAGAGCAGCCAGCAACGCCACCGCAGCCCCCATACCCGAAGAAACGCTCCACAGCTTGTTTATCTCCCAAGCATTGCAACGACCCCAACAAGTTGCTGTGGTTGCCACCAACAAAACTCTGACTTACGAGGAATTGTATCGCCACTCTCTTCAAATCGGTCGCCACTTGCAGCACTTAGGTGTCCAACCCAACACTTTGGTTGCCGTAGTTATGGAGAAGGGATGGGAACAAGTCGCAGCCGTACTAGGGATTTTAACATCGGGAGCTGCCTACTTGCCCATCGATCCAAATTTACCCAAAGAGCGCCTGTGGTATCTCCTAGAAAATGGAAAAGTCCAGCAGGTTTTAACCCAGTCTTGGCTGAACAATAGCTTGGAATGGCCAGAGGGCATTCATCGGCTTTGTGTGGACACCGCAGAGCTAACCAATGAGAACCACAAGCCCTTACAATTGGTTAACGAACCAGATAACTTAGCTTATGTAATCTACACTTCTGGTTCTACGGGGCTTCCGAAAGGAGTGATGATTGCTCATCGGGGTGTAGTCAATGCAATTATCTATACTAACCAACGCTTTGGTGTAAGTCCAATAGACCGAGTATTAGCTTTAACGGCTTTACACCACGATATGTCAGTTTTTGACATTTTTGGAGTCTTAGCTGCTGGAGGTGCGATCGTCATGCCAGTAGCATCAGCCAGACGCGATCCCACCCATTGGTTTGAACTCATCCAAAAACAGCAAATCACAATTTGGAACTCAGTACCAGCAATGATGGAAATGTTGGTGGAGTACGCAGATATTCAACCTCAGTTGAGATTTGAGAGTTTACGTTTAGCGTTTCTCGGTGGAGATTGGATTGGGCTAACTCTACCTGATAAAATCACAGCTATAGCCCCAAGGGTGCAAGTAGTCAGTGTTGGCGGCCCTACAGAAACAACTCTTTGGAACATCTGCTACCCCATTGCAACCATCGACCAGACCTGGAAAAGTATTCCTTATGGTCAAGCGATCGCCAACTCCCGATACCATATCTTAAATGATGCACTAGAAGACTGTCCGGTATGGGTGGCAGGACAAATTTACTGTGCTGGAATTGGTCTAGCTAAAGGGTACTGGCAAGATGAGGAAAAAACCCGCGCTAGTTTCATCACTCATCCCCTAACTAAAGAGCGTTTGTACTCTACAGGAGACTTGGGGCGTTATCTTCCTGATGGCAACATTGAGTTTTTGGGGAGAGTAGATTTTCAGTTGAATATTCTGGGACACCGCATCGAACCCGGAGAAATTGAAGCCAGTCTAGCACAACATCCAGGAGTACGAACTGCCGTGGTGACTTCTGTGGGTGAACAGCAAGACAAACAGCAGTTAGTGGCTTATGTAGTTTTGCAGCAAAATCAAAGTTTCACAACTGATGAGTTGAGGAGTTTCTTGAGTGAAAAGTTACCCGCGTACATGGTGCCATCAACCTTTATTTTACTGGATGCTCTGCCACTCACGCCTAACGGTAAGATAGATCGCCAAACTCTGCCTGCAATAGAAAGTTTGCGTTCTCAATTGGCTGTTAGTTATGTGATGCCACAAACAGAGATAGAACGAAACATCGCTAATATTTGGCAGCAGGTACTCAATATTGAGAAAATAGGCATCCACGATAACTTTTTTGAACTTGGTGGTAATTCACTACTCATGGTTAAGGTTCATAGTCAATTGTGTGCAGTCTTAAAAATAGAATTATCAATGGTCGATATGTTCAGATATCCTACGATAAGCTCTTTATTAAAACACCTGAATATTGATAAACAAAATACATTATCTGCTTCGGAAATCAACATTCAAACTGAGGAAATTAAAGCTGGTAAAAATCATCGCAAAAATCGGATGCAAAAATTAAATTCAATCAATGACAGGACTTACGCACAAGTCACGGAAAATCGTAGACGCGCAAGCGGCTTCCCGCAGGGTACCACAGAGGACACTGAGAAATAAGAGTTTTAGAGAGTTTTTGTGTAAGTTATAAATGAATATTAAAGGATTAATAAATAATGGAAAATTATCAATTTGTGAGCAATGGTGAAGAAATAGCGATTATTGGCATGGAAGGGCGTTTCCCCGGTGCGAAGAATATAAATGAATTTTGGCAGAATCTGCAAAATGGTGTAGATTCAATTTCTTTTTTTACCGATGAAGAATTACTGGCATCAGGAATAGAATTAAGTGCTATCAAAGCTCCTAACTATGTTAAAGCCCGCGCCGTTTTAGAAGACGTGGAATTATTTGATGCTTCATTTTTTGGGTTTAATATTAAAGAAGCTGAAATTACCGATCCCCAACATCGAATTTTTTTAGAATGTGCTTGGTCAGCCCTGGAAAGTGCTGGCTATAATTCCGAAACATATCAAGGTGCGATCGGTGTCTATGCTAGTGCTGAACTTAACACTTATTTATTTAACTTTTATACAAATAAAGATATCACCGAATCAGTTGATTATTTTCAACTTTTGATTGGCAATGATAAAGATTATTTGACTACACGCGTCTCTTACAAACTCAATTTAGAAGGGCCGAGTTATACAGTACAAACTGCCTGTTCAAGTTCTTTAGTTGCTGTGCATTTAGCCTGTCAAAGCTTACTGAATGGGGAATGTAAGATGGCTTTGGCTGGTGGGGTTTCTATAAATGCTTCACGCAAAGCTGGGTATTTTTATACAGATGGGGGCGTTTTGTCTCCCGATGGTCACTGTCGTGCTTTTGATGCCAAAGCACAGGGAACTGTTGGCGGTGAAGGTGTGGGAATTGTGGTTTTGAAGCGATTAGAAGATGCTCTAGCAGATGGAGATTGCATTCATGCTGTCATCAAAGGTTCTGCTATCAATAACGATGGAGCAAATAAAGTTAGCTACAGCGCACCCCGGATAGACAGTCAAGCAAAGGTGATTAGAACCGCTCAAGTTGTAGCCGAAGTAGAACCAGAGACGATAACTTATATTGAAACACACGGCACTGGAACATTCTTAGGAGATCCAATTGAAATCGCCGCACTCACACAAGCTTTTCGTAGCAGCACTCACAAGAAAAGCTTTTGTGCCATCGCTTCAGTGAAAACAAATGTTGGGCATTTGGGTGTAGCTGCTGGGATTACAGGTTTGATCAAAACTGTATTAGCACTCAAGCACAAACAGATACCACCTAGTTTGTATTTCCAGGAGCCTAATCCCCAAATAGATTTTATTAACAGTCCCTTCTACGTCAATACTAAATTAACTGAATGGAAGACCAATAGCACTCCTCGACGCGCAGGTGTGAGTTCCTTTGGTGTGGGTGGAACTAATGCCCATCTGATTGTTGAAGAAGCCCCTTTACAAGTTAAAAGTCAAAAGTCAAAAGTCAAAAGTGAATACTTTCTGTTGTGTTTGTCAGCTAAAACCGCATCTGCATTAGAAACTGCTACAACGAATCTTGTGCAGCATTTCCAGCAAAGTCCTCATTTGAATATTGCGGATGTGGCTTTCACCCTTGGTGTCGGCCGCCGAGCTTTTGAACATCGCCGGATGGTAGTTTGCCAAAATCTTGGCGATGCGACGAAAGTCTTAGAAACCTTAGACCTGCAACGAGTTGTGACCAATTTCACCGAACCCTGTCAGCGACAGATTGTGTTTATGTTTCCTGGTCAGGGCGCTCAGTATGTGGATATGGGTCGGGAACTTTATCAAACTGAGCCAATTTTTCAACAACAGGTTGATTACTGTTGTGAATTGCTCAAATTACCTTTAAAACTGGATCTACGTGATATTCTTTATCCGAGCCAAGAACAAACTACAACTGCGGCACAGCTACTTACACAAACTCATATTACACAGCCAGCGCTGTTTGTCATTGAGTATGCTCTAAGTAAGTTGTGGATGGCGTGGGGTATTCATCCAGAAGCGATGATTGGTCACAGTATTGGTGAGTATGTTGCTGCAACTCTAGCTGGTGTGTTCTCTCTAGAAGATGCTTTAGCACTAGTAACTATTCGCGGACAACTGATGCAAGAACTTCCAGGTGGTGCGATGCTGGCTGTTCCACTATCTGAGCAAGAAATCACACCTCTGTTAGGCGAGATATCCTTAGCTGCAAGTAACGCACCAGAGATGTGTGTGGTTTCAGGAACAACAGCAGCTATTGATGAGTTACAACATCGTCTGAGCCAGCAAGGTGTAGATTGTCGTCGTCTGCATACTTCCCATGCTTTTCATTCTCAAATGATGGACTCGATTTTAGAGCCATTCATCAAACAAGTTAGCCAAATTAGCTTAAATCCGCCAAAAATACCCTTTGTGTCTAATTTAACAGGCACTTGGATTACTACAAATGAAGCGATCGCCCCAAGTTACTGGGCAAAACACCTACGGCAAATGGTACGCTTTAGCCAGGGAATTGCCGAGTTACTGCAAGAATCAGAGCGAATTTTTTTAGAGGTCGGCCTAGGACGAACATTAAGTACTTTGGTGGGAAAGCAAAAAGCGGCTGGTCATGTGGTTCTCTCTTCACTGAGACATCCACAAAATCAACAATCTGATGTGGTGTTTTTACTGAATACACTGGGTAAACTTTGGGTGCAAGGAGTTGATGTCGATTGGTCAAAATTTTATGGACATGAGCAACGCCATCGTCTGATATTGCCTACCTATCCCTTTGAGCGCAAAAGATACTGGATTGCTCCCCAAAATAATGCGTATAATCCATTACTTCAAAATACAACTTCTATCCATGATACTAAAAATGCGTTAGCGTCCCCCTTTGGGGAAGTAAGCTCCACGCAGCGTTCCATACCCCTTCGGGGAAGCAAGCTACGCGTAGCGTCTCTGATAGGAGAAGAAAAGCTTTCCGTTGGAATCGCCAACTCCTCGCAATACAATCAAATTTTGCCAGTCCTCAAGAACATTTTGAGCAATTCCCTGGGGGTAAATTCGTCTGAAATAAATATTCACGCTAGTTTTCTGGAAATGGGTGCAGATTCTCTTTCATTACTGCAAATTAGTCGCGCCATTGAAAAACAGTTAGGTGTGCAGATTTCTTTTCGCCTGTTGCTAGAAGATTTTTCAACTGTTGATGCTTTAGCACTTCACATAGTTCAACAACTACCACCAGAAGAAGCAACGGTAACGGCTTCACCCCAAGAAACAATACCCAACCTCACCAACCAAAAAGACGACAAGCCCATAGCTAGTACAACCATTGAGCAGATTATCACACAGCATCTTCAGGTCATGTCTAAACTAATAGACTTATTGCCTGAAGGAAAATTATCTCAAAATGCATCGCCGTTATTAAAAAATATTCAATCTCCTGGACATCAAAGTGGACAACTTACTCATAGTCAATTGTCAACAGAAATAGCATCTAAAAATGACCAAGTAACATCTCCCTCAAACTACACATCAATTCCAACTCAAAAAACCGCTTCCCAACAAATTGACAAAGATGTGATCGCTTTATTAACTCCTCTCCAGCAACAACATCTTGACGCATTGATTGCCCGTTTTGTCCAGCGTACACAAGAATCTAAACGACTTACCCAAGCTTATCGTTCATGCCATGCCAATAGCAGGGCAATATCAGGATTTCTCCCCTCTATTAAAGAGATCATCTATCCCATTCACGGACAGCGTGGAGTCGGTGCGAAACTGTGGGATGTGGATGGCAACGAATATGTAGATATATCAATGGGGTTTGGTGCGCTGTTATTTGGTCATTCACCATCTTTTATTGTCGAAGCAGTGCAAGAGCAGATGGCACAAGGCATCTTACATGGGCCGCAATCCCGTCTTGCAGGCCAAGTTGCCGAGTTAATTTGCTCCCTCACAGGTGCAGAGAGAGCAGCTTTTTGCAACGATGGCACAGAAGCAGTTATGGGAGCAATTCGCCTAGCACGCACCGTTACAGGACGCTCTAAAATTGCTTTATTTGCAGGTTCTTATCATGGTAACTTTGATGGGGTTTTAGTTAAAGGAATCACAGGCGACGATGGAAAATTGCGTTCGATTCCGGCAGCTGCGGGTATTCCATCTTACATTGTCGAGGATGCGATCGCTCTAGACTATGGCAGCAGCGAATCCCTCGATCTAATCAAAGCCCATGCACATGAATTAGCCGCCATTTTAGTTGAGCCGATACAAAGCAGTCGTCCAGATTGGCAACCCAAAGAGTTTTTACATGAACTCAGGGAATTGACCAAAAAAACAGGAATTGTCTTAATTTTTGATGAAGTGATTACCGGCTTTCGGATGCATCCTGGTGGCATTCAAGGCTTATGGGATATTCAAGCAGATATTACCACCTATGGAAAAGCCGTTGCTGCTGGTTTACCCATTGGGGTAATAGCTGGCAAAGCACAATTTTTAGACGCACTCGACGGTGGTTTTTGGAACTATGGAGATGAGTCTTATCCTCAAGGGGAAACCACTTTTTTTGCTGGTACTTTTTTCAAACATCCTCTAGCAATGAGCGCCGCTTATGCTGCACTCAATCACATTAAAAATAATAGTCCCCAACTTCAGGAGAAGTTAAATCAAAGGACAACTCAACTAGTCGAAATCCTTAACAGTTACTTCGAGCAAACACAAGTACCAATTCGTCTAGTTAATTTTGGTTCACTCTTCCGTTTTAATTGTCAAACAAAACTGAGTAATTTATTTTTCTATCACCTACTCGAAAAAGGTGTTTATGTTTGGGAAGGACGCACCTTTTATCTATCTACGGCTCATACTGATGCGGATATTGAGCAGATAATTTGGGCAGTCAAGCAAAGCGTTGTAGAAATGCAAGCCGGAGAGTTTTTACCATCTATTCATATTTCTACAAATAATTTATCATCTGCTAATATCTACAGTAATCAAAATTCAAAATATGCCCGGAAGATACCTTTAACAGAAGCACAAAAAGAGCTTTGGTTTGTCGCTCAGATGGGAGACAATGCTTCTCGTGCCTACAACCAATCAATTACTAGTGACCTGCGCGGATTTTTTAATTTAGAGGCAATGGGTAGGGCTGTTCAAGAAATTGTCAATCGTCACGAAGCTCTACGAGTCACTTTTAGTCCTGAAGGCGATTATCAAAAAATTCAAGCAAATTTACTCATAAACATTCCTTTCATTGATTTTTCAACTTTAGAAAACAATGAGCAAAAAGGGAAAATATCAAAGTTGTTAACAACAGAAGCTGAACAAATTTTTGACCTGGAACAAGGGCCATTACTGCGGGTTCATATTGTTAAGCTAGAGTCACAACATCATCTGTTAATTTTTACTATTTATCATATTATTGCCGATGGTTGGTCAATTGGTATTTTGCTCCGAGAATTGAGTACAATTTATGTTGCAGAGTGCCAAAATGTTGCTTATCAACTGCCAAAACCGATGCAATTGAGTGATTATGCTCAGTGGGAAGCCAGTCTGCAACAAAGTCCAGCAATGGCAAAAGCTGAGGCTTATTGGCTAAAACAATTTGCAGGTACAGTACCAGTATTAGAATTACCTAGCTATCGCCCCCGCCTAGCGGTAAACACATATCAAGGTTCTCGACAAAAGATAAGGATTGATACATCATTATATGGAGATTTAAAACGTCTGAGTGGGCAATGTAACTGCACTTTATTAACCACACTCCTGGCTGGATTTATGGTGTTAATACACCGATTGAGTAATCAGGAAGATATCGTTGTTGGTATCGTTTCCGCAGGACAATCTGCTTTCAAAGATGGATATCTTGTCGGTCACTGTGTGAATTTATTGCCGATACGTACTCAGGTTATTGGAGATGCAATATTTACAGAGTATCTAAATACAGTCAAGCAAGTATTGTTAGACGCTTACGAGCATCAAATTTATCCTTTTATCAAGTTGATTGAGAATTTAAATCTACAGCGAGACTCTAGTAGATCGCCTCTAGTAACAGCGGTATTTAATTTAGAAAAATCTTCCTTGCAATCACAGAGTTTTGGTGAGGAATTTACCATCAACCAAAATCATAATCATACTTCTCAATTTGATATTAGTTGGGATATTGCTCAAACAAATAGTGAACTTTTTGTAAAGTGTGAATATAACACTGACTTATTTGACCACCAAACGATTCAGCGTTGGCTTGGTCATTACGTTACCTTATTAGAAGGTATGGTTGCTAGACCTGAGCAACACCTTTGGGAGATACCATTATTGACGGAAGCACAGAAATCGCAGTTGTTTATGGAGTGGAATAACACTCAAGCTGACTATTCCCAGGAACAATGCATCCATCAATTATTTGAAGTTCAAGTAGAGCATACACCCAATGCTATTGCCGTCATCTTTGAAGATCAGCATCTGACTTATCGGGAACTGAACACTAAGGCGAATCAATTAGCACACTACCTGCAAAAACTGGGTGTAAAGCCAGAGGTGCTGGTGGGTGTATGCGTCGAGCGATCGCTTTCTATGGTCATCGGAATATTAGCCATCCTGAAAGCGGGTGGTGCATACGTACCATTAGATCCAGCGTATCCCCAAGAGCGATTAGCCTTTATGTTGTCAGATTCAAAAGTGCTAATATTGCTAAGTGAGCAGCAACTGTTAAAAGACCTGCCAGAACATCAGACCAGAATTGTTTGCTTGGACACAGATGGGGAAACTATTGCCAAAGAAAGTCAACATAATCCGAGCAATAGCTGCACAGCTGATAACTTAGCTTATCTAATCTACACTTCAGGCTCCACCGGTCAACCCAAAGGTGTGCTAGTCAACCATCAGAATGTCACCAGACTGCTAGCTGCAACTCAGTCCTGGTTTAACTTCAACTCGCAGGATGTCTGGACACTCTTCCACTCCATTGCCTTTGACTTTTCGGTGTGGGAAATCTGGGGTGCGCTGCTTTGGGGTGGACGACTGGTAGTTGTACCCTACTTTATCAGTCGCTCACCAGAATCCTTTTACAAGTTGTTGTGCCAACAGCAGGTGACAGTACTCAATCAGACTCCTTCCGCTTTCCGCCAACTCATACGAGCAGAGGCATCCTTGGAAACTGCCAAGCAACTCGCCTTGCGCTTGGTAATTTTTGGTGGCGAGAGCCTGGAACTTCAGAGTTTGAGACCTTGGTTTGAGCTACACGGCGATCGGTCACCACAGTTAGTCAATATGTACGGCATCACAGAAACGACTGTGCATGTCACCTATCGCCCACTGACGCTGGCAGACCTGAAAATTGCCGCAAGCAGTGTTATTGGTCGTCCAATTCCTGATTTGCAAGTTTATTTGCTCGACCAGCATCAGCAACCTGTGCCAATTGGAGTCTGGGGTGAGATGTGTATTGGTGGTGCTGGTTTGGCTAGGGGTTATCTCAATCGTCCAGAACTGACGGCACAAAAGTTTATTTCTAGCCCCTTTAGCAATCAGCCAGAGGCACGCCTTTACAAGTCAGGAGACTTAGCCCGTTATTTGCCGAATGGAGAATTTGAATACTTAGGTAGAATTGACAACCAAGTGAAGATTCGCGGCTTCCGTATTGAAATAGGGGAGATTGAGACGCTGCTAACTCAACACCCATCTGTACGGGAGACTTTAGTACTAGTGCAGAAGACCCAAGGTAATGAAAAGCAGTTGGTAGCCTATGTTGTCCCTAACACTGAGCAGTCCCCAACCATCAGCCAACTACGGAACTTTCTGAAGCAGCAGTTGCCTGAGTATATGATACCAGCAGTTTTTATTATACTGGAGGCATTGCCGCTAACACCTAATGGCAAAGTAGACCGCAACGCTCTACCTGCACCAGAAAGCACACGTCCTGAATTAGACGAGGTTTTTGTAGCACCTTTCACTCCCGAAGAAAAAATACTAGCAGAAATTTGGGCTGAGGTTATCGGTTTGGAACAAGTTGGTATTCACGACAACTTCTTTGCTTTAGGAGGAGATTCCATCCGCAGCATTCAAGTTCGGTCTAAAGCCAGAGAAAGAGGTTTGAACATCTCACTTCAGCAACTATTCCAACATCAGACGATTCATGAACTGATCCAAAACCTGACAATAGTAAAGACTGATCTGGCTATTAGACAGCGAGTCCAAGCGTTTGACCTCATCTGTCAACGCGATCGCTTGAAGTTACAAGATAGTATAGAAGATGCCTATCCCCTGACTAGCTTGCAAATGGGGATGCTGTTCCACAGTGAGTACAGCCCGGAAACTGCTATTTACCACGACATTTTCAGCTATTATTTCAAAGCGATTCTCGACCTTCCTCTTTTACAGAAAGCGATCAAACAGTTGGTCTCTCTCCATCCTGTGCTACGGACTTCATTTAGCCTGGGCGACTTTAGCGAACCTTTGCAGTTGGTTTATCACACAATTGATGTGCCGTTGCAGGTAGAGAATCTCTGTCACCTCTGTTATGCCGAGCAAGAAAAGGCAATAACTACTTGGATAGAAGTGGAAAAGAGTCGGCATTTTGATTGGGCTTGTCCTCCCTTAATGCGCTTTCAGATCCATAACCGTTCTGAAGAAACATTTCAGTTCACTCTGAGCTTCCATCATGCCATTCTTGACGGATGGAGTGTGGCTTCAATGCTCACTGAGTTGTTTGAGCAATACTTTTATCTCTTAGGTGAAAAAGTTACTCCCCTTGAGCCGCCTCCAAAGATAGGGTTGCGGGATTTTGTCGCTTTGGAGCGCAAAGTTATTGAATCACAGGAGCATCGAGACTTTTGGTTTCAAAAACTTAGCCAGAGTACAATTTCAACTATTCCTCGTTGGTCTTCTGCCGAGAAAGTCGCTAACAATAAGCAAATAAACATACAGGAAGTTTTCTTAACCCCTGAAGTTTCTCAAGGTCTAAGACAACTGGCTCACTCGACTAGTGTCCCGCTTAAAACTGTGCTTTTGGCAGTACATATAAGAGTAATGAGTTTACTCACTGGACACTCAGAGGTGACGACGGGTTTGGTATCCAACGGCAGACCGGAAGAGTCTGATGGCGAACGAGTTCTAGGGCTGTTCCTCAACACCTTGCCATTTTCAATAAAATTACCTGGAGGAACCTGGATAGACTTAGTACGGGAGACCTTCGAGACAGAACGAGAATTGCTGCCTTTCCGACGCTATCCCTTGGCAATAATCCAAAAGGAGTTTGGCGGTCAGCCTCTGTTCGAGACAATCTTTAACTTCACCCACTTTCATGTTTACCAGAGCCTTCAAAAATTCGGCAAACAGGAGATTTTAGGTGGAACAGCTTATGAACGGACAAACTTCACTTTCTGTGCTGATTTTAGAATGGATTTGTCCTCATCTGAGATCCAACTAGTTTTAACGGGTGATGGAACTAAGCTCTGCCACAAGCAGATGGAGGTAATCGGTGGTTACTATGCCAGAACTCTCAATCAGATGGCTGGTGAACCATTGGCACGATATGAGTCTGGGCAGCTTCTGGGTGAGCAGGAATTGCATCAGTTGTTAGTGGAGTGGAATAATACTCAGGCTGACTATCCCAAAGAGCAATTGATCCATCAATTATTTGAAAATCAGGTAGAGCATACACCCGATGCTATTGCTGTGGTCTTTAAAGAACAACAACTAACTTACCGAGAACTGAATGCTCAAGCGAATCAATTAGCACACTACCTGCAAAAACTGGGTGTAAAGCCAGAGGTGCTGGTAGGTGTATACATGGAGCGCTCTTTAGAAATGGTTGTAGGACTTTTGGGTATTCTCAAAGCAGGTGGAGCTTACGTACCCCTAGACCCAGGTTATCCCCAGGAACGCTTGGCTTTCATGCTAGAAGACAGCCAAGCAAAGGTACTGCTGACTCAAACCCATTTAGTTGAATTATTTGCTCAACCAAATGTGCAAGTTGTTTGTGTAGATAATGAATTGCAATTGCTTACTCAACAAAGTACAGAAAATCTGTGGAATGAAGTTAAATCTCATCACCTAGCTTATGTGATATATACTTCCGGTTCTACTGGTATTCCCAAAGGTGTAGCAATTGAACATCAAAATTGTGTTGCGTTATTAACATGGTCAAGAGACGTCTTTACAGATGATGATTTGACTGGAGTGTTAGCCTCAACATCCATTTGTTTTGATTTATCAATATTTGAACTTTTTGTTCCCCTCAGTTGGGGTGGTAGAGTAATTCTTGTAGAAAATGCATTGCATTTACCCTCATTAACTGATGAAGTAAGCTTGGTAAATACAGTGCCCAGCATTATTACAGAATTATTAAAAATAGATGGTTTACCTGCTTCAGTGAGGACAGTTAATCTTGCTGGTGAGTCACTACAAAATCAACTGGTACAACAGATTTATCAAAATCATCATATTCAGAGAGTTTTAAATCTTTACGGACCTTCTGAAGATACGACTTATTCTACATTTGCGGAAATAAATAGAGATAGTAGTGTAACTATCGGTCGCCCCATTGCCAATACACAAATTTATCTCCTTGATACTAAATTACAACCAGTACCAATTGGTGTTACAGGCGAAATTTATATTGGTGGTAATGGACTTGCTCGGTGTTACTTAAACAACCCAAAATTGACTGCCGAAAAATTCATTCCTAATCCATTTAGCGATCAACCCGGGGCCCGCCTCTACAAAACTGGTGACTTAGCCCGTTACTTAAGCGACGGTAATATCGAGTTTATTGGTCGGAGAGATCGCCAAGTGAAAATTCGCGGTTTCCGCATTGAACTTGGAGAAATCGAAGCCCTGCTAATTCAACACCCGGAAGTCAGAGAAAGCGTGGTCATCGCAAGAGTTGACCACCCAGGCGACAAACACCTAGTGGCTTACGTTGTACCTCGACCAGAAACAACTCCTAGTGTGAGTGATTTGCGTCAATTCCTCAAACAAAAACTGCCCGACTACATGATACCTACAGCTTTTGTGCTACAAAAAGAGCTACCATTAACACCAAATGGGAAAATAGACCGTCAAAATTTGCCAGCACCGGATACGATTAGACCCAAACTCCAGAAAAACTTCGTAGCGCCTCGTGACATTTTAGAATTACAACTTGTACAAATCTTGGAAGGGCTTTTGAATATTTCCCCTATCGGAGTTACAAACAATTTCTTCGATTTGGGAGGTCATTCACTTTTGGCTGTGCGCTTGATGGCTCAAATTCACAAGCAGTTTGGACAAAAATTGCTAATATCTACTTTGTTTCAGGGAGCTACTATTGAGCAGCTAGCTAGTATTTTACGTCAGTCGGCTGATAGTGTGCGATCGTCCCCTTTAGTTGCAATTCAACCTCATGGTTCTAAGCCGCCTCTATTTTTCGTACATCCCATCGGTGGCAATGTGCTTTGTTATTACGAGTTAGCACGTCACCTAGAACCAGACCAACCATTCTACGGATTGCAATCACTTGGTCTTTATGGGGAATCACAACCCTACACAAGCATTGAAGACATGGCAACGGACTATATTAAAGCACTGCGTGTTGTTCAGTCACAAGGGCCATACTTTTTAGGAGGTTGGTCAATGGGTGGTGTTGTGGCTTTTGAAATGGCTCAACAGTTACAAAGGCAAGGTCATCAAGTAGCCCTGCTTGCTTTATTGGATACTTTAGCCCCAGTTCCTAGCAATAAACCTGGACAATTTGAGAATTATGATTCTGCTACAGTCTTAATCAATCTTGCTGGGGACATGGCTAATTCTGCTGGGAAAAACTGCTTTATTTCTGAGCAAAATCTTCAGCAACTAGAGCCAGAAGAACAATTAAATCATTTCTGCGAACAGGCGAAGATAGCTAACCTCATACCTTTGGATATTGGGATTGAGCAATTACATTGTTTTTTACAAGTTTTCCAAAGTAATAATCAAGCTTTATGGAACTATCAGCCACAAATTTATCCTCATGCCATTCAACTATTTCGAGCTAGCGAGAGAACTACTCATCACCTTGATAATCCCACATTAGGTTGGGATCAACTTTCTTCTCAAGCCTTAGAGATAATTGCTATTCCCGGTAATCACTACACAATACTTAGCTTACCTCATATCCAGGAATTAAAACAACGCTTGAACTATTACCTCCATCGAGATTGAACGATTGAAGTCTCTCTGGAATAGTTGCTTAATTCTCTAATGTCACCAGAGATTGAAAACATAAATAATAAAAAATCAACAACCAATAACTATAGAGATTTGAGGAAAATTATCTTGATTATTGATGCGCGAACTTTACCGGAAGAGACAATTATCGATAGCGATATTTGCATCGTGGGGGCTGGAGCCGCAGGAATTACTTTGGTAAAAGAATTTCTGAGCAAATCATATCGCGTCTGCCTTCTCGAAAGTGGGGGAATAGAACCTGATGAAGTTACTCAATCTTTATCTGAGGGAGAGGATGTTGAATTCCCCTATTTCAAATATATTAAAAGTTCCCGTTCTTTAGGCGGTAATACTAACCTTTGGCAATCATGGTGCCGACCACTTGACAAAATTGACTTTGAAGATCGTTCTTGGGTTCCTTATAGCGGCTGGCCCTTTACCAAGCAAGAGTTAATTCCATACTACAATCGTGCTCAAAAGGTCTGTCAACTTCCTTATCCTAATTACGATCCTGTACAGTTAGTAGAAGCCATAGGAAATCCTAAGTTAAGTTTACTTCCCTTATGTAAAGACCGAATAGTTACAAAAATTTGGCAATTTACTGTGCCACCACTACGATTTGGAAATACCTATAAATTGGAACTTGAGCGTGCTAATAATATTCATACTTATCTTTATACAAATGTAGTAGAGATTGAAACAAATGATACTGCTCAAACTGTCACAAAAGTGAGAACTGCTTGTATCAATGGCAGGAAATTCTGGGTTTCCTCAAAGTTTTTTATTTTAGCAATGGGGGGAATTGAGATTCCACGCCTTCTCTTAGCTTCTAATAAAGTTAAAAGTACTGGGCTAGGTAATCAATTTGATATTGTCGGTAGATTCTTTATGGAGCATCCCCATCTCTATGGTTCAGGTAAGATTATCATCTCCAACCAAAACTATTATCCAATTTTATATACTGAAGAAGCTAGAGAACAATATTCAGCTATAGCTGGTTTATTTCCATCCAAAGAATTACAAGAGAGCGAGAGAATACTCAATTACAGTGGTACACTTTCGCCTTTCTCTTTAACGTCTGCAAATACCGATAATTTGACAGATTTTAAATTTCCATGGTGTTTGAAAGATAACATTAACCACTTCAAATATTTAGCTGATAACTCATTTAAAAAGATTTTCAAAAAACACTTACTTAGTCCCCTAATTTTTAATCTTGAGACTAAGTTAGAGCAAGTTCCCGATCCAAACAACCGCATTACACTTAGTCGTGAACAGGATCGGCTCGGTGTGAATAAAGCGAAACTAAATTTACAACTAAGTTTAATTCATAAACAAACTATTCTTCGCGTGCAGCAGATTATTGATGAGGAGCTTCGTCGTACAGGACTTGGTAGGCTAATAATTGAGCTTTCCGATGACGATAATTCTTGGCCTCCCCCACTACTCACTGAGGGTGGCTCTTTAGCGGCAGGATGCCATCAAATGGGAACTACCCGTATGCATATAGATCCTAAACAAGGTGTTGTTGATGAGAATTGTCGAGTACATGGAATTAGTAATTTGTATATAGCTGGTAGTTCAGTATTTCCTACAGGCGGCTCCGCGAATCCGACACTCACCATTGTTGCTTTAGCAATTCGTCTTGCTGACCATATTAAGAGTATCATTTACTGATTGATAAAATATGCTCAACTGCAATAGCATCAGCAAAAGAAGTAGGTCAATACCTATATTTTTTACTATGAACAGAAGGCAGTATAAACTCGAAAAAATTCTTGGTAACTAATAAAAAACCAATCAAATATTATGACTAAGATTGCTTCGTTTGATGTATTTGATACTGTGCTAACGCGAGCATTTGGTTCGCCACAGTCAGGTGCTATTCTTTTAGGAAAAAAAATTCAATATTCATCACTTTTGCAATATACACCAGAAGCCTTTGCTCACGCTCGTATCGATGCTCAAATGCGTGTTTTCCAAAATGCAGGCGGTATCGATTCTCAAGTAAATTTGCATCAAATTTATGCTGAACTTGCAAATGCATTAGGGCTAACTCAAACGCAGTGTGAGGAGTTGATGAAGTTAGAACTTGAGTTAGAAGCTGAATTAATTCGCCCTGTACCCCAAGCCAGAGAACTTGTGCAGTCGGCACGCGATCTCAACCAGCGTATTATTTTTGTATCGGATATGTATTTGGGAACTGAGTTTATCCAAAAGCAGCTAGCTGATCATGGTCTATATTTAAAAGGCGATCGCTGTTATGTATCGTGTGACTATGCTAAATCAAAAGCATCAGGTAAACTGTTCCGAGAAATTCTACGCTGTGAAGATACTGCTCCTAACTTAGTGTCTCATCGTGGTGACGACTTGTGGTCTGATGTTCAATCTGCAAAGGACGTTGGGCTTAAAGTTAGGCCATTTCTTAATGCCAAACTGAATCGGTATGAAAAAATTCTTGATTCTTACAGATGGAGCACAGAGGGTTTATCTTCTGCTATGGCCGGAGCATCGAGATTAGCACGTTTAACAGTTCCTGCTTTATCTTCCAGACAAGAAGCTCAACGTGATGTTGCTGCGGGCGTAATTGCTCCTCTATTAGTTAGTTTTACCCTATGGGTATTGGGACGCGCTCAAAAATTAGGCTTAAAGCGACTCTACTTTGTGTCGAGAGATGGTCAAATATTGCTCGAAATCGCACGCAGGTTAATCAAGAAGCTTGATTTTGACTGTGAACTTCGTTACCTCTACGGTAGTAGATGTGCTTGGCTACTTCCGAGTATTACCAGTGTGGATGAAGAACACTTAAATGGCATCTTTTGGTCATCAGCTACTGTTGACTCGCCTTTGTCAGTACACACTATGCTATCCCGACTTAATATCAATCCCGAACAAATAAAATCTAGCCTGTTTTCTATAGATATTACGGAAAAAGACTGGTTACGTAATACAACTTTTGATGAACGCAAAAAGCTGAATCAACTATTGATTCAAAATGAAAATATACAGGAGATCATTCTTCACAATGCTGACCAAAAGCGCCAGGTTATGCTTAAGTATTTAAAACAAGAAGGAATGTTAGATATAACTGAATTTGGTTTTGTTGATGTAGGTGCTGCTGGTAGCTTGCATTATATGCTTTCCAGCATTATGTCTGTTTCTACAGGTAAGCTCCCTGTGAGCTTATTCCCGTATTTAGGACATCAAGTTTTAAAAAACCAATTTAGAAGACCGGAGACATACTTCTTCGATATCGAACATAATCTAGGTTTCTGCGATAACTATAGATTTTTATTTGCGCTCATGGAAATATCTTGTGTTGCAGATCATGGTTCAGTAGTTGATTATCAAGAAGTAGATGAGCAAATAAAACCTGTTCTTAAAAATGAATATAATCAACAAGTGATAAACTGGGGTTATCATATTGTTCGGGAAACAATATGCAGTTTTACTGACAACTTACTACTTGATTTAAGCTTAGTTAATCCCCAGGCTGATGTGCGTTCTGCCACGATAGAAGCGATTGAAACTTTTTGCTTCAATCCTTCCTTCGCTGAAGCAAATGCTTGGGGTAGTTTTCCTATAGAATTAGGTTTAGAACATGAATATTTTGTGCCTTTTCTAGCTAAGAGTTACACTTGGAAAGATATGATTCAGCCCTTTTTACCTGAGTACAAGGCCATCTGGCAACAAATTTATTGGTGGCACGAAGGGGCACTTGCTTTGACTCCTGCTCTACTGCGTACTGCTTTGAAAATTAGCATTAATTTTGGACAATATATACAACGTATGAAAACAAATTAGAGATAATGACATCAACATCAGAAATTGACGGTAAGTAGGTCGGTGTTAAAAATTCTCGTTATGACAAGGCAGAAGGCAAAGGGCAGAAAGCAGTTCGCGCAAGCGTTCTCGAAGAGTAGGCTCACATCTTGCACCTGGAAATATGAATGTCAAAACCACAACTACGTGCAATGGGAGTGAGGCGTTCAATTTTAAGTAAAAGAAAATACACGACTATTTGAGGGAAAATAGATTCAAGAGCTATTTGTGCAGCCTCACCCCAATCAGGTGGTGATGCAGACTTTATATGGAGATAAGTCCAATGAGCAATGAGGTAGGCAGTTAGAGAAAGAATCAGCCAGCGATACATACCCAGTAGAGTTTCTTGCCCAAAACGGTGTAAATCAAACCGATGCTTTGCGGTTTTAAACCAACCTTCAATCTGCCAACGACGTTTACCCCACCACTTCAGAGTAGAAGCTTTAATTGGGCGAGTAGACAAAATAAAACGTTTTTCTAATTTGCCATTATCGCGCTTTAAGTAATACCAAGAAACAGTAACAGGAAAGCTTAAACCAAACAAATAAACCTGTTGACCTTGTTTATACAAACGCCTTAAAAGTCTACCATCGGCTAACTTACGGCTAATAGCTTTGTTTCTAATGCGTAGTGGCGAACTATTCTAATCATCTTCCTTGTTGACCCAGGGTTTATGTTTAAGAATCGGCTAATTGCGCTAGGGGATTTTATCTTGCTGTGTTCTGGTAATGGATGTCCTTGTGCTTATAAGAATAATGCCAGCATCGCTTCTAAATTATCTTTTTGATACTGCGTCGGCATCAGTTCTTTGACAGAGTAAACTAACTAGTTGTTGGGCGTGGGTAAGCATTGAAGAGTGCTTATTTAGGATATAGATTTCACGCCTTTTCTCTCATATTTTCTGTCTCAAAGGCAAACCTAAAAATTTTATGTTAACAATACTCCGGACAATTTTTAGTTGAGGGAATAGACAAGAAAGCTATCGAGCCATTAAGGTGCTGATTAGAAAAAACTTGCACCGACTCGATAGCCATATGGAAATTGTACAAAGCTTACTGAC